>DASQGK010000075.1:0-13863 GCA_035632655.1 Steroidobacteraceae bacterium | reverse complement strand
GGCGGCTACGATTCCTCGACCAACACCGCCGGCGTCATGATGGGCGATGCAGGATTGCAGGGCATCCAGAACCAGGTAAAGCAGGCCCTCTACAGCATCGTCGACACCGGCTCCCCGACCTACAACACGCTCGCCAGCATCGGCATAACGACCAACCGCGACGGCACGCTGAGCGTCAGCAGCACCACGCTGCAGGGCGCCCTCGCCAGCAACTTCGCCGCGGTGAGCCAGCTGTTCAGCAGCTCGGGCGGTGTCGCCGCCGCACTCAATACCGATATCGCCAGCGCGCTCGGGCCCAACGGCTCGCTCACCACCGAAGGCAACACGCTCGCGAGCCGCGACAACTCCCTCACCCAGCAGAGCAGCCAGCTGCAGACGCAGATGGCGGCACTGCAGGCGAGCCTCACACAGCAGTACTCGGCCCTCAATGCCCTGCTGTCGTCGCTCCAGAGCACCTCGAGCTACCTGAGCCAGCAGTTCGCAACGCTGCCGCAGGTCCAGAGCAAGTCGAACGCTTAAGCGTTCCGGGCCGCCCCAGGCGGTCTCAAGTTACCCGCTGTTGCGCCGCTACAGGGGTAACGACCGCCGGAGCGTGCGCCAGTGAGTGGATTCGCCTACAACCCCAGAATGGCAGCCTACCGCAGCACCCTGGTGCACGGCGGAGTGGCGAGCTCCGACGCTCACGCCCTGGTGCAGATGCTGTTCGATGCCGCAGTCGATCGCCTGGCGACCGCCCGCGGCTGCATCGAGCGCGGCGAGCTCGCGACCAAGGCCAAGATGCTGCACAGCTGCGTGACCATCATCGCGGAGCTGCGCGGCAGCCTCGACCTGCAGAAAGGCGGCAAGCTGGCCCGCAACCTCCACGATCTCTACGAGTACATGATCCGCCAGCTGCTCAACGCCAACGTCCGCTCGGACGCCGGCTGCATCACCGAGGTGCTGAGCCTGCTGGCCGAGATCCGCGGCGCCTGGATGGCGATTCGCCCGCAGGTGAGCCGGGCCTAATTTGATTGGCCAAAATCGTCTGCGACGATTTTGGCGGACATTACTCCGCAAGCCGCCGGCAAAGAGCGCGGTCTTTGCCGGCTGCGCAGCATCGCCTAGCGTGCGGCGGACTCGCGCCGGCCCCGCCCGGACTTGAGCGGCACGCTGGCATCGAGTGTCGTGCCCCGGCCCGCCACACCGAACACGCGCAGCGTCCCGCCGAGCTGCGTGAGGCGCTCCGAGGTCGAGAGGAGACCGAAGCAGCCCGCCTTGCCGCGATCCCGGTCGCCGATGCCGACCCCGTCGTCGCTGACGCGCAGGTGCACGGCACCGTCCTGCTCCCACAGATGCGCCTCCACGTGGCGGGCGCGCGCATGTCGTGTGACGTTGCTCAGCGCCTCCTGCAGCGTGCGGTAGAGGGCGAGCGAGCGACGCCGCCCGAGCTCGGGGACCTCGCCGGTCGTGCGCAGCTCGATGGTGAGCCCGGACTGCGCAGCGCACTCATCTACATAGCGCTGCAGCGCCTCCAGAAGTCCGAGGTCTTCGACCCCCGGCGGCTGCAGCTCGAAAGTGATGTGGCGGATCTGGCCCAGGCAGCGCCCGGCGATCTCGGCCAGGGCACGCAGGCCCTCGCCTGCGCCTGCCGCGGCGGCCGTGCCCGGTTGCAGCGCCTCGATCTCGCCCTTGAGCGTCGTCAGGTCTTCGCGCAGCGAGCCGTGCAGCCGCTGCGCCAGCGCCGCCCGCTCCTCATCGCGCAGATGCTCGAGGCGATGCGCCAGCGAGCGGATGCGGCCGTGGAATCCGTCGACCGCCGCGCGTTGCCGAAGCTGCTCGGTGATGTCCACGTCGACGCACATGAACCCGACCACCGTGCCGCCCTCGTCGTGCAGCGCCGCGGCCTGCGAGCGCACCGAGCGCAGATCCCCTTCGGGCCGGCGGTAGCGGAACTCGAGGTCGAGCGGTGAGCCGCGCATGAGCTCTTCCCAGGCGTTGCTCAGGCGCTCGCGGTCGTCCGGATGGACGGCCTCCCACCAGCCATCGCCGCGAGCACCCTCGGCGGCAAGCCCGGTGATCTGCAGCCAGCTGGGATTGGCGTAATTGAGGCCCCCATCGGCGTCCATCAGCAGGATGCCGACGGGAGCGGAGTCCGCCAGCTGGCGGAAACGCGCCGCCGCCGTGTGCTGCGCCTCGCCGAAGCGCAGCTCGCCTTCGGCGCGCAGCCGCGCGCGCAGGTCGGTCACCGTCTGGACCCGGTAGCTCACCGCCCCGCCCGGCTCGCGCACCGAGACGAGGCTCAGCTCGACGGGTATCACCGTACCGTCCCGGTGCAGCTGGCAGGTCTGAAGCGTCGCATGGCCCTGGCGGTCCGCGGTGTGCTCGGCGACGGCCAGCTGCACGTGCTCGGTTGCGGGGTAGACGCTGAGGGCGGCCGCCCCCTGCAGCTGCTCCGGGGTGCGCCCGATGAGCTGCGCATAAGCGGCATTGACGGTGCGCAGCGTCGAGCTCGCCGCGTCGACGATCGCCATGCCGTGATAATTGTGAGCGAAGGCCAGCGCCTCAAGGTCGTGCTCGGGCGCCGCCGGGCCGGCCGGCTCCTTGGGGAGCGAGGCCATCCCCTCCCCGGGAGAGCGGGCGGCGGGCGGGCGCGCCGGAGCTGCGGCCCCGCGGCCCAGGCGCCGCAGCCAATCGTAGAAGCGGCTTTCCATCCAGGACGTCTCGAGAGACCTTCGCGCCACCTGCGGCGAGCGCACAGTGTCCGGGGCCCGTCCCTTTGTCAACCGCATCCTGACTACCTGTTCGGCACCCGCGATCCGGGGGTTTTTCCCTATCGGGTTTTGACGCCGGATGAGAGAGGATGCCTCTACGCGACAGTTATAGGCAGGACGCTCCTGCTCGCGCTCGGGATGGCTATTTGTCTACGGAACTCAACGACCTCACCCACCGCCTGGCTCTGCTCGCATCGGTCAGCGGCTGCACCGTGAGCGTGCGTCTGCTCGGCGGCGAGCACGGCAGCGTGATCGAGCTCAGGGCGACCCGCACCTGCGCCGCGGAGGCGCGCGAGTATGCCCGCCAGCTCACCCTGCGGCAGCTCGCCTGCCGTGGCGCCGGGCAGCTGGCCGCGGACTTCATCCGCGAGGCGCGCCTGGCCTTCGCCGCGGACCTGAGGCTCGCCGGCCCCGGCACGCCGCGCGTGGCCGCGAGCCGCTCGCGTTTGTGACCTGAGTCGCGCTCCGCGCGTCGGGTCCGCCGCTCAAGAATCCCCTTCCGCGGGTCGATATCTGCCTTGAACCGGAGGCGGATCGGGCGCTGCGTCTCGCTCAACATTAAGTCATATGCTGCAAATCATCGGATCAGTGGTGGTGATCGGGTGCATCCTCGGCGGGTTCGTGGCCGAGGGCGGCCACATCCTCGCGCTCTGGCATCCGTTCGAGATCGTGATCATCGTCGGCTCGGCGATCGGCGCGTTCCTCATCAGCAACCCCATGAAGGTCGTGAAAGCGGCCTTCACCGGTGCGATCGCGTTACCGAAGGGCGCGCGCTACAAGCGCGCCGACTACGTGACGCTGCTGCAGCTGCTGTACGACATCCTGGTCAAGATCCGCAAGGAAGGGGTGATGGCCATCGAGCGCGACGTGGAGGCGCCGCAGGACAGCGCGCTCTTCAGGAAGTACCCGCGCGTGCTCGCCGACACCCACATGGTGGAGTTCATCGCCGACTGCCTGCGCCTGATCGTCGGCGGCAATCTCGACCCGCAGGAGCTCGAGAGCCTGCTCGAGTACGAGCTCGAGACGCACCACAAGGAGGCGATGCAGCCCTCGCATGCCGTGCAGAAAGTGGCGGACGCGCTGCCGGGCTTCGGCATCGTCGCGGCGGTGCTCGGCATCGTCAACACCATGGCCTCCCTCGAGGGCGCCGATACCGCCACCATCGGCCACCGGGTGGGCGCGGCGCTGGTCGGCACCTTCCTCGGCATCCTCGTGTCCTACGGTTTCGTCGGCCCGATCGCCGCCGCCATGGAGCACATCGCCCACGAGGAGGGCAAGGCCTTCGAGGTGGTGAAGATGGCGCTGGTGGCGAGCGTGCGCGGCTACGCCCCGCCGGTGGCGGTGGAATTCGCCCGCAAGCTCCTCTTCAGCGAGGTGCGCCCCACGTTCAACGACCTCGAGGCGCACCTCAAGGGCAAGGCGCGTCCGGCGGGAGGCGCCGCCGCAGCCGCAGCCGCCGCGAAGCCGGCAGCGGCCGCCGCCAGGTAAGCATCGATGCCCGCGCGATCCGACAAGCGTGCCATCGTCATCGTCAAGCGCTACAAGCGCGGCGGCGAGGGCCATCACGGCGGCGCCTGGAAGGTCGCCTACGCCGACTTCGTCACGGCGATGATGGCGTTCTTTCTCGTCATGTGGCTCGTGACCGCCGTCTCGCGCGACCAGCGCGCGGCCATCTTCGATTACTTCAAGAATCCCAGCATGGAGCCCGGCAAGAGCGCCAAGCCGGCTCCCGGGATGAATGGCCCGGGCGGCGCCAGCACCAGCCCCATCAACATGCACGGCGGACTCGACGCCCCGCGCGTCCTGCAGAGCCTCGCTCCCGGCATCGGAGCTCCGGTGGCACCGCCCGTGCCGGCGGCGACCCAGCCGCAGACCGCTCCGCGGCCTGAGCCGCAGGAAGACGACCCGCTCTCGAGTGCGCGCAAGGCGGTGCAGGCCGCCGAGCGCCGGCAGCTCGAGTCGCTGATGGACGAGCTCAAGAAGGCGATCGATGAGAGCCAGGCACTCGAGCCCTTCAAGGATCAGCTGCTGCTCGACATCACCCCCGAGGGGCTGCGGATCCAGATCGTCGACAAGCAGAACCGCCCGATGTTCGACATGGGCAGCACGCGCCTCAAGCCCTACACGGTCGCGATCCTCACCGAGCTCGCCCGCTATCTCAACAGCGTGCCCAACCGCCTGAGCCTCACCGGCCACACCGATGCCACGCCGTACGTGGATGGAAGCGGGCGCACCAACTGGGACCTGTCCGCGGACCGCGCCAACGCCGCCCGCCGTGCGCTCGAGGCCGCGGGCCTCGCAGGCGACAAGACCGCGCGCGTGGTGGGCCTCGCCTCCTCGGTGCTCTTCAACAAGGACAATCCGCGCGCTCCCGTGAACCGCCGCATCAGCATCATCGTCATGACGCGCCAGGCCGAACAGGACGCCCTCAAGACCGAGACCGATCCGGGCCTGGCGGCGCCGGCCGGGACCGCGCAATAACCGGGGAATCCATGCGTTACACGGAAGACAAAGACCAGAGCGCGGAGCTGCTGCGCCTGGCGCTGCCGCTGATGGCGCGCCAGTCCGCCGCGCTCCATCCGATCAGCTACACGCTGTGGTACGAGCATGTCGCCGGGATCAATCCGCCGCTGAGCGCCGTGCTCGAGACGAGCCTCGCGCAGAAGCTGCCGCTCGGCGAAGACGACGTCTACGACCTGCACGCGCGCTACGTCGTGGCGCGCGACATGGAGGTGCTGGAGCGCCTGCAGCGCAAGCTCCGCGCCCTGCTCGAGGAAGCGTCGCAGGCCGCCGCGGCGGCGCTCGATGACAGCGGACAGTTCGACGCGGCGCTGCGCCGCACGCGCTCGCAGCTCGACGGTGCGGTGGACCTCGAGGGCGTGCACGCCATCATCGCGGAGCTGGCGCGCGAGACCACCCGCATGCAGTCGGCCACCGAGGCGGTGCGCGAGCGGCTCGAGACGCGCGCCCGCGAGGTGGAGGTGCTCACCCGCCAGCTCGAGCAGGCGCAGAGCGAGGCGCTGCTCGATCCGCTCACCGGACTCAAGAACCGCCGCGGACTCGAGCGCGCGGTGAGAGACCTGGAGATGTCCTCCAACCCCTTCAAGGGCGCGACGCTCCTGCTGGCGGACATCGATCATTTCAAGCAGATCAACGACAAGCACGGCCACCTGCTCGGCGACAAGATACTGCGCGCGATCGGCCAGACGCTGCAGGCGAACCTCAAGGGACGCGACATCGCCGCCCGCCCGGGGGGCGATGAGTTCGCGGTGCTGCTGCAGCAGACGCCGCTCGCCGGAGCGCGCGCGCTCGCCGAGCAGATCCGCTCGGCGGTCGCCGGCGGGCGCATTCGCCGCACCGACGGCAAGGACCTGTCGGGATCGGTCACCCTGTCGGTGGGCCTGGCGAGCGGCGAGAGCGACGACACACTGGAGAGCCTGCTGGCGCGCGCGGACGCGGCGCTCTACGTCGCCAAGCGCAACGGCCGCAACCAGGTGGCGCTCGAGCCGACAGTGAGCCCGGCGCGCGCCGCTACACGTTGAAGCGGAAGTGCATGACGTCGCCTTCCTGCACCACGTACTCCTTGCCCTCGAGGCGGAGCTTGCCGGCATCGCGGGCGCCCGCCTCTCCCTTGCCGGCGAGGTAATCGGCGAACGCGATCACCTCGGCGCGGATGAAGCCGCGCTCGAAGTCGGTGTGGATCGCCCCGGCGGCCTGCGGCGCCGTGGCCCCGACACGCACGGTCCAGGCGCGCACCTCCTTGGGTCCCGCGGTGAAGAAGGTCTGAAGGCCGAGCAGCGCGTAAGCGGCGCGAATCACGCGATCGAGGCCCGGCTCCGCAAGTCCCAGCTCGGCGAGAAAATCGGCGCGGTCGCCCTCGGCGAGCTGGGCGATCTCGGCCTCGAGAGAAGCGCACACCGGCACCACGCGCGCGCCTTCGGCGGCGGCGCGCCGCGCCACCGCATCGAGCAGCGGATTGTCGTGAAAGCCCTTCTCGTCCACGTTGGCGACGTACATCACGGGCTTGGCGGTCAAGAGCTGCAGCTCGCGGATCTCGCGCCGCTCCTCCTCGCTCAGATCCAGAGCGCGCACCGGCCGGGCCGCGTCCAGCTGCACCTTGACTCTCTCGAGGAGCGTGCGGCGCCTGAGCGCGTCCTTATCGCCGCTCTTGCCCGCCTTGACCGCCCGCTCCAGTCCCTTCTCCAGGGTGGCGAGGTCGGCGAGCGCGAGCTCGGTGTCGATGGTCTCCATGTCGGAGAGCGGATCGACCTTGCCGGCGACGTGGATGACGTCGCCGTCGGCAAAGCAGCGCACCACGTGCGCGATCGCATCCACCTCGCGGATGTGCGCGAGGAACTGGTTGCCGAGTCCCTCACCCTGGGAAGCGCCGGCGACGAGTCCGGCGATGTCGAGGAACTCGACCGTGGCCGGCACGATCTTCTCGGGTCGCGCGATTTCGGCGAGCTGGCCTAAGCGCGGGTCCGGCACCGGCACCACGCCGACGTTGGGATCGATGGTGCAGAAGGGATAGTTCTCGGCCGCGATCTGCGCGCGCGTCAGCGCGTTGAACAGGGTCGACTTGCCGACGTTGGGGAGACCGACGATGCCGCAGCGTATGGGCATCAGGGCGGGCCGCGCCCGGCCGGCGGCGGTGCGGAGTCGCGGCTGTGCAGCAGGTTCATCGCGGCCTGTGCACCGTCGGCGAGCAATACCGGCACGATGTCGGCCCCCGTCTGGATCGCCGTGCGGATCAGCTGCGCTTCCTCGGCGGGCGGGCGGCCGAGAACGTAGTCGAGCACCTGCGAGCGATCGCCGGGGTGCCCGATGCCGATGCGCATGCGCCAGAATCCATCGCCCATCTGTGCGATCACGTCACGCAGGCCGTTATGTCCGGCGGCACCGCCCCCCTGGCGGAGCCGGATGACGCCGGCCGGGAAGTCCAGCTCGTCGTAGGCCACCAGGATCGATGCCAGCGGCACCTTATAAAAGGAGGCGACGCTTTGCACCGCATCGCCGCTGTTGTTCATGTAGTTCATCGGTTTCAGCAGCCACAGGTCCGCCTCGCCGATGCGGGCGCGCGCCAGCTCCGCCCGATGGCGCGGCTCGCTGCGGAAGGTAGCCCCGTGGCGCGCGGCGAGCTCGTCGGCGAACTGGAAGCCGGCGTTGTGCCGCGTGCGCGCGTACTCGGTACCGGGGTTGCCGAGTCCGACGATCAGCTTGAGTGCTTCACCTGCCATTGTGTCGGGGGTCGCCGCAAAAGCCGCCGGCCGCCGAAGAGCGTTCGAGGCTCCGCGGCGGCCGGCGGTTGAGTGGCCTGAGTGTGGCGGCTACTTCTTGCCGCCCTCCTTCTTGCCGGCGGACTCCTTCTTCTCCTCGCCTTTCTTCGCGTCCGCGGGGGCCGCAGCCGGTGCGCCCGCGGCGGCCGGCGCCGCACCCGGCGCTCCCGGGGCTCCCGGTGCGCCCGCGACCGGCGCTGCGCCCTCGGCCGGCACCGCAGCAGCCTCTGCCGCCACCGGCTCGGGCTCCTCGGCGCGCGGCGCATGAATCGACACCACCGGCGTGTTGCGCTGAGTCAGCTCCGGAATGGCGACTCCGGGCGGCAGCGGGATGTCCGCCAGGAATTTAGTGTCGTTGAGGTTCATGCCCGAGAGGTCGAGCTCGAGAAACTCCGGCAGATCCTTCGGCAGGCAGCTCACCTCGATGTCGGTGCGCATGTGCGAGACCACGCCGCCTTCGTTCTTCACGCCCGGCGCGATGGACTCGCCCTTGAAGTGGATCGGGAGGCGAATGCGGATCTTCTCGTTCTCGACCACGCGCTGCAGGTCGACGTGCACCACCAGGTTCTTGGCCGGGTGCATCTGCACGTCCTTGATGATCGCCTCGTGGGTGCGCTCGCCGATCTTCAGGCGCACGATCGAGGAGTAGAAGCGCTCATCGCCGATCATGGTGAGGAGGTTCTGCTGGTCGAGGACCAGCGGCTGGGCGTCCTGGTGGGCGCCGTAGAGGATGGCGGGAACCTTGCCGGCGTGACGCAGGCGGCGGCTCGCACCTTTGCCTTGCGTCTCGCGGACGTCCGCGCCGAATGTGAATGAGATACGCATTACTCTGAGTCTCCGTCAGTACTTAGCAAACAATGCCCGCCCGCGACCTGGCCGGCATACCCGGGAAATCTTCAATCGACATACAACGAGCTCACCGAGCTCTCGTCCAGAATGCGGCGGATGGTCTCCGCCAGCAGCCCGGCGACCGAGAGCTGGCGGATCTGCCGCGCCTGCTTCGCTTCGGCCGACAGCGGGATCGTATCCGTCACCACCAGCTGATCGAGCGCCGATTGCGCAATCCGCTCGACCGCCCCGCCCGACAGCACCGGGTGGGTGATGTAGGCGACCACCTTCTCGGCGCCCTCGTCCTTCAGTGCCTGCGCCGCCTGGCAGAGCGTGCCCGCCGTGTCGACCATGTCGTCGATCAGGATGCAGGTCTTGCCCTCGACCTCACCGATGATGTTCATCACCTTCGACTCGTTGGGCCGCGGGCGGCGCTTGTCGATGATGGCGAGATCCGCATCGTCGAGGCGCTTGGCGAAGGCGCGCGCGCGTGCCACTCCTCCCACATCCGGCGACACGATGATCACGTTGCGGTACGCCTGCTTCCAGGCATCGCCGAGCAGCACCGGCGAGGCGTACACGTTGTCCACCGGGATGTCGAAGAATCCCTGAATCTGGTCCGCATGCAGGTCGATCGTCAGCAGCCGGTTGACCCCGGCGCTGGAGAGCATGTTGGCCACCAGCTTCGCCGTGATCGCCGCACGCGTCGCGCGCGGACGGCGGTCCTGGCGCGAGTAGCCGAAATACGGCACCACCGCCGTGATGCGCGCGGCGGAGGCGCGGCGCGCCGCGTCCACCATCACCAGCAGCTCCATCAGGCTGTCGTTCGCCGGCGGGCAGGTCGACTGCACGATGAAGACGTCGCGGCCGCGCACGTTCTCCATCAGCTCGACGTTGACCTCACCGTCGCTGAAGCGCCCGACGTACGCCCGTCCGAGCGGCGTCTGCAGGCTCCTGGCAATGTCGTGCGCGAGCGCCGGGATGGCATTACCGGCGAACAGCGCGAGTGTGTCGCTGCTACTCATACCCTACAAAACTGGCTGGGGTGGAAGGATTCGAACCTCCGAATGGCGGGATCAAAACCCGCTGCCTTACCACTTGGCGACACCCCAGCACGACGTCGCGCAGATGGCGGGCAATCTTACAGCCGCTCCACCCTTACTGCCCGTGACTCGCGAGCCGCTCCCGCAGCGGCGATACGTTGAGCCCACGGGCCACGGTGGCGCGCCATCGATCCGGGACGCGCGCCGCGAGCCGCTCGGCCTCCGCGAGGCTCGCGAAGGCGGCGAACACGCAGGAGCCAGTGCCCGTCAGACGTGCCGGGGCGAAGCGGCCCAGCCAATCCAGCGCCTCGCCCACCTCGGGGCACAGCGCGCGGACCACGGCCTCGCAGTCGTTGCGCCCCCCCGACTCAAAAAAGGCGCGTATTGTGATGAGGGGGGAATTTCGTGTCAATTCAGGGCTCTGGAACACCTGACGGGTGCTCACTCCGACGCCTGGATAGAGGATCAGGTAGGAGCGCGCCGGCAGCTCGACGGGCGTCAGGCGCTCTCCCGTCCCCTCCCCCCAGGCCGAGAAACCTTCAATAAAAACAGGTACATCCGCCCCCAGGGGCCGTGCAAGAGAGACGAGCTCGGGCTGCGGCAGCCGAAGGTCCCACAGCTCATTCAGTGCGAGGAGCACGGTCGCCGCATCGGAGCTGCCGCCGCCCAGGCCCCCGCCCTGCGGGATGCGCTTTTGCACCCGCAGCGTCGCCCCGAGCGGGCTGCCGCTCGCCGCCTTGAGCGCGCGCGCTGCGCGGACGGCGAGGTCGGACTCCGCCGCAACGCCCTCCGGGCCCTCGGGACGCTCGATCTCCCCGTCCGCGCGCACGCCGATGGCGATCGTGTCGCTCAAATCCAGCAGCTGAAACAGCGTCTGCAGCTCGTGATAGCCGTCGGCGCGCCGGCCGGTGACGTGCAGAAACAGGTTGAGCTTCGCGGGTGCCGGCCAGCGCGTCTCCCCGGTGGCCGCGGCGGGCACGCGCTTCACGACTGCCAGTTGTCGACGATGAGCTTGACGCGCACGTCGTCGCGCTGGAGCGTCACCCGTGCCGGCAGCCACTCGGCGCCGACCGCCACGTAGCTGCCGTAGTCGATGCGCCAGCCATCCTGCTCGAGTCGCTCGAGTCGCTGGTGCGCCTCATCGAGCGTCTCCGCGGCGGGCTGCGCGGGATCGGGCACGCCCAGGACCCAGTAGCGCAGACTCGCGAGCGGCGGATCGAAGCCTAAGCGTGCGGCGAGCTCGGCGCGCGCCGCATCGCTCTCGAGTCGCGCGCCGTTCGCGGTGGCGATGTCGAGGTCGTGCCCCTGGGCGCTGATGTGCACCGCGCCGGCGCCCAGCGGACCTTCGAGCGCCACCTGCGAGGTGGCCCCCTCCTGCGCCCAGCGCAGGCTCGCATTGAATCCCTGTCCGGCTGCGGCGACCGCGACGCGGCCCTTGAGCGCGAAATGCGCGCGCGCCTGCAGCTGCGGGCGGCGCAGCTGCCAGGAGGGCGAGGCGGGCGCGACGGGAGGAGCGGTGCGACAGGCGGCCAGCAGTACCAGCGCCGCCGCTGCCAGGCTGCGCGCCAGCTCATTTCGCATCGGGGATGAACCGCGCGACCGTCGCTTTCAGCGGCCTGGAGTCGGGCTCGCGGGCGAGCGCCGCCGCCCAGACCTTGCGCGCCTGGCTCTGCTCGCCGCTCGCCCAGAGCGCCTCGCCCCAGTGGGCGGCGATCTCCGCATCGTGGCCGATGGAATAAGCCCGCTCGAGCGTTCCGGCGGCGCTGCGCGTATCGCCGCGGCGGAAGCGCACCCAGCCGAGGCTGTCGAGCGCGGCGGGACTATCGGGCATCACGGTCAGCGCGCGGCGAATCAGGTTCTCCGCGCGGCCGAGCTCGAGCGAATGATCCGCGAGCGTGTAGCCGAGCGCGTTGAGGAGCGCCGGATCGTCGGGCCGCTGGGTGAGCAGGTGCTCGAGCGCGCCCACGGAATCGCGCACGTGCCCCGCCTGATCGAGGATCACGGCGCGATCGTATTCGATCTGCGGATGCTGCGGGTGCCGCTCGAGCGCCGTGCCGAGGACCGTCAGCCCCGCATCCGGCTCGCCGTGCTCGGCGAGCAGATGCGCCTTGGCGAGGTTGAGCTCGAGCTCGTTCTCGGGATGCTCGGCAGCGTAGTCATCGAGCAGCGTCAGCGCCTCGGTGTGTGCGCTCTCGGTGCGCGTCGGCCGGTCGAGCAGCAGCGCCGCGGCGCGCGAGCGGGCCGCCACCGCCACCGCCGAGTCGTACAGGCGGCGGTAATCCGCCAGCGCGCGCTCCGCATCGCCCTCGCGGGCCGCGATGTCGGCGAGGTAGAGCTGCGCGCCATCGTTCCCCTCGCCGTTGGCGAGCAGCGCCGTAAAGCGCTGCTGTGCCTCCTTCAGATCCCCCGACTGGAAGGCGAGCAGGGCGAGGCGCCGATCGATCTCGGCGGCGGGGACACCGTGATCGCGCAGGCTCTCGAGCTGCTGGTGGGCCTCCTCGATGCGATCGAGCGAGATGAAGATCTCGGCGAGCTCGAGCCCGCCGCGCACCTCGTCCACCGCGACGCCGGAGCGCGCGGTGGCGATGGCGCGCTCGCCGTCGCCACGCAGCACCTGGGCCCGCGCCAGCACGCGCAGCGCCGCGAAATCCCGCGCGTCGTGCGCGAGGGCCTGTTGTGCGAAGGCCTCGGCGCGCCTGCCATCGTAGGCGGCCAGCGCCAGCTCGCCGAACAGCGCCAGCGACTGTGGCGCGCTCGCCAGCGGCTCGGGCACCGCGTTCATCGCCGCCAGCACCTCGGCGGCATCGTCTTCCTCGAGGAGGAGCGAGACCAGCTCCGACAGGGCGCGCTCCCCGGGGGCGCGGCCGGGGTGGAGGGCCTGCGCCGCACCGCGCGCCGGGCTCTTGTCGGTGGTGGCCGCATCGAGGGCGCTGCGGCAGTAATCGCGGATCGCCGCGCGCGCCTCGGTGGTGCGATAGAGCTTGAGCGCCACGAGCGCGTACAGCGCGTTGGCCTCGCGCTCCGTCGGCGCGAGGCTGCGCCAGCGCGAGGCCGCCGTCCAGGCGGCGGGCAGGTGCTCGCAGGCGATCGCCACTTCGGTGGCCTTGCGCGCCAGCCTGGCATCGCCGACCACGGAGGCCTGGGCATAATCCTCGGCCGCGGCACGGCAATCGCCCCGCTTCAGGGCAACCTCGGCGGTGATCGTGAGCGCGGTCGGGTCGCCGGTGGCCGCGGGGAGCGGCGCCGGGCGCTTGAGGCTCGCGCAGCCGCCGAGCAGCAGCACGAGGGTGAGGCAGACCGCGCTCGGGCGCGCGGCGCAAAGGGGGGACTTGAGCATCGGAGCCACTATAGAGCCTTCATGGGGGTGGTGCATCGCGTACCTTGTCACAAACCGCCGACTTCCCCGAGAATTCCGCCGGTTGAAGGACACCATCCGCCAGCGGCTCGACAAAGTCTCCGATCGCTTCGAGGAGATCGGCCGGCTCCTCGCCACCGATGAAGTCGCGGGCGGCTCGCAGCAGTTCCGCGAGCTTTCCATGGAATACGCACGCCTGGCGCCGCTCGCGGAGCGCTACCGCGCCTACCGTGGCCTCGAGCGCGACCTGACGGCCGCGGATGACATGGCGCAGGATCCCGACCCGGGCATGCGCGCACTCGGCGCCGAGGAGCTGACGCGCGCGAAGTCCGCGATCGGCGCCGCGGAAGAGGAGCTGAGGCTCCTCTTGCTGCCGAAGGATCCGCGCGATGAGCGCAATATCTTCCTCGAGGTGCGCGCCGGCACCGGCGGCGACGAGGCCGCGATCTTCGCCGGCGACCTGTACCGCATGTACGCCCGCTACGCCGAATCGAAGGGCCTGACGGCCGAGGTGTTGAGTGAGAGCCCGGGCGAGCACGGCGGCTACAAGGAGATCATCAGCCGCATCGCCGGCAAGGGCGCGTTCTCGAGGCTCAAGTTCGAGTCCGGAA
>DASQGK010000074.1:0-6507 GCA_035632655.1 Steroidobacteraceae bacterium | reverse complement strand
TTCAATCGCTGGCTCGTTCCGCCGGCCGCCCTCGCAATTCACCTGTGTATCGGAATGGCGTACGGGTTCAGCGTGTACTGGCTGCCGCTGTCGCGCGCCATCAACGCCAAGTCGGCGATCGCCTGCTCGCCCGGCCTGTCGCTGATGACGAGGATGTTCTCCAGCGCCTGCGACTGGAAGATCAGCGAGCTCGGCTGGATGTACACGCTGTTCTTCGTATTCCTGGGCGCGGCGGCGGCCGTCTGGGGCGGCTGGCTCGAGCGCGCCGGCCCGCGCAAGGCCGGCTTCGTCGCCGCCTGCTGCTGGTGCGGCGGGCTGCTCGTATCGGCGCTCGGAATCGTCTGGCACCAGGTGTGGATGCTCTGGCTCGGCTCGGGAGTGATCGGGGGCGTCGGCCTCGGCCTGGGCTACATCTCCCCCGTTTCGACGCTCATCAAGTGGTTCCCCGACCGCCGTGGCATGGCGACCGGCATGGCGATCATGGGCTTCGGCGGCGGCGCGATGATCGGCGCGCCGCTGGCGGACCGGCTGATGAGGATCTTCGCCACGCCGACTTCAGTCGGGGTCTGGCAGACCTTCCTGGTGCTGGCGGCGATCTATTTCGTCTCCATGATGATCGGCTCGCTCGGCTACCGCCTGCCCGAGGAAGGGTGGAAGCCCGCCGGCTGGCAGCCGCCGGCTGCGAGCAAAGCGAAGACGCTCGTGACCGATCGCAATGTCGATCTCGACGTGGCGACCTGGACGCCGCAGTTCTGGCTCGTCTGGTGGGTGCTGGCGCTCAACGTCACCGCCGGCATCGGCATCATCGGCATGGCCTCTCCCTTGCTGCAGGAGGTGTTCGGGGGGCGTCTGATCGGCGTCAATGCCAGCTTCGATCAGCTCACACCCGCACAGCATGCCGCCATCGCGGCGATCGCCGCGGGCTTCACCGGGCTCCTGTCGCTGTTCAACATCGCCGGCCGCTTCATCTGGGCGTCCGCCTCGGACTTCATCGGGCGCAAGACCACCTATATGGTGTTCCTGCTTCTCGGGCTGGCGCTCTATGCCTCGATTCCATCGCTCGCGGCTGCGCGCGAGCTGGCGATTTTCGTGGGATTCTTCTGCATCATCCTTTCCATGTACGGCGGGGGCTTCTCCACCGTGCCCGCCTATCTTGCGGATCTGTTCGGGACGCGCATGGTGGGCGCCATACATGGGCGGCTGCTGACCGCCTGGTCGGCCGCCGGGATCTTCGGACCGGTGATCGTGAACTATCTGCGCGAGTACCAGCTCGCCCACCACGTGCCGCGCGACCAGGTCTACAGCGTCACGATGTACATCCTCGCGGGACTGCTCGCGGCCGGGTTCCTGTGCAACCTCGCCGTGCGGCCGGTGGCCGAGAAGCACTACATGACGCCGCAGCAGCTCGCGGCGCTCGATGCCGCGAGTCAGAGGGCGGCCGGGGACGCGGTGCGGGCGGTCCCGCGCGCCGTCGTGACCACCCCGGCCTGGCAGCTGTTCGCCGCCTGGATCGCGGTCGGCATTCCGATCGCCTGGGGCGTATGGGTTACGCTGCAGAAGGCGGTCATCCTCTTCGGATTCTGAGCGGCGAATTCAGGGGGGCCAGGATGGCGGGGCGGGGAGATTTTGCGCCCAACGCGCGGCTGATCCTGCTGTCGGGATTCGCAATCGCGATCGGTGTGATGAGCACCGCCGGCGCCGTGCTGCTGCTCGCGGCCATTCGCTTCTTCACCAATCTCTTCTTTTTCCATGCCCTGTCGTTCGCCGCGCGCTCGCCGGCCGACAATCAGCTGGGCGCGGGAGTGTTGCTCGCGCCGGTGATGGGCGGGCTCATCGTCGGACTGCTGGCGCGCTTCGGCAGTGAGAAGATCCGCGGCCACGGGATCCCGGAAGCGATCGAGACCATCCTCTACGGCAAGAGCCGTATGTCGGCGAAGGTCGCGATCCTGAAGCCCCTGTCCTCGGGAATCGTGATCGGCAGCGGCGGCCCCTTTGGCGCCGAAGGTCCCATCATCGTGACGGGCGGGGCGGCCGCCTCGCTCCTGGCGCAGGCCTTCCATCTCACGGCAGCCGAGCGCAAGGCACTGCTGGTGGCCGGCGCCTGCGCCGGCATGACCGCAGTCTTCGGCACGCCCCTCGCCGCGATCCTGCTCGCGGTCGAGCTGCTGCTGTTCGAGCTGCGGCCGCGCAGCCTGCTGCCGGTGGCGCTCAGCTGCTCGGTGGCCGGGTTCCTCAGGCCGGCCTGGACGACGGCCGGTCCGCTCTTTCCGATGTCGAGCGCTTCCTCCGGCTGGCTGATTCTGCTCTCGTGCTGCGCCGCCGGACTCGCCAGCGGCATGGTTTCGGCCGCCATGAGCGTGACGCTCTATCGCGTCGAGGATTTCTTCAACCGGCTGCCGATCCACTGGATGTGGTGGCCGGCGTTGGGCGGAGTGGTGGTCGGCATCGGCGGCATGCTCGAGCCGCGGGCTCTCGGCGTTGGCTACGACGTCATCGGGGATCTGCTCGCGCACCGTCTCCTGCTGTCAGCGGCGCTGTCGCTGCTGCTGGTGAAATTCGTCATCTGGGTGGTAGCGCTCGGCTCGGGCACCTCCGGCGGTGTGCTGGCGCCGCTGCTCATGATCGGTGCCGGGCTCGGCTCGGTGTTGAGCGCCTGGCTGCCCGGCGGGAATCCACAGTTGTGGGCGCTGGTATGCATGGCCGCCACGCTCGCCGGCACCATGCGGGCCCCGCTGACGGCCGTGGTATTCGCGTTCGGCCTCACCCATGACGTCAATGCATTTCTGCCGACCATCCTCGGTTGCGCCACCGCCTACGGCTTCACGGTGATCGTGATGCGACGCTCCATTCTCACGGAGAAGATCGCGCGGCGCGGGCGCCACGTATTCCGCGAGTACGGAGTCGACCCGCTGGAGCGGCATTCGGTCGAGGAGGTCATGACGCGAGCGGTCGTCAGCATTCCCTTCGAGCTGACGCTCGAGGAAGCGCGCGCGCGCTTCTTCGGCGCCGCACAGCTGCACCGCGCCTACCCGGTCGTGGATGGCGTGCGCCTGGTCGGGATGCTCGATCGGGAAGCCGTGCAGCGCATGGCGGCGGGCGATGTATCGCAGCCGATCGGCGCGCTGCTGCCTGCGCTCACCGCCGAGGGCTACGCGTACCCGGGCGAGACCTGCCGGGCGGTCGCCCAACGGATCGCCGCGGCGGGCTGCGAGCGGCTGCCGGTGGTCGAAAATCCCGAAGGACTGCGGCTCGTCGGCATAGTGAGTCGCAGCGATCTGCTCAAGCCGCGGCGCGCGCAGCACGAGGAGGAGTCGCTGCGCGAGCGGATGCTGCGCGTGGGAAGTCCGAGATGAGCAGGGGGGCTGCCTCGCGCGGTCGTCCGCGCGACCGCAAGATCGATCGGCAGGTGGCCGCGGCGGTACTGCGGGTGCTGCGCACGCGCGGCTACAAGGCGGTGACCATCGACGGCATCGCACGCCAGGTGAGGCGGGCGCGCTCGAGCATCTACCGGCGCTGGCCGAGCAAGTCGCACCTCGTGGCAGACTGCATCCTGAGCACCATGGGCGCGAGTCCCGCTCCGGACACCGGGGCACTGCGTGCAGATCTCACCGCGGCAGTCGGAACGCTCGAGCGCGCCATCTCGGGCGCGCTGCGCCAGGCGCTCCCCGGTCTGGTGGCGGACATGGCGCACGACCCCGCGCTGGCACGGGCCGTGCGGCGCCAGGTACTCGCACCGCGGCGCAAGTCGATGCGCCAGGCCCTGCAGAGGGCGCGCCGTCGCGGCGAGGCCCGCCCGACCACCGACATCGAGCTGGTGCTCGACCTGCTCACCGCCCCGTTCTACTTCCGCACCCTGTTCGGCCACGCTCGCGTCGACCGGCGGCTCACCCGGGATGTGGTCGAGTGCGTTCTCAAGGTGGTCGCGCACTCCTGAGGCGCCCGAGCCCGGCTATGGCTCGAAGCGGCCGGCGTAGGACTGCGCTCCCTGCGGGGTGTCGCAGGCGATGTCGAGAGTCGCGGGCGCCGCGGCGGCGGGGTCGAATTTGCGGCCGTTTTCGGCGGAGAACTCCGCGCCGTGAAGCAGCGCCGCCTCGGTGATTCCGGGCCGGATGGACTCGACGTCGTGCGTGTAGCCGGCGGAGATGCCGTGCGCATTGAGGCTGACGAGGCAGTGACTCCAGGCGAAGGCGTCGCGATTCTCCACCCGCACGACCGCGAGCTTGCGATTGTAGCCGACGCTCGCCGCCAGCCCTTCACGGTCGCGGGCAGGCCGGGCGACGACGGTCTCCGGCGCAACCGGCGGCGCGGCCTCGCTCACTGTCTCGCTGCGCGAGCTCAGACGCCAGACGAGCACGCCGGCGGCCACGATCGCGATGGTGAGAATTCCCGAGACTTCTATCGAGACACCGGCGCGGCGGTTCGGGCGGCCGCAATGCGGACAGGCAGGTGCCGAGGCAGATACGTCATGTCCGCAGTCGGGGCATTTGCGCAGGCCCATGGCCTATTGTGTCGCCGCGCGCGCCGCGCGTCATCAGTGTGGCCAGAAGCGCAGGGGCACCCCGCGACAGCGTTCCCGGCGCGAGCTGCGGCAGTCAGATGTCTCGGTGGGGTCGCGCCGGCGGCAGCTGCGCGCCGGCCGGATGCGGTTCGCGCGCGAGCGGCCGGTATTGGCGCAGTAGCAGTGAATGCGGAGTACGGGCATGACGGGCCCGTCGGGGCAGCGGGGGGCTTTAAGCCAGCTGGCCGCGCGGCACGCGGCTGAGGTTCGCGGCGAGGCCGGTACGGCGGCCGGCCTGGTCCGCCAACATCACGCCGAAGACCTCCGCCGGTTGCGGCTCGCAGCAGTAGTACCCCTGCCACTGATCGCATCCCAGCGCGCGTACGCAGCTCAGCTGCTCCTCCGTCTCCACGCCTTCGGCTACCACCTGCAGGTTGACACTGTGAGCCAGCGAGATGATGGCGCGTACGATCGATTCGTCGGTGCGGCTGGTGGCGAGGTCGCGTACGAAGCTGCGGTCGATCTTGAGCTTGTCGATCGGGAAGCGCCGCAGGTAGCTCAGACTCGAGTAGCCGGTGCCGAAGTCATCGACCGCGACGGTGACGCCCATCTTGCGCAGCTGCTTGAGGACGCCGACGGATTCCTCGGGATTGGTCATGACCGCGCTCTCCGTGAGCTCGATCTCCAGGCACCTGGCCTCGAGGTTGTTCGCCTGCAGCGCCGAGCGCACCACCTCGAGAAGGTTCTGGTGGCGGAATTGCGTCGCCGACAGATTCACCGCGAGTCGGATCTGCGTGCCCTGGTCGAGCTGCCAGGCGGCGGCCTGGCGGCACGCTTCGCGGATCACCCACTCGCCGAGCGGGATCATGAGGCCGGTTTCCTCGGCCAGCGGTATGAAGGAGCTCGGCCCGATCACGCCCCGCAGCGGATGGCGCCAGCGCAGCAGCGCCTCGGCCGTGGTGATCCGGCCGGTCTTGGCGGAGATCACCGGCTGATAGGAGAGCTCGAACTCGCCCGCCGCGAGGCCGCGGCGCAGGTCGTTCTCGAGCGCGAGCCGCTCGTGCATGGAATCGGTCATGCCGCGCTGGAAGAACTGCACCTCGCCGCCGCGCTCCTTGGCGAGCGCCATCGCGACTTCGGCGTGTGCCAGGAGGTCATCGACCCGGCGGCCGTCGTCCGGCCATACGCTGACGCCGATGCTCGGGCGCACGTTGACGTCGGCGCCGTTGATCGAGAAGGGCTCACGCAGCTCCGCGAGGATGCTGCGGGTCACGGTCTCGGCGTCGATGCGGGCGGAAAGGCTGTCGATCAGCACCACGAACTCATCGCTGCCCAGGCGCGCCAGCATGTCGCCGGGGCGCAGCACCGAGCCGACGCGCCGGGCGACCTCCGACAGCAGCCAGTCGCCGGCGCCGTGACCGAGGGAATGATTGAGGGAGCTGAAGTGATCGAGGTCGAGCACGGCGACCGCGATGGCGCGCTCGGGGCGTCCGGTGTCGGCGACGGCCTGTCCCAGGCGCTCCTTGAACAGCAGCCAGTTCGGCAGCCCCGTGAGCGAGTCGTGGGTGGCGAGGTACTGAAGGCGGGTATGCACCTCCTCGAGCTCGCGGGCGCATTGTGCCGTGCGCTCGGCCAGGCGGCGCTCGTAGGAGATGGCGATGCGGGTCACCGCGAGGATGGCGAGGCCACCCGCGCCGAGTGCCACTCCCAGGAGCTGTCGGCCGGCACCGGGACCCTCACCCAGGGTGGTGAAGCTGAACGGCAGTCCCTGCCAGGCGCTGACGGGCATAAAAAGGAGTGCCGCAGCACCCAGGAGTGCCGCGCCCGTTTTGCCGAGGGCGCCGGACCAGGAGGGCCGCGGGCCGACGCGGTAGCGCAGCCAGAAGGCGCTGGTGAATGCGCCGAAGGCGAGGGCGAGGGAGAGCAGCAGCGGTCGGACCAGGCTGCCGGCCGTGGCGCGCACCGGGCCCAGAGCCGCGACCGTCGTCCAGTAGGTCGCGGAAATCCCT
>DASQGK010000073.1:0-2430 GCA_035632655.1 Steroidobacteraceae bacterium | reverse complement strand
CCGAGTGCCGAGAGGAACCCGCGCTCATTGGAGGCCGCGAGCGCGTGCAGCGCGATCCCGGACTGCAGCACATACACCGGGACGAGGGTCGCCATGAGGCACATCGAGACCACGGCCGGTACCAGCAACCTCTCGGGCCGTGCGGATTTCGCCGCCGCGGCAGCCACCAGCAGGCAGAACAGCACCATCAGCAGCGGCTTGAGCACCATCGCCTCGAGGTAGCTGGCCGGGTCCGGAAAATCGAGACCCTGGTAAAGGACCAGCAGCGTCGGGGCGATCTCGTGGATGTGCTGCGAGCCGATCGCACCCGCCGCCAGGATCGGCACGATGTACAGCCACAGCAGCGGTCGCGGCAGAAAATGGCCCAAGCCGCCGCCGGCGAGTGCGTGCAGCAGATAGGAACAGAAGGTTCCCGCCATCAGGACATTGAGCGGATTGAGTCCGGTGATGCCGAACATCTCGTGCGGGAACAGCGTGCTGCTGCCCGACAGCGGCATCAGCAGGATCAGCGCGACGACTCCGATGCGGAAATCGAACAACACGAAGCCGCAGGCGAGGAGCGAGGCGCACAGCAGGAATGCCGTCAGACCGCCGGCGGCTACCGCCACTCCCCAGGCGACGGCCAGCAGGACGATCGCGGGCACTGTCCAGCGGTCCGGAGCCTGAAGCATTTCCGCGCCCGGCTCAGAAGGCCGTGAGCACGGCACCCACCACCAGTGCGCCGGTTTCCCTCAGATCCTGTGCCAGCGCCGCAGTGTCGCCGGCGCGGGTGTGATCGGCTCGTGCCAGAATCAGTGCGCTGCCGGCGCAGAAGGCCACGCTGTAGGCATCGGCGCTGTCGCGCGCCGGCGGGGTGTCGATCAGAACCACGTCGTACTGCGCGCTGGCGAGCTCCAGGTAGCTCGCGAGCGCCGGCCGCAGCAGCAGCTCCTGCGGATTGGGCGGCGGGGCGCCTGCCGGCATCACCGACAACGGTCCGAACGCCGGCAGTGGAATCTCGCCCGCGGCGCGCCCCGACAGCACGGAAGAGAGCCCGATGCGGTCTGAAATGTCGAAGATGCGGTACTGGCGCGGCGCGCGCAGGTCGGCATCGACCAGCAGCGTGCGCATGCCGAGCTGCGCGAACAGCACCGCGAGATTCGCGCTCACGAAGCTGCGCCCCTCGTTGGAGCCAGGGCTCACGATCGCCAGCGCGCGCGGCTCGTTGCCGAGGCCGGACCAGCGAACCAGCAGCCGCGTCCTCAGGGCCCTGAGGCGCTCGACACTCGGGTGCAGCGAATTGCGAAAGGCGATGAGATCGGCGTGGACCGCGCTGTTGCCGTTCAGCCGCTGGCACGGGAACTCGTACTGCTTGGCCAGCGCCATGTTCAGGTCTTCGCGCTTGATCAGCCCGAGGCTGAGCGCCGCTTCTCCGAAGCGCAGGCCGTGCCGGTCCTGCTGCAGCCTGAGTACCTGCCCGATGCGCGCGCTGTCGAGCTTGCCCTCCTCCGTGAGGATGCTGCCGATGCGCTGATCGCGCCACGGTGCCGTCGGGGTGTGCTCGAGCGACTGCTGCGAATTGCGTAGTCTCATCCGGTCATCCTGGCCTGGGCAGCGCGCGCATGTGCATGCCCGCCGGCTGCGGCAGCAGTGCCGCACTGCGGCCGTCGTTGCTCAATACCGCCAGCAGCGGCAGCTCCACGACCGCGGTCAGGTCCTCGATGCTGCGGATACGCGCATCGCCGCGCTCGGCGAGCGCCACCAGCGCGCAGCCCAGCGCGAGGCCGGTGACCAGCGACAGCGCGATGTTCAGCAACAGATTGGGGCGGGCGGCGCGCAGCGGGACGGCCGCGGGGCTCAGCACTGCGATGTTGGCCTGGCTGGCGCGGCTCTCCACCTGGCTCGAAAGGTAGTGCTGCAGCGCCGTGTCATAGGCCTTCTCGGCCGAATCCACGTTGTGCTGCAGGACCGGGTCGAGCAGCCCTGGCTCCTGGGGATCGGAGGGCTGCGCTGCGCCGCGCCGCGTCGGCTCGCCGTCCGCACTCGCAACGGCCACGGACATCTCGCTCATCTCCTCGCGCAGCCTGGCGCGCAGCTCCTGGTTCTGCGAGACCTGGCGCTGATAGTCGGGGTAGTTCACGCCGTAGCGGGTGGAGAGCTCGCGCAGCTTTTCCTCGCCACGCAGCAGGTCTGCCCGCAGCTGTCCGAGGAAGGCATCGTTGCGGGCCACCGGCAGGCGCTCCGGATGCCGCGCCAGCGCCCGCTGCTCGAGCTCGTGGTTGGCGCGCAGCTTGCGCTGCGCATCCTCGAGGTTGGCGCGCAGCGTCGTCAGCTGCTGGTCGAACCAGGCGCTCGCCTGGCGGGTGGGGGCGACACGCAGCTCGAGCATGGTGTCGGTGTAGGCGGCCGCAAAGGCGTTGGCGATGCTCGCAGCCAGGCGCGGATCGGAGG
>DASQGK010000072.1:0-115913 GCA_035632655.1 Steroidobacteraceae bacterium | reverse complement strand
ACTTCGGGAGCACGCTGCGCGACTATTCGCGCACCGCGTACTGCACCGGCATCATCAGTCCGCGACATTTCGAGCGACAGCTGCAGCTCATCGAAGAGGCGCGCCGCGCCGGCGCGCGCGTGATCCAGCTCGATGCCGAGGGCGCGGTCGACGCTGCCACCCGGCGGCTGCCGGTATCGATGGTGATCGATCCCGATCCGCGGCTGCGGCTGATGCAGGAGGAGATCTTCGGACCGCTGCTGCCGGTGATTCCCTACGATTCCATTGATGAGGTCATCCGCCTGCTCAATCGGGGCGAGCGGCCGCTCGCGATCTACCTTTATACGGGCGATGCGTCGCTCATCGAACGCCTGCGCCGCGAGACCTCCTCGGGAGGCTACGCGGTGAATGCGGTTGCCGCGCAGGCCGCGCTCGATGACCTGGGGTTCGGAGGCATCGGGCGCAGCGGCAGCGGCCGCCACCACGGCCACGACGGCTTTCGCGAGTTCTCGAATCCGCGCGGCATGTTCGTCAGGGGCCGGGGCGGGGGCTTCAAGACTTTTCTCCCCCCTTATGGATCCGGCAAGCAGCGCCAGATCGATCGGCTGTTCGCGCTGCGGCGGCTGCAGCTGCGGCTCGCGCGGATGTGGTATCGGGCATAGGGACGCTGCGGATCCGCGTCGCGGATGCGCGGCGCGGCCTAACGCAGCTTTGCGAGCATCTGGTCGCAGCGCTGCAGCTCAGCCGCCGCCTGCCCGGCCTCCCCGGTAGCCTCGAACCAGATCGGGATCGTCGCGCGGAACGACTCGAGTGCCCGGCCGTAGGCATCGCGAGCGCTGCGCCAGTCCGCCGCGCGCCCTGCCGAGCTGCGCCGCGCGTCGGACGCTCGCTGCACATAGACGGACCCGAGGAGCGCAGCGGCCGCAGCATTCTCGTGCCGAATGTACGGGTGCCGGGTGCCGGACTCGAGCGCGTGGTCCGACATCTGCAGCCCCGTCCTCAGCAACTCGAGCGCGCGATCGACCTTGCGCTCGCGGGCGGCAATCTCGCCCAGCCGGTCGAGGCCCATGCCCACGAACCCTTGGTATTCCGCGACCCTGGTGTCCGCGGCGGCGAGCGCCTGCACCGGAGCCAGCGCCTCCTGCTCGAGGCGCCGCGCCTCTTCGAGCTGGTTCAGTCCCATGAGCGCGGCGGCGGCGTAATGCAACGCCCCCGAGTTCTGGATCTGAAGATCGGCGTCGTGCGGGGACTCGGCCAGTACGGCCGCGACGACGCGCCGCGCGTTCTGCGCTGCCGCCAGGGCCCGGTTGTACTCATGAGCGTGCAGCCACACCTCGGCGGTGCGGTAATAGAGGACGCACAGCGAGCGGCTCAACTGGCGATTTTTCGGAGCACGGGTCCACAGCGCCTCCAGGCGTGCGGCGGCCGGCACCAGGCGCGCGAGCGCGCCGGACACATCGCCTCGCAACCTGTAGAGCTTGTTGCCGTAGTCGGCAGCGACCACGATGACGAGCGTCTGTGACTGGGGGTCGCCCGGCTCGAGCATCGCCAGCGCACCGCCGTGCGCGAGCGCTCTTTCCGAAAAACGCATGACCGACTCGCCGTCACCCATCAGCCAGCTGAAGTCGCTGAGTCGCAGGTACAGCGCCGTCAGGGCGGTGAGTGCGCGCCCGTCGCGCGGATCGGCCGCCACTGTCGGTTCCAGCAACGCGAGGGCATGCTGGTAGCTGTTCATCGCTCCCGCGCGATCGTTTTCGCTGTAGGTGAATCCGCCCTGAATCTCGCCGAGCCTTTGATAGGCCGCAGCCAGCTCCAGCCGCAGGGCACGGTCGCCGGTGTCCTCCCGGGACAATCGGTCCAGGTACTGCACGGCCGTCTGGACGAGCAGGTGCCGGCTCGCGGATGCGCCCGGGAGATTGCGGATCGAATCGTGGATATCGAAGATCAGTGAGTCCGCCAGCTTGCGTACATCCTTGATGCGAGCCTCGGCGCGTGCTTCCTGCAAACGCGCCACCTGCGCCTCGCGCACGGAAATGATCACGGCGCCGATCAGCACTGCGGTGATGGCGGCCACGGCGGCGACGCCGATGGCGTGCCGTGCCAGGAACTTCCGCAGGTGGTACCAGGCGGTGCCGCGGCGCGCCATGACCGGCAGGCCCCCGAGATGCCGGCGAATGTCGTCCGACAGTTGTTCGACCGTGGCGTAGCGCTCCTGCGGATCCTTGCGCATTGCCCGCAGGACGATGCTGTCGATGTCGCCGCGCAGCGCACGCCGCAGGCGCTGGCGCTCGCGCTGGTGGGCGGCGTCGGTCGGTTCGGACGCAGGGCGCTGCACGCTGGCGCTCGGTCGGAGGGGCACGGTCTCGCACACCGCCTGCATCAGTTCGTGGGGTGTGCTCGCGCTTCCATAGGGCCGGCGCCCCGTCAGCAGTAAGTAGAGAATGACGCCGAGTGAGTAAATGTCACTGACCGTGGTGATGCTCGTGCCACGCACCTGCTCGGGGCTCGCGAACTCCGGGGTCATGATGGGCAGGAGCGTCAGGGGGCGCTCGGCCTCGGAGCCCTGACCTGGAGCGCAGATCCTGGAGATGCCGAAGTCGAGCAGCTTTGGCTGGCCGTCGGAGTTGACCAGAATGTTGGCGGGCTTCAGGTCACGGTGCACGATGAGATTCTGATGAGCGTACTGCACTGCGGCGCACACCGTGCGGAACAGCTGCAGCCGCTCCCGGGTGGAGATCATCCGGCGCTCACAGAACTCATCGATGGGTAGGCCGTCGACGAACTCCATGACGACGTAGGGCACGCCCTCGGGTGTGGCCCCGCCATCGAGCAGCCGCGCGATGTTGGGATGGTCGAGAGAGGCGAGAATGCGCCGCTCCTCATTGAAGCGCCGCAGGAAGTATTCTCTGCCGAGACCGCTGCGAATCAGCTTCACGGCCACCGGACGCTCGTGCAGACCGTCGGCGCGCACGGCACGGAAGACGGCGCCCATGCCGCCTGCGCCGATGAGCCCGATCAGCCGGTAGGAGCCGAGGGTGCGCCCGATCCACTCAGCCGAGCTGTCGGCGGCGTCGCTGTCGCCGGCGGCACCGACGACACAGGGCGTCTCGAGAAAACCGGGTCGGGCTGCGTATGCGCGCAGCAGCGATTCGACTTCCGCCCGCAGATCCGCCTCCTCACGGGGCAGCGCGGCAAGGAAGGCCGCGCGCTCGGCGCCGCCGAGCGCCAACGCGTCCTCCATCAGGCCCTTGACCTTCTGCCATTGCGCCGGCGTCACGCGGAGCCCCACGGCTGTTTACCCGGGCGTGTCGCACCGCTGCAGCAAGGCCTGCGCGGTACCTCACCAGGAGCATAAAGCGCACAACGCATCGAAAGCGGCTCACTCGCTTGCGGCCGATCCTCAGGTCGGCTCGTTCACCAGTTCCCGGCTCAACCACGCGCGGGCCGTCGCCCACTCCCTCTTCACGGTCGCCGGGCTGACCCCCAGGGTGGACGCCGTGTCCTCGACCGAAAGACCCCCGAAGAAGCGCATTTCGACGATCTGACTCTGCCGCGGATCGAGGCGCGCGAGCGCACTGAGCGCCTCGTCGAGTGCAACCAGGTCGACGTCCGCCAGGTGAAGTGGTTGCAGCGACTCATCCAGGTCGACGCGGCGGCCACCGTCGCGCTTGGCGGCGCGCTGCGCGCGTGCGTAGTCGACCAGGATTTGCCGCATGAGGTGCGCGGCCACCCGCACGAAATGCGCCCGATTGTTGATCTCGCCGGGCTCCTGCCTGACGAGGCGCAGGTAGGCCTCGTTCACGAGCGCCGTGCTTTGCAGGGTGTGGCCTTTGCGCTCACCGCGCAGGTAGCCGTGGGCAATCCGGTGCAGCTCGCCATAGACCAGCGGGATCAGGCTCTCGAGCGCAGCGGCGTCCCCGGCCCTCCATTGCGCCAGCAGACTGGTTACCTGATGCGGTGCGTCGGCCGACACACCCTCTCCCTGCGTCGATGCGGGTAGTGCGCAAATCAACCTAGTTGCGCTACCGGCGGATGTCAAACGGACAGCTTTGGCGCACCACGCGCCGCTCGTTGAGCCCGTCCCGACGGATTTCCCGCTTCTGGTCTTGGGCGACGCGATTGCCCGGGCTTTAGGGAGAAGAACCATGAACTCGCTTATTCGGCAGACCGTTACCTGCCCGGCGTTCGCGGCGGCAGTCCTCACAGCCCTCGCGCTGGCGGGGTGCGGCGGCAGCGCGGTTTCGGACGCCCTGAAGCAGCTCTCGTCCAAGTACACCGTCGGCGGCAGTGTCAGCGGCCTCTCGGGCAGCGGCCTCGTGCTCGAGGACAACGGCGGGGATGACCTGCCGATCGGTGCCAACGGGGCTTTCACCTTCGCCACGGCGCTGGCCGTCGGTGCCGCCTACTCGGTCACGGTAAAAACCCAGCCGGGCGCCCCGGCGCAGACCTGCAGCCTCACCGGCGCGAGCGGCGCCGTGGGGGCGGCCAACGTCACGAGCGTCGCGGTCAGCTGCGCCACGAACACCTACACCATAGGGGGCTCGGTGAGCGGACTCATCGGCAGCGGCCTCGCACTCGCCGACAACGGCGGCGATGCGCTCGCCGTCTCCGCCGACGGCTCCTTCACGTTCGCAACGCCGGTCGCGAGCGGCGCCGCCTACGCCGTCACCGTAACGGCTCAGCCCGGCAATCCTTCCCAGACCTGCACCGTCGCCAACGGCTCCGGAATGGTGGGCGCGGCGAACGTCGCCAACGTCGCCGTGGCCTGCGCCACCACGGGGGCCGCCGTCATCGTGACGCCCGCCCTCGATACGGCGCACGCCGTCACGGTGGTGATCCCGGCGGCCAGCGGCGGCAGCATCACCGCAACGGGCGCCGACGGCAGCGTCTTCACCCTCAGCGTGCCGGCCAAGGCGCTCCTGAGCGATGAGTCCATCACGCTGACCCCGCTCACCGGCCTCGGTGGCCTCCCGATCAGCGGCGGACTGTTGGCCGGAGTCGATCTGGGCCCGGCGGGCCTCGAGCTGCAGCAGGCCGCCACGCTGACCATCGCGCCGGCGACGACCGTGCCGGCAAACCAGCAGGTTGGCTTCGGCTATCACGCGGTGGCCGGCCAGCAGGAGTTCCATTTCCACGCGCTGGCACTTACGAGCGCCATCAGCCTCGCCGTGACGCACTTCAGCGGTGCGGGCGTCGGGCAGGGGTCGCCCGGCAACGGCGGCACACCGAGCTCTCCCGCCGACCTCCTCGAGGCGCAGATCGCCCAGCTCATCAACCAGGAGCGCGGCTGCCAGCTCACCGGCAGCGGCTGCGATCCCAATTACCAGAGCGAGCTCGCCCAGCTGTTCCAGGATTTCTACACGCAGGTGGTCAGTCCGCTCGTGCAGCAGGCCTTGACCGACGACAGCGTTGCCCAGAGCGCGATCGAGGCGCTGACCAGCTGGGGGCAAGTGGTCACCCTGCTCGTAGGCTCAAAGCCACCCTTCGACACGGAGCTGCAGCAGATCCCTTCGCAGATCGTCGCCATCCTGACCAACGCCTACGGCAAGGCATATGGGCGCTGCCTCAACGACAGCTCGCAGGCGCAGCGCACCATCGAGGGCAACAAGATGATCGAAGACCAGCACAATCTGGTGCTGCTCGGCGCCGGCTCGGCGAACTTCAATACCGAGATCGCCGCCTGTCTCACCGGCCCCCTGACGCTCGACATCGACTCGCAGACCACACTGATTGTCGGAGCCACCACCGCCACCTTCGAGCAGGATCACGACTCGCACGTCAGCGCGCAGAAGATTCAGCTGACATTCGATCCGGCGCGGCTCGCCTATACGGGCAGCGCGCCGCTCACCTATGTCAGCTACACGTTCGCCACGGTGTGGCCCGCGCCGGCAACGGATTGCTCGAGCGGCACGGGGCACGACGGAACGGTCACCGTCGTGGGCGAATTCGACCTCAACGTTCCCGTCCTGGCGGGAGCCTCGCCGCGGGTGCACCTGACTCTCGAGCCGACCGTCACCGAGACCGACGTCGCGTGCATCGTCGTCCCGAATTCCCCGCCGGCCAGCGACCCGCCGATTCAGGATCAGGCCTACGTGGCTGCCCTCGGATATGCGCACGTCCCCGAAACACCTCCCGGCAGCACCGCCGAGGCCTCGCCGTACTACGTCACGGTCAATACCGCCGGCGCGTTCAACTTCGCCGACGTGGTCACGCCCGGCGCGGGCGCGACCGTGACGGCCAGCGAGAGCACGACGCTGACCCTCGTGCAGTCCAACTGAGGAGCAAGCCAACATGCGACTGTTCACACGCCTGGCTCTCACCGCCGCCGCCGCATGCCTGGCGGCCTGCGCCGGCTCGCGCGGCGCCGAGAAAGCCTTCACCGACAACCAGTCCGCCGTGAGAGGCAATACGCACACCTTCCACGCGACCCGCGAGGTGACGCTGCGGGTCGTGACCGGAACACTGGTGCAGAAGGGCTTCGCCATCGAGCAGGTGGACGGCGAGATGGGCCTCATCAAGGCCTCGCGCAACCTCACCGACCCCAAGAACCCGGACACCAACTACCACATCAGCGCGACGGCCTACGTCAGCGCGGAGTCGGGCGGAACCGGATCGGTGGTGAGCCTCGCGGCGAGCCAGCAGACCGTGCTCTATCGCAAGGGGCATACCTGGACGATGCTGCCGCTGCTGCCGATCATTCCGATTCCCACCGGCAGGAAGTACGAGACCGTGGTCACGGGCGAGGGCAGCATTCTCGATGGGGGCTTTTACGGGGACTTCTTCGCGGCGGTCGAGCGGGGTCTTGAGGACGCGTCCCTCCTGAGCGGGACGCGCCTCGCCGCGGACAAGCCTGCCGCGGATGCGACCCAGGCTGCGCCGGCGGCAGCGCACTAGCAGACGCTCCCGGGGCAGCGCCGGCCGCAGCGGCGGCGGCCGTTATCACGGCTATGACGGCTTGCGCGAGCTCCTCAGGCCGCGCGGCAGGTTCGAGCTCGCCGGCCTTCGTCAGCGAGATAGAATGTGGTCGCGGCGGCCGGAACACGGGGGCAACATGGCTGGCGACGGTTACACACTCTACGGGCGGCGCAACGCCGGATCGCTGGCACCGCAGATCCTGCTCAAGGAGATCGGTGCTCCATACGAGATCGTCTGGGTGGGCAGGACTGCGCCGGAGATCGAGGCACTGCGCCGCATCAACCCTGCCGGGAAGATTCCTGCGCTGCGCCTGGCCGATGGCACCGTGGTGACGGAGTCCGCGGCAATCCTGATTCATCTGACCAACGCGCACCCCGGGGCAGGCTTCGCACCGCCTGCCGGCAGCGCCGCACACGCCCGGTTCCTGCAGTGGATGGTGTTCCTTTCCGCGAACGTCTATGAAGCGGCCCTGCGCTACTTTTACCCGGAGCGCTACTCCACCGCGGGCGCCGCGGCGGCGCCGGCGATCAAAGCACAGGCGCTCGCTGACTACGGCGCTCACCTCGAGCGCGTCCACGCCGAGCTGTCTCCCTACGTGCTGGGCGACAAGCTGTCGGCGGCGGATCCGTATCTGCACATGCTGGCCGACTGGTTTCCGCAGGACGTCCAGCCCCTCGCCGCCCGGTTGCCGAAGCTCGCACAGCACGCCGCGCTGCTGCGCCGCCGGCCGGCAACGCTCGAGGCGGAACGCGACCACGCCGAAGGCTAGCGTCGGCGGGGAAATGGAGTCCGGGGTTACGCCTCACCGAGACCCGCTGACCCCCCGCGACAGGGGTTGCTAGAGGGGTTCGGCGCGCCTATACTGCGCGCCCTTTTGGGCCCCCGGTTTCCCGGAGGCCTAGTCGCGTAAGCGGCATCGGGCGAGGTTGGAGCAGGCTCTTCAGGGCCCTGAGCTCCAAGACCACTCGAGACCAGCGCAGCCTGAGGCATGCGCAAATCTCCTGTTGTCTCAATGACTTAGCTCCATGCCATGGGCGTTGAGAGGACAGACATGGCTATCGGACTCGTCGGCCGCAAGGCCGGCATGACGCGAGTATTCACGGACGCCGGCGAGACCGTGCCGGTCACCGTGATCGAGGTGCTCCCCAATCGCGTCACTCAGGTGAAGTCGCAGGACAAGGACGGCTATCGCGCCGTGCAGGTCACCTACGGCACACGCCGTCCGCAGCTCTATTCCAAGGCGGTCGCCGGCCACTACGCCAAGGCCAGCGTCGCGCCGGGCCGCTCGCTGGTCGAATTCCGCGTCACCGACGCCGACAAGGGCGAGCTCAAGGCCGGAGCCGAGATCAAGGCCGACCTCTTCAAGGAGGGCGAGGCGGTGGATGTCACCGGCACCACCATGGGCAAGGGCTTCGCCGGCACCATGAAGCGTCACAACTTCGCCGGCGGCTACGCGAGCCACGGCAATTCTCTGTCGCACCGCGCGCCGGGCTCGATCGGTCAGCGTCAGACACCGGGCCGCGTCTTCAAGGGGCGCCGCATGTCCGGCCACATGGGCGTGGTACGCCGTACGACCGAGAACCTGCGCGTGGTGCAGGTCGACCTCGAGAGAAACCTGCTGCTGATCCGCGGCGCAGTCCCCGGAGTCGAGGGGGGTGAGGTGCTGGTGCGGCCTTCGCTCAAGGCTGCCCGGCGCGCCAAACGCAAGACCCTCGCTCCGATCAAGGTGGGCACCGGACCGTCGAAGGATCCGGCGAAGCAGGGGAAGAAATAAACCATGCAGCTCAAGTCAGTGAACGGCGGCGCGACGCTTCAGGTGTCTGAAGCCGCCTTTGGCCACAAATTCAACGAAGCTCTGGTGCACCAGGTGCTGACTGCCTACCGCAATGCCGGTCGCGCGGGCACCAAGGCGCAGAAGTCGCGCGCCGAGGTGAGAGGCGGCGGCAGGAAGCCCTATGCGCAGAAGGGCACGGGCCAGGCGCGCGCCGGCTCGAGCCGCTCGCCCATCTGGGTCGGCGGCGGCAGGACCTTCGCCGCCAAGCCCCGCAGCTTCGAGCAGAAGGTGAACCGCAAGATGTACCGCGGCGCGATCCGCTCGATGCTCTCGGAGCTGGCGCGCACCGAGCGGCTGCTGGTGACCGACGGCATTCAGCTGAGCGAGCCCAGAACCAAGCTGCTCGCCAATCAGCTCAAGGAATGGTCGCTCCCCTCGGTGCTGATCGTGGTCGAGGCCACCGACCAGAAGCTGAGCCTCGCGGCGCGCAATCTCCGTAACGTCGAGGTGCTCGAGGTGACCGCGCTCAACCCGGTGGCGCTCGCCGCGCACGAGAAAGTCCTGATGACGGTCGGCGCCGTGAAGCTGATCGAGGAGCGTCTCCAGTGAATCGCGAGCAACTGATGAGCGTGCTGATCGCGCCGCACGTGACCGAGAAGACCTCGCTCGCCATGCAGAACCACAACCAGTACACCTTCCGCGTGCGCCGGGATGCGACCAAGACCGACATCCGCAAGGCGGTCGAGCTCATGTTCGACGTCAAGGTCGCCGGGGTCCAGGTCGTCAACGAGACCGGCAAGCAGCGCCGCTTCGGCCGCATCGCCGGGCGTACCCAGGACTGGAAGAAGGCCTACGTGAGTCTCACGGAAGGTCAATCGATCGACTACGAAGCGCGCGCCAAGGTCTGAGGACGCACTGCCATGGCTCTCATCAAGTACAAGCCCCGCACCCCCGGCACGCGCGCCGTCGTCAAGGTGGACCGCTCGCACCTGCACAAGGGCGGTCCGCGCGAAGCGCTCACCGCCCATCAGTCGAAGACCGGCGGACGCAATCACTTCGGCCGTATCACCACCCGCCACAAGGGCGGCGGCTCGGGCCAGAAGTACCGCCTCATCGACTTCAAGCGCGACAAGGACGGCATCACCGGCATCGTCGAGCGGCTCGAGTACGACCCGAACCGCACCAGCCACATCGCGCTGGTGAAATACCCGGACGGCGAGTGGCGTTACATCATCGCGCCGAAGGGCGTGAAGGAAGGCGACGAGGTGCGCTCGGGCGCCGATGCTCCGATCAAGGCGGGCAACGCCATGTCGCTGCGCCACGTCCCGGTGGGCTCGATCATTCACAACGTCGAGCTCAAGCCCGGCCGCGGCGGGCAGCTGGCGCGCAGCGCCGGCAGCTCCGTTTCCTTCACCGCGCGCGAAGGCATCTACGCGTACCTGCGCCTCAAGTCGGGTGAGACGCGCAAGGTGCACATCGACTGCCGCGCCACGATCGGCGAGGTGGGGAACGATGAGCACAACCTGCGCAGCTACGGCAAGGCCGGGGCGAAACGCTGGCGCGGCATCCGTCCCACCGTGCGCGGACTCGCCATGAACCCGGTCGACCATCCGCACGGCGGCGGCGAGGGCAAGTCCGGCCAGGGCAACCCGCACCCGGTGTCGCCCTGGGGCTGGAACACCAAGGGACTCAAGACGCGTCACAACAAGCGCACGGACAACATGATCGTCCAGCGCCGCAAGAACCGCATTCGCTGACCGGAGCGCACCTAAATGCCACGCTCATTGAAGAAGGGCCCGTTCGTCGACCTGCACCTCGCGAAGAAGGTGCAGGTGGCGTCCGCCAAGAACGACCGCAAGCCGATCAAGACCTGGTCGCGCCGCTCGATGATCGTGCCGGAGATGGTGGGACTCACCATCGCCGTGCACAACGGCCGCCAGCACGTGCCGGTGCTGATCACCGAGAACATGGTCGGGCACAAGCTCGGCGAGTTCGCGCCGACGCGCACCTTCAAGGCGCACTCGGGAGACCGCAAGGTCGAGGCGTCGCCGGCACCGACCACCTGAGAAGCAAACAATGCAAGTCACCTCCAAACTCCGCTACGCGCGCATCTCGCCGCAGAAGTGCCGGCTGGTCGCCGACGTGGTGCGCGGCAAGCCGGTCGGCAACGCCATCGCGACGCTGCGCTTCATGCCCAAGAAGGGCGCGAAGCTGGTGCGCAAGGTGCTGGAGTCCGCGGTCGCCAATGCCGAGCACAACCACGGCGCGGACATCGACGAGCTCAAGGTGTCGCTGGTGCACGTGGACGCAGCGCCGCAGTTCAAGCGCTTTGCGGCGCGCGCCAAGGGACGCGGCACCCGCATCATCAAGCGCAACAGTCACATCACCGTCGGCGTGAGCGACGGCAAGAAGGATTAAGGCCATGGGTCAGAAGGTCAATCCATTAGGCATACGCCTGGGAATCACCCGCGACTGGACCAGCCGCTGGTACGCGGGCAAGAAGCAGTTCCCGATTCACGTGCACACCGACTTCCGCGTGCGCGAGTTCCTGCACCGCAAGCTGGCCGAAGCCTCCGTCAGCCGGATCCAGATCGAGCGTGCCGCCAAGAAGGTCAACATCACCATTCAGACCGCGCGTCCCGGCATCGTGATCGGCAAGAAGGGCGAGGACATCGAGAAGCTGCGCCAGGAGACCGCCGCCCTCTTGGGCATGGCGGTCAACGACGTACGCCTCAACATCGCCGAGATCCGCAAGCCCGAGCTCGATTCGAAGCTGGTGGCCGACTCCATCGCGCAGCAGATCGAGAAGCGCGTGATGTTCCGCCGCGCCATGAAGCGTGCGGTGATGAGCACCATGAGATCGGGCGCCCTGGGCGTGAAGGTACGGGTCTCGGGGCGCCTCAACGGCTCCGAGATCGCGCGCACCGAGTGGTACCGCGAGGGGCGCATTCCGCTGCATACCTTCCGTGCCGACATCGACTACGGCCTCTCCGAGGCGCATACCACGTACGGCGTGATCGGCGTCAAGGTGTGGATCTTCAAGGGCGAGGTGTTCGACAAAGCTGAGCTCGCAGCCCAGGAAGCCGCCGAGGAGGCAGCTCCCGCCGCCGCCGCACCGGCCGCTGCCCCGCCCGCGCCGGCCGCCGCCGCGGCGCCCGCCGTCGAGCCCCCGGCGCAGGCCTGAGCTCAGAGGCGTAACGAGATGCTTCAGCCCAAACGCACCAAGTACCGCAAGCAGTTCAAGGGACGCAACGCCGGCTTTGCCACGCGCGGCGCCAACGTGTCCTTCGGCGAGTTCGGCCTCAAGGCCACCAGCCGCGCGCGCATGACGGCGCGCGAGATCGAGGCGGCGCGCCGCGCCATGGCGCGCTACGTGAAACGCGGCGGCCAGATCTGGATCCGTGTGTTTCCCGACGTGCCGATCTCGAAGAAGCCGCTCGAGGTCCGCATGGGCTCGGGCAAGGGCAACGTCGAGTACTACGTGGCCCGCGTGCAGCCCGGCAAGGTGTTGTTCGAGATGGAAGGGGTGGACGAGACGACGGCGCGCGAGGCGTTTCGCCTGGCGGGTTCGAAGCTCTCGGTGTCCACCTCGTTCGTGAAACGGCAGGTTCGCTAGATGAAACTCGGTCAGATACGGCAGTTTCGCGAGAAGCTGCGCAGCCATTCGCCGGCCGAGCTGGCGGATGAGCTGGTGGCGCTGCGCAAGGAGCAGTTCGCGCTGCGCATGCAGCGGGCCACCGGCCAGCAGCCCAAGCCCGATCAGTTCAGTGCCGCGCGCCGCAACATCGCGCGCGTCAAGACGGCGTTGCGCCAGAAGCAGCTCGCCGGTGGCGGAGGTAAAGGGAAATGAGCCCGACGAAGGCCAAGACCGGCAAGGCGGCCCCCAGGGCCGCCGGCAAAGGCAAGACCGTGAAAGCGAAGGCGCACGCTCGGGCGAAGCCCGCGGCGGCGGAGGTTGCGGCGGCCGCGACCGGCGCCGGGGCGGCAGCGCCCGCGCCGGCTGCGCCGCAGCCGAGCGTAGCCGAGACGCTCGCGGCGGCGCGCGGCTCGCGCACCCTCACCGGGCGCGTGGTGAGCAACAAGATGCAGAAGACCATCGCGGTCGAGATCGAGCGCCTGGTCAGGCATCCGACTTACGGCAAGTACATCCGCCGCACCACCAAGCTGCTGGCGCACGATGAGAGCGGCGCCTCGCAGGAGGGTGATCTGGTCACCATCACTCCGTGCCGCCCCGTATCGCGGCACAAGTCGTGGCGGCTGCTCGCGGTGGTGGAAAAAGCCGCGCGCGGCTGAAGGCACGCACAAGGCAGGTTTGAATCATGATCCAGTTGCGCACAATGCTGAATGCCGCCGACAACTCCGGCGCGCGCACCCTGATGTGCATCAAGGTGCTGGGCGGGACGCGGCGCCGTTACGCGACGGTGGGCGATGTCATCAAGGTGAGCGTCAAGGACGCGATCCCGCGCGGCAAGGTGAAGAAGGGCGAGGTTTACGACGCAGTGGTGGTGCGCACCACGCACGGCGTGCGCCGCCCCGACGGCTCCCTCATCCGCTTCGACGGCAATGCGGCGGTGCTGCTCACCAACAAGCTCGAGCCGATCGGCACGCGCATATTCGGGCCCGTGACGCGTGAGCTGCGCAACGTGCAGTTCATGAAGATCATCTCGCTGGCCCCCGAGGTTCTGTAGAGCCATGAACAAGATCCGCAAGGGTGATCAGGTGGTGGTGCTTTCGGGACGCGACAAGGGCCGCAAGGGCGCGGTGCTGCAGGTGCTCGCCGACGGGCGCGTGGTGATCGAGAGCATCAACCGCGTCAAGAAGCACCAGAAGCCGAATCCGCAGGCCAACCGCCAGGGCGGCATCATCGAGAAGGAGATGCCGCTGCCTTCCTCCAAGGTGGCGATCTGGAACCCATCCGCGAAGAAGGGCGATCGCGTCGGCATCAAGGTGCTCGCCGACGGCAAGCGCGTGCGCTTCTTCAAATCCAATGGAGAGATGCTCGATGTCTGAAGTCAGTGCAGACAAAGACGGCAGCGGCAAGCAGGCCGCCAGGCAGGCCGCCAAGCAGGGCGGCAAGCCGAAGCAGGACAAGCAGCCCAAACAGGAAGGCGCGGCTGCCAAGCAGGCCGATGTGCACGGGCATCGCCCGGCCGACCAGCGCTCCTCGCCCCCGCGGCTGCAGCAGTTCTATCGCGAGCAGGTCGTGCCGAAGCTGCGCTCCGAGCTGAAGATCGACAACGTGATGCAGGTGCCGCGCATCGCCAAGATCACGATCAACATGGGCGTCGGTGAGGCGGTCGCCGACAAGAAGGTCATGGATGCCGCGGTCGCCGATCTCACCAGGATCACGGGACAGAAGCCGCTGGTCACCAAGTCGCGCAAGGCGATCGCCTCGTTCAAGATCCGTGCGGGACTCGCAGTCGGCGCCAAGGTGACGCTGCGCGGCATGCGCATGTACGAGTTCCTCGACCGTCTGATCAGCATCGCCATACCGCGCATCCGCGACTTCCGCGGCGTGTCGCCGCGCGCCTTCGACGGGCAGGGCAACTACTCCCTGGGCGTCAAGGAACAGATCATCTTCCCCGAGATCCAGTACGACCAGATCGACCAGGTCCGGGGCATGGACATCACGATTACTACGACGGCGAAAGACGACCGTCACGGCCGAGCGTTGCTCGAGGCATTCAACTTCCCGTTCCGCAAGTAACTCTATGGCAAAGACGAGCATGGTCGAACGCGAGAAGCGTCGCGCAGGTGTGGTGAAGAAGTACGCCGCCAAACGCGCGAAGCTCAAGGAGCTGATCCGCAGCCCCAGGACCTCGCCCGAGGCGCGCGCGGCGGCGCAGGCGCAACTGCAGTCGCAGCCGCGGGACGCGAGTCCCTCGCGCCAGCGCAATCGCTGCGCCATCACCGGCCGCTCGCGCGGTGTCTACCGCAAGTTCGGCCTGTCGAGGGTGAAGATCCGCGAGGTCGCCGCGCGCGGTGAGATTCCGGGCCTGGCGAAGGCGAGCTGGTGAGGCGCTAGCTATGAGCATGACCGATCCTGTTGCCGATCTTCTCACCCGCATCCGTAACGGCCAGAGCGCGGGCAAGGCCGAGGTGCAGCTCGATTCTTCGCGCCTCAAGACCGCCATCGTCAAGGTGCTGAAGGACGAGGGCTACATCGCCGACTTCCGCCTCGACGCCGACAGCGGCAAGCCGCGGCTGGTCATCGGCCTGAAGTACTTCGAGGGCCGCCCGGTGATCGACCGCCTGGAGCGCGTCAGCCGCCCGGGGCTGCGCATCTACCGCGGCAAGGACCACCTGCCGAAGGTCCTCGGGGGCATGGGGACGGTGATCGTCTCGACCCCCAAGGGCGTCATGACCGACAAGCAGGCGCGATCGATCGGCCAGGGCGGCGAAGTCCTGTGCATCGTCGCCTGATGTAGAGAGCCACCATGTCGAGAATTGCCAAAGCTCCGGTCGAACTGCCTCAGGGCGTGACCGCGACCATCGCCGCCGAGGCGGTGACCATCAAGGGCGCCAAGGGCTCGCTCAGCTTAGCCCTGGCCGCCGGCGTGTCGGTGGCACAGGCGGAGAAGAAGCTGCAGGTGAGCTTCGCCGACCCGCAGGTGGCGCGCACCAGCGCCGGGGCCACGCGCGCGCACCTCGCCAACATGGTGCGCGGCGTCACCCGCGGCTACGAGAAGAAGCTCGAGCTGGTGGGCGTGGGCTTTCGCGCGCAGCTGCAGGGCAAGAGCCTGAACCTGGCGCTCGGCTTCTCGCACCCGGTGAATTTCCCGATCCCGGAAGGGATCAGCATCGAGACTCCGAGCCTGACCGAGATCATCATCAAGGGCATCGACCGCCAGAAGGTCGGACAGGTCGCTGCCGAGATCCGCGCGGTACGGCCGCCCGAGCCCTACAAGGGCAAGGGCGTGCGCTATGCCGGCGAGCAGATCACCCTCAAGGAAGGCAAGAAGAAATGATGCGGTCTTCCACCTTTACATCCGCGGGGTTCGCGCATGCGAGCCCCGTTAGAACCCTCGCCGGAGGCGATGACAACCAATGAGCGCGACCAAGAAGGAGCGGCGGCTGCGCCGCGCGGTCAAGACCCGCTCGCACATCCGCAGCCTCGGCGTGGCGCGGCTCACGGTGCATCGGACCCCGAAGCACATCTATGCGCAGGTCACGACCGATGCCGGCGACAAGGTGATCGCCGCGGCGTCCACCGTCCAGGAGACGGTGCGCTCGGGCCTCAAGGGCACGGGCAATGTCGCGGCGGCCAAGGCCGTCGGACGCGCCATCGCCGAGAAGGCCAGGGCGGCAGGGGTGAGCCGGGTGGCTTTCGACCGGTCCGGTTTCCAGTACCACGGGCGCGTCAAGGCGCTCGCGGATGCGGCCCGCGAAGCGGGTCTTGAGTTTTGAGCAGGTAGGACACATATGGCAAGACCGGAAAAGGGCCAACCCGCGGACGAGTTCATCGAGAAGCTCGTCGCCGTCAACCGAACCGCCAAGGTCGTCAAGGGCGGCCGGCAGTTCGGCTTCACGGCGCTCACCGTGGTCGGTGACACCGCCGGGCGCGTCGGTTACGGCTTCGGCAAGGCGCGCGAGGTGCCGGTGGCGATCTCCAAGGCGATGACCCAGGCGCGCAAGAACCTGGTGAACGTCGCCCTGCGGAACGACTCGCTGCACTACGCGGTCACTGGAACCCACGGGGCGACGCGGGTTTACATGCAGCCGGCCTCCGACGGTACCGGCGTCATTGCCGGCGGCGGCATGCGCGCGGTGCTCGAGTGCGCCGGCATCCGCAACGTGCTCGCCAAGAGTTACGGCTCGCGCAATCCGATCAACGTGGTGCGCGCGACCATCAAGGCTCTCGCCAAGATCCGCTCGCCGGAGGAGATCGCGGCGAAGCGCGGCAAGACCCTGGAAGAGATCACGGGCTGATATCCATGAGCGACAGGCAAATCAAGGTGACCCTGGTGAGGAGCCTGCACGGGCAGCTGGCCAACATCGCCGCATCGGCGCGCGGACTCGGGCTGCGGCGCATCCGCCAGAGCGTGACCGTCAAGGACACGCCGGAGAACCGCGGCATGATCCAGGCCGCCGTGCACCTGCTCGAGGTCGAGAGCGGTGGCGCCGCCAGGCGCAGCACCGGGAAAGGCGCCTGAATTTATGCGACTCAACACACTCAAACCCGCCCCCGGTGCCCGCCGTCCACGCCTGCGCGTGGGACGCGGCGCGTCCGCCGGTCAGGGCAAGACCTGCGGCCGCGGCACCAAGGGCCAGCGCGCCCGCAAGGGCGGCTACCACAAAGTCGGCTTCGAGGGCGGCCAGATGCCGCTGCAGCGGCGCATGCCGAAGGTCGGCTTCCGCTCCGACATCAAGGCGAGCCGCGCCGAGGTGCGGCTGCATGAGCTCGCCGGGGTCGAGGGCGAGGTGATCGACCTCGAGGCGCTGAAGAAGGCCGGCGTAGTGCCGCCCGGCGCCGAGCGCGCCAAGGTGGTGCTGTCCGGGCAGCTCAAGAAGGCCGTGACGCTCAAGGGCGTCGGGGTCACCAAGGGCGCACGTGCCGCGATCGAGGCCGCGGGCGGAAAGATCGAGTAAGGAACGACCCGACCATGGCGAACGCCCCATTCAGCAATCCAGCTGCGACGCTCGGCGATGCCGCGCGTTTCGGGGAGATTCGCACACGCATCCTGTTCCTGATCGGTGCGCTGATCGTGTACCGCATCGGCACCTTCATTCCGGTGCCGGGCATCAATCCGGCGGAAGTGGCGCGCTTCTTCGGCGACCGCTCCAACACCATCCTCGGCATCGTCAACATGTTCTCCGGCGGTGCCCTCTCGCGCCTGTCCATCTTCGCCATGGGCGTGATGCCCTACATTTCCGCCTCGATCATCATCCAGATGATGTCGATGGTGGTGCCCTCGCTCATGGAGCTGCGCAAGGAGGGCGAATCGGGCCGGCGCAAGATCACCGAATACACCCGCTACGGCACCGTGGCGCTCGCCGTGTTCCAGTCGTTCGCCGCGGCCGGAGCGCTCGAGAAGGGCGGCATGACGCTCTACACCGGCTGGTCGTTCCTGATGACCGCCACCATCACCATGACCACCGGCACCATCTTCCTGATGTGGCTCGGCGAGCAGATCACCGAGCGCGGCGTCGGCAACGGAATCTCGATGATCATCCTCTCGGGGATAGTCGCCGGCCTTCCGGGAGCCGTGGGCAACACCATGGAGGCCGTGAGCAACGGCGAGATGCCGGGTCCGGTGGCGCTCGCCCTGGCGTTCCTCGTGGTCGGCGTGACCGGCTTCGTCGTCTACATGGAGCGCGCCCAGCGGCGCATCCCGGTCGATTACGCCAAGCGCCAGGTGGGGCGGCGCATGTACGCCGGCCAGAGCACCCATCTGCCGTTCAAGATCAATATGTCGGGCGTCATCCCGCCGATCTTCGCCTCGAGCCTGCTGCTGTTCCCGGCGACCCTGGCGAGCTTCTTCGGCACCAGTACCGAGGGGCCGGTGGCGAACTTCATGCAGGACGTCGCGGCCGCGCTCGGCTACGGACAGCCGCTGCACCTGATCATCTACGCGGTGCTGATCGTGTTCTTCTGCTTCTTCTACACCGCACTGGTGTTCAACGCGCGCGACACCGCCGACAACCTCAAGAAGTCCGGCGCCTTCGTGCGCGGCATCCGTCCGGGACAGCAGACGGCGGAGTACATCGACCAGGTGCTCACGCGCCTCACCCTGTGGGGCGCGCTGTATGTGACCGCGGTGTGCCTGATCCCGGAGATCCTGATTTCGTGGTACGGGGTGCCGTTCCGTTTCGGCGGCACTTCGCTGCTGATCGTCGTGGTGGTGGTGATGGATTTCATGTCGCAGCTCAATGCCCACATGATGTCGCATCACTATCCCGGACTTCTCAAGAAGGCCAACTTGCTCGGCTACGGGCGAACTGGGCCGGGTGGTTAATCAATGAAAGTACGTCCGTCGGTCAAGAAGATCTGCAAGAACTGCAAGATCGTGCGCCGCCGGCGCGTGGTCTACGTCATCTGCTCGGACCCGCGCCACAAGCAGCGTCAGGGTTGAGGAAGGAACATGGCACGTATCGCCGGTATCAACATTCCGATGAACAAGCATGTGTGGGTGGGACTCACGCACATCTTCGGCGTGGGCCGCTCGCGCGCGCACGCTGCCTGCGAGGCCGCGGGCGTCAATCCTGCCACGCGGGTGAAGGACCTCACCGAGGCGGAAGTGAATGCGCTGCGCTCGGCCATCGCCAAGTTCGCGGTCGAAGGCGACCTGCGGCGCGAAGTGTCGATGAACATCAAGCGGCTGATGGATCTCGGCAGCTGGCGCGGCATACGTCATCGCCGCGGGCTCCCGGTCCGCGGCCAGCGCACGCGCACCAATGCGCGCACCCGCAAGGGACCACGCAAGCAGGCGGTCAAGCTCAACGCACCGCCGGGAAAGGCATAAGGCATGTCTGAGCAGCAGAAACCTGAAGCGAAGGGCGCAGCAGCGACACCCGGCGCGGCAGCCGGCGCGGCAGCCGGCGCGGCCCCGGCGGCAGGCGCCGGCGGCGCGCCCGCGGCGGCACCCAAGAAGGCCAAGAAGGCGCGCAAGAACGTGCTGGATGCGATCGCGCACGTCCACGCCTCCTTCAACAACACCATCATCACCATCACCGACCGTCAGGGGAACACCCTGTCCTGGGCGACCTCCGGCGGCTGCGGTTTCCGCGGCTCGCGCAAGTCGACGCCGTTCGCCGCGCAGGTGGCGGCGGAGAAGGCCGGTGTGGCGGCGCAGGAGCACGGCGTGAAGAACGTCGAGGTGCGCGTCGGAGGACCCGGCCCCGGGCGGGAATCGGCGGTGCGCGCGCTCAATAACTGCGGGCTCAAGATCACCAGCATCTCGGACGTGACGCCGATTCCGCACAACGGCTGCCGTCCGCCGAAGAAGCGGAGAGTGTAATGGCAACTGCGCGAAGCGCCGCAGGCGCCTTTCAGCCAGAGGAAAGATAATGGCGCGTTATACCGGACCCAAGTGCAAGCTCGCCCGCCGCGAGGGCACGGATCTGTTCCTGAAGTCGGGCGTCAAGCCGCTCGAGAACAAGTGCAAGTTCACGGTGCCGCCGGGCGGCATCAAGGGCGAGCGCCGCCAGCGCCTGTCCGACTACGGACTGCAGCTGCGCGAGAAGCAGAAGCTGCGCCGCATGTACGGCGTGCTCGAGCGGCAGTTCGGCAACTACTACAAGGCGGCGGCGCGCACCAAGGGCGCCACCGGCGTGACGCTGCTGCGGCTGCTCGAATGCCGGCTCGACAACGTGGTGTACCGCATGGGTTTCGCGGCGACACGCGCCGAGGCGCGGCAGCTGGTGAGCCACAAGGCGATCAGCGTCAACGAGAAGGCGGTGACCATCGCCTCCTATCAGGTGAAGGCCGGCGACATCGTCCAGGTGCGCGAGAAATCGCGCAAGCAGCTGCGCATCCAGAGCGCGCTCAACATCGCGCAGCAGGTGGGCTTCCCCGACTGGGTCGAGGTGAACGACAAGGAATTCCGCGGCGTGTTCAAGTCGGCGCCGGGCCGGGACGACGTCCTGCCCGACATCAACGAGAACCTGGTCGTCGAGCTCTATTCGAAGTAATCGGATTTTCTACTTGCGCCGGCACCTGAGGCCGGCAAGGTGAGTGCAATGCAGGGTTCAGTAAGCGAGTTCTTGAGGCCGAGGGTGGTCAAGGTGCAGCCGCTGGCCCCGCGCCAGGCGCGCGTGGTGATCGAGCCGTTCGAGCGGGGCTTCGGCCACACGCTCGGCAACGCGCTGCGCCGCGTGCTGCTGTCGTCGATGCCGGGAAGCGCGATCACCGAGGTCGAGATCGACGGCGTGCTGCACGAGTACACCTCGATCGAAGGCGTGCAGGAGGACGTGGTCGACGTCCTGCTGAACCTCAAATCCGTTGCGCTGAAGATGCACCAGCGCGAGAGCGCCGAGCTGCGTCTGCACAAGAAGGGCCCGGGCCCGGTGACTGCCGGCGACATCCAGGTGGATCACGACATCGAGGTCGTCAATCCCGAGCTGGTGATCGCCAATCTCACCAAGGCGGGGGAGCTGTCGATGACGCTGCGGGTGGAGCGCGGCCGGGGCTACCGTCCGGCTGCCTCGAGGGTCGCTTTCGAGGAGCAGACGCGCCCCATCGGCCGCCTGCAGCTCGATGCCTCCTTCTCACCGGTGCGTCGCGTGACCTATTCGGTCGATGCGGCGCGCGTCGCGCAGCGCACCGACCTCGATAAGCTGGTCATCGACATCGAGACCAATGGCACCATCGATGCGGAGGAAGCCATCCGCCGTGCGGGTGCGATCCTCAAAGACCAGCTGTCGGTGTTCATCGATCTGCAGGGCGAGGAGGAGGCCGCCACCAAGGTGTCGGAGACCCAGTTCGATCCGATCCTGATGCGTCCCGTGGACGAGCTCGAGCTCACCGTGCGCAGCGCCAACTGCCTGAAGGCCGAGAATATCCACTACATCGGCGACCTGGTGCAGCGGACCGAGGTCGAGCTGCTGCGCACTCCCAATCTCGGCAAGAAGTCGCTCACCGAGATCAAGGAAGTGCTGCAGAGCCATGGACTGATGCTCGGCATGCGCCTCGACGGCTGGCCGCCGGCGGGCCTGAAGCACGAGGAAGGCCGCCCTGAAGTCATCTAGTTGATCGGCTGAACCTGCGGCTTTTTCAGCAGGCCAACTGCCCAGTGCTTTAACGGAAAGATTTTATGCGTCACCATCTCTCGGGCCGGCAGCTCTCGCGCAACAGCGCGCACCGGCATGCGCTGATGCGCAACATGTCAGTGTCGCTCCTGCGGCACGAGACCATTCGCACCACGCTGCCGAAGGCGAAGGAGCTGCGCCGCGTCGTCGAGCCGCTGATCACGCTCGGAAAGAGCGACCGCGAAGCGAACCGGCGCCTGGCGTTCTCGAGGCTGCGCGACAGCGAGGTGGTCGAGAAGCTGTTCGCGGATCTGGGTCCGCGCTTCAAGACCCGCCCGGGCGGCTACACCCGGATCCTGCGCATGGACCCGCGGCCCGGCGATTCCGCGCCCATGGCGCTGATGCAGCTGGTGGATGGAGCTCAGCCCGCTGCCGCGGAGCAGCCCGCGGAGGAGGGCAAGAAGCCCGCGCGCCGCGCGAAGGGGGCAGCGAAAGCCGCGCCGAAGGCTGAGGCAAAGGCCGCCAGGAAAGCAGCGCCCGCGAAGGCGGAACCGGAAGGCGAGCCGGCGGAAGAGCCGAAGAAACGTACGCGGCGGAAGAAGGCGGCCGGCTAGGTCTGGTGCAACAGCCCTCGGCGGGCGGCCTCAGTTCCCGCCCCGAGCGCGCGTTTGCGTCCCCACGAGCCGATTCGCTAGGCTCCCTCTTCGCCGCCGGCGCTACGACCGGTGTTTGGGGAGGCCGCCATGAGTTTCGCGTCCGAATTCAAAGAATTTGCGATGAAGGGCAGCGTGCTCGACCTCGCAGTCGGCGTGGTGATCGGCGCGGCCTTTGGCAAGATCGTCTCCTCGCTCGTCGGCGATGTGATCATGCCGGCGCTGTCGCCCGTGCTCGGCAGCGTCAACTTCAGCGAGCTGGCTGTCCAGATCGCGACCAACGCTGCCGGTAAGCCGGTCCTCCTCAAGTACGGCTCTTTCCTGCAGACGATCTTCGAGTTCCTGGTGATCGCCTTCTCGATTTTCATCGTCATCAAGGGGATCAACAAGCTCAAGCGGCCCCCCACGCCGGCACAGAACGCGCCGCCGCCGCTACCCACCAAGAGCGAGCTATTGTTGCAGGAAATAAGAGATTTACTGGCAAAACGCCAGTAATTGTCTCTCTAAAGAGACTGTCAGGCGTTCGCCGCCGCTACCGCCCGAAAGGCCTCGCGCGTCAGGTTCTCAGAGCCTGAAGCGGTCACGGCCAGGTTGTCCTCGATGCGGATGCCGCCGAACCTGGCGAGGGCGCCGATGCGCGTCCAGTTGATGCGCCGGCTGAGCGCATCGTCGGCGCGTGCGGCCTCGAGCAGCTGCGGAATGAAATAGATTCCAGGCTCCATGGTGACGACGAAACCCGGCTGGAGAAGGCGGGTGAGGCGCAGGTACGGATGGCCTTCGGGACGGGGAATTTCCCCGCCTTCCGGATCCCGCATGAATCCTCCGACGTCGTGCACCTCGAGCCCGAGCAGATGCCCGATGCCGTGCGGCAGGAATACCCGGGTGACGCCCGAGGCGACCGCCTCCTCGGCGTTGCAGTGCACAAGGTCGGCTTCCTGCAGCAGCTCTCCGGTGAGCCGGTGCGCCTCGAGATGCACCTCGCGCCAGTCGACACCGGCGCGCACCCCTTTGCACAGGCGCTGCTGCAGCTCGTCCATGCGAGCGATGAGCCCGCGGAAGTCCGCGTCTTCAAAGGCGTGCGTGCGGGTAATGTCGCTCGCGTAGCCGGCGAATTCCGCTCCGGCGTCGATCAGGAGGGAGTGCCGCTCGCGCGGGGGGCGCCTCTGCAGCACCTGATAATGCAGCACCGCTCCCCCCTCGTTGAGAGCGATGACGGGGTTGTAGGGGAGCTCCTGCTCCCGCAGCCCGCAGGCGGTCAGAAACTCGATCTCGATCTCGAACTCGGACGCTCCGGCGCGGAACGCACGGGTCGCAGCCACGTGGCCCCGGGCGCCGAGGCGGTTGGCCGCGCGCAGGCATTCGAGCTCATAAGGACTCTTGGCTGCGCGCTCATAGTCGAGCCGCCGCATGAGCGGCCGGGGATTGACTGCGCCTACCCCGAAAGCCCCGATCTCCGGGGTCGCATCGCCGATATACGCGGTACGCGAGAGGTCGCGCGGCAAGGCCGAGCGTGCGGCTGCGGTATCGGCGACCGGGCACACGTCGAAATGGCCGACCCAGTAGCCGCGCGGCAGTTCCGCGGGCTTGTACCAGTAGTCCCGCGGCTGGTGCAGGAGCAGCTTCGGTGCCGCGCCAGGCGCAAACCACACGAAACAGTCGGGCACGTCGGAAAGCGGTACCCACACCTTGAACGGCGCATGCGCCTCGAAGGGGTAGGTACGATCATCCTCGAACACGGTGAGCGCCGAGCCTGAATGCACCAGCAGGCCGGTGAAGCCGCAGGCCGTGAGCGCACGAGCGGTGCGCTCGCACAGCGCTGCCAGGTGCGGTCCGAAGGACTTTTCCAGTCGGCTTGCCGCAGCCGGGGAGGGTTCGATATCCGTCATGCGCTTCTCCAGTGTCGTGGCCCGCAGACAACGCCACGTATCGGGCCGACACCAAGGGCCCTCGGGCCAGGCCCGCAGTTTCCAATCGTACCGGGACTTCTATAGAATTCATCTTCCCGCGGCCATCGATGAGGCCCGGAACGGCCGCTGCGCGGCCGTGGTCGTTTCCACACAACTCTTGCTTCCTTCGGGGTAATGATGATGAACACCAAACTTGCTATTGGCGCGATCGTTGCGGCGCTGATGCTGACGGCCTGCGCGAAGCAGGAATCCGCAGGCACAGATCAGGCTGCTACTCCTCCTGCTCCGGCTGCAGCTCCAGCTGCTCCTGCCGCTTCCACTGAACAGGCCGCTCCGGCTGCCGGCGGCACGGCTGCTCCTGCCGAGGGCGCTGCCGCTCCGGCCGCTGGCGCGACTCCGCCGGCCGAGGGCTCTGCCGCGGCACCTCCGGCCGAGAAGCCGAAGCAGTAAGTCCTTAAGGCTTACGGCTGAAACTGCGGCCCGGACGGAGCGCATGCGCGAGCCGTCCGGGCCGCATCATTTCCGGACGTGGCCCATGACCGCCGCCAGCGTGAGCGTGCGCGATGCGCGCTCCCAACCCGCCGACCGGCTCTGGATCCAGAGCGTCTACCGCGATTACCTCGATGACCTGAATCCCGGCACCGGGCTGTTTCCGGCGCTCGGTGAGATCGGGCATCGCGAGCCCGACCAGATCGCGCACTGGTTCGGCGATCCCAACACTTTCCCGCTGGTCATCCTCAAGGGCAACGATCCGGTGGGCTTTGCGCGCGTGCTGCGCGCGAGTCCGGCGCCTGCCGCCCGGCCGCGGACCGAGTACCGCATGGCGGAATTCTTCATTACCCGTCCGCGCCGGGGGCTCGGCGTGGGACGCACCGCGGTGGAACTGATCCTCAACCGCTTCGCCGGTCGCTGGGAGATCAGCGAGTACCTGCGCAACGACGCCGCGGTGCGCTTCTGGCGCCGGGTGGTCGGGGGCTACACGGGCGGCCGATACCAGGAGCGCGTCGTCAACGGCGAAGTGCACCAGGTGTTCGACTCCGGTGCGCAGCCGCGTCAGGGCTAGACCCGGCGGCGCAGCCGGCGCACCCCGTGGCGAGTCGCGCCAGGGTCCGGGTCCTGAGCGCTGCGAGCCAGGGTGCGGTGAGGAAGGCCGGCAGGACGCCGAGTGCCTCGATGGTGCGCAGCCGGGCGTTGAGCGAGAGCAACCGCCACACGCTGTAGAAGGTGCAGGCGGCTACCGCCGCTGCAACCAGCAGGCTCTGCAGCAGCAGGCTCATGCGATCACGACGCCGGCTCCGAGGGCGAGCGCGATCCGGTAGGTGACGAGCGCGCCGAGGTAGGCGAGCGCGAACAGATACGCCGCCATCGCCAGCGGGTAACGCCAGGAGTTGGTCTCGCGCTTCACCACCGCCAGGGTCGACAGGCACTGCGGCGCAAACACGTACCACGCGAGCAGCGACAGCCCGGTCGCCAGAGTCCAGGTGTGCGCGAGGACCGGCGACAGAGCCCCGGCGACATCGCTCGAGCCCGACATGGCGTAAACGGTACCGAGCGCGCTCACCGCCACTTCGCGCGCCGCGAGCCCCGGCACCAGCGCGATCGAGATCTGCCAGTTGAAGCCGATGGGCGCGAACAGGTAGCCGAGGCCGCGGCCCAGGAGCCCGGCGACGCTGTACTGGATGGCGGGTCCGGCTGCGCCGGCCGGCGGCGCGGGGAAGCTCGCGAGGAACCACAGCACCACCATGAGGGCGAGGATGATGGTGCCGACGCGGGTGAGAAAGATGCGGGTGCGCTCCCACAGGCCGAGCAACAGATTCGACAGATGCGGCCAGCGGTACTCGGGGAGCTCGAGGAGCAGCGGGCGGTACTCGCCGCGCATCATGGTGTGCTTGAGCACGAAAGCCACGCCGAGCGCGCTCACGACACCTGCGACATAGAGCGCAAACAACACCAGGCCGCGCAGGTTCATCGGGCCGATCGCGCGCTGCGGGATGAACGCCCCGATCAGCAGTGCGTACACCGGCAGCCGCGCCGAGCAGGTCATGAGCGGCGCGATCATGATGGTCGCGAGACGATCACGCGCGGATGGAATGGTGCGGGCCGCCATGATGCCCGGAATGGCGCAGGCGAAGCTCGACAGCAGCGGAATGAATGCACGGCCCGAGAGCCCGACCCGTCCCATGAGCCGATCGAGCATGAACGCCGCGCGCGGCAGGTAACCGGAATCCTCGAGCGCAATAATGAAGAGGAACAGAATCAGGATCTGCGGCAGGAACACCAGCACGCTGCCGGTGCCGGCCACCACGCCGTCGAGCAGCAGTCCCCGCAGGGGCCCTGCGGGCAGAACGTGCGCGAGCCAGGCGGACAGGCCCTGAATGCCGGCATTGATCAGGTTCTGCGGCGCTTTTGCCCAGCTGAACACCGCCTGGAACATGAAGAACAGGACCAGGCCGAGGAGCAGCGGCCCGGCGACCGGATTCAGCACCACCGCATCGAGCCGCGAGAGCATGGCGGCGCGCGCCGGCACGTGATAGCCGATCTCATCCAGCACGCGGCGCACTTCGCGCTGCATCGCCTCGATCTCCGCGGCGGTCGCCGGCGCAGGCGACCGGGGGAGCGCGCGGCTGCGCGCGGCGTCCGCAAAGCCGTAGGTGTCGATCGTCTCGACGAGCTCGCGCTCGCCGCCGGCGCGGATGGCGACCGTCGGCACGACCGGTACCCCGAGCGCGCGCTCGAGGGCTGTGCGGTCGAAGCGGTAGCCGCGGCTCGCCGCCACGTCGCTCATGTTGAGCGCCACGATCATCGGCACACCCAGGTGCTTCAGCTCCAGCACCAGGCGCAGGTTGAGGCGCAGATTGGTGGCGTCCACCACGCACACCAGCAGATCCGGTGCGGGCTCGGCGGCGTGACGGCCGAGCACCACATCGCGCGCGATGGCCTCATCGAGCGTCGCGGGCTGCAGGCTGTAGGCGCCGGGAAGGTCGACCACCCGATAGAGGCGTCCGCTGCGCGGGCCCACCAGGCGCCCTTCCTTGCGCTCGACGGTGACGCCGGGGTAGTTGGCAACCTTCTGGCGGCTGCCGGTGAGACGATTGAAGAGGGCGGTCTTACCGCAGTTCGGTACGCCGATCAGCGAGAGGCTCAGCTGCGGCGCGGCTGTGGCCGCGGCCGCCGGGGCGTTCATGCGCGGGCCAGTTCGACCCGCTGGCTCGGGGGATCGTGAGATCCGGCGGGCGAGACCCTGGAGCCGCACTGCTCAACTTCGACCAGGACGCTCTCGGCCTCACGGCGGCGCAGGGCGAGCGTCGTATGGCCGATGCGCACCACGAAGGGGTCGCGGCCGGGACGCGCCTCGGCGAGGATCTCGACGCGCTCACCGCTCACGAAGCCGAACTCGAGGAGCCGACGCTCGAGCGCCGACAGCGCGCGGCAGGGCGTGTCGAGGCGGACGACCCGCCCGCGGGTGCCGGGGCGCAGCGCAGCCAGGCTGACAGCGCCCGGCTCAAGGGCGGCTGTGGCGGAAGTGGCTGCTGCGTCCATGGATGAGATTATGGATGAGAACCGTTCGCATTTGCAATCGCAAGTCCGTGACGTCCATCACACAAATAAATCAATGAGTTAGGAGGACCATCCGCCGCCTGAAGGGCAACTTATCACCCTCTCCCGGCCAGGGCGATGCGTAGTGACCCTTACCCTCAGGCGCCGACGACGCGGCGAGCTTCATCACGCGCCAGCAGCGGCCGAAGGTACGCGCCCGTGTAGGAGCGCGGGGCTGCGGCGACCGTCTCGGGCGTGCCGCACGCGATGATCTCGCCGCCCCCCTCGCCGCCCTCGGGGCCGAGGTCGATCAGCCAGTCGGCGGTCTTGATCACATCGAGATTGTGCTCGATGACCACCACCGTATTGCCCTCATCGCGCAATCGATGCAGCACCGTGAGCAGCTGCTGCACATCGTGGAAATGCAGCCCGGTGGTGGGCTCGTCGAGAATATAGAGCGTGCGCCCCGTGGCGCGCTTGGCGAGCTCGCGCGAGAGCTTGACGCGCTGTGCCTCGCCCCCCGAGAGCGTGGTGGCATTCTGCCCGAGCCGCACGTACGCCAGCCCGACGTCGGCCAGCGTCTGGAGCTTGCCGGCGGCGGCGGGCACGTTCTGAAAGAAGCGCAGTGCCTCCTCGACGGTGAGCTCGAGCACCTCGTGGATATTCTTGCCGCGGTAGCGGATCTCGAGCGTCTCGCGGTTGTAGCGCCGTCCCTTGCAGACATCGCACGGCACATACACGTCCGGCAGAAAATGCATCTCCACGCGGATGACGCCGTCTCCCTGACAGGCCTCGCAGCGTCCGCCCTTGACGTTGAAGCTGAAACGCCCCGCGTCGTAGCCGCGCGCCCGCGCCTCGGGGACCGCGGCGAACAGCTCCCGCAGCGGCGCGAACAGTCCCGTATAGGTCGCGGGGTTGGAGCGCGGTGTGCGGCCGATCGGACTCTGGTCGATATCGATGACCCGGTCGATCTGCTCGAGTCCCTCGAGCGCATCGCACGGCGCGGCTTCGCTGCGTGCGCCGGTCAGCCGTGCCGCCGCGTGTCCGAACAGCGTATCCACGATGAGGGTGGACTTGCCCGACCCCGATACCCCGGTCACACAGGTCAGGAGCCCGAGCGGAATGTCCGCCGTGACATTGCGCAGATTGTTGCCGCGCGCCCCGAGGATGCGGATCCGCCGCTCGGGCGAGGGGCGGATGCGCAGCGACGGCACTTCGATGCGGCGCCGGCCCGCAAGGTACTGGCCGGTGATCGAAGCAGGATTTGCCTCGATATCGGCGGGCGTGCCCTGTGCCACCAGCTGCCCGCCGTGAGCGCCCGCGCCGGGACCCAGGTCGACCACGTGGTCCGCCTCGCGGATCGCCTCCTCGTCGTGCTCGACCACGATCACGGTGTTGCCGAGGTCGCGCAGCTGCTTGAGCGTCGCGAGCAGGCGGCGGTTATCCCGCTGGTGCAGACCGATCGATGGCTCATCGAGAATGTACATGACGCCGGTGAGACCCGAGCCCACCTGGCTCGCGAGGCGAATGCGCTGCGATTCACCGCCCGAGAGAGTCTCGGCGCTGCGATCGAGCGTGAGGTATTCGAGTCCGACGTCGGCGAGGAACGCGAGGCGCTCGATCATTCCCTTGACGATCCTCGCCGCTACCTCGCCGCGCCAGCCGGCGAGACTCAGTCCCCGCAGGAACTCGAGCGCGCGGCCGACCGTGAGATGGGCCACCGCGGGCAGGCTCTGCTCAGCGACGAACACGCAGCGCGCCGCGCGGTTCAGCCGCGTGCCGTGACAGTCGGGACAGGGCCGCAGACTCAGGTAGCGCGCCAGCTCCTCGCGCACCATCGGCGAGCTCGTCTCCCGGTAGCGTCGCGTGAGATTCGGCACGATCCCCTCGAAGGGGTGGCGGCGGCGCGCGCGCCGCGCACCGTGCTCGGTGAATTCGATCGATTCCGAGCCGCTGCCATGGAGCAGCACCTGCCGCACCTGCTCGGGGAGCTCCGTCCAGGGGGTCTCGATGTCGAAGCCGTAGTGGCGGCTGAGCGCCTGGATCAGCTGGAAGTAGTGCTCGTTGCGCCGATCCCAGCCGCGCACCGCGCCGCCCGCGAGCGACAGATGCGGATGCAGTACCACGCGTTGCGGGTCGAAGAACTCCTCGACCCCGAGCCCGTCGCAGCCGGGGCAGGCGCCGGCGGGATTATTGAACGAGAAGAGCTTCGGCTCGAGTGGCGGAACGCTGTAGCCGCATACCGGGCAGGCATGGCGGCTGGAGAACATGAGCGGCGCGCGCTCTTCGCCCTCGAGGAAGATGAGCTGCGCGAGTCCGGCGGAGAGCCGCAGCGCGGTCTCGAAGGACTCGGCCAGGCGCTGCGCGGCATCGGGGCGCAGGCGCACGCGGTCGACGACCGCTTCGATGTCGTGCTTCTTCCTCGGGTCGAGCGACGGCAGTGCCTCGAGCTCGTGAACGCGCCCGTCGATGCGAACGCGCACGAAGCCCTGAGCCGTCAGGTCCTCGAGCAGCTCGCGGTGCTCGCCTTTGCGCTGTGCGACCAGCGGTGCGAGCAGCGCCACCGCCGTACCCTCGGGAAGCTTCAGCACCTGATCCACCATCTGGCTCACGGTCTGTGCGGTGAGGTCCATGCCGTGATCGGGGCAGCGCGGCGTACCGGCGCGCGCGTACAGCAGGCGCAGGTAGTCGTAGATTTCGGTGACGGTGCCGACGGTGGAGCGCGGATTGTGGGAGCTGGCCTTCTGCTCGATGGCGATCGCGGGCGAGAGACCCTCGATGCTGTCGACATCGGGCTTGTCCATGGTTGCGAGGAACTGCCGGGCATAGGCCGACAGCGACTCGACGTAGCGGCGCTGACCTTCGGCGTACAGAGTGTCGAAAGTCAGCGAGGACTTGCCGGAGCCGGACAGGCCCGTGACCACGATCAGCCGCTCGCGCGGCAGGTCGAGGCTCAGGTTCTTCAGGTTGTGAGTGCGCGCACCGCGCACGCGAATCTGCTGCATCGAACCAAAAAGTCTACGCCGGGGAGCCACTCAGACCAAAACCGGCGGATTACCGGAGGTTGAGGCCCGATTTGGGGGCATCCGCGGGCCCCGCAAGGGGTTCGCGCCGCCCGTGCCGCTCCACTAGAATGCGCCGGCTCAAGCAGACGAAACCCTCGAGGGCCTCACCATGGCGCGCGGAGTCAATAAAGTCATCCTGATCGGTAATCTGGGCGCGGACCCCGAGACGCGCGCCATGCCCTCCGGCACCACGGTCGCAAACCTGCGACTGGCGACCAGCGAGAGCTGGCGCGACAAGCAGACCGGCGAGCAGCAGGAGCGCACCGAGTGGCATCGCGTCGCGCTCTTCGGCCGGCTCGCGGAAGTAGCCGGGGAATACCTGCGCAAGGGCTCCAAGGTCTACATCGAGGGAAGCCTGCGCACGCGCAAGTGGACCGACAAGCAGGGTAACGAGCGCTACTCGACCGAGATCGTCGGCAACGACATGCAGATGCTCGACGGCCGCGGCGGTCAGGGCGGCGGCGCCCCGGGTGGCACGGGTGGCGGAAGCGGGCGGGAAGCCGTCGCCGAGGAGACAGGCGGCGGCGGTGGCGGTGGCGGCGGCCGCAGCGGCAGCGGCGAGGAATTCGACGACGATATTCCGTTCTGAGGTCTGAGCGCGCGGGCGGCAGCGTACCGCCTCGCTCAGCCGGCGTTGCTTGCCAATAAGATTCTGATAAATCTGTCTTTTTTTATATTTACGGGGGTGCCTGCACGGCCCTCCGTCCGAGCCTTTAAAATTCCCGGATCGCCCCATCATGTCCCGCCGCTACTTCATCAAGACCTTCGGCTGCCAGATGAACGAGTACGACTCCGCACGCATGGCGGACGTACTGCATGCCGCGGGCGACCTGGTTGCGACCGACGATCCGGGCGAGGCGGACGTGCTTCTCATGAACACCTGCTCGGTGCGCGAAAAGGCGCAGGAGAAGGTGTTCTCGCTGCTGGGCGAGTGGCGCAGTCTCAAGCGCCGCAGGCCGGAAGTGATCATCGGCGTCGGCGGCTGTGTCGCGAGCCAGGAAGGGGAGAGCATCACCGAGCGCGCGCCTTTCGTCGATCTGGTGTTCGGACCGCAGACGCTCCATCGCCTGCCGCAGATGATCGCCGAGCTCAGGCGCACCGGCCGCGCCCAGGTGGATGTCAGCTTCCCGGAAATCGAGAAATTCGACTCGCTGCCCGAGCCCCGTGCCGAGGGCGCGCGCGCCTACGTTTCGGTCATGGAAGGCTGCAGCAAGTACTGCAGCTTCTGCATCGTTCCCTACACGCGCGGCGAGGAGATCAGCCGCGGCTTCGACTCGGTGCTCCGGGAAGTGCGCGCGCTCGCAGCCCAGGGCGTCGGCGAAGTGACGCTCCTCGGCCAGAACGTCAACGCTTACCAGGGCCCGATGGCCGACGGCGCGCGCATCGACCTGGCGACGCTCATTCATCACGTGGCGCGCGTGCCGGGTATCGAGCGCATCCGTTTCACCACCTCGCACCCGCTCGAGTTCAACGCCAGCCTGATCGAGGCCTTCGCCAGCGTGCCGAAGCTCGCAAGCCATCTGCACCTCGCCGTGCAGAGCGGCTCGGACCGCGTTCTCGCGCTCATGAAACGCGGCTACACGAGCCTGGAGTTCAAGGACAAGGTGCGCCGCCTGCGTGCGGTGCGTCCCGACATCTCCATCTCCTCCGACTTCATCGTCGGTTTTCCCGGCGAGACCGAGCGCGATTTCGCCGCCACTCTGGACCTCGCGCGCGAGGTTGGCTTCGACCAGTCCTTCAGCTTCATCTACAGCCGCCGCCCGGGCACGCCCGCGGCGGCGCTGCCCGATGAGGTGGCGCACGAGGTGAAGCAGGAGCGGCTGGCGCGGCTGCAGGCGCAGCTCGAGACGCAAGCGCGCGCCATCAGCGAGGCCATGGTCGGCACACGCCAGCGCGTGCTCATCGAGGGACCGGCGAAGCGGGACGCTCGCGAGCTCGCCGGCCGCACCGCCAACAATCGCTGGGTCAACTTCGCCGGTCCCGCCAGCCTCATCGATTGCTTCGCCGACGTCGTGGTGACGGCGGCGCTCGCGCACAGCCTGCGCGGGCGGCTCGAGCGTGCCGCACCGCTTGCGGCCTGCGGCTGAATGGCCGTGGCAGCCTCATCCCAGCCGGAGCAACGGGAATTCGATCTCGGCGGCGGCGATAACACCCGGCTCGCGAATCTGTGCGGGCCGCTCGATGAGAATCTGCGCCTGCTCGAGCAGCGGCTCGACGTGCACATCCGCCGGCGCGGCGACGCCTTCCGCGTGAGCGGCGCGCAGGCGGCGAACGCGGAGGCCACGCTGCGCGAGCTGTTCGAGCTCACCCGCACCGAGGAAGTGACTCCGGAGCGCGTGCACCTGGCGCTGCGCGACCGCGCCGCCGGCGAGCTGCCCGGCGACAGCGACGCGCGCGAGCACGGCGTGCACGTGCCGCGCGGCGGCATCCGTGCCCGCGGCACTCACCAGCGCGAGTACCTGGCGCACATCCGCGGCGGCGATCTCACCTTCGGCATCGGCCCCGCCGGTACCGGCAAGACCTATCTCGCCGTGGCCTGCGCCGTCGAGTCGCTGCAGGCCGACCGGGTGCGGCGCATCGTGCTGGTGCGGCCGGCGGTCGAGGCCGGCGAGCGGCTCGGCTTCCTGCCGGGTGACCTCACGCAGAAAGTCGATCCGTATCTGCGGCCCATGTACGACGCGCTCTACGAGATGATGGGCTTCGATCGGGTGGCGCGCTTCATCGAGCGCAACGTCATCGAGGTCGCGCCGCTCGCCTTCATGCGCGGACGCTCGCTGAACGATTCCTTCATCATTCTGGACGAGGCACAGAACACCACCATCGAGCAGATGAAGATGTTCCTCACCCGCATCGGCTTCGGCTCGCGCGCGGTGGTGACCGGCGATGTGACCCAGACCGATCTCCCGGCCGGCCGGCAGTCGGGCCTGTCGCACGTGGTCGCGGTGTTGCGCGACGTGCCGGGGGTCGCCTTCACCTTCTTTGACGCCAGGGACGTGGTGCGCCATCCGCTGGTACAGCGGATCGTCCAGGCCTACGAGTCCCACGGCGGTTCGTCGTGAGCGCACGCCGCCTGAAAGTGGAGCTGCAACGGCGCGTGCGCGCCTGGGCGCCGGCGCCCGCAGAGCTCTCGCGCTGGGCGCGGGCGGCGCTCGGCAGACGCGCGGCCGGCTGCGAGCTCGGCGTGCGCGTGGTGGGCCCGGCCGAGAGTCGCCGGCTGAACGCGCGCTACCGTGGGCTCGATACACCGACCAACGTGCTGTCCTTTCCCCCGGCGCCGCTGCCGGCGGCGGACCGTGCCCTGACCCGGCCGCTCGGGGACCTGGTGATCTGTCCGCGCGTGCTGCGCGGCGAGGCGCACGCGCGCGCCCTGTCCCTCAGGGCGCATTGGGCGCACCTGGTGGTGCACGGGACGCTGCACCTCATCGGCTACGACCATGAGCGCGCCGCCGATGCGCGTCGCATGGAGCGCCGCGAGATCGCGGTGCTGCGCAGCCTGGGCTTCGCCAACCCTTACCGGAGCGTGTGACGCCGTGACCAAGGATCTCAACGCCACCGGCCGCTGGCTGAAGCGCCTCACCCAGGGACTCGCCGCCGAGCCGCAGGACCGGCAGGAGCTGCTCGGCATCCTGCGGGACGCCGGCGAACGCGGCCTGGTCGACACGGATGCGCTCGGCATGATCGAGGGGGTGCTCGAGGTCTCCGACCTCAAGGTGCGCGACATCATGGTGCCGCGCGCCCAGATGGTGTTCGTGCGCCGCCACGAGCGCGCGACCAGCATCCTGCCGGTGGTGGTGGAGTCCGGCCACTCGCGTTTTCCGGTGATGGACGAGGATCGCGACGACATCGTCGGTATCCTGCTCGCCAAGGACCTGCTGCGCCTCACCGCCGAGAAGCGCGAGCGTTTCGACATGCGCGAGTACATGCGTCCGGCGCTGTTCGTGCCGGAGTCGAAGCGACTGAATGTGCTGCTGCGCGAGTTCCGCCGCAACCGTAACCACATGGCGATCGTGGTCGACGAGTACGGCGGGGTCTCGGGCCTGGTGACCATCGAGGACGTGATCGAGCAGATAATCGGCGAGATCGACGACGAGTTCGACGTCGAGGACGAGCAGAACATCCGCCGCGACGCGGAGCGCCAGTTCACCGTGCGCGGCGTGACGCGCATCGCCGAATTCAACGAGTACTTCGGGGCGCAGCTGTCCGAGGCCGAGGGCTTCGATACCGTCGCCGGCCTGCTGATGAAGCAGCTCGGCCACCTGCCGCGGCGCGGCGAGAGCGCAACCATCGATGGCTTCGAGTTCCGCGTGCTGCGTGCCGACCGGCGCCGCATCGAGGCGCTGCGCGTGCTGTCGCCCCGCGACGTGCAGCCTCCGGAAGAGCGCGCCGCGGGCGGCGCTCCTTAGCGCGCCAGATGAGTCCACCCACCGCCCCCGCCGCCGCGCCTCCGGCGCGAGCCGCCCTCGTGCTCGCGCCTCCGCGCCGGGGCTGGCTGCGCGCGCTGCTCTCGCTCGGCGCCGGCGCCGCCCTCGCCGCGGCGTTCGCGCCGCTGCAGCTGTGGCCGCTGGCGCTGCTGGCGCCCGCGCTCCTCATGTGGCTGTGGCAGGACGCGTTGCCGCGCGAGGCCGCGTGGCTCGGGTTTCTCTTCAATGCCGGGACTTTCGGCGCGGGCACCTACTGGCTGCTCATCAGTCTGCCGATCGGCGGCGCACCGCTGTGGCTCGCCTTGTTTCTGACGCTGGCGCTGGCTGCCATCATGGGGCTGTATCACGCCGCACTCGGCTACTTCTGTGCCCGCTGGGTGCCGCGATCCGGTGCGCTGCGCTGGCTGGTCGCGCTGCCGGCGGGCTGGCTGCTGGTCGAGTGGTGGCGTGGGTGGTTCCTGTCGGGGTTCTCCTGGCTGTCGCTCGGCTACTCGCAGTCCGACACCGCTCTGGCGGGACTCGCGCCGGTGACCGGGGTCTACGGGCTGAGCGCGGTGCTGCTGCTCGGAAGCGGCGCCCTCACGGCGCTGGCGCTCGGGAGCCGGCGGGTACGGGTGACGGCCCTCGCGCTGCTCGCCCTGCCGTGGCTCGCGGGCGCGGCGCTGCACGGGAGGTCGTGGACCCATGCCTCGGGCGCGCCGGTCTCGGTGGCGATTGCCCAGGGTGCGGTGCCCGAGGAGGAGAAGCTGGATGAGGCCAGCCGTGACACGACGCTCAATCTCTACCAGAGCCTCACGGAGCAGGCGCTGGGCACGGCGCTGATCGTCTGGCCGGAATCGGCAACGGGCGGCGAGATGGCCAACGATCTGGTGGCCTATCTGCAGCGTCTCTACGGAGAGACGCACGCGCGCGGCTCGGCGGTGGTGATGGGGGTGCTGCGTGCCGACGGGGGCGTCTCGGACAGCGATCCGGTGCGCTACTACAACTCGGTGCTGGCCCTCGATACGACCCTGAGCTGGTACGACAAGCATCACCTGGTGCCGTTCGCCGAATTTTTCCCGGTGCCATCCTTCATCCGTTCCTGGATGCGGCTCGCGCGGCTGCCGTACTCCGACTTCACCCCCGGCCCCGCTTACCAGCCGCCGCTGCAGGCGGCGCACCTGAAGCTTGCGGCCACGGTGTGCTACGAGGATGCCTATGGGAGCCTGATGCTCGAGCCGCTGCGACGCGGCGGCGCCGACGCGCTGGTCAACGTCACCAACGATGCATGGTTCGGGCACTCCAGCGCCCGTTACCAGCACTTCCAGATCGCACGCATGCGCGCGCTCGAGGAAGGCCGCTATCTGATCAGGGCCGCCAATGACGGCGTCTCGGCGCTGATCGGGCCGCACGGCGAGGTCGTGGCCCGGGCTCCCGAGTTTCGACCCGTGGTTCTGTTCGCCAGCCTCAGCCCGCTCTCGGGCCTGACGCCCTACGCTTATGTTGGAAACTGGCCCGTGGTGAGCCTGGCGTTTCTGGCGCTGGCATGCGGCGTATGGGTGCGGAATGATAGGCTGTGGCGCCCCCGAAGGCGCTCCTGACAGGGAAGAGAACGTGCAAGCCGAATCCAATGTCCGCACGCTGCGCAGGCTCCTCGCCGTACTCGCGGTCGCGCTCGCGCTCGCGGCGTGCTCGCGCGACACCAGCGCTCAGGGAACGCATGCCGCGCCGTCCGCGCAGTCCGTGCCGTCCGCCGCCGTCGTGACCCAGGCAGGTGCCGAGCCGGGCGCGAACGAAGCGCTGGTGCGCGGGCTCCCCGACTTCACTCAGCTGGTGGAGCGCTACGGTCCCGCCGTGGTCAACGTCGAGGTACTCGAGAAGGCGCCGCCGACGCAGGGCCTGCAGGGGTTGCCTCCGAACGACCCGTTCTACGACTTCTTCCGCCGTTTCGGCGTGCCGGCGCCCGACCAGGGGCCGCGGGGCAATGCGCCGCCGGTAAAGGGCGCGGGCTCGGGATTCATCGTCAGTCCCGACGGCTACATCCTCACGAACACGCACGTGGTGGCGGAGGCGGAGACCGTGACGGTGAGGCTCACCGACCGGCGCGAATTCCAGGCCAAGGTGATCGGCGCCGATGAGCGCACCGACGTGGCGGTGATCAAGATCAGCGCCACCAATCTGCCGATCGTGAGGCTCGGCGACCCTGCGCGCATCAAGCCCGGCCAGTGGGTGCTCGCCATCGGCTCCCCCTTCGGCTTCGAGAACACGGTGACCGCGGGCATCATCAGCGCCACGGCGCGCTCGCTCCCCAACGACAACTATGTGCCCTTCATCCAGACGGACGTAGCCGTCAATCCCGGCAACTCCGGAGGTCCGCTCTTCAACATGGCGGGCGAGGTGATCGGCATCAATTCGCAGATCTTCAGCCGCACCGGCGGCTTCATGGGTCTGTCCTTCGCGATTCCGATCGACGTCGCGCGCAACGTCGAGGAGCAGCTGATCCGGACCGGGCGCGTGGTGCGCGGCCGCATCGGCGTCACCATCCAGGATCTCAACGCGCAGCTCGCGGAGTCCTTCGGCCTCGACCGGCCCCGCGGTGCGCTGGTCTCCTCGGTGGAGAAGGATGGCCCTGCGGCGCGCGCCGGTATCCAGCCCGGGGACGTGATCATCGGGGTGGGGGGGCATCCGATCGAGCACTACGGCGAGCTGTCGGGGGCGATCGCGGCGATGAAGCCGGGGAGCGACGCGCAGCTGGCGGTGTGGCGCAACGGCAAGCAGGTGTCGGTGAACGTGGCGGTGACCGAGCTGCACGAACAGCAGCAGCTCGCGGCCAGCCGCGGTCGTTCACCCGGCGGCAGCGGAGCCAGGCCCGGCGCCTTCGGGCTCACCGTGCGCCCGCTCACGCCGCAGGAGAAGGAGCAGGCCGGCACGCAGGGAAGTCTGGTAGTCGAGGAGGCGACGGGCCCGGCGGCGACCGCCGAGATCCAGCCCGGCGACATCATCCTCGGCGTCAACGGCAGGCGCGTGCACACCGCGGCGGAGCTCGAGGCAGCGGCCAAGAGCGCCGGCAAGAACGTCGCGCTGCTCATTCAGCGCGAGGAGGCCCAGATCTTCGTGCCCCTGCGCGTGCCATAAAATAACGAGATGCAGGAAATCTACGATCCCGCGGCCGTCGAGCGCGCCGCGCAGGACTACTGGCGCGAACGGCGCACCTTCGAAGTGCGCGAAGACCGCGCCCGGCCCAAGTACTACTGCCTGTCGATGCTGCCGTACCCCTCGGGAAAGCTGCACATGGGGCACGTGCGCAACTACACGATCGGCGACGTGCTCTCCCGCTACCTGCGCATGCAGGGCTACAACGTGCTGCAGCCGATGGGTTGGGATGCCTTCGGCCTGCCGGCCGAGAACGCCGCGATCAGCAACGGCGTGCCGCCGGCCCGCTGGACGCGCGACAACATCGGCCACATGCGCTCGCAGCTGCAGTCTCTCGGCTTTGCGATCGACTGGCAGCGCGAGGTCGCCACCTGCGACCCCGGCTATTACCGCTGGAATCAGTGGCTGTTCCTGCGCATGCGCGAGCGCGGACTCGCTTACCGCAAGTCCGGCGTCGTCAACTGGGATCCGGTCGATCAGACGGTGCTGGCCAACGAGCAGGTGATCGACGGCCGCGGCTGGCGCACCGGGGCGCCGGTGGAGAAGCGCGAGATCCCGATGTACTACCTCGCGATCACGCGCTATGCGCAGGAGCTGCTCGCCGCGCTCGATGAGCTGCCCGAGTGGCCCGAGCGGGTGCGCGTGATGCAGGCCAACTGGATCGGCCGCAGCGAGGGCTGTGACATCGCCTTTCCCTACGCGCCCGACACCGTGGGCGCGACCGGGGTGCAGGGCTCGCTCAGGGTCTTCACCACGCGGGCCGATACGCTCTTCGGCGTGACCTTCATGGCGGTCGCAGCCGAGCACCCCGTGGCGATGGCGGCGGCGCGCCGCAATCCGCAGCTCGCAGCCTTCGTCGAGGAGTGCCGCCGCGGCAGCGTGACCGAGGCGCAGCTCGCCACACAGGAAAAGAAAGGCATGCCGACCGGGCTGCACGTGCTGCATCCCTTCACCGGCAAGCCGCTCGAAGTGTGGGTCGCGAATTACGTCGTCATGGCCTATGGCGAGGGCGCCGTGATGGGCGTCCCGGGCCACGATGAACGCGACTTCGAGTTCGCCACCCGCAACGGACTGCCGGTAGCGACGGTGGTGCGCTCGACCACGGGAGCGTACGAGGAGGTGCGCGCGCCCTGGATCGCCGCCTACGGCGAGCACGGCATCACGGTGAATTCCGCGGAGTTCACCGGGCTCGGATACGCCCAGGCCGTGGATGCCATCGCCAGCGCGCTCGCGAAGCGCGGCCTCGGCGCCCGGCGGGTGCAGTACCGCCTGCGCGACTGGGGCATCTCGCGCCAGCGCTACTGGGGTTGCCCGATCCCGGTCATCCATTGCGGCGCCTGCGGCGAGGTGCCGGTGCCGGACGAGCAGCTGCCGGTGTTGCTGCCCGAGGACCTGGTGCCCGACGGCAGCGGCAATCCGCTCGCCAGGTCACCGGCCTTCTATGAGTGCCAATGCCCGAAGTGCGGCGCGGCGGCGCGGCGCGAAACCGACACCATGGACACCTTCGTCGACTCGTCCTGGTATTTCATGCGCTACGCCTGCCCCGATCAGGCAGGCGCCATGGTCGATGAGCGCGTCGACTACTGGCTGCCGGTGGATCAGTACATCGGCGGCATCGAGCACGCGATCCTGCATCTGCTCTATGCGCGCTTCTGGAGCAAGGTGATGCGGGATCTGCAGCTGGTGCAGTTCGGCGAGCCGTTCACCCGGCTCCTCACCCAGGGCATGGTGCTGAATCACGTCTTTTCCTATCAGCCGCCGGGCGGGCGCAAGCGCTACTTCAATCCGGCCGAGGTCGATACCCTGCGCGCGCCGGACGGCACCACCCGCTACCAGGTCGCGACCGCCGATCTCGGCACGCTCTCCGTCGAGCACGAGGGCATCGGCAAGATGTCCAAGTCCGAGGGCAACGGCGTCGACCCCGAGGGTCTGATCGAGCGCTTCGGCGCCGACACGGCGCGGCTCTTCACCATGTATGCCTCGCCGCCGGAGCAGACGCTCGAGTGGTCCGACGAGGGCGTGCAGGGCGCCGCGCGCTTCATCCGGCGGCTGTGGAGCACCGTGTACGAGCACCTCGCCGCGGGCGCGCCGCCGCCGCTCGAGCCCGGGGCCCTCGACCCCGCGCAGCGCGGGCTGCGGCGCCAGGCGCACCAGGCGCTCGCCAAGGCGACCGACGACATCGGCCGCCGGCGCAATTTCAACACCGCAATCGCGGCGATGATGGAGCTGCTCAATTCGATCCGCGGCGCGATGGATGCCAGCCCGCAGGGACGCGCCGTGCGCCAGGAAGCGCTGACGCTCGCAGTGCTGGTGCTCTCGCCGATCATTCCGCACGTCTGTCACACGCTGTGGGGGGCGCTCGGCCACCGCAGCGCGCTCGTCGATGAGCGCTGGCCGGCGCCCGACCCGGCGGCGCTCGCACAGGACACGCACGCCATGGTGGTCCAGGTGAACGGCAAGCTCCGCTCGCACATCACGGTGCCGGTGCAGGCCGATGAGGCGACGGTGAGGGCCGCGGCGCTCGCCGACGAACAGGTGCGCAGGTTCGTGGCCGACCGGCCCGTGCGGCGTGTGATCGTGGTCCCCGGCAAGCTCGTCAACGTGGTGGTGTGATGGCGCGCGGCGCCCGGGCGGCCGGACTCGTGGCCACGGCGGCGGCGGCCGCGCTGGGACTCGTGCCGTCGGGCTGCGGTTTTCACCTCGAGGGACGCACCGGGCTCCCCGCGGCCGTGAAGACCCCGTACCTGCAGGTGGAGGATCGCCAGAGCGACTTCGTGCAGAGCCTCAGGCGTGCGCTGCTCATGAACGGCGCCGAGCTCGCCGAGCGCAAGGACCAGGCGACCGCGGTGATCAACATCCTCAAGGACAGCCTGCGGCCGCGCGTGCTGTCGGTCTCGAACCTCAACCAGCCGAACGAGTACGAGCTCACCTACACGGTGAGCTTCTCGGTCACCGCCGGGGACAAGGAGCTGCTGCCGCCGCAGGAGATCTCCACCACCCGCACCTACAGCTTCGACTCACGCTCGCTGCTCGCCAAGGGGCATGAGGCGGACATCCTGCGCGGCGCCATGGCGCACGATCTGGCCGACATGGTCATGCGACGCCTCGCCAGGCTCTGACTGCCGTGCCGCAGCGTCCGTCCGCCGGCGCTCCGCGCATCTCTGCGACTCCGGCCTCGAGGCTCACGGCGCTGCCCGAGCTCGGTCCCCCCGCGGTGCTGCTGTTGCGCAGCGTCGATCGCGTGAGCGTCGCGCTGCTGCTCAATCGCTTCGGGCTCGAGCTGGTGCTGGTGTCGCACGGCGAGGAGATCCCCGGATCCTACTGGGGAGACAGCGAGGCGGGGCTCAGGGGTGAGCGGCTGTTTGCCCGCATCGACACGCCGGTGCATTCGATCTTCCACGAGGCCGCCCACTACATCTGCATGAGCCCCGAGCGGCGCGCCGGGCTCGACACGGATGCAGGCGGCGATGACCTGGAAGAGTGCGCGGTGTGTTATCTCCAGGTGCTGCTGGCGGGCGAGCTGCCGGCGGTGGGACGTGCACGGATGTTCGCCGACATGGATTCCTGGGGCTACAGCTTCCGGCTCGGCAGCACGCGTGCCTGGTTCGAGGGAGACGCCGGGGATGCGCGCGCCTGGCTCGAGGGTCACGGAGTGATCGATGCGGGCGCGCGGGTCACGGCGGGGCTGCGCGCCCGTTGACCCCCGCGGGCCCGCCAATGGTTGATAATGTGCGGGTGCCCGCCTGCGCGGATTCCATTTGAAGCTCACCGCCGAGTCTCTGGCGACGCATCTGCGCGAGCGGCTGCTTTGCGCCTATCTCGTCTCGGGCGACGAGCCGCTGCTCGCGGGCGAGGCAGCGGATGCGGTGCGCGCCCGGGCGCGTGCCGCCGGGTTTACCGAGCGCGAGGTGCACTTTCCCGAGCGCGCCGGCGACTGGGAAGAGGTCCACGGATCGGCGCGCAGCCGCTCACTCTTCGGGGAGCGGCGCGTGCTGGAGATCCGCATGAGCGGTCGGCCCGGCGCCGCCGGTAACGCCGCCCTGGTAGCGCTGCTCGGGGCCGGCGATCCCGACACCCTGTTCCTCATCGTGACGCCGCGGCTCGAGCGCGAGGCACAGTCGGCCGACTGGGTGCGCGCCGTCGAGGCGCACGGCGCCTGGGTACAGATCTGGCCGGTGGACGCCGCGCGCTTCATTCCCTGGTTGCGCGGCCGTGCGCGGCAGCTCGGGCTCACGGCCGAGGACGGTGCGCTCGAGGTGATCGCCGAGCGTACCGAAGGGAATCTCCTCGCCGCCCACCAGGAGCTGGGCAAGCTGGCGCTGCTCGCGGGGGGCGCCCCTGTGACGCCCGAGACCGTGCTCGCGAGCGTCGCCGACAGCGCGCGCTTCGACGTCTTCCAGTTGTCCGAGGCGGTGCTCACCGGCTCCGCAGGGCGCGCGCTGCGAGTCCTCGCCGGCCTGCGCGGCGAGGGCACCGAGCCGACACTGGTGCTGTGGGCGCTGTGCAAAGCGCTGCACGATGCCTGGAACACCCTCGGCGCCCCGGGCGGCGGGGGCGGGCGGCCCTGGGGAAGACAGGGGGCGGCGCTCGAGCAGGCCCGACGGCGCGCGCCACGCATGCCCTTCGCCGATCTCACCGCGCGCGCCGCGCGCGCCGATCGCATCATCAAGGGGCGACTCGCGGGCAACGCCTGGGACGAGCTGACGCTGCTCGCGGCAGCCCTGTGCGGGTGAGGCAGGTCCTCTCCATGCAGCCCATAGGACTCTTCGGCGGCACCTTCGACCCGATCCACTGCGGGCACCTGCGCACCGCGTTCGAGCTGTGGCAGGAGCTGAAGCTCGCGGAGGTGCGCTTCCTGCCGACCGGCAACCCCCCACATCGCGATCAGCTGTACGCGAGTGCCGAGCTGCGCCTCGAGATGGTGCGCGCGGCGATCGCCGACCAGGCCGGCTTCGTGGTCGACGATCGCGAGGTGCGCCGCTCGGGCCTGTCCTACTCGGTCGACACGCTCACGGAGCTGCGCCGCGAGTATCCGCAGCGCGCGCTGTGCCTGCTGCTCGGCATGGACGCATTCCTCGGCCTGCCGACCTGGCACCGCTGGCGCGAGCTCCTCGGCCTCGCTCACATCGTCGTCGCGCATCGTCCCGGATGGAAAGCTCCGGGCAAGGGGCCGCTCGGGGAGGTGCTGGTCGAGCACGGCACGGGCTCGATCCGCGAGTTGCACGAGCGGCCGGCCGGGTGTCTGCACGTGCGCGCCGTCACGCAGCTCGAGATCTCCTCGACCGAGCTGCGCGCGCTCATCGTCTCGGGGCGCGATCCGCGCTACCTGGTGCCCGATGCCGTCCGACAGATCATCCTGGATACGAAGTGCTATGCTGCACGGCAAGACAGCTGAATGCCTGCGGCGACCCTCAGGAGAACCCACACAAACACATGACCACCCGTACACGCCTGCGCCAGGCTGCGGCGCGCGTCCCATCCCTGCAGCAAGCGGTGACGACTGCGCTCGATGATTCGAAAGCCGTGAACGTGAGGGTGCTGGATGTACGGGGTATGACCGATATTGCCGACACGATGGTCATCGCGTCCGGCAACTCCGATCGTCACGTGCGCTCGATCGCCGAGCGCGTGGTCGAGAAGGCCAGGGCGCTCGGACTGAGACCGCTCGGCACCGAGGGCACCCGCGACGGCGAGTGGGTGCTGGTCGATCTGCAGGATCTCATCGTGCACGTCATGCTGCCGCGGGTCCGGGAGTTCTACGGCCTGGAGCGGCTCTGGGAAGGCGCCGAGGCCGCGCCGCTCGCAACCCCCGCCCTCGGTCGCGCCACCGCCCGTCGCCGGCACGCCGCCTCCTGACGGCTTGAGCCATGCAGGTGCGCCTGATCGCCGTGGGCTCGCGCGCGCCCGGCTGGGTGCGCACGGCGTGCGAAGATTACATAACGCGCTTAGGCTCGCGGCTCCGGGTAGCGGTGACGGAGATCGGCCTCAGCCCGCGCAGCGGCGGCGGCTCCGCCGCGCGTGCCGTAGCGCGCGAGGGCGAGCGGGTGCTCGCGGCGCTGCGCCGCGAGGACTACCTGGTGGCGCTCGATGAGCGGGGCACTGAGTTCTCGACCCGTGAGCTCGCCGCCTGGCTCAAGGCACGCATGGAGGAGGGCACGGATCTGGCATTCGTGATCGGCGGCCCGGACGGGCTCGCTCCCGAGGTGCTGGCACGCAGCCGGCTGCGCTGGTCGCTGACGCGGCTGACGCTGCCGCACGCGCTGGCGCGGGTATTGCTCACCGAGCAGTTGTATCGCGCCATGAGTCTGCTCGCCGGGCACCCTTACCACCGGGACTGATCCGTGGCCGGCGCCGCACCGCTCGTGTGCCTCGCCTCCGGCTCGCCGCGGCGCCGGGAGCTGCTCGCGCAGATCGGGGTGCCTCACCTGGTGAGCGCCGCGGATATCGACGAGGCGGTACTTGCGGGCGAGCGCCCGGCGGACTATGTGGTGCGCATGGCATGCGCCAAGGCAAGTACGGTACACGCGCGCGGCGCGCCGCTCCCGGTGCTGGCTGCGGACACGACCGTGGTGGTGGACGGGCTCATCTGCGGCAAGCCGCTGGACCGGGCCGACGCCGTCGGCATGCTCGGCCGGCTCTCGGGTCGCACCCACCAGGTGCTCACCGCCGTCGCGCTCGCATCGCGGGCCGGCATCGACTTCCGCCTGAGTGCGAGCGATGTGCGCCTGCGGCCCATGAGCGCGCAGGAATGCGCCGCCTACTGGGACACCGGCGAGCCGCACGACAAGGCCGGTGGCTATGCCATCCAGGGGCGCGGCGCGCTCTTCATCGAGCATTTGAGCGGCAGTTACTCCGGGGTCATGGGACTGCCGCTCTTCGAGACCGGCGAGCTGCTCGCCGCCGCCGGCGTACCCTGCCTGCCGGCGGGAGCGCGAGCGTGAGCACCGAGATCTGGGTGAACGTCGCGCCGCGCGAGACGCGCGCGGCGATCCTCGAGAACGGCGTGCTGCAGGAGATCCACATCGAGCGCAGCAGCCGGCGGGGGCTGGTGAGCAATCTCTACAAGGGGCGGGTCTCGCGAGTCCTGCCCGGGATGCAGGCGGCCTTCGTGGAGATCGGGCTCGAGCGCACGGCATTCCTGCACGCCGCAGACATCGCGCGTGCCGGGGCGGATGAGACGCTCGCGGGTGCCATGGCGGCCGGAGTGCCGACACCCGAGGACATCCGCCACCTCCTCAACCCCGGCGACGACATCCTGGTCCAGGTCATCAAGGATCCGATCGGCACCAAGGGAGCGCGCCTCACGACCTTTGTCGCGCTCCCCTCGCGCTATCTCGTTTATCTGCCGCGCGGTCTCGGGGTCGGCGTCTCGGCACGCATCGAGGATGAGGCCGAGCGCGCCCGGCTGAAGGCGACCCTCACCACGCTGGTGGGCGACGACGGCGGCGGCGGCTATATCGTGCGCACCGCGGCCCAGGGCGCGAGCGCCGAGCACCTGAGCGAGGACATGGCCTATCTCGCGCGGCTGTGGGATCACGTGCGCGCCCAAGCGGCGCAGGCTCCTCCCGGCTCGGTGGTGCACGAGGACCTGCCGCTCATGCTGCGGGTGCTGCGTGATGAGCTCTCGCGCGGCGTGAGCCGGGTACTGGTCGATTCCGCGCGCGAGCACGCAGCGATGCAGCAGTTCGCCGCCGCCTTCGTGCCGGCGGCCGCCCCCGTCATCGAGCTGTACGCCGGCCCGCGCCCGATCTTCGACCTGAATGGGATCGAGGAGGAGATCGTGCGGGCGCTCGACCGCAAGGTGCCGCTCAAATCGGGTGGCCACCTGGTGATCGACCAGACCGAGTCGATGACGACGATAGACATCAACACCGGCGCCTACGTCGGCCACCGCAACCTCGAGGAGACCATCTTCCGCACCAATCTCGAGGCGGCCGTGACCATCGCGCGGCAACTGCGCCTGCGAAACCTGGGCGGCATCATCATCATCGACTTCATCGACATGCACGATGAGGCTCATCGCCGCGCGGTGCTCGCGGCCCTGGAGCGGGCGCTGGCCGGCGATCGCGCCCAGACCCACATCGTGAGCCTGTCACAGCTGGGCCTGGTGGAGATGACCCGCAAGCGCACCCGCGAGAGCCTGGAACATCTGCTGTGTGCGCCGTGTCCCAGCTGTGAGGGCCGCGGTTTCGTGCGCACGCCGGAAACGGTGTGCAACGAGATTTTTCGGGAGATTGTGCGACAGAGCCGACAGTTTGCCAGCCGGGAGCTGCTGATACTGGCTCATCAGGACGTCGTGGACCGGCTTCTCGACGAGGAGTCCGCCACCCTCGCGGAGCTCGAGGGGCAGGTCGGCCGACCGATCCGCCTTCAGGTCGAGGCGCTCTACGGCGTGGACCAGTTCGACGTCGTACTCGTCTAGGACTTCTGCATGTTCCTGCGCGTGACGCTGGCGACACTCGCTGGCGCGGTATTGCTCGCGGCTGCCGCGATGCTCGCGTATGCGCTGGCGGCGGCGCGCGTTCCCGAGCAGCGCGCCGCGCTGGAGCAGCTGCTGCGCGCTGAGACCGGGCTCGAGGTGCGCTTCAGCGAGCTGGGGCTGCGCTGGGGGTGGTACGGCCCGGAGGCGGTATTCCGCGGTGTCCAGCTCGGCAACCCCGGCGAGCGCACGCTCCTCAGCGCCCCGCAGCTCGCGGTGGGAGTGGACCTGTGGCGCATGCTGCGCAGCGGCGAGCTGCAGATCGCGCGCATCACACTCGTCGATCCCGACATCGATCTCACGCCCGCGCCCGTGGCCCAAGCGCGGGCGGCGCGCGAGCGCCGCGCCGCGGGACCCGCGCAGATGCTGGCGCGCTGGCGTGGCGTACGCATCGACGTCGAGGGCGGGACGCTCCATACCTCGGCAGCGGGTGCGCCCGTTGCCGTCGGCATCCGCCGCATGCAGCTGCGGCGCTCGGCAGCCGACTGGAGCGCGCAGGCGCTGCTCATCCTGCCGCAGACTCTCGGCGCGACCGCCGAGGCAGTTGCCACCTTCCACGGCGACCCGGCGCAGCCCGCAGCGCTGAGCGGCACTCTCAACCTGAGCGGCACGCGGCTGGAATTCGCCGGCTGGAAAGCGCTCTTGGGCGCAGCGCCGGCAGCTGCTTACCTGCCGCGTGCCGGCACCGGCAACGCCACGGCTCAAATCGAGCTCGCCGCGGGCGGCGTGCTGCGGGCCTCGGGCTCGGTGCGGGCCGAGGCGCTCGAGTGGCCGGCGGCCGAGGAAGCCGCCTCCGGTCTCGTGCTCGAGCGGCTGCACGCCGACTGGCGGCTCGCCCGCCGGGGCCCCCTCTGGCACCTCGCGGTGGAGCCGATCGAGACCGGCGCCGCCCGGCATCCGGCTGCGAGCCTCGCGCTCGATGCCGCCGCGGACGGGAGCTGGGTGCGCGGCCGCCTGCAACGTGCGCCGCTGCTGCTGCTCGCGGGTCTCGCCCGCAGCTTCGCGCCCGAGCTGTCTCTCGCGGCTTCCGCTCTCGACGGGGTGGCGCGCGATGCGACTTTCGACTGGAGCGGAGCCCGCGCCCCGAATCAGCGACTGCAGACCACGGCCGAGCTTCATGAGCTGACTCTCGCACCGCCCGCGAGCCCGGTGCGGCTCGGCGGGCTGGCCGCCCGGCTGCGGGGCGAGGGCGCGCATTTCAGCGCCGAGGTGCGCTCCGAGGGCGCCTCGCTCACGCTCGGCGGCGATCCCGCCTTCGCGCCCGACTCCGTGGCGGTGAGCGCCCGGCTCGAGCTCGATCACGCCGGGCATGGCTGGCGCGTCACCACCCCGGATCTCGCGATCCGCGTCGCCGACGCGCGCGTGGCCGTGAGCGGCGCCCTCGCCGGGGACGACTCCGGGAGACATGCGCGCATCGATGCGCGCGCGACGGTCAGCGGCGCACCGGTCGATCTGCTGCGTGCCCTGCTCGGGCCCCACATCCTCGCCGCGCTCGGCCCTGCGGCCCGGGCGCTGACTGCGGGGCGCATCGACCATGGGGAGCTCTCGGCCCACGGGCCCCTCGATCAGCCCCTGCCATGGGGCGCCCCGCGCGAGGAATTTCGCGGCGCCCTGGCGCTGAGCGGTGCGCGTTTCGCGGCCGGGCAGGACTGGCCCGAGCTGCACGACGTCGACGCCCGCATCGACTGGCGCGCATCGCGCGTACGCGTCCACGTCGGGCAGGCCGTCGCCGGAAGCTTCCACGTCAAGTCGGCGAATGCGGAGTGGGACGCGCGCGACGCCGCTCTCACGCGCCTCTCGGGACGCATGAGCGCAGATGCGGCGCAGGCGCTCGGGTGGCTGCGCGATCATCCGCGGCTCGCGCCGCAGGCAGCCGGCTTCGGGACGATCGACCTGCGCGGCCCGACACTGATCAGTCTCGACGTGCGCCGCGGAGTACCCTACACCACGCGCGTCACCGCGCTCCTCGAAGGCGCGCAGCTGCGACCGCTCGCCGGATCGCCCCCGATCGAGGGACTGCGCGGCACGCTCCTCTTCAGCGACGGACGTCTGCAACGCTCCAGCCTCAACGGCCAGTGGCTGGGGGGACCGATCGCGGTATCTGCGCAGGAGCTCGCTGCGCGCAATGCGCAGGCGCTGGTGGTCTCCGGGCGGGGCCAGCTCGATGTGCGCCAGGCGTTGCTCGCCGCCACGGGCGAGGGCCGGGCCGACAGCCCGCTCGAGGGGTCTGCGGACTGGAGCGCGGAACTGAAGCTCCTCCCCGCGGCAGACGGGCACGGCATGAGCTGGCGGGCGCGCGCCGAGTCGGGCCTGGTCGGCGTCGCGAGTCATCTGCCCGAGCCGCTCGGGAAGTCCGCAGGCTCCGCGTTCGCTGCGCGCCTGGACCTCACAGGCAGCGGGGATGAGGCGGAGCTGCGGCTCGCACTCGGTGAGCGGCTGCGGGCGCTCGCCGCGCTCAGGCGACGCGGAGACCTGTGGGAGATCGAGCGTGGCGCGCTCAACACCGCGGGCAGCACGCCGGCCTTGCCTGCCGGTCCGCTGTTGCGGGTCGAAGGCACGGTGAGCCGACTCGACCTCCCCGCCTATGTGGTGCTCTGGCGCCAGCTGGCGTCCAATCCGGCCCTGCCCGCTATCAGCGCGGAGCTGACCGTGGCTGAGCTCAACGCCGTCGGACGCAGCTTCCGCGACGTCAGGGTGGCGGCGGACTCGGCCGCCGGCATCGACAAGCTGCAGCTCGAATCCGCAGACCTCACCGGCTCGGTGCGCTGGCCCCGGACCGCAGATGCCGCCCACCCCGTCATCGCGCGCCTCGCACGCCTCGAGGCGCCCGATCTGGAAATGGCGGCGGCGCTCGGTCCGGTGACGCTGCTCACCATCGATGACCTGCGCTGGCGCTCACGATCGCTCGGGACCTTCACGGCCAGCTTCAGCGCACGCCCCGGCGTCCTCGACGTGAGCGATGCGCATCTGGCCGGGGCGACGGAGGAAGCCCAGGGGACGCTCCACTGCCACGAGGCCCGCTGCCGCGCCACCTTCCAGCTCGACAGTCGCGACGCGGAGACGACGCTCGCCCGCCTCGGCTTCCGCAGCGATCTTTCCGCGGCGCGCGCTCGCTCGAGCGGCACCCTCGAATGGCCGATGCAGAAGGGCAGTGCGGAACTGAGTGGCGCGAGCGGACTCCTACACATAGAGCTCGACGACGGCCTGACGCGCAGTCTCGCGCCCGATGCCGCCACGGACACGCCGCTGGGACTCCTCGCGGTGCCCGGACTCATCGCTGCCATGGGACTGCCGGAGCTGCATTTCGCGCATCTCACCGCCGATTTCGCGGTCGGTGAGGGCCAGGCCTTCACCTCGGACCTGCATCTGGATGGCGACACCGAGATCCTGATGCGCGGCCGGGTCGGTCTGCTCGCCCAGGACTACGACACCCAGGTGTGGGTGCTGAAGGGCGAGGAGCGGCTGCCGGCCGCGGTCCGCCGTCTCGGGCCAGGCCCGCGGGTGGCGGCCGTATGGCTGTCGCTGCGCTCGCTCTTCAGCGGCAATGGCCGCGAGCGGGCCGCGCTGCGCTTGCGCGGCACGTGGAATGCCCCCATGGTAACGGAGCCATGAAAGTAGCCGCCCTGCAGATGACCTCGGGTCCCGACGTCGCGGCCAACCTGGCCCAGGCCCAGCTGCTGCTCGAGGAGGCCGCGCGGCGCGGCGCGCGCCTCGCGGCGCTGCCGGAGAACTTCTCGTTCATGGGCCTCAAGGACGCCGACAAGCGCTCCGTCGCCGAGGCCGAGGGCAGCGGTCCGGTACAGGAGTTCCTCGCCGCCGCGGCGCGCAGGCTGCGCCTGTGGATCGTCGCCGGCACCATTCCGCTGCGCAGTGGGCCCGACGGACGCGTGGCTGCCGCCTCGCTCGTCTATGATGCGGACGGCGCCCGCGCGGCCCGCTACGACAAGATTCATCTCTTCGACGTCGATATTCCGGGGCGCGTCGAAACCTACCGGGAATCGGCCAACGTCGCGCCCGGCAAGCGGCCGGCCGTGCTCGACACGCCGGCGGGCCGGCTCGGACTCTCGGTATGCTACGACGTCCGCTTTCCGGAGCTGTACCGGCAGTTGAGCGCCGCGGGGGCGCAGCTGCTCTCCGTGCCGTCGGCCTTCACCGCGCCCACCGGGCGCGCGCACTGGGAGACGCTGCTGCGGGCGCGGGCCATCGAGAATCTCTGCTACGTGATCGCACCGGCCCAGTCGGGGATACATCCGAGCGGACGTGAGACCTATGGAGACAGCATGATCGTCGACTACTGGGGCCGGATACTGCAGCGCGTTCCGCGCGGGCGCGGCTGCGCCATCGCCGAGGTCGACCTGGGCCGGCAGGACGGCGTGCGCGAGAGCTTTCCGGCGCTGCGCCACCGCATGCTGGACGCGGGGGCCTGAGGAATGAGCGTCGCAGGACAGGCGGCGGCGGCCGATCCCCTCAAGCTGGCGCGCGAGCTGATCCTGCGCCCCGGCGGGCTCGACGAGCGGCGCATCGACCAGGTGTTCGGCGATGTGCTCGCGCATTCGGTGGACTTCGCGGACCTCTATTTCCAGCTCGCGCATCAGGAGTCCTGGTCGCTCGAGGACGGCATCGTCAAGGACGGCAGCGCCAGCATCGAGCAGGGAGTCGGCGTGCGGGCGCTGGCCGGCGAGAAGACCGGCTTCGCCTATTCCGACGAGATCGTGCTGCCGGCACTCGAGGAGGCCTCGCGCGCCGCGCGCGCCATCGCCGTGCAGGGCGGCGAGCGGCGCGTGAGCGCCTGGCATGCAGCGACCGGACATCAGCTGTACCTGCCGGCGGACCCGGCGACGGCGCTCGCCACCGCCGACAAGGTGGCATGGCTCGAGCGCGTCGATCGCGAGGCCCGCCGCCTCGATCCGCGCGTCGTCCACGTGACCGCGAGCCTGGTGGCGGTGCACGAGGTGGTGCTGATCGCCACCAGCGAAGGCGAGCTCGCCGCGGACGTCCGCCCGCTCGTGCGCTTCAACATCTCGGTGCTGGTTGAGCAGAACGGCCGGCGCGAGCAGGGTTATGCGGGCGCCGGAGGACGTTACTCGCTGGCGGAGCTGGTCGCCGGGGACAGGCCGCTCGGGCTGGCGCGCGAGGCGGTGCGCCAGGCGCTGGTGAATCTCGAGGCGGTGCCGGCGCCGGCGGGCACGATGACCGTGGTGCTCGGCCCCGGCTGGCCGGGAATCCTGCTGCACGAGGCCATCGGTCACGGGCTCGAGGGCGACTTCAACCGCAAGGGCACATCCGCATTCGCCAACCGCATCGGCGAGCGCGTGGCGGCGCCGGAGTGCACCGTGGTGGACGACGGCACGCTCGCCGCGCGCCGCGGATCGCTCAACATCGACGACGAGGGCACCGCGACGCAGTGCACCACGCTGATCGAGAACGGCGTGCTGCGCGCCTACATGCAGGATCGGCTGAATGCGCGCCTCATGGGCGTCGCCTCGACCGGCAATGGCCGGCGCGAATCCTTCGCGCACACGACGCTGCCGCGCATGACCAACACCTACATGCGCCCCGGCCCCCACGACCCCGAGGAGATCATCCGCTCGGTGCCGCGCGGTATCTACGCGGTCAATTTCGGCGGCGGACAGGTGGACATCACCTCGGGAAAGTTCGTGTTTTCCGCGAGCGAGGCTTACCTCATCGAGAACGGACGCGTCACGGCGCCCCTGAAGGGCGCGACCCTCATCGGCAACGGTCCCGACGTGCTCACTCGCGTCACGATGGTGGGCAACGATCTGAAGCTCGACGACGGTGTGGGCACCTGCGGCAAGGAAGGGCAGAGCGTGCCCGTCGGCGTCGGGCAGCCGACTCTCAAGATCGAAGCGCTGACGGTCGGCGGGACGGCCTGACCGTCTTCTTACGGCGACGTCGTCATATCCCTACACACGGACCGCATATGTCCGATAGTCGCGGGCACGCGATTGTCGGATGCTTCTGCACACGGGCGGAGCAGGGTTGCCCCCGCGTGCGCAGGAATGCGCAGCCCGTGCCATCTGCGACATAATCGGGAGCGATGGCCGGTTTGTGAATCCCCACACGCCGGGGGGGGCGCGGAGTCCGTAGCGTGGCGTCGCGAATGTTGTCGAAGGAAGGACGTCAGCGATGCAAGCACAGCCCACCTTACAGCTGGCCGACACGGCCACCCTCAAACTGCCGCCGGAGCTCCTCGCGGAGCTGAAACGCCAGGGAAAGAGGCAGACAGACTTTCACGTCGAGGGCTGGAAGCCATCGCTGCTCGAGCGCCTGCTGGGAGTGTTTGGCCTGAAATAAGCTAGGATGGCGCGCCATGGAGCGCCGCCATCTCTCCCGTCCGGTCTATGAAGGCCTGCCCTGGGCGTACATCGCCTTTGGCCTCGCCGCGCTCCTGGTCAGCTATCTGCTGGCGGCTCACGGAGTCCTGAGCCATACCGTGGGAGCCATCGGCCTGGGGGCGCTGCTCTACGGGATCGTGGTTTTGCTGCGGCGCCGCGATTACCGCCAGCTGCGCTCGCAGTACGGCAATCCCGACTCCATCACCGACGACGAATCACCCGCACCCTGAGAGGCTGCGGCGGGGCTCAGTCGCCGTCGTCCGCGTCCCTGGCGGGCGCGGCATGCACCTGCGGAGCCTCCGCGAGCACCGGCAGCTCCGGCATGGTCTCGGAGTGCATGGCACGGCCGCGGGCCGTACGCTCGTCCACGTAGATCAGCTCGTGCTTGCCGATCAGCACCACGTCGCCATCGTTGAGGTTGTGGCGCCGCACGCGCGCGGATTTCACGTAGATGCCGTTCGTGCTGTTCAGGTCCTCGATCACGCACGAATGAGCGGTGGTGATGATCTGACAGTGGTGGCGGCTGATGAAGCGGCTGTCGATGTGCACGTCGTTCTCGGGTGTGCGTCCGACGATCATGCGCCCGATGCGCAGAGGGATCTCCTGCACGGTGCGCCCCTCGGTCGCGACCAGCACCCGTCCGACGATTCCCGCCGCCTCCGCAGCCGCTGGCGCGGTCTCGCGGGGCGGCGCGGCCGCGGACGCCGCCGCCGATGCGCCCGGGAGCGATGCGGCGGACTCGGCTGCCTGCGGCGGCGGCGCCGGGGCGGCGCCGGGGCGGGCGCGGCTGTGCTCCGGCCAGCGCAGCTCCGCCACCGCGGTGGCGATGTCGCCGGGTCCCACCGTGTGAGCGTCGGCGGTAAAGGCCGCCATCATGGCCGTGTCGCACAGCGTGTTGATGAGTCGTGGCACCCCGCCGGTGTAGCGGAAGATCTCGTGGAAGGTGGCGGGTGCGAATATCTCGCGGTCGCCGGCACCGGCCACTTCGAGGCGGTGCTGGATGTAGGCCCGCGTCTCCGCCTCCGACAGCGTCGTGAGGTGAAAGCGCAGCCGCACGCGCTGCGCCAGCTGCTCGAGCTTCGGTGAGTTGAGCGTCTCGTTGAGCTCCGGCTGCCCGGCCAGGATGATGCGCAGCACCTTTTCCTTGGTGGTTTCCACGCCGGACAGCAGGCGCACCTCCTCCAGCACCCGCGGCTCGAGGTTCTGCGCCTCATCGACGATCAGCAGGACCTTGCGTCCGGCGGCGTGCTGCTCGATGAGGAAATTGTTCAGCGTGGTGAGCAGCTCCGCCTTGCGCATCTTGAAGGGCGAGAAGCCGAACTGCACCAGCACCGCCTGCAGGAAGTCGACCGAGGTGACCTGCGTCTGGTTGACCTGCGCGACCACGACGTCGGTCGGCACCTCCTTGAGGAAGGACTCGATCAGCGTCGTCTTGCCGGAGCCGATCTCGCCGGTGATCACCACGAAGCCGTCGGTGAACCAGACGGTCGACTCCATGTAGGCCTTGGCGCGGGCGTGTTGCTTCGACAGGTAAAGGAATTCCGGGTCCGGGCTCAGCCGGAACGGCAATTCCTTCAGTTTGAAAGCCTCGAGATACATGCGAGCTGGACTCGCCGAGGATGTTACGGGATGCGCACCGCGACGGCCAATTCGGCGGCCAGACGCCGCGCACGCGCGTCGCGGCGCGCCGCGCTCGGCTCGACCACGGTGCAGTGACCGACCTTGCGCCCGGGGCGCGGCTGCTTGCCGTATTCGTGAAGGTGCACGCCCTCGAGCGCCAGCACGCGCGCGCGCGGCGGGATGCGTCCGATGAGGTTGATCATGGCGCTGTGGCCGAGCGCGCGGGTGCCGCCCAATGGCAGCCCGAGGATCGCACGCAGATGATTCTCGAACTGGGAAGTCTCGGCCCCCTCGATGGTCCAGTGGCCGGAGTTGTGTACGCGCGGCGCCATCTCGTTGGCGATCAGCCGCCCGCCGCGCACGAAGAACTCGATGGCGAGCACGCCACGATAGCGAAAGTGGCTGAGCACGCGCCGCAGGTAGCCCGACGCCAGGCGCTGCCAGCGCTCGGGACCGAAGGGCGCGCGGGTCAGCCGCAGGATCCCCGCCTGGTGCACGTTGCCGCACAGCGGGTAGATCGCCACCTCACCGCGCGCGCCGCGGGCGCCGATCACGGATACCTCGCAGTCGAACGGTACCCATTCCTCGTAAAGCAGCGGCGCGGGGCCGAGCCGTGCGAGTGCCCGCGCCGCGTCGCTGCGCGTCCTGACCAGCACCTGACCCTTGCCGTCGTAGCCCAGGCGCCGTGTCTTGAGCACGCCCGGGAGCCCCACCGCCTCGATCGCGCGCTCCAGATCGGTGCGCGAGTCGACCGTGCGCCAGCGCGTGGTGGGGATGCCGAGCCGGCCGAACAGACGTTTCTCGCTGAGGCGGTCCTGGCCGCATTCGAGCGCCGCGACCGGCGGGGCGATGCGCGCGGCGTGCGCTCCACGCCCGAGCGCGCGCAGGCTCGCGCCCGGCACGTTCTCCCAGTCGAAGGTCACGACCTCGCAGCGGCGCGCGAGCTGGCGCAGCAGTCTGCGGTCGGTGAACGCGCCGGTGAGGAGCGGCGCCACACGGCCGGCGGGCGCATCGCGCGCCGGATCGAGACACAGGAAATCGAGGCCGAGCGGATAGCCTGCCAAAGCGAGCATGCGGCCGAGCTGGCCGGCGCCCACGATGCCGACCGTCATGGGCGATTTGGCTTGCGCGGGTCGGGATTACCGAGCACGCCCGCGGTCTGCTGCTCGCGGAACGTCTCGAGCGCGGTACGAATGGAGGAGTGGCGATTGGCGAGGATGGCCGCGGCGCACAGGGCCGCGTTGGTGGCCCCGGCGCTGCCGATGGCGAAGGTCGCAACCGGAACCCCGGCGGGCATCTGCACGATCGACAACAGCGAGTCGATGCCGCCCAGGCTCTTCGACTGCACCGGCACGCCGAGAACGGGCAGGGTGGTCTTCGCCGCAGTCATTCCGGGCAGGTGCGCGGCGCCACCGGCGCCCGCGATCAGCACTTCGAGTCCCCGCCCGCGTGCCGCTGCGGCGTATTCGAACAGCAGATCCGGAGTGCGGTGCGCGGAGACCACACGCACCTCGTAGGGCACGCCCAGCCGGTCGAGGGTCTCGGCGGCGGCCTGCATGGTCTCCCAATCGGAGGAGGAACCCATGATGATGCCGACGAGGGCCTGCATCAGGGCATTGTAGCGAACAATGCTCGCAGAGCGCGAAACAGCTCGCGGGATGCACCCCGCCGGGCGCCGCGCGCCCGCTCGCTCTGGGCGGCAGTCACGCGCTGCGCCCACTCGGCGGCGTCGATCCCGGGATGTGCGCGCACCAAGTCGGTGAGCGCCTGCGCGCCGCCCGCGATCAGCCGCTCGCGCCACTCCTCCACGAGGCGGAAGCGTCCGGCCTCTGCCGCGCTGACGGCGCCGCGCGCACGCAGCGCGGCGCGGATCGGCTCCACGTCGATGTTGCGCATCAGCTTGCCGATGTACTGTCGCTGGCGCGCCCCGGCGGCGCGACTGGTGATGCCGCGCGCACTGCGCACCGCCGCGAGCAGCTCCTCGGGAAGCCCGAGCGCCGACAGCTCCCCGTCCGGGAGGGCCACGAGCATCTCGCCGAGATCCTGGGCGGCGTGTGCGGCGCGCTTGCGCGCGCTCTTGCTCGGCGGCTCGGGAGCGCTTGCGGTCGCATCGGGCTTGTATCTGGGGCGCACTGGTACAATTTACCGCACATGCAACCGACCTCCGAGCTCGCCCGGGCCGGGCAGCTGTCTGACCTCGTCGCTTACGCGCTCGATGAGGCCCGCCGCCAGGGCGCTTCGCAGTGCGAAGCCGACGCCTCGGTGAGCCGCGGCCTCAACGCGACCGTGCGTCTGGGGGAGGTCGACACGGTCGAGTATCAGCGCGACCGGGGACTCGCCGTGACGGTCTATTTCGGCAAGCGCAAAGGCTCGGCCAGCACTGCCGATCTGGGTCGCGCCGCCGTGCTCGAGACCGTCACCAAGGCGTGCGCCATCGCCCGCTACACCGCCGAGGACGCTTACGCCGGACTGGTCGAGCCCGAGGCGCTGGCGCGCGACATACCCGATCTCGACCTCGACCACGCCTGGGAGATCACTCCCGAGCAGGCCATCGAGCTGGCGCGCGGCTGCGAGGCGGCCGGGCTCGCCGTGGATACGCGCATCAGCAACTCCGAGGGAGCCAGCGTCGGCACTCAGCGCCACACGGGGACCTACGGCAACTCGCTCGGCTTCCTCGCCGGCTATTCCGCCAGCAATCACTCGGTGAGCTGCTCGCTGATCGCGGGGGATGAAGAGGAAATGCAGCGCGACCACTGGTACAGCGTCGCGCGCGATCCGGCCGACCTCGAGGATCCCGCGCGCATCGGCCGGCTGGCCGGCGAGCGTGCCCTGGCAAGACTCGGCGCGCGCCGCCTGACCACGCGTAAGTGCCCGGTGGCCTTCGCGCCCGACATGGCCCGCGGCCTGGTCGGCCATTTCCTCGGCGCCATCCGCGGCACCAGTCAGTACCGCAAGGCCTCCTTCCTGCTGGAGGCGGCCGGCTCGCAGGTGTTCCCCGGCTTCGTGCAGATGCAGGAGCGCCCGCACATCCCCAAGGGACTCGCCAGCAGTCCCTTCGACCAGGAGGGGGCGGCAACGCACGACCGCGAGCTGGTTCGCAACGGCGTTCTCGACGGCTACGTGCTCGGCAGCTACTCGGCCCGCCGCCTGGGCCTGAAGACAACGGGCAACGCCGGCGGCATACACAACCTCATCGTGACGGCGAGCGACGGCGGGCTCGATGCGGCGGCGTTCCTCGGGCGGCTCGACACCGGCCTGCTCGTTACCGAGCTCATGGGCCAGGGCGTCAACGGGGTCACCGGCGACTACTCGCGCGGGGCGAGCGGCTTCTGGGTCGAGCACGGCGCGATCCAGTACCCGGTGCACGAGGTGACCATCGCCGGGAATCTCAAGCAGATGTATCGCGACATCGCCGCTCTCGGCGCCGATGTCGACGTGCGCGGTGCGGTGCGGGCGCCGTCGGTGCTCGTCAGCGAAATGACGATTGCCGGTGAGTGAGCTGCAGCGCCGGCCGCGGCGCTTCCTCGACCAGATCGCGCAGCGTGAGCTCGCCGCAGCGGCTGCGGCGCGCTTCCTCGAGGTCCGCCAGCACCCGGTCGACCGGCGGGATGGCGAGATTGCGCGGTGCAAGGTGTCCGCTGTGCTCGTTGCGGGCGAGCTCCAGGATCTCGTACACGCGGATATGCCCCATATCGCGCCCCGGAATCAGCTGATCGTCGTCGCTGACGAGCAGCAGCCCGGCGCGCTCGAGTGTCGCGGCCATGCGTGCCACGGCGATGGCGGGCAGTCCGAGCTCGGCCGCCAGGCGGTTCACGGTCCAGCGCGCGCCGCCCACCAGGTGGGCGCGGCCGACGAAATACATGAGCCTGAGGGAGAGCTCCTCGAGCTCCCCGGCCGAGAGGCGCAGGTGCTGCAGTCCCAGGCGCAGGTAGGCGGGATTTTGCACATAGAAGGAGAGCTGCGCCCCGGCGAGCAGGATCAGCCAGCCGAAATAGGTCCACAGCAGCCCTGCCACCACGAATGCGAAGCCCGCGTACACAATGGTGAGGCGCGAGGAGTAGACCACGAAGGCCGTGAACACCTTGCCGACCGCGGCCCACAGGACGCCCCCGACCAGGGCACCGATGAGCGCCGCGCGCCACTGCACCCGTGTGTTGGGAACCAGCATGTAGAGCGCCGTGAAGAAGGCGCTGACGATCGCGTAGGGGGCGAGGGCGATACCGGCGGCGCGCAGCCACTGCAGTACCGGCAGCTGTACGACCTCCCGCACCGGGCCGCTGTCGAGGGCGTGCTGGGTGAGTCCGATGAAGGCCACCAGCAGCACCGGCCCCGCCACCAGCAGCGTCGAGTACTCCGCCACGCGCCGGCCGAAGCTGCGCGCCTGCTCGACGTGCCAGAGGAAGTTGAAGCTGTCCTCGACTTTCTTGATGGTGCCGATCAGTGTCCAGGCGAGCAGCGCAAGTCCCACCGACCCGACGACGCCGCTGCTCACGTGGCTGGCAAACTGCACCACGCGCGTGGTGAGATCGGTGGCCGCCGGCTCGCCGACCGGGGCGAAGAACTCGTACACCAGGGGCACCAGATCGCGATGGCCGCCGAACATCTTGAGGATCGCGAAGCTGAAAGCGAGCAGCGGTATGAGCGACAGGAGAGTGGTGTACACCAGGCTCATGGCGCGCAGGTTGATCTGGCCGCGCGAAAGGTCGCGGATCACGGCATAGGGGTACTGCAGGACGCGCAGCGCCCTGCCCGCCACGCCCGGACCCTGCGCGACCGGTCCGAAGAAGCACCAGTCGAGAAAACCCCAGAATCGCATCCACATCCGACAAGGATACCGTGATGGCCGCAATTCCCGGATACCCGCGGCGTATCGTCTGTCTCACCGAGGAGACGACTGAGACACTCTATCTTCTGGGTGAGGACTGGCGGATCGTCGGGATCTCCGGCTTTACCGTGCGCCCGCCGCGCGCACGGCGCGACAAGCCGCGCGTGTCCGCCTTCACCAGCGCGCGCATCCCGCGCATCCTCGAGCTCCGCCCCGACCTGGTGCTCGGCTTCTCCGATCTGCAGGCCGACATCGCCGCCGAGCTCATTCGTGCCGGGCTCAACGTGCACGTATTCAACCAGCGCAGCATCGCCGACATCCTCTCCATGATCCGCACTCTCGGCGGCATGGTCGGGGCCGAAGCCGGGACCGCGGCCCTGCTGGAGCGGCTCGAGGCCGGGCTCGCCGCGGTGCGTACACGCGCCGCGGCACTCGGGCGCCGCCCGCGCGTGTACTTCGAGGAGTGGGATGAGCCTCTGATCTCCGGGATCGGCTGGGTGGCGGAGCTCATCGGTCTGGCCGGCGGCGAGGAGTGCTTCCCGGAGCTTGCGGGAAAGTCCCTCGGACGCGAGCGCATCATCGCCGACCCCCTCGAGGTGGTGCGCCGCGCCCCCGACATCGTGCTCGGCTCCTGGTGCGGCAAGAAGTTTCGCCCGGCGGCGGTGGCCGCACGCCCCGGATGGGATGCGGTCCCGGCAGTGCGCACGGGTTTCGTGCGCGAGATCAAGTCGGCGATCATCCTGCAGCCGGGGCCTGCCGCGCTCACCGACGGCGTGCAGGCGATCGAAGCCGTGATCGGGGAATGGGCGGCGGCTAATGCATCCCCCGCCGCGCGCGGATCAGCTCGTACGCCTCGATGATCTGCTGCGTGCGCTGCTTGGCGTGGCCGATCATCGATTCCGGCAGGCCGTTGGCCTTGAGCTTGTCCGGATGGTGGCGGTTCAGCTGACGGCGATAGGCCTTGACGATCTCGGCATCGCTCGCCTCCGGGGCGATCTCCAGCACCCGGTAGGCCTGCTGCAGCGATTCGGCGGCGGCGGCCGCCGCGGCCGCCCCCGAGGCTGAGCCGCCGTCGCGGCGAAAGCCGCCGCTCTGGATGCGCAGCACCGCCTCGATGTGCGCGAGCTCGAGGCCCGAGATGCGCAGCGCGTCTGCGACGCGGCGCATGAGCGGGCGCACCGGTCCCTCGAGGTCGTTGCCGGCGAGCGCCGCGCGCACCTGGATCTCGAGGAAGATTCGCAGGATGTCCGGGCGGCCGACGCATGCCTGGCGCAGCCCGGTGAGCTCGGCCGGCAGGTCGAAGCCCGGCTGCTTGCCCTGGCCGAAGAGCTCGATCGCCTCACGCACCTTCAGCGCATCCAGTCGCAGGTCGCTCATCACTCCGCGCGCCGCGGCGATCTCACGCTCCGACACGCGGCCGTCCGCCTTGGCCAGATTCCCCATCACGCGGAAAGTGGCGCGGAAGAAACGCTCGCCGATCGCCGCAACGTCGGGAGGCGGCGATCCAGGCTCTCCGGCCTCCTGCTGCTGCGCCAGGTCGAACTGGTGGCCGAGCAGAACGCCGATGGCAACACCGATGGGCCCGAAGGGCAGGCCGATCAATCCGCCGGCCAGCTTGCCGATCCATTTCATGCCCTGCGTCATGTCAACGTATAGTAGCAAGCGCATGTCGAGCCCCCTGGTCTACCGCACCCACCTCGCCGGCTTCGAGCGCCTCCACGAAGGCAAGGTGCGCGACATCTACGCGGTCGATGCCGACACACTCCTCATCGTGACCACCGACCGCCTGTCGGCTTTCGACGTCGTGCTCCCCGATCCGATTCCGGACAAGGGACGCGTACTGAATTCCATCTCGAATTTCTGGTTCGCGAAGCTCGCGCACCTGGTGCCGAACCATCTCACCGGACGCCCGCTCGAGAGCGTGGTCCGCGACGCAGCGGAGCGCGCGCTGCTCGAAGGTCGCGCGGTGATCGTGCGGCGCCTCGAGGCCCTGCCGATCGAGGCGGTGGTGCGCGGCTACCTGATCGGCTCGGGGTGGAAGGATTACCAGGCGACCGGCGCCCTGTGCGGCATGGCGCTGCCGCAGGGTCTGCCGCTCGCCGGGCAGCTGCCGCAGCCTATTTTCACGCCCGCCACCAAGGCCGAACGGGGCGCTCACGACGAGAACATCAGTTTCGACACGATGGCGCAGCGCGTCGGGCCGGCCCTCGCCGCGCAGGTGCGCGACACGGCGCTCGCCCTCTATGAGTTCGCGGCCGCGCACGCCCGCGCGCGCGGCATCATCATCGCGGACACCAAGTTCGAGTTCGGCGTGGACGCGGCGGGCAGGCTCACGCTCATCGACGAGGTGCTCACGCCCGACTCCTCACGCTTCTGGCCGGCCGCCAGCTACCGCCCGGGCACGAGTCCGGCGAGCTTCGACAAGCAGTTCGTGCGCGACTATCTCGAGACGCTCGACTGGGACAAGCGCGCTCCGGGGCCGAAGCTCCCGCCGGAGGTAATCGCCCGTACCAGCGCCAAGTACCGCGAGGCGCTCGAGCGGCTCACCGCGCCATGAGGAGGTAGACTAACCGTCATGACGCCTGCGTGGATCGCCCCCTCGATTCTGTCCGCGGATTTCGCGCGCCTCGGCGCCGAGGTCGAGGCGGTGCTCGAGGCCGGCGCCGATCTGATCCACTTCGATGTGATGGACAATCACTACGTGCCCAACCTCACCATCGGGCCGCTGGTGTGCAAGGCCTTGCGCAAGGCGGGGATCAGGGCGCCGATCGACGTGCATCTGATGGTGCGTCCGGTGGATCGCATCGTGCCGGACTTCGCCGCCGCCGGGGCCACCTTCATCACCTTTCACCCGGAGGCGAGCGAGCACATCGATCGCACGATCGCGCTCATTCGCGAGCACGGTTGCCGCCCCGGTCTGGTATTCAATCCGGCCACACCGCTCGACCATCTCGACTACACCCTCGAGCTCCTCGACATGATTCTCATCATGTCGGTCAATCCGGGCTTTGGCGGCCAGGAGTTCATCCCGACGAGTCTGCGCAAGCTCGCCGATGCGCGCGCGCGCATCGACGCCTCGGGCAGGGAGGTGCGCCTCGAGGTCGACGGGGGAGTCAAGACCGACAACATCGCCGCGGCCGCCGCGGCCGGTGCCGACACCTTCGTGGCGGGGTCGGCCATCTTCGGCAGCCGCGACTACTCGGCAACCATCCGGGAGATGCGTCAGCAGATTGCCGTCGGGGCGCGCCGGGCTCGCTAGCGTCACGGTCCGGTGCGCGCGCGGAGATTCCCGCCGAGCCCTGGTGAACCGTTCACTTCAGTGTTGCGTTTTCGCCGCGGTTAGCGGCCCTCTGGAAGGCCTCAAGCCGACTAGTGAAGTGATTGGTTCACCAGGCTGCGTTAAGGCCCTGTAGCAGGCCTCCCCGACGCGCAGTGAAGCAAACGGTTCACTAACGCCCGGTTGACCCTCGCGCACGCAGGGTGTCAGCTGGCAGCGTGCTCGACGGTCAGCTCAATCGGATATTCCACGCTCTCGGCAACACCAGCCGTCGATCGATCATCGAGCGTCTTTCGGACGGTGACGCATCGGTGACTGAGCTCGCAGAGGCCTTCCCGATTACACTTCGCGGAGTGCTGGACCACGTTCGGGTTCTCGAACGGTGCGGGTTGGTGCGGACATCAAAAGAGCGGGGCGTCCGCACCTGCCGGCTCAACCCCGATGCGCTGCTGGCTGCGGAAGAATGGATGAGGCGAGCTCAGTGGGCGAGCCACCGCGAACGGCTCGGCTCTCTGCGGCAGGACTGGCGCTGGCGCTCGCCACCGGAACGCCCGGAGGGCGTCTGACGCGTAAAGGCGGCGCAGCTATTCCTCGTCGTCCTCGTCGTCGTCATCGTCATCATCATCGTCGTTCACGGCCATCTGCCCGGCCACGGCGGGCTTGGCTCCGCTCGCGGGCTTGGCCGGTACCATGACGGGACGCGTCTTCATCTTCGGGCGCGCATTGAACACCACGATGGTCTTGCCGGTGGCTCGCAGCAGTCCCTGCTCTTCGAGCACCTTGAGCACGCGGCCGGCCATCTCGCGCGAGCAGCCGACCAGGCGCGAAAGCTCCTGGCGGCTCACCTTGATCTGCATGCCTTCGGGATGGGTCATGGCGTCCGGCTCGCCGCACAGATCCATGATCGCGTGCGCCACTCTGCCGGTGACGTCGACGAACGCCAGGTCACCGAGCTTGCGGTTGGTGCGGTCGAGGCGGGTGGCAAGCTGTGTCGCCAGCTCGAAGACCAGTCCGGGGCTCTCGGCGGCGATCTGCCGGAAACGCGGGTAAGTCATCTCGGCCAGCTCGCACTGGTTGCGGGTACGCACCCAGGCGCTGCGCGTCGGCTGCTCGTAGAACAAGCCCATCTCGCCGAAGAACTGGCCGCGATTGAGGTAGGCGAGCACCATCTCGTTGCCTTCCTCGTCCTCGATCATCACCTCGACCGAGCCGCTGATGATGTAATAAAGGACGTCGGGCAGGTCGCCGGCGTGGATGACCACGGTCTTCGAGGGTACCGCGCGGATGCGGCAGTAGCTCAGGAAGCGGTTGATCGCCGGAATTTCGCTGAGCGGCTTGATGTTCTCTTCCATACCGGCTCCCCCTCAAATCACTTATTAATATACAGCCTTCGCCGTCAGACCCAGTAGGCAGTGCCGGTCATGACGCGGGCGGCGCTGCGCATCAGGGCACAGACCGGCGCCGGCAGGCGCTCCCCTCCCGCGGCAGCCGCGGTGGCACCGTGCTGAATCTCCTCCGCCCTCATGGTTTCAAGTATGGCACGGCTGCGGGCGTCGCCGACCGGCAGCCTGCCAAGATGGTCATCCAGGTGACCCTCCACCTGGCGCTCGGTTTCCACGACGAACCCCAGGCTGGTCCGATCGCCGGCGAGCGCAGTGAGTGCTCCGATCGCGAATGACCCGACATACCAGAGTGGATTGAGAAGGCTGGGTCTTGCATGCAGCTCGCTGAGCCGTGTCTCGCACCAGGCGAGGTGATCGGCTTCTGAACGCGCCGCCTCCAGCAACATGGCGCGCGTGGCTTCGGAACGCGCCATGACAGCCTGGCCGTGGTACAGCGCCTGGGCCGCGAGCTCGCCGGAGTGATTGACGCGCATGAGTGCGGCGCTCTCGCGCTGCTGGGCGGCGGTCAGGGTCCCGGCACCCTGCTGTGGGCTCCCGGGAGGGGGGCGGGTGGCCCGAGCGGGGGCAAACACCGACCGAAGGGCACGATCGAGCGCTGCGATTGCAGTGTCTAAGGTGGGGCCAGACTGCATATTCAGGGCCTCTATTATAGGCGCCGGGCCCCTGCCGGCGCCCGGCGGGGTTCCCCGTGCGCCGTTTCTTTGCATTGCGGGGGGTGCTTGAGTAAACTTCCCCGCCTTTTTTTGGCCTCGCCCAGGGGTGTTTCCCCGGCAGGCCCTGCCACTGAGTGAGCTATGAAGACCGTATTTGCCAAAGCCGGCAGCGTCCGCGGCGACTGGTTCGTCGTCGACGCCAGCGACAAGACATTGGGGCGTCTCGCCTCGCAGATTGCCCATCGCCTGAAGGGCAAGCACAAGGCTGACTACAGCCCGCACGTGGACATGGGTGACCACGTGGTGGTCGTGAACGCACAGAAGATCCGCGTCACGGGCCGCAAGCTCACCGACAAGATCTACTACCACCACACCGGCCACATCGGCGGCATCAAGTCGATCGCCCTCGAAAAGCTCCTCGCCGAGCATCCCGAGCGGGCAATCGAGTTCGCCGTCAAAGGCATGCTGCCGAAGAACCCGCTCGGCAGGCGCATGTTCAGGAAGCTCCATGTGTTTGCCGGTGGCGAGCATCCGCACCAGGCGCAGCAGCCGAAGCCGCTCGATTTACAGTAGGACACACTGAATGCCCGCCACGCAGAATCACTACGGCACCGGTCGGCGCAAGACCGCCACCGCGCGCGTATACCTCAAGCCCGGCACCGGCCAGATCACGGTCAATGACCGCTCGCTCGATGAGTTTTTCGGGCGCGAGACCGGCCGCATGATCGTGCGCCAGCCGCTCGAGGCGGTGAAGCTCAACGCCCGGTTCGATATCGCCGTCAAGGTCAATGGCGGCGGCACCACGGGCCAGGCCGGCGCGATCCGCCACGGGATCACCCGCGCGCTCATCGAATATGATGAGAGCCTGCGCAAGCCGCTGCGCGATGCGGGGTTCGTCACCCGCGATGCGCGCGAAGTGGAGCGCAAGAAGGTAGGCCGCCGCAAGGCCCGCCGCGGGACGCAGTACTCGAAGCGCTAACGGAGCTACGATGCCCGCCAATGGAATGATGGGGGATCGTCTAGTGGTAGGACAACGGACTCTGACTCCGTTTACCTAGGTTCGAATCCTAGTCCCCCAGCCACACACAGAAGGGGCCCGTCGAGAGACGGGCCTTTTCCTTTCCACGCCCCCCAAAGGGATCAGGCACTTCGCCGTCTCCTTGCTGTCGAAAGGTTGAGCACCGCGCACCCCCACGGATGGCGCACTTCCAGGAGGTTCCCCATGGCGACCGCCCAACCGAAACCCGTCGAATCGAAGATCGCTCTCCCTTCCCTGCCGTACGTCCGACAGGCGCTCGAGCCGCACATGTCGCGCGAGACTCTCGACTATCACTACGGCAAGCACCACCGGGCCTACGTCGACAAGGTGAATGCGCTGATATCGGGCACACCGCAGCAGAGCGCTTCGCTCGAAGAGCTGGTCATGCACGCCGACGGCGCTCTCTACGACAACGCCGCGCAGGCGTGGAACCACGAGTTCTTCTGGCAGTGCCTGTCGCCGCGCCGCCAGACGCCGGGCAAGGAGCTCGAGGGCGTGCTGCGCAGTTTCGGCGGACTCGAGACCCTCGAGCGTGAGTTCGCCAGGGCGGCGGTTGCGGTGTTCGGCTCCGGCTGGGCCTGGCTCGCCAGGGACCAGGGCGGCGCGGTGCGTATCCTCACCACCCCCAACGGCCACACCCCGCTGCGCGACGGGATCAAGCCGCTGCTCAGCTGCGATGTGTGGGAGCACGCCTACTACATCGACCACCGCAATGATCGCGGCGCCTATCTCAAGAGCTTCTGGCAGCTGGTGAACTGGGACTTCGTCGCCAGCAACCTGCGCTGAGGCCTCAGCGGGTCTCCACGCCCTGCGCCGTTCCGACCAGCAGCACGTCTGCCGGTCGGGCGGCGAACAGTCCGACGGTCACGACCCCGGTGATCTGGTTGAGCTCACGCTCCAGGGCGACCGGGTCGCTGATCGTGAGTCCGTGCACGTCGAGGATGTGATTGCCGTTGTCGGTGACGAAGCCTTCGCGCCACAGCGGGCGGCCGCCGCGTGCGGCCAGCTGCCGGGCGACCAGGGTGCGCGCCATCGGAATCACCTCGACCGGCAGAGGAAATCGCCCGAGGGTGGCCACCAGCTTGGTGTCGTCGACGATGCAAATGAAGCGCCGGGCGGCCGCGGCGATGATCTTCTCGCGGGTCAGGGCGCCGCCGCCGCCCTTGATCAGATGCCGCTCGCGCGTCGCCTCGTCGGCGCCGTCGACGTAAGCGTTGAGCTCCCCCACCTCGTTGAGATCCAGCACCTCGATGCCGGCGGCCGTCAGCCGGGCGGTGCTCGCCGCGGAGCTCGATACGGCGCTGCGCGGGCGTGGGCGCCGGCGCGCGAGCTCCTCGATGAGCAGGTTCACGGTGGAGCCGGTACCGATGCCGATCGTGGCATCGTCCGCGACCAGATCCAGTGCCGCGAGCGCGGCACGCCGCTTCTTTGCGTCACCGTCGGCAGACATGGCTCATTCCCCGCAGCACGAGCATCCCCCAGAAACGACTGTGCCCGCCATGATGAGCGGGCACAGTCCTCGAATACGACTCGGCGGCCACTTTCGCGACCGCCGAGTTAAGGCCTATTTCTTCTTGCTAGCTTTCTTCTTGGCCTTCTTCTTTGCCTTCGCCATGTTGGCTCTCCAATCTGACGGGTTAGTCCGGGATCCGAGTATATACACGCAAATCTAAATTACAAGCGAGGAGAGGCGCGATGTGCTACGCGATGCGCGCGCCACGACTCAGCGCGAGCGCTCACGGCGCGCGCGCTGCGCGCTTTTCGAGCGACACAATGAAGCTCCAGTGCGCACTCTCCACCGGCGTGATCGAGAGCCGATTGCCCGGACGCAGCAGCACCATCCCTTTCAGCTCCCTGCCGGAATGCGCGCGCAGTTCCGCAAGCGTGATGGTGCGTGCGAGGCGGCGCTTGAGCCGCACATCCACCATGTACCAGCGCGGGTTGGCGCGATCGCTCTCCGGATCGTAGTGGTGATGCTTGCGATCGAAGGCGGTGGGGTCCGGGTAGCCTTCCCTGACGATCTCCATGATGGCGACGATTCCCGGAACCTCGGTGCTCGAGTAGTACATGAAGGCCAGATCGCCCTTCTTCATCAGGTCGCGCAGCATGTTGCGCGCCTGGTAGTTGCGCACGCCGTCCCAGCCCGTGGTCTGGTGCGCGGCGGCCTCGAGATGCCCGATGCCGAAGGTGGTCGGCTCCGTCTTCATCAGCCAGTAGTGCATCGGATGAACCCTTTCTCGGTCACGACCGCGTCCATGAGCACGTCATGCGGCGCTGCAGTGAGGCGCTCGACCTCCTGGAACGAGTAGCCGAAGCCCACCAGCAGCGGCTTGTGCCAGCTGCCGCGCAGTTGCCGGTAGGCGAAGGCACGGTCGTAGAAGCCGCCGCCGGTGCCGAGGCGCAAGCCGCGCGTGTCGAACCCCACCAGCGGCAGAAATACCAGGTCGAGCCAGCGTGACGCGATGCTGCCCACGCCGGCGGGCTCCCCGATCCCGAGCCGATTGCGCCGTAGTGCGCCGCCCATCCCGACGAAGCGCATCAGGCGGGACGTCCGCCGCCGGTCGATGCGCGGCAGGTAGATGCGGCAGCCGCGGCGTGCGGCGAGCGCGATGAGTGGTGCGCTGTCGAGCTCGGCGGGCAGCGCGCAGTAGAGGGCGATGCGCTGTCCGGCACGCAAGTGCAGGGCCTGGTCGGCGTGATGGGCGGCGCGCGCGGCGGCGGCGGCGCGCTCGCCGGGACTGACGGCACGCCGCCGGGCGGCAAGCTCGGCCCGCAACGCTCTGCGGGCCGCGCCCGGAGTGGAATCAGCGAGCGCCACCCGCATGTGCCGGTGCAGACCGTTGCTCTCGAACCGGAGCAACAGGTGGGACGAGCTGCCGCAGGTAAGGCTTTCCGCTCAAAAATGCGGACCTGCACAATGCTGCCGCAAGCGCTGAGTCCCGAGGGTGTTTCAATTAGGGTCCGAGGTAACCCGGTCCACTGTCGAACACCGCAGGCGACGCTCGCAACGACTGTACACCAAGCCCGCGGTGCGTGCTTGAGACTCCCGTCGCATCACAGGTCGAGTTGTGCACCCTTGCCGAGGGCCCCCTCGACCCGTTCACGCAGCGCCCGTACCCGGTGGCCGACGCCGCTGTCGAGCTTCGACTCCCGGTCGCGGAGCTTGAGGAACTCGTGGGCGAGGTTGAGGGCGGCCATGACCGCGACGCGGTCGAGACCCACCACCTTGCCGCTGTCGCGGATCTCGCGCATCCGGGTATTGAGGAATTCGGCCGCATCCAGCAGCGCCGAGCGCTCCTCGTAGGCGCAACCGACCACATATTCCTTTTCCATGATGCGCACGCTGACGCGCGCCTGGTCCGGCGGGGGTGTCACGCGCCGTGCTCGAGAGTCTTCAGGCGCCCGATCATCGCTTCGACGCGCGTGCGCACCTGCTCGTTCTTGTGCATCAGCGAGGCACGCTCGCCGGCAAGCGACTCGTGCCGCGCCTTGAGCGCACGGTTCTCTTCCTTGAGATGCTCGAGCATGCCGAGCAGCTCTTCGATGCGCTTGCTGAGGCGGTTCAGTTCGACGTCGAGCTGTGTTTTTGTAATGTCGCTCATGGCGCAGGACTATAGAGCCGCGCTCTTCGTGCGGTCAATCGCACTCAACTATAATATCCGCGCGCATGCAGCAGCCGGAATATGACCAGGTCGAGCAGCTGCTCAGGGAGCAGCGCTCGCTCACCGAGGCCGCCGAGGCTCACGGCACTCTCACCGGCTGTCTGTGCGCGGTGTCGGATTACGCGTTCCAGGACTGGCTGCGCGAGATCCTGCCCGAGGGGCGTGCCGAGCCCGAGGCTGCCGACACCCTCTATGGGCTCTTCACGGCGACAGTCGCGGCGCTCGAACAGACCGACATGGAGTTCGAGCCGCTGTTGCCGCACGACGCACAGCCGCTCGAGGCGCGTACCAACGCGCTCGCGCTGTGGTGCCAGGGATTTCTCTACGGACTCGGCTCGGGCGCCATTCCCGACGCCGCGGGACTGCCGGGAGACGTAGGCGAGGTGGTGCGCGATCTCGCGGAGATCACGCGTGCGGAGGTCGACGCGGATCAGGACGAGGAGTCGAACGAGAGCGCCTACGCCGAGCTGGTCGAGTTCGTGCGCGTCGGGGTGCAGCTGCTGTTCGAGGAGCTCTCGCCCGCACGCCATCAGCAGCTGCCGGCCGCCGAGCCGCTGCACTAGGACGCACCGCCACCCATGCAGAAGGACGAGTTCGCGCGCCGCCGCCGTCAGCTGATGCGCCTGATGGGGCGCGATTCGATCGCAGTACTGCCGGCAGCGCCGGTACGTCACCGCAACAGCGACGTCGAATACCCCTTCCGGCAGGACAGCGACTTTCACTACCTCACCGGTTTCGGGGAGCCCGAGGCGGTGGCGGTGCTGGTCCCGGGACGGGCGCAGGCGGAGTACATCGTGTTCGTGCGCGAGCGCGATCCGGCGCGCGAGACCTGGGACGGGCGGCGCGCGGGACCGGCAGGCGCGGTGCGCGATTACGGCGCCGACGATGCGTTCCCGATCTCCGATATCGACGAGATCCTCCCCGGCCTGCTGGAGAACCGCACGCGGGTCTACTACACCATGGGGGCTTATGCGGATTTCGACCAGCGGGTGGTCGGCTGGGTGAACGGCCTGCGGACGCAGGCGAGGAACGGGCGCCACCCGCCCCAGGAGTTCGCCGCCCTCGACCACGTGCTGCACGACATGCGGCTCTACAAGTCGCGCCGGGAGCTGGAGCTGATGCGTGAGGCGGCGCGGATTTCCGCGCGCGCGCACCTGCGGGTGATGCGCTTCTGCCGCCCCGGCCTCACCGAGTACCAGGTGATGGCCGAGCTGCTGCACGAATTCCGCCGCCACAACGCCGATACGGCCTATGCGCCGATCGTCGGAGGCGGAGCCAACAGCTGCGTGCTGCACTACCGCGACAACAGCGAGCCGCTCGCCGACGGCGATCTGCTGCTGGTCGACGCCGGCTGCGAGCTCGAGAACTATGCTGCCGATATCACGCGCACGCTCCCCATCAACGGACGCTTCACGGCCGAGCAGCGCGCGGTGTACGAGGTGGTCCTCGAGGCGAATCGCGCCGCCATTGCGCGGGTGCGCCCCGGCAACCACTGGAACGACCCGCACGAGGCCGCGGTAAAGGCCGTCACGCAGGGGCTTCTCAAGCTCGGCCTTCTCAAGGGCCGCCTCGCTTCCCTCATCAGGAGCGGGGCCTATCGGCGCTTCTTCATGCACCGCACCGGACACTGGCTCGGGCTCGATGTGCACGACGTGGGCGACTACAAGGTCGGGGACGAATGGCGCGTGCTCGAGCCGGGAATGACGCTCACGGTCGAGCCCGGGATCTACCTGCCGGCGGGCGCGCGGGGCGTGCCGCGCCGCTTCCGCAACATCGGCATCCGCATCGAGGACGATGTGCTGGTGACGCGCCGCGGCGCCGAGGTCCTCAGCGCCCGCGCGCCGAAGGATCCGGACCAGATCGAAGCGGTGATGGCGCATGGTTGAGGTCGATGTCGCCATCGTCGGCGGCGGCATGGTGGGTGCCAGTCTCGCCGCAGGGCTGCTCGACACCGGTGTGCGGCTGCTGCTCATCGAGGCCGTGCCCTTCGGAGCCGGTAGCCAGCCGAGCTTCGATGAGCGCACCACTGCGCTCGGCAACACCAGCCGGCGCATCTTCGAAGGCCTCGGAGTCTGGGAGCAGATGGCCGCCGAAGCCGCCGCCATTCGCGCCATCCACGTCTCGGAAGCCGGCCGCTTCGGCGCCGCGCACCTGAGCGCGGCGCAGCAGGGAATCGCGGCCTTCGGTTACGTGGTACCCAACCGGCGCATCGGCGCGGCACTGTGGGGGCGGCTGCAGGGTGCAGCCGGGCTGCAGCTGCGCGTCCCGGCGCAGGTCGAGGACGTCGCGATCGACGAGGCGCAGGTGCGTTTCTCGGTCGTGAGTGCCGGGCGGCGCGAGCCGGTCACCGCGAGGCTGGTGGTCGCCGCCGACGGTGCCCATTCGCAGATCCGCAGCGCCGCCGGCATCGAGGCCGCGGTGGAGGACTACGAGCAGGTCGCGGTCGTCGCCAACGTCGGCTGCGACGCGCCTCACGAAGGCGTGGCCCACGAGCGCTTCACGGAGGCAGGGCCGATCGCGATGCTGCCCCTGTACGACGGCACCCGGGCGGTGATCTGGGCCTGTCGCCGCGAGGATGCGCCCGCGGTGCTCGGACTCGATGACGTCTCATGGCTGCGTGAGCTGCAGGCGCGCTTCGGATGGCGGGCCGGGCGCTTCACGCGCGCCGGGCGCCGGGCGTCCTACCCTCTGCGTCTCACACGAGCCGCCGCACCCGTCGCGAACCGCACCGTGCTGATCGGCAACGCCGCACAGGCCCTGCACCCCATCGCCGGCCAGGGTTTCAATCTCGGGCTGCGCGATGCGGCCATGCTGGCGGAGGTGATCGCCAACACTTCGGGGGATGCAGGCGAGCGGGCACTGCTCGAGCGCTTTGCCGCCTGGCGCGCACGGGACCGCAGCGGGGTGGTGCGCTTCACCGATGGGCTGGTGCGCCTCTTCGGGGATGAGCGGCCCGGCGTCGGGCTGCTGCGCAACCTCGGTCTCGTGCTGTTCGATCTCGCGCCGCCCGCCAAGAGTGCGCTGGCTCGCGTCAGTCTCGGGTTCGGCGGGCCGACGCCGCGTCTCGCACGCGGACTCCCGGTGCGCGAGCAGGCGGTGGGACCTCATGCCTGAGGCCTTCGACGTCGTCGTAGTGGGCGGCGGGCCGGTCGGCGCACTCGCCGCCGCGCTTCTCCGGCAGGCGCGCGCCGGCGCGCCGGCTTTGCGCGTGGCGCTCGTCGAGCCCCACCCTCCCGCCCCCCCGGCCGGGAGTGCCGGGCCCGATGCCCGCGTAGTGGCAATCTCGCGGGCGAGCGAGCGGCTGCTGCGCAGCGCCGGCGCATGGACGCACATCGCGCCGGAGCGCGTGTGCGCCTACCAGCGCATGCGCATCTGGCACGAGAGCGTTCGCCCCGACGCGGAGGCGGTACTGGTCTTCGATGCCGCCGATGTCGGCGAGCCGAACTTAGGATTCATCGTGGAGAACCGGCTGCTGCAGGCGGCGCTCATCGCGGCCTTCAGGGAGGCCGGCGGGCGCCTCGAGGCGGCGCAATTCACCTCGCTCGCGATCGGTTCCGATGCGGTGCGGATCGAGACCAGCTCGGGGGTGCTGAGCGCCCGGCTGGTGGTCGGGGCCGACGGGGCAGGATCGGCGGTGCGGGCGGCGGCGGGACTCAGCGCCGAGCTCAGCGACTACGGCCAGTCGGCGATCGTCGCGACGGTCGCGACCGAGCGTCCGCACCAGCTGACGGCCTGGCAGCGCTTCATGCGGCAGGGGACGCTCGCCTTCCTGCCGCTCTTCGACGGCTCGAGCTCGATCGTGTGGTCGGCGGACGCGGCGCTCGCCGCGAGCCTCAGCGGTGCGAGCGATACCGATTTCGCGCGCGAGCTCGACCGCGCTTCGGACCTGGCCCTCGGGGCGACACGCCTCGTGAGCGAGCGTCTTTCCTTTCCGCTGCGCCGCCTCTCAGCTCCGCGCTACAGCGCGCCGCGCGTGGCCCTGGTGGGCGATGCGGCGCACGTGGTGCATCCGCTCGCCGGCCAGGGCGTCAACCTGGGTCTCCTGGACGCCGGCGCGCTCGCGCAGCTTGTGGCAGCGGCCCTGAGCGAGCGTGAGGATCCGGGATCCCCCAGAGTGCTGCGCGATTACGAGCGCTGGCGCAAGAGCGAGGTCGCGGTCATGGGGGCCGCGATCGACGGCTTCGACCGGCTGCTCGCGCACGGCACCGGACCGGTTGCGCGGGTTGCCCAGAGGGGTCTCGGTTGGGTGAGCCGCAGTCAGGAGCTGCGCCGCTTCTTCATCGGGCGGGCGCTCGGGGTGAGCGGCGAGCTGCCGAAAGCCGCGCGGCGCGCGTCATGAGATGATGCAACCCGGTGGATAAGGACGAGCTCCTTTATGCGTGGATCAAGTAAGGCACGCCTCGACATGCGCCTCGCCCGGGACATTCCGGCGCTGCAAAGGTGGCGCTGGTGGCTGGCAGCGGCTCTCGTCGCGGAGGCTGGCTGGTTCCTGCTGGTGCGGCCGCCCGGCTCCACATCCTTCCATTCGCTCTTCATGCTGGGCCTGCTGCCGCTGATGGTCGTCGGCTACGTCTACCTGCTGGTGGCCGTGACGTCAGCCCTCGCCGAGAGGGATTGGGACTATTTCTTCAAGCAGATGATCGTGGTGATCCTCGGCAGCAGCGTCGGGTTCTTCGTATTTGCGCTGATGTGGTTCACGGAGACGCATCTCGCAGCCGAGCTCAGCTGAGCGGTATCAGGTCCACCTTCGCCGCGCACACGAAGTCGTTCTCCGACAGTCCCCTGACGGCGTGCGTCGTGAAGGTCACGCGGCAGTAGTTGTAGCCGACCTCGAGGTCCGGATGGTGGTCCTCGATATTGGCGATGTGTGCGAGCGCGTTGACGAAGCTCATGGTGCGGTAGAAGTCGCGGAAGGCGAATTTTCGCGAGATGGCGCGTGCATCCGCGGTGAGCACCCACTCGCCCGATACCTGGCCGAGGAGGGCCGCTGCCTCCGCGGGGGTGAGCGGCGGAGTCCCGCCCTCGCAGGGCTTGCAGCGGCGGTCGGCGAGCGCCCGGCTCATACACCGCCCTCGGGGAGGCGCACGAAGCGTCGCGCGACATAGCGCTCGACGATCTCCTGAAACTCCTCGGCGATACGCTCGCCCTTGAGAGTCACCGTTTTCTCGCCGTCTTCGTAGACCGGCGCCACCGCTCGCTCGCCGGTGCCCGGCAGGCTGATGCCGAGGTTGGCGTGCTTGCTCTCGCCGGGCCCGTTCACCACACAACCCATGACGGCGACGGTCATCTCCTCCACCCCCGCGTATTCGCGCCGCCATTGCGGCATGCGCGCGCGGATGTGCGACTGGATCTTGAGCGCGAGCTCCTGGAAGAAGGTGCTGGTGGTGCGGCCGCAGCCCGGGCAGGCGATCACCAGCGGCGTGAAGGCGCGCAGCCCCATGGTCTGCAGGATCTCCTGTGCCACCACCACTTCCTGCGTGCGGTCGCCTCCCGGCTCGGGTGTGAGGGAGACACGGATGGTGTCACCGATGCCCTCCTGCAGCAGGACCGCCATGCCGGCGGTCGAGGCCACGATCCCCTTGGAGCCCATGCCCGCCTCGGTGAGCCCGAGGTGCAGCGGGTAGTCGCAGCGCGCGGCCAGGTCGCGGTAGATCGCGATCAGGTCCTGCACGCCGCTCACCTTGGCCGAAAGGATGATGCGATCGTGGGCAAGCCCGAGCTCCTCGGCGCGCTGCGCGCTGCCGAGGGCCGAGAGCACTACGGCATTGCGCATTACGGCCTGCGCATCGAGCGGCTCGGCGCGCGCTGAGTTCTCGTCCATGAGGCGCGTCAGCAGGTCCGAGTCGAGGCTCCCCCAGTTGACCCCGATACGCACGGGTTTCCCGTAGCGGCAGGCGATCTCGATCATCTCGGCGAACTGCGGGTCGCGCTTGCTGCCGCGGCCGACGTTGCCCGGGTTTATGCGGTACTTGGCCAGCGCCGCCGCGCAGTCCGGGTGCTCGCGCAGCAGCTTGTGGCCGTTGAAGTGAAAGTCGCCGATCAGAGGCACCGTGACACCGGCCCGGTCGAGCCAGGCGCGGATCGGGGCGACTGCCGCCGCAGCCTCACTGGTGTTGACGGTGACGCGCACCAGCTCCGAGCCCGCGCGCGCCAGTGCCTGCACCTGCCGCGCCGTGCCCTCCACGTCGGCGGTGTCCGTATTGGTCATGGATTGCACCACGATCGGCGCAGGGCCGCCGACGCGGACTGCTCCGATGGACACCTGGACCGAGGTACGCCGGGAAAGGCTCATTTACCGGGAGTGTACCGTTGCCGCGCGCGAGACATCACCGCTATCATGCGCACCGCCCGAATCGGTCTGTCCGGAGAGAGTCCGGCTGCTGAGCCGGAACGCCGAAGGCGCAATTCCGCCCGGAAACGCTCAGGCACAAGAACGGCAGACGGCGGATGCGCCTCGAGCGCGCCGCGGGGTTTCTGGAGAGAGGTGGATTCGCGTCCACCCACCGAAGGGGAGCGGCGCCCGCAAGACGCCTGATCTCTCAGGTCCACGGACAGAAGGGCGGCAGAAACCTCCGCAAGGAGCCCTGCCGCGTTTTTGACCGAGGACCGAAGCCGTGGGAAGGCAAACACCGCTCTTCAAGCTGCACCAGGAGCTTAACGCCCGCATCGTCGACTTCGGCGGCTGGGACATGCCGGTGCAATACAGCTCGCAGATCGGCGAGCACCACGCGGTGCGCCGCGCGGCGGGCGTCTTCGATGTCTCCCACATGTGCGTGGTGGACCTGAAGGGCCCGCGTGTGCGCGCCTTTCTGCAGCACCTGCTGGCCAACGACGTCGGCAAGCTCCGTACGGCGGGCAAGGCGCTCTACTCGTGCATGCTGAACGAGCGCGGCGGCGTCATCGACGACCTCATCGTCTACTTTCTTACCGAGGACTGGTTCCGGGCGGTGGTGAACGCCGGCACCCGCGACAAGGACCTCGCCTGGATCCGCCGCCTTGCGGCGCCCTTCGGCGTCACGGTCATCGAGCGAACGGATCTTGCGATGCTGGCGGTGCAGGGCCCGGAAGCCCGCGACAAGGCGGTGCAGCTGCTCGGCGCGGCCGAGCGCGCGGCAGCGCTCGCGCTCGGAGTGTTCGTCGGCCGCGAGCTCGGCAGCTGGTTCGTCGCGCGCACCGGGTACACCGGCGAGGACGGCTTCGAGATCATGATGCCGGCGGCCGATGCCGTGCCGGCCTGGCGTCGGCTCAACTCGCTCGGTGTCGCCTCCTGCGGCCTCGGCGCCCGCGACACGCTGCGGCTCGAAGCCGGCATGAATCTCTATGGCCACGAGATGGACGAGAGCACCCACCCGTACGAATCGGGCCTCGCCTGGACCGTGGCACTCGAGCCCGCGGGCCGGGATTTCGTGGGTCGCGCGGCGCTCGCGGCGATCCTCGAGGCGGGTGTGGCGGCCAGGCTCGCCGGCCTGCTGCTGGAGGATCGCGGCGTGCTGCGCAGCCACCAGAAGGTGGTCGCGGCCGCGGGCGAGGGTGAGATCACGAGCGGCACCTTCTCGCCGACGCTCGAGCGCTCGATCGCCCTGGCGCGCGTTCCGGCGGCTACGCCTGAGCAGGTGCAGGTCGAGATTCGCGGCAAGCTCCTCAACGCAAGAGTGGTCAAGCCGCCGTTCGTCCGTAACGGCCGGCCGCAAATTCCCTTACTCACTTGAAGGACTCCTCAAATGAGCAACGTTCCCCCGGACCTCAGGTACACCAAGTCCCACGAGTGGATACGCACGCTCCCGGACGGCACGGTGGAGATCGGCATCACCGACCATGCGCAGCACGCCCTCGGCGACCTGGTGTTCGTCGAGGTGCCGGAGGCGGGCCGCACGGTGAAGGAGGGCGAGCCGTGCGCGGTCGTGGAGTCGGTGAAAGCCGCCTCCGACGTGTACGCGCCGCTCGGCGGGGAGGTCACCGCAGGGAACCCCAAGCTCGCTGACGCACCCGAGACCGTCAATTCCGACCCCTACGGCGAGGGTTGGCTGATGCGTATGCGTCCCGCTGCGGGGGCGATCGCTGCCGCGGGGCTGCTGACGGCCGCGGACTACCAGAAAGTGCAGGAAGCGGAGGGCGCTTGAATGGCCTTCATCCCCCACACCCAGGCAGACGTCGCGGCGATGCTCGCGGCGATCGGTGCGAACCGGATCGAGGATCTGTTCGATGAGATCCCGAAGGGGCTGCGCGCCAAATCGCTCGCGGGCGTGCCACCGGAGCTCAATGAGATGGAGATCGGGCGGCTGATGAGCGAGCGGGCCGCGCTCGACGGCATTCCCCTGAGCTTCCTCGGCGCCGGTGCCTACGAGCATCACATTCCCGCGGCCGTATGGGCCATCACCACCCGCGGCGAGTTCTACAGCGCCTATACGCCCTACCAGGCGGAAGCCAGCCAGGGCACGCTGCAGCTGATCTACGAGTTCCAGACCATGATCGCGCGGCTCACCGGCATGGAGGTCGCCAACGCCTCGATGTACGACGGCGCCTCCGCGACCGCGGAGGCGGCGCTCATGGCGGTCCGCGCCAACCGCAAGTCGAAGTCGGCGCGCATCCTGGTGCCGACCGCGATGCATCCGCATTACCGGCGCGTGGCGATCTCGATGGCGAGCAACCAGGGGCTGAGGTTCGAGGAGCTTCCCTATTGCACCGTCGAGGGGGTGACGCTGCCCGCCTCGCTGGCGAAGTACGACGGCGAGGACATCACCGCGCTCGTCATTCAGCAGCCGAACTTCTTCGGCTGCCTCGAGGACGTCGATGCGCTCACCGACTGGGCGCACGCGCACGGCGCGCTCGCCATCGCGGTCGTCAATCCGACCTCGCTCGGGCTGCTGAAGCCCCCGGGGGAGTGGGGCAGGCGCGGCGCCGATATCGCGGTGGGCGAAGGGCAGCCGCTCGGTGTGCCGCTGTCCTCCGGCGGTCCCTATTTCGGCTTCATGACGGCCCGCATGGAGCACGTGCGGCAGATGCCCGGACGCATCGTCGGGCGCACGCTCGATGCGGCCGGACGCGAGGGCTTCACTCTCACTCTGCAGGCGCGCGAGCAGCACATCCGCCGCGCCAGGGCTACCTCCAACATCTGCACCAACCAGGGACTGCTGGTGACGGCGGCGACCATCTACCTGTCGTTGATGGGACCTGTGGGCCTGGCGCGTACCGCAGCCGCATCCCACGCCCGCAGCCGCGAGCTGGTTGCCGCGCTCACGCGCTTGCCGGGCGTGAGCGGCGCCTTCAGCGGCGCGCATTTCCACGAGGCGGTGCTGCTGCTCGATCGCCCGGCGGCGCCCGTGCTCAAGGCACTCGCCGCCCGCGGCATCCTCGGAGGACTCGATCTCTCTCCCTACTATCCGGAGCTCGGGCCGGCGCTGCTGGTGTGCGCGACGGAGACCAAGACCGCCGCCGACCTCGAGCGTTACCGCGCCGCGCTCGCGGACGCAATGCAGGCGGCGCGCGCCGCCTGAACAACAGGGTGCACCCATGGCAAGCCGTGAAAAAGTGATTTTCGAGTATTCGCACCCCGGACGGGGCGCATCCGACCAGTGGCCGCACGAGGTGGCCGCGACGGCACTCGCCGACATTCCGGCGCCGCTGCGCCGCGCGCAGCCGCCGCAGCTGCCGGAGGTCGGGGAGCTCGAGGCGGTGAGGCATTTCACCCGCCTGTCGCAGCTTAATTTCTCCATCGACACGCACTTCTACCCGCTCGGCTCGTGCACGATGAAGTACAACCCCAAGGCGTGCAATCAGTACGCCATGCTGCCGCAATTCCTGGCGCGCCATCCGCTCGCGCCCGAATCGCACGGCCAGGGGTTCCTCGCCTGCATGTACGAGCTGCAGGAGATGCTCAAGGAGGTCACCGGCATGCAGGGCGTGGCGCTCTCGCCCATGGCGGGCGCGCACGGCGAGTTCGCCGGCGTCGCGATGATCCGCGCCTATCACCGCGCACGCGGCGACCTGAAGCGTAACGAGATCATCGTGCCCGAGGCCGCCCATGGCACCAATCCGGCGACCGCCACCATGTGCGGGTGCGTGGTGCGCGAGGTTCCGGTCAATGCCTCAGGCGACGTCGATCTCGAGGCGCTCAAGCTCGCGGTCGGTCCCAATACCGCCGGGATCATGCTGACGAATCCCTCGACCCTGGGAGTGTTCGAGCGCGGCATCGAGGCAGTGGCCCGTGTGGTGCACGAAGCCGGGGGGCTCCTCTACTACGACGGTGCGAACCTCAATGCGATTCTCGGGAAAGTGCGCCCGGGCGACATGGGTTTCGACGTGATGCACATGAATCTGCACAAGACGTTCTCGACGCCCCATGGCGGCGGTGGCCCCGGCGCCGGGGCGGTGGGGGTCGGCGCGCGCCTCATGCCCTTCCTGCCCATTCCGATCGTGGCCCGCGAAGGCGAGCGCTACCGCTGGCTGGCCGAGAGCGACATGCCGCAGTCGATCGGCAGACTCTCCGCCTTCATGGGCAATGCCGGCGTGCTGCTGCGCGCTTACATCTATATGCGGCTGCTCGGGCGCGAAGGCATGCGCGCGGTGGGCGAGTACGCCACCCTCAACGCCAATTATCTGCTCAAGCGGCTGCGGGACGCGGGCTTCGATGCCGCCTATCCCGAGCGCCGCGCCAGCCACGAGTTCATCGTGACGTGCAAGCGGCAGGCGCGCGAGCTCGGCGTGACGGCGATGGATTTCGCCAAGCGGCTGCTGGATCTCGGGTTTCATGCGCCGACGACCTACTTCCCGCTGCTCGTGCCCGAATGCCTGCTGATCGAGCCCACCGAGACCGAGAGCAAGGACGTGCTGGATGACTTTGTGACGGCCATGTCACAGATTCAGCGGGAGGCGGAGCGGGAACCCGAGCGCGTACGCACCGCACCGCATACCATGCCCGTGCGGCGCCTGGATGACGTGCGGGCGGCGCGGCAACTGGATCTCACATGGAAGCCGACGACCACGCAGCCCTAGAGCGCTACAAGCCCCGCGGCCTGACGCGCCTGCTGCGCGCCTGCGGCTCGAGTGGGCGGGGCCTCGCCGGGGCCTTCCGCGACGAGGCGGCATTTCGTCAGGAACTCGCTCTCGTGGCCATCGTCATACCTCTTGGTCTGTGGCTCGGACACGGCGGCGTCGAGCGCGCGCTGCTGGTGGCGCCGGCGCTGCTGATCCTCATCGTCGAACTCCTGAATAGCGCCATCGAAGCCACCGTGGACCGGATCGGACTGGAGCGTCACGCCCTCGCAGGACTCGCCAAGGACCTCAGCTCCGCAGCGGTGCTCATGTCCTTCACGCTGCTCGCGGCGGTCTGGCTGCTCGTGCTCCTCGGCCGCTAGGAGCGATCCGAATGCGTCTCATGCGACCGCTGTTGCTCGCTGCCCTGGCTCTTTGCGCCGTGGTGCGCGCGCCGGCCGAGCCGCCGGCTGCCACGCCGCATGCGAGTCCGGCCGCGGTGCCCGAGCCCGGCGCGCCCGGTGCGGTCGCCACCGCGCCGGGGGTGGTGACGCCCGGCCCCGTGGTTCCGGCGCCGGCGGGGCCGCCCGGGCCGGCTCCCGCGGTTCCCGGACCCGGGCCCGGCGTGGCGGCTCCGCAGATTGCCCAGCAGGCGGCGGCGGTGGAGGCCAATCCGGACTGGGCGGTCACCCTCGAGCGCATCGCCGGCAGCGTCGTCTCGATCGATCTCGACCTGACGCGCGCTTTCGATACGGAGTGGAACACCACCGCGCAGGCGACGGGTTTCGTCGTGGACGCCGAGCGCGGGCTGATCCTCACCAACCGGCACGTGGTGACGCCGGGACCGGTGACGGCCGAGGCGACCTTCCTCAACCGCGAGGAAGTGCAGCTCTATCCCGTCTATCGCGACCCGGTGCACGACTTCGGCTTCTATCGCTACGATCCGCAGAAGCTGCGTTTCATCAAGCCGAAAGCGCTGCCCCTCTATCCGGAAGGCGCACAGATCGGCCGCGAGATCCGCGTGGTCGGCAACAACGCCGGCGAACAGCTGTCGATCCTCGCCGGCACGCTCGCGCGACTCGACCGTGACGCGCCCGATTACGGGCTCGCGAAGTACAACGACTTCAACACCTTCTATCTGCAGGCGGCGTCGGGAACCTCGGGCGGATCCTCGGGCTCTCCGGTGATCGATATCCACGGGCGCGTCATCGCGCTCAATGCCGGCGGCGCGAGCGGTGCGGCATCCAGCTTCTACCTGCCGCTCGGACGGGTGCGCCGCGCGCTCACCCTCATCCAGCAGGGCAAGCCGGTGCCGCGCGGGACGCTGTACACCGTCTTCAACTACATGCCCTACGACGAGCTCGAGCGGCTCGGACTCGACACGCACACCGAGGCGGACGTGCGCAAGAGCTTCCCGCGTCTCACCGGCATGCTGGCCGTCACCGAAGTGCTGCCGGGCTCGCCCAGCGAGAACGTGCTGCAGCCGGGCGATATCCTCACACGCGTCAACGGCCGCTACGTCACCCAGTTCGAGCCGCTCGAGGAGATCCTCGACGACTCCGTCGGGCAGAGTGTCGAGGTGGAGCTCGAGCGCGGCGGCCATCCGCTCTCCGCCAGGCTTCCCGTCGGCGATCTGCACGCCATCACGCCGAGCTCCTACGCCGAGCTGGGAGATGCGGTCGTCAATACGCTGTCGTACCAGCTGGCCCGCGCCTTCAACCTCCCGCCTCGCGGGGTCTATCTCGCGAACCCGGGCTATATATTCGGCTCCGCCGCTATTCCGCGCGGTGCGGTGATCGTGGCGCTGAACGGCCACAAGATCGACACGCTCGGCGACTTCGAGGCCGCCATCGCGCAGCTCGGCAACGGCGACTACGCCTCGGTTCGCTACCTCACCATCGACGATCCGAATGGCAGCCAGCTGCGCAGCATCCGTATGGATCGCCTGTGGTACCCGGCCCATCACTGCGATCGCGACGACGTCAAAGGCTGGTGGGACTGCAAGGACCTCGCTGCAGGTCCCGCGCCGAAGCCGGTGGAGGTGAGCTCCACGGTCTTCCCGCGCTTTACCGATCCGCGTCAGACCGCGCTCGCACCGTCGCTCGTCATGGTGACGTTCGACATGCCGTATTCGGTGTCCGGGATCACCGAGCGCAACTATCACGGCACCGGGCTGGTGGTGGACGCCGAGCGGGGCCTCGTGGTCGTGGATCGCAACACCGTACCGGTGGCCGTGGGCGATGTGACCATCAGCTTCGCCGGCACGGTGCAGGTGCCGGGACACGTGGTCTACGTCCATCCACTGCACAACTTCGCGGTGGTCGCCTACGATCCGAAACTGATCGGTACGACGCCCGTCAGGTCCGCAAAGCTGTTACAGCGCGATCTCGCCCCCGGAGAGACGGTCTGGGTCGTGGGCCTCGGCGCCGACAGCCAGCTGCGCTCGCGCGCCACGGAGATCGCCGGCATCGAGCCGCTCGAGCTGCCGCTGTCGCGCACCATGCGCTTCCGCGACAGCAACCTCGAGACCGTGCAACTGGTGAATCCGCCGCTCGACTTCGACGGCGTGCTGGCCGACAAGACCGGCAACGTGCTGGGGACCTGGTCGAGCTTCGCCTACGAGAACGGCCGGGAGCTCACCCAGGACACGCGCGGCGTGCCGATTGCCCCGGTCGCCGACATGCTCGATCGGGTGCGCAGCGGACGCCCGCTGCACTCGCTCGATGTCGAGCTCGGCGTGCAGCCGCTCGCCAACGCCCGCGAGATCGGTCTGCCGGACAGCTGGACCGCGCGCCTCGCGCAACACACGCCGGCGCGCCGCCAGGTACTGACGGTGACGCGCCTGGTGGGCGGCTCCCCTGCTGCCAGGCTCCTGCAGCAGGGCGACCTCCTCCTGGCGATCGACGGCGCCGTGGTGACCCACTTCCGCGAGGTGGAGAAGGCGGTCGCGGACAAGGAGCTGGTGCACGTCACGGTGTGGCGCGGGCAGGGTGAGCAGACGCTCGATGTTCCGACCGCGGAGCTTCCCGGGACCGACGTCGAGCGGCTGGTCGAGTGGGCGGGTGCAACGCTGCAGGCACCGCACCGCGCCATGAGTGCGCAGCGCGGCATACCGCCCCGCGGCGTCTACGTCGCCTATTTCGCCTACGGCTCGCCCGCGACCCGCTATGGTCTGTTTCCGGGCCGGCGCATTCTCGAGGTCGACGGCGTGTCGACGCCCGACCTCGACACCTTTATCAGGGCGGTTACCGGCCGTCCCGACCGCTCTTCGGTGCGCCTGAAGACCATCACCTGGAACAATGCGCCCGAGGTCATCACGCTCAAACTCGACAAGCACTACTGGCCGACTTACGAGCTCACGCACGGCAGCGGCGGCTGGGTGCGCACGGCGCTGGAATAAGCCAGACCTTACAGAACGTTGCGACGGTCTGATGCTTTGCTGCAACACGCGGCGCCGGGTCGTCGCGGCTTGCTAGAATTCGTCCCATCCCTATGGTCCGAGCCGTACGCGCCACTCAGGTCGAGATTGAAACCGCCGTGCAGGCACTGCGCGACGGCGAGCTGGTCGCGTTCCCTACGGAGACCGTCTATGGGCTCGGGGCGAACGCGCAGAACCCCGCCGCCGTGCGCAAGATCTTCGAGGCCAAGGGGCGCCCCGCGACTCATCCGGTGATCGTGCACCTCGACAGCCCGAAGTATCTGCATCGCTGGGTGCGGGAAGTGCCGGAAGGTGCGCTCAAGCTCGCGGAGACCTTCTGGCCGGGTCCGCTCACCATGGTGATGCCGCGCGCGGCGCACGTGCACGACGTGGTCACCGGCGGCCAGGACACGATCGCAATCCGGGTGCCGGCGCATCCGATGGCGCAGCAGCTGCTCACCGCCTTCGGCGGCGGCATCGCGGCGCCGTCGGCCAATCGTTACGGCCGGCTCTCGCCGACGCGCGCCGAACATGTCCGTGAGGAGCTCGGAGATGCACCGCGGGTGGTGCTCGACGGCGGCGAATGCCAGCTCGGTCTCGAGTCCACCATCGTCTCCTTCGAGGGGCCGATCGTGCGGCTGCTGCGCCCGGGGAGCGTCCCGGCCGGGCAGATCCGCGCGGCTGTCGGCGAGCTCGTCATCGGGCCGGCGCAGGAGTCTCCGCGCGTCCCGGGAACCGGCGGCAGTCACTATGCGCCCGCGACCCCCATGACCATCGTGCCCGCGGGTGAGATCGACGCGCAGGCCGATGCCGCCTCCGGCGGCGGCAGGCGCATCGCGGTGCTGGCCCAGCGTCTGCCGCTGCGCTCCCACAAGTACGTGACCTGGATCAACGCCGGCCGGCGGCCGGAAGGCTACGGGCACGATCTCTACAACAACCTGCGCACCCTCGACCGCGCGGGCTGCCAGCGGATCCTGGTGCAGGCAGTGCCCGAGGGTGAGCGCTGGGATGCGATTCGCGACCGCCTGCTGCGGGCCGCAACCAGCGTCGCTGAAAGCGACGACGCAACCGGCAACGTGGCGGTTCTCCCTTAAACTTGCCGCCGGTGCCGCGCGCGCGATTCATCGATCCCTTCGAGCCCGCAGAAGTGCGCCGCCTGGTGCGCGAGTTCGGCTCTCCGCTCCTGATCCTCGACTGCGAGCGCGTGCGGACGCAGTTCCGCAAGCTGCGCAAAGCCTTACCCGGGGTCGAGCTGCACTACGCGCTGAAACCCCTGCCGCATCCGGCGGTGGTGCGCACCGTGATCGCCGAGGGAGGCTTCCTCGATCTCGCGACCAGCGGCGAAGTTCAGCTGGTCGAGCGGCTGGGGGTCTCGCCCGAGCGCTGCATCCACACGCATCCCATCAAGCGGCCCGCCGACATCGCCAACGCGCTCGAGTTCGGCGTGCGTACCTTCGTCGCCGACAACGCCGACGAGATCCGCAAGTTCGCCCGCTACCGCGAGCGCAGCGCGCTGCTGCTGCGCGTCTCATTCCGCAGTCCCGGCGCGGTGTGCGATCTGTCGCGCAAGTTCGGCTGCGATCCGGAGGCGGTGCTGGATCTGGCGCGGCTGGCCGCGGGCCTCGGCATCGGCGTGCGCGGCCTGTCGTTTCATGCCGGGTCGCAGACCCCGGACGCCACCAAGCACGTCGAGGCGACCGAGGCGTGCGCCGCCCTCATGGCCGCAGCACGCCGCGAGAAGCTCGGTACCTTCGATACGCTCGATATCGGCGGCGGATTCCCCATCGACTACACGCAGCCGGTGCAGGACATCGGGCGCTGGTGCGCGCCGCTGCGCGCGGCGCTGGCCTCGCTCCCGAAACGGGTGCGCGTCATCGCCGAGCCCGGACGCTATATCGTCGGTCCTGCCGCGATCGGCGTCGCCTCGGTCATGGGGCGCGCGCAGCGCGAGGGCCACTGGTGGTATTACCTCGACGACGGTCTCTACGGCTCGTACAGCGGCCAACTCTACGACCACGCGCACTATCCGGTGGAGCCGCTGCGCGGCGGCGCTGCACGCCTGCCCTCGGTGCTCGCCGGTCCCACCTGCGACAGCATCGACGTGATCGCCGAGAACCTGATGTTGCCGCAGCTCAAGGCAGGAGATCTGATCGTCGGGCGTGCGATGGGCGCCTACACGCGCGCGAGCGCCACCGAGTTCAACTTCTTCCCCCGCGCCACCGTGGTCGCGGTCAACAGCCGCCGCGGGGACACCGGCAGCGTCGACCCGCTGGCACTATGAGCCGTGCCGCGATCCGCAGCGTGGTGTTCGACATCGGCTGGGTGTTCGTGCGTCTCGATTACCGCCCCATGCTGGAGCTGTTCCGCGCGCACGGCATCGAGGCCGAGAACCTGCACGCGGTGCTCGCACGTGCGGCGCTCGAGGAGCACGAATCCGGCAGGCTGCCGGGCTCGGGGCTGCTCGAGCGCCTGAGCCTGCTTACCGGCAGAAGAGTATCGCCCGAGCGTATGCATCAGTACTGGATCGCGATGTTCGAGCTCGAGACCGCGATGGTCGATCTCGCCCACCGCGTGAGCGAGACGCATCGCGTCTATCTGCTGTCGAACATCGGCGATCTGCACTGGGCACACCTGTCGCGCGAGTACCGTATGCACCGCGTCGGCCATGGGGCGCTGCCTTCGTTTCTCGCCGGGGTCATGAAGCCGCACGCGGAAATCTACGCCGAGGCCGAGCGGCGCTTCGGGCTCGCGCCGGCGCAGACCGTGTTCATCGACGACCGGGCCGACAACATCGCCGCGGCCCGCAGCCGCGGCTGGCACGGCATCGTGCACCAGGGCTACGAGAGCACCGTGCAGGCGCTGCGCGGCCTCGACGTGGGCTGTTGAGGCGGGAGACGTCATGAGCCCCGTCGTCGGCGCGACCCTGCTGCTCATGGCCTCGAACGTCTTCATGACCTTCGCCTGGTACGCGCACCTGAAGAATCTCGCCGACCGCCCCTGGTACGTCGCGGCCATCCTCAGCTGGGGCATCGCCTTCTTCGAGTACCTGCTGCAGGTGCCGGGCAACCGCCTCGGCTACACGCAGCTGTCGCTGCCGCAGCTGAAGATCCTGCAGGAAGTCATTACCCTCGCCGTGTTCGTGCCGTTCGCGGTGCTCTACATGGGGAAGCCCCTGAAGCTCGACTACGTGTGGGCCGCCCTGTGCATACTGGGCGCCGTGTATTTCGTGTTCCGCTCGCCGGGCAGCGCATGAAGACCGACCCGGCCGCCACGTCCGACACCGTCATTCATGCCGAGGTGGCGGCAGCACGCGAGGGACGCAATGCCCGGGTCATCGCGCGGCTCTACTCGGGATGGGCGGTGTTCGGCGAACGCCAGTTCGTGCGCGGCTACGCGCTGCTGCTGCCGGATCCGGTGGTGCCGGATCTCAACGCGCTCGGCGTGCTCGAGCGCGGTGCTTTCCTCACCGACATGGGTCGCCTCGGCGATGCGCTGCTCAAGGCGACCGGGGCCGTGCGCATCAATTACGCCATGTTCGGCAACGAGCAGCCGGCGCTCCACGCGCACGTCATCCCGCGCTACCAGGACGAGCCCGAGACGCTGCGAACGCGGCACCCCTGGGCCTATGACTGGAGCGCAGCGCCGCTGTTCTCGCGCCCGGCGTACCAGGAGCTGGCCGACGCCCTGCTGCGCGAGCTGGAGCGGCTCGGGGTAACCAAGCCGATGCGCTTCGCCCCGGGCGCCAACTCCCCGACCGGCTGAGCTACCTGGGCGGCGGAACCGTCGCGGGGGCCGGCGAGTTCGGGTTGTCGGGGGCGTTCACGGGAGCCTTGCCGCTCGGCCGCGGCAGCGCCTTGGGGCCGGCGGCGGGAGGCGCGGCAGCCGCCGCGGGCTTCACGCTCATCAGCTCCACCTCGAAGAGCAGCATCGAGCCGGGCGGAATCCCGGAGCCGGGGGGCGAGCGCAGGTCGTAGGCGAGCTTCGGCGGAATGAACAGCTTCCACTTCGCGCCCGGCTTCATGAGCTGCAGCGCCTCGTTCCAGCCCGGGATCACGTGGCCGACCTCGAAGGTGGCGGGCTGGCCGCGCTTGTAGGAGCTGTCGAACTCGGCGCCGTTGAGGAGCGTCCCACGGTAGTTCACGCTCACCGAGTCCCCCATCTTCGGGGCGGCGCCGCTGCCGGCACGCAGCTCCTGGTATTGCAGTCCGCTCGCCGTGGTCTTGACGCCGGGCTTTCTGGCGTTCTCCGCGAGGAAGCTGTCTGCCGCGCGATGGTTGGCGTCGATTCCCGAGGTGGCAAGAGCCTGGATGTTCTCGCGGTCCTGCGGCGACACCGTGGCTTTGCCGGAAATCGCGTCGTGGATGCCTTGCGCGATGCGGGCGGTGCTGACGGCATCGGGCGCGATGCCGGTGTTGCGCAGCTGCTCGCCCCACATGAGTCCCAGGCTGTAGCTGGAGTCCGTCGGCGCCGGAGCCTTCCTGGCCGCAGCCGCGCCCGCGGCCGGGGACGCAGGCGCCGCCGAGGCCGGCGGGCTGGCAGCGCCGCCCGGCTGTGCCTGCGCCGGCAGCGCGCTCATCCATAAGGAGGCGGTCGCCGCGACCAACAGGGTGATCCGGCTGCGGCCTCGCGCTGGGAATTTCATGGATTGCCTTTCGGTTCGTGGGTGCGAGAGTGTCGCCGATATTAGTTCCGCCGGCAAAAAGCTATGACGCGAGACGCAGCTCCCCGCCCGCCGCGATCGCTCGCCGGTACGCGGGACGCGCGTGGATGCGCTCGAGGAACTGCGTGACCTTCGGCCCCAGTGCGACGCCGGCGCGCGCCGCTGCCGCCTCGAGCGGAAAGCTCATCTGCACATCCGCCCCGGTGAGCTCCTCGCCGGCGAACCACGTGGACCTCCCGAGCTCGGCCTCCCAGAAGTCGATGTGAGTGCGCAGCTGCGGATCGACGAAACGTTGCTGCGCACGGGCGGTGACCGCGCGCACGATGGGGCGGATCAGGGCCGGGACGGGCGGGCGGGGCAGGCGCAGCAGCACCAGCTTCAGCAGCAGCGGCGGCATGGCCGACCCTTCTGCGTAGTGCAGCCAGTAGGTGTAGCGCAGCCGCTCGCTGCTTTGCGGCGGTGGCCGCAGGCGACCGTTGCCATGACGCTCGATGAGGTACTCGATGATCGCCCCGGATTCGGCCACGATGTGGGCGCCGTCGGTCACCACCGGCGCCTTGCCCAGCGGGTGGATGCGCCTGAGCTCGGGCGGTGCGAGCAGCGTGCGCGCGTCGCGCTGGTATTTCACGATCTGGTACTCGCAGCCCAGCTCCTCGAGCAGCCAGAGCACGCGTTGCGAGCGCGAGTTGTTCAGATGGTGGACGGTGATCATGCGGCCGATTCTACAATGCGCTCCACGCCGCTGACCCCACAAAGGCACACGTGCTGACCATCCGGCAACTGACCCGCAACTTCCGCGAGGGCACCCGTGTGCACCGCGTGCTCGACGGCCTCGATGCCGAGGTGAATTCCGGCGAGCTGCTCGCCGTCATGGGCCGCAGCGGCTCGGGGAAGTCGACACTCCTCAATCTCATCAGCGGCATCGACCACGCCGACGGCGGCACCATCGACATCGACGGCATCGAGGTGAGCACGCTTGCCGAGCCGGCCCGCACCTTGTTCCGTCGTGCCCACATCGGCTTCGTCTACCAGTTCTTCAATCTGATACCGACCCTCGACGTCGCCGAGAACGTACGCCTGGTGCTCGAGCTGAACGGAGTGCGCGGCGCCGCCGCGCGCGCCCGCACCCTCGAGATGCTCGGCGCCGTCGGCCTGCGCGAGCGCGCCGCGAGCGCCGTCGACCAGCTCTCGGGCGGCGAGCAGCAGCGCGTCGCGATCGCGCGGGCGCTGGTGCACTCGCCGGGGCTGCTGCTGGCGGACGAGCCCACGGGCAACCTCGACGAGCAGACCGCACGCGAAGTGCTGCCGGTGCTGCTGTCGCTGACACGCGAGCGCGGGGCGACGCTCATCATGGTCACGCACGATGAGCAGCTGGCCGCGGTCGCCGGCCGGGTGCTGGAGCTGCGCGAGGGCCGGCTGCATCCGCGGCAGCGGCCGGCTGGCGGACGATGAGCGCGCTGCGCGCCGCGAGCCTGCGTCACCTGCTGCGGCATCCGGCGCAGCTCGCGCTGGCCTTCCTCGGGCTGACGCTCGGCGTCGGGACCATCGTCGCGGTCGATGTGGCGACGGCGAGCGCGCAACGGGCGTTCGAGTTGTCGCTCGAGGCCGTCAACGGCGCCGCCACCCAGCGCATCGGGGGCGGTCCCGGCGGGATCGACGAGCAGCTGTACCTGCGCCTGCGGCGCCTGCCCTCGGCCGCGGGCGCGCCGCGTGCGCTGCTGGCGCCGGTGGTCTCCGGCTACGTCACGGTCGGCTCCCGCGTGCTGCGCCTGCTCGGTGTCGACCCCTTCGCCGCGGCCGAGCTCAACGGCGGCACGGGCGCGCGCGGCGCAGGCTTCGGCGTGCGTGGCGCCAGCGAGGCGCGCGACTGGTTCACCGTGGCGGGCAGCGTGGTCGCGAGCGCGGAGGTCGCGCGCGAGCTCGGGATCGCGGCGGGTGCGACCTTCGATCTTGCGGTCGGCGGCGTGCAGCACCGCGCGCGGCTGATCGATGAGCTCACCGACGCCGGTCCCGGCTTCGACGCGCTGATTCTCACCGACATCTCCCAGGCCCAGGAATGGCTCGGCGCACCGGGGCGCCTCTCGGCCATCGACGTGCGCGTGCCGGCAGGAGAGCAGGGCAGTGCGGCGCTGGCACGGCTGCGCGCCGCTCTGCCCGCGGGACTCGCGCTCGAGAGCACGCGCCGCGAGGCACGCGAGACCTTCGCGATGACCGATGCCTTTACCACCAACCTCAAAGCCATGAGCCTGCTCGCGCTGCTGGTCGGAACTCTGCTCATCTATGGCGCGGTCAGCTTCGCAGTGCTGCAGCGCCGCGCGACCATCGGCGTGCTGCGCGCACTCGGGGCGACGCGCGGCGAGGTGCTGCGCCTGATGCTCGGCGAGGCGGCGGTGCTCGGCGTCGCGGGCGGGGCCTGCGGCTGCGCGCTCGGGCTCCTCATCGCACACGCCCTGGTGGGCCTGGTCTCGCAGACCATCAACGATCTTTATTTCGTGGTGGCCGTGCGCAGCGTGAGCGTCCCGGCGGGCAGCGTCGCGCTCGCCTTCACGGCCGCTCTCGCGACGGCACTGGTCGCGGCGCTCCTGCCGGCACTCGAGGCCGCCGGCAGCGCTCCGCGGCTCGCCCTGACGCGCTCGCTGCTCGAGCGGCGCGCGGTGCATCTCGCGCGGCGGCTGGTCGTCGTGAGTCTGGCGCTGGCATGCGGTGCGGCTGCGACCCTCCTGCTCTCCAGCCGCAGCCTCCTCGCCGGCTTCGCGGCACTCTTCATGCTGCTGGCTGCTGCAGCGGCGCTCACCCCCGCGGCGCTGTACGCGCTGGCGCGCTCGGCGGCGCGGCTGCTGGCGCGCTCGAGCCCGGCGGCGCGCCTGGCCTGCGCCGACGTCGCGAGCTCCCTCAGCCGCACCGGGGTGGCGGTGGCGGCGCTCGGCATGGCGCTCGCCGCGATGCTCGGGGTCGCGATCATGGTGGCGAGCTTTCGTGACTCGCTGCGCGAGTGGCTCTCGCAGACGCTGCGCGCCGACATCTACGTGAGCGCCCCGGGCGTCGCCGACAGCCGCGAGCGACGGCTCGACAGCCAGGTCGTGGCCGCCCTGCTGGCGGTACCGGGGGTGCGCGCACACAGTGAGGGACGGCGCGCAACGGTCGACTCCCCACGCGGACCGGTGGACCTGAACGCCGTGAGTCTCGCGCCCGAGAGCCACCCGGGGTTCATTTTCGTGCGCGGCGACCCGGCACGCGCGTGGCCCGAGTTCGCGCGCGGCGCGATCCTCATCACCGAGCCTCTCGCCTGGCGGCTCGGCCTCGCACCCGGAGACGCGCTCGAGCTGCGCACGCCGCGCGGTCCGCAGGCCTTCGGCATTGCCGGCGTCTACCGTGAGTACGGCAACGATCGCGGCGAGGTGCTCATGGATCTCGCCGAGTACCGCGGCCTCTTCGGCGATGACGGCATCGCCGCGCTCGGCCTGTACCTGGCGCCGGGCGCATCGACGCCCAGGGTGATCGGGGAGCTGCGCGCGGCCGCACTCGGCCGGCAGTCCCTGTTGATCCGCTCGAACGCCGACATCCGCACGATCTCGATGGGTATTTTCGAGCGCACCTTCGTCATTACCCGTGTGCTCAACTGGCTGGCCGCGGGTGTCGCGGCGCTCGGGCTGCTGAGTGCGCTGCTCGCCTGGGAGCTCTCGCGCTCGCGCGAGCTGGGACTGATCCGCATCCTGGGGCTCACGCCCGGGTCGACCGCGCTGCTCGTCATCGGACAGACGCTGTTCATGGGGCTCGCGGCGCTGCTCGCGGCGGTACCGGCCGGACTCCTCACCGCACTCACGCTCACCGAGGTGATCAACCGGCGCGCGTTCGGGTGGCACATCGGCCTGCACCTGGCGCCGGCGCAGTTCACCAGTGCGCTGTGGCTGGCGCTGGCGGCGGCGCTGGCGGCCGGCCTCTACCCGGGTTGGCGCGCGGCGCGCATGCCGCTCGCGGGCGCCGTGCGCGACGAGTGATGCGCAGCACGCTGCCTGCCTGGCCGCTCGCGGCGCTCGCCTGGGGGGTGAGCTGCGGCGCCGTACCGCCCGAGAGCCCGGCGGCGGCGGCGGGCGATGCGGCAGCGGACTTTGCCCGGGCCGTCGGCCCGCGCAGCTTCGGGTTTCCGCAGGATCACGGTCCACATCCGCAGTTCCGGCACGAGTGGTGGTATTTCACCGGCAACCTCGACGGCGCAGGCGGCGAGCGCTTCGGCTTCGAGCTCACCTTCTTTCGTTACGCGCTCGCTCCGCCCAGCGATGCCGAGCCGCCCGGCGCTTCCGCCTGGCGCACGCGCGAGATCTATCTCGCGCACTTCGCGATCACCGACGTCGCGGCGCATCGCTTTCGCTTTGCGGAGAAGGTCTCACGCGCGGCGCTCGGCCTGGCGGGCGCGCGGACCACTCCGCTCGAGGTGTGGATCGATGACTGGAAGCTCGCCGATGCCGGTGCCGCGGCGCCGGCCGGCGGAGTCTGGAAGCTCGAGGCGGCGCAGCCTGGCTACGCCCTCGAGCTCGAGCTGCACCCGACTGCTGCGCCGGTGCTGAACGGGGAGTCGGGCCTGAGCCGCAAGTCGTCACGATCGGCGAGCTACTACTACTCCATGCCGCGGGTCGCGGTTCGCGGCCGCCTGACGCGCGGCGGGGAGCCGCTGGCGGTGCGGGGACTCGCCTGGTTCGACCGCGAATGGGGCAGCGGCGATCTGGCCGCGAGCCAGGCGGGCTGGGACTGGTTCGCACTGCAGCTCGATGACGGGACGACGCTCATGTTCTATGCGCTGCGCGCGCGCGATGGCAGCCGCGATCCGCATAGCGCCGGGACCTGGGTGGAGCGCTCGGGCGCGGCACGGCCGGTCGCCGACGCCGACGTCGCCATTGCAGTCCTCGATCACTGGACCAGCGACGACGGAGCTCGCTACCCGGCGGGCTGGCGCATCAGGGTCGCCTCGCTCGGGCTCGACGTGACGGTGCATCCGGTGCTCGCCGACCAGGAGCTCAGGACCCGGCCCCGTTACTGGGAGGGCGCCGTCGATGTCAGCGGCGCGCGCGAGGGGCGGCCCGTGGGCGGCCGCGGCTACGTCGAGCTGGTCGGCTATGCGCGCTGAGCACCGGCGCCCGCCGCGGTGTACGGGTGCTCACTGCGGCCGCTCCAGCGGTACAGGTCCTCGTTCCCGCAATGCGGGCACTTGAGCGCGGTGAGCTGGTCCCCGGAGTCGGTCGCGGCCGGTTTGCTCCCCGCCGGCGGGAGCGCGATGGCAATGACGAGCCCGCACGCCTTGTTCTTGCACAGCCAGCCGAGGTAGGTGTCGCCCGTGGCCATCTGATGCGCGGGCCTGACATCGACGTGCCGCAGGCCCGGTGAGGTCACGGGCCTGCGTACAGGGGTTCCCAGGCTCTTGGATGGACGTTTGATGGCCACAGGTGCCTCTCCGCGTAGGTGCTTGCCAGAGCCTACCGCGCCTGCCTGCCGGCGCCAAATCGCCGGCGTCGTGCCGCCGGTGGATTCGGCATAATCGGCGCATGCAAACCCACGCGCATCGAACGCTGCTCACGCTCACTGTGATCCTCTGCGGCTGCTGGGCAGCGGCGCCGGGCATTGCGCAGAACGCAGCGCCGGCGGCTGAGGTGACGGTGATCCGCGCCCACGCCCTGATCGACGGGGTGAGCGGGCAGGCACATCCGAACCCCGAGATCGTCGTCCGGGGCAATCGCATAGCGGATGTCTACACAGCGGGGACGCGTCCGGCTCCGCCCGGGGCGAAACTCATCGATCTCGGCGGTGCCACGCTGCTGCCCGGGCTCATCGACTGTCACACGCATATCTTCCTGCAGGGGGAGGTCCCCGCGGCGGGCGGTTACGACGTGCAGCTGCTCAGGTTTCCCGCCTCCTACCGGGTAGCGCGCGCGGTGGTCTCGGCAAGACGTGCCCTCGAGCAGGGATTCACGACGATTCGCGACGTCGAGACCGAAGGCGCAGGCTACGGTGACGTCGGGATCAAGCAGGCGATAAACGACGGCTACATTCCCGGCCCGCGCATGCTGGTGGTGACGCGCGCCATCTCCAGCACCGGCGGCTACAACCTCGAAGGCTACGCGCCCGAGATCGAGGTGCCCAAGGGCGCACAGCTGATCGACGGTCCCGTCGAAGCGCGCAAGGCGGCGCGCGAGCAGCTGGATCACGGCGCCGACTGGATCAAGGTCTACATGACGCACCGCTCGTGGGTCGACGAGCAGGGCGCGCTGGTGTCGCAGCCGACGCTCACCACCGAGGAGCTTCGGGCGATCGTCGACGAGGCGCACGGCTGGCGCCGCAAGGTGGCCTGCCATGCCTACAACGGAATCGGCTTGCAGCGCGCCCTCGACGGAGGCTGCGATTCAATCGAGCACGGCCTGGAGATCAGCGACGCGCAGATCGCGCAGATGGTGCGCCAGGGCACCTGGCTGGTGCCGACGCTGGCCGTCTATTACTACGATCACGATCCGCCGGATACGCCGGGCGGCAAGCGCGACCGCAAGCGGGTCGCCGTTCACGGCGTCTCTTTCCAGAAGGCGCTGCGCGCGGGCGTCAAGATCGCCTTCGGCACCGATGTCGGCGGCTTCGTGTGGACGGATCCCATCGCCCAGGAATTCGGCCGGGAGGTCGAGTTCGGCATGACGCCCATGCAGGCGATCCAGTCGGCGACCTCACGAGCCGCGGAGCTTCTCGGGATGAGCCCGCAGATCGGACGGGTCGCACCGGGGGCGTACGCCGACCTGATAGCGGTCGCGGGCGACCCGCTGCAGGACGTTGCCGCGCTGAAGAAAGTCGACTTCGTGATGAAGGATGGCGTGGTCTTCAAAGACCGCTAAGCCAGATCCGCGAGTACCGCCGGCACGTGGCGGCGCAGCAGCTTGTTGCGAGCCTCCCACTGCTCGGCCGGGGGGAGCTCCGCGAGGAAGCTGACCTCACCCCCCGAGAGTACGGCGACCGGGACACCGTCGCGATACAGCAGGCGATTGCCGGCGATCGCGGGCAGGCGCGCTCCGGGAGTGAGAATTCCGAGGAGGTTGAGGGGATCCGCCCCCGAGAGCGAGACGTAGTGTCCCTCGCGGGGCTTGCGGCGCGCCTCGCGCAGCAGGCCGATGGCTTCCGGCAGGGCGTACTGCTCGCCGCTGACGGAGGCGACGAAGCGCCCGCCCCGGATCTCCCCGCGCGCCTCGAGCCGCCGGCAGCACATCAGCAGCTCGCGCCAGGGCGGCAGCCAGTCTGCCTCACGCGCGAGCAGCCGCCAGAACACGACGCCCCAGCGCCGCAGCAGAGTGCGCACGACGTGCTCGACGATGTCTTCCCGGCGCGCCGGCTCGGCGGCCGGGCTGATCCGCTGTGCCCAGCGTCCCGCGGCGTCCATGCCGAAGAGCGCGATGCGCCGCCGGCGGCGTCCGCCTGCGGCCGCGCGGCGCCGGTCGGCCGGCACGAGGAGCGCGCGCAGGCCGGCGAAGCTGTCGGAGTTGACGAGGCCGAGAGCCACGAGCTCCCCGAGCGCCTCCTCGGTCTGCGAGGGCAGCAGTGCCGTGCCGGCCGTGAGCTCATCGAAGAACGAGGCGCCGTGGGCGGCGAGATAGTGCGCCACGCGCGCGGCGCCGGCGCTGAGCGGCGTCGGATTCTCCGTGGCGCCGAGCGCCGCAAAAAGGCGGTGGTTGCGCCGCGCGAGCAGCACGATGGGTGTCGCACGCACCGGCGCGGCGCGGCGCTCGGGGTCGCTGCGGCGCGCGCTGAGCCGCGTCCAGAGGAAACGACCCGCGAGGCACTGCTCATCGAGCCAGGCGGGCTCGTATTCGGTGATGCGCTCGGGAAGGATTTCGGTCTCCCAGGCGCCGGCTGCGGCCTCGAAGCCCTCGAGCTGCGCGAGGATCGCGCCAACCGCATCCGGTCCCTCCATGCGCGAGGCCGCGGCGACGCGCTGCCACTCGAACAGGAACCGCAGGTAATCCCGTGACTCGATCGGCTCGATCTCGGCGCGCAGCCGCTTGACCGTATAGCGATGAATGCGCGCCAGCAGCCGGCGCTCGCACCACTCCAGGGCGCCGGGCGCGGCCGCGGGGGTGAAGAGTCCCTGCATGGCGAAGCCTTCCGCCTGCAGCGCGGCCAGCGCGGACTCGATGCGCGCAGCTGCGATGCCGGTGAGCGAGGCAAGGCCCGCAACCGTCACCGGCCCCGATCCCGTGAGCCGTCCGCGCAGCACTTCGACGAGCGCCGCCTCCGGGTTGAGCTCGCGCGCCTGCGCCGCAGGCGTCGCCACCTGCGGCTCGCAGGTGGCATCGGGGTAGAGCGCGGTGAACAGCGGCAGCTGCTCGGCCGTGACCCAGAGTCGCAGCGCGCCGGCCGTGAGCTGCGTGGCGCGCCGCCCGGCGGCGAGCTGCGCCACGAGCGCCGCCCAGCCCTCCTGGCGCTCCACCTCGGCCGCGGTGAGGAAGGTGAGCCACACGAGCGCATCGTGCAGCTCGTCGGCGTTGACGGCGTCGGGCCAGGCTTCGGTGCGCACGCGCGCGATGGCGTCCGGGTCGAGCTTGCCGATGTCGGCGGCGGTCTCGGGGTCGAGCCAGCGCCGGCTCATGACCGCCTGGGTGCGCCGCTCCTCGAGCGGCGCATCGTCGAGGAACGCATAGGGGCGGGCCGACAGCACCTCGAGCGCGAGAGGCGAGGGCTCGGTGAGGTCGCGCGCCAGGGTGCGGATGCTTCCCGCCTCGAGTCCGCGCAGCAGCCGCTCCAGCCCCGCGATGTCCATCGCCTCCTCGAGACAGTCGCGGATCGCCTGACTCACCAGCGGATGGTCGGGAATCTCCAGCTCGCCGCTGAGGTTCTCGGCGCAGGCGACCTGGTCGGGGAACACGGCGCTCAGGAGATCCTCGGCCGCCATGCGCTGCAGCGGGGCGGGAACCTTCTTGCCGCCACGCATGCGCGGCAGCGCCAGCGCAATGGTCGCGCTCCAGCGCCAGCGCACCGGAAACATCGGCGCCGCACACAGGGCCTGTACCAGCAGCGGCCGCACGGTGTTGGAGTGCAGATAGCGGGCGACGTCCGCGAGCTCGAAGCTGTGGGCGGTGGTGAGCGACAGTACGATGGTGTCCTCGGTGGCCGCCGCCTGCAGCTCGAAGTTGAACGAGCGGCAGAAGCGCTTGCGCAGGCTCAGGCCCCAGGCGCGGTTGATGCGGCTGCCGAAGGGCGAGTGGATGACCAGCTGCATGCCGCCTGCTTCGTCGAAGAAGCGCTCGAAGATCACTGTCTGCTGCGTCGGCAGGGCCCCGAGCGCCGCCCGCGCGGCGCTGAGGTAGGCGATGAGCTGCACCGCGGCCGGGCCGCCGATGCCGCTCTCGGCGATGAGCCATGCGGAGGCGGCCTCGGCACCCGCGTCGAGCCGTGCCTCGAGCTCGCCGCGCAGCCGCGCGACGCTCGCCGACAGCTCATCGGTCCTTCCCGGGGCCTCGCCGATCCAGAAGGGAATGCTGGGCGGCTCGCCACGCGCATCCTCGACGCGGATCCGGCCCGCCTCGACGCGCAGGATGCGGTAGGAGACGTTGCCAAGCTGGAAGATGTCGCCCTGCAGGCTCTCGATGGCGAAATCCTCGTTCACCGTGCCGACGAACTGCGCCTGCGGCTCGAGCAGCACCTGATAGTCGGCGGTGTCGGGAATGGTGCCGCCGGAGGTGAGAGCGGTGAGGCGCGCATTGCGCCGGCCCCTGACGCGGTGATTGACCCCGTCGTGATGAATGAGGGCTCCGTGGCGCCCGCGACGGGTGCTATAGCCTTCCGCGAGCATCCGCAACACCTGATCGAAGCTTTCGCGCGGCAGCCCGCGGTAAGGGTAAGCGCGCCGCATGAGCGCGTAGAGCTCCTCCTCGTCCCACTCGCGCGCCGCGACCTCGGCGACGATCTGCTGCGCGAGTACATCGAGGGCGTTGGCCGGAACGGTGAGCCGGTCGAGCTCGCCGCGGCGCACCGCGGCGAGCAGCGCCGTGCACTCGACCAGGTCGTCGCGCGACAGCGGGAAGAGCCGCGCCTTGGGGCGGCCTCCGACCGAGTGTCCGGAGCGGCCGGCGCGCTGCAGGAAGGCCGCGATCGAGCGCGGCGAGGCGAGCTGGCACACGAGGTCGACGTCGCCGATGTCGATACCGAGCTCGAGAGATGCGGTCGCGACCAGCGCACGCAACTCGCCGCGCTTCAGGCGCCCCTCGGCATCGAGGCGCGATTCCTTCGCCATGCTGCCGTGGTGGGCGGTCACGTGCTGCTCGCCGAGCCGCTCCGACAGGTGGCGTGCGAGACGCTCGGCCTGGCGGCGGGTGTTGACGAACACCAGCGTCGTGCGGTGCTCGCTCACGAGCCCGGCGAGCCGATCGTAGATCTCGGTCCACACCTCGCCCGACATCACCGCCTCGAGCGGGGCGCCCGGGATCTCGAGCTGCAGATCGCGCTCGCGGACGTGGCCGGTGTCGATGATGGTGCAATCGGCACTGCCGTCGGACTTGAGGCCGCCCGCGCCCACCAGGAAGCGCGCCACTTCGTCGATGGGTTTCTGCGTTGCCGACAGCCCGACGCGCGTGAGCCTGGCGCCGGCGAGGGCCTCGAGCCGCTCCAGGGAGAGCGCCAGATGCACGCCGCGTTTGCTGCCGGCCATGGCATGGATCTCGTCGACGATCACGGTGCGCGTGGTGCCGAGCATCCGCCGGCCGGACTCCGAGCCCAGCAGGATGTAGAGAGACTCGGGCGTGGTGACCACGATGTGCGGCGGACGCCGGACGCTCGCGCTGCGTTCGCGCGCCGGCGTGTCGCCGGTGCGCACGAAGGTGCGGATCTCGGGCGGCGGCAACCCCAGCAGCTCGAGCTGCGCGCGGATGCCCGCGAGCGGTGCCTCGAGGTTGCGGTGGATGTCGTTGGAGAGCGCCTTGAGGGGCGAGACATACACCACGGTGGTCTCGTCCGTGAGAGCCCCCGCGGCGAGGCCGCGGCGCACCAGCTGGTCGATGACCGCGAGGAAGGCCGCGAGTGTCTTGCCGGAGCCGGTAGGGGCCGCGATCAGTACGTGACGCCCGGCCGCGATCGCCGGCCACGCGGCCTCCTGTGCCGGAGTCGGCGCATCGAAGGTGCGCGCGAACCAGCTGGCCACGGCCGGATGAAACGGGGAGGGCATGACGACGATTGAAGCACAGCGCGGCGGCCGCGAGCACCCCGGTCTGCAGATTTCATACTGCGTACAGTGTGCTGCGCAGACGGCAGCTGTACGCTGACAGGCCGTGCGCGCCAAAGGAGAGTAAAGTCTGCACAGGCGCTACGGCTGGTCGAGGGCCTCACACGATGTGGGAAGAAGAGACCGCGGATTCGTTCCGCCGGAAGCTTTTGTACTGGCTCGGTGGGCTGGTGCTGGCAGCGGCACTGGGCTTCGCCGTGTGGTATCGATTCGTGTTCCATCGTGAGGCGCCGCCTCCGCCGCCGATCGCCGCGCAGCCGGCTCCGGCGCCTGCGGCTGCCGAGCCCGCCATCTCGCACCCGATGCCCGCCGGGGCTGGCGCTGAAGCCCTGCCGGCGCTCAACGACAGCGATGCGGTGGTGCAGGATGCGCTCACCGGCGCGCTGGGTCGCCCGAGCATCGAGGCGCTGCTGGTGCCGCAGAACATCGTGCGGCACATCGTGGTGACCATCGACAACCTGCCGCGCCGGAAAGTCGCGGTCGATCTGCGGCCGGTGAAGGCGACTGCGGGGCAGACCGCAGTCTCCACCGAGGGCGACCTGACGGTCCTGTCCCAGGCCAACTTCGATCGCTATACGACTTTCGTGCACGCCGTACAGGCGGCCGACGTGAAGACTCTGGCCGGCGTCTATCAGAGGCTCTACCCGCTGTTTCAACAGGCCTACGAGGACCTCGGCTATCCGGGTAAGTACTTCAACGACCGGGTGGTCGAGGTGATCGATCACCTGCTGGAGACGCCGGAAATCACGACGCCCATCCAGCTCGAGCAACCCAGGGTTTTCTACACCTTCGCCGATCCCTCGCTCGAGGCGCGCTCGGCGGGACAGAAACTGCTGATCCGCATGGGCCCCGCCAACGAGCGCATCGTCAAGGCGAAGTTGCGGGAGCTGCGGGCCGAGATCGTCAACAGGAAATAGCGTAGCGGGGAGCGCCACATGAGCGTTGCGGCGGCATCCGACGAGCAGGGCCTGCAGAAGCCTCTCACCGAGCTGCGCTCGGTGCTGATCGCCGGGGAAACGGTCGAGGCGTGGGCGATCCAGCGGCGCGTATTCGCCCTCACGCACCGGCGCGTACTCGTCGCCGCCACCAGCGGCCGGCTCATCGTCATCAGGCGACCGCTGCTCGGCGGCTTCGAGCTCGTGAGCGTGCGCTGGCAGGACCTCGAGGAGGTGACGCTGCGCGTCGGCGTGCTCGGGGCCGATCTCGGCATCCGCGCCGGCAAGGCGACCGATCTCGCTTCCCTCGGCGCCCAGGGGGCGCAGCGCGTGCAGTTCGTGGGGCTGCGCAAGGAGCAGGCACAGGCGGTCTATCGCATCTGCCAGGCGCAGGACCAGGCCTGGCGCGAGAAACGCCGCGTGCGCGAGCTCGAGGAGCTGCGGGCGCGCTCGGGCGGAATTCAGGTGACGGCGGGCTCGGGTCTGCAGGGCGTCACGGGTGCCGGGGATGATGCGGTGCGTCGGCTGGAGGAGGCGAAACGGCTGCGGGACGCCAACCTCATCACCGATTCGGAGTACGAGTCGATCAAGGCCAAGATCGTCTCTCCCTGAGGCGGGCTCGCGCCCGGCCGTCCTGTACACGGTCGTTCACAAGTAATCCACAGGCGATCCACAGGACAGGTGCGTTAGGCTTGATTCCATGGTCGCGCTGCGCCTGCGCCGGCAGAAGCCGGTCGAGAACGAAATAATCGGGACCTACAGCTTCACCAGCCGCACGGTGCAGGTGCTGAGGACCCGGGACGATCACATCCTGTGGACCTGCGACTGCGATAAATTCCGACGCCAGGCAGGCCAGCGCGAGCCGCTGTGGTGCAAGCACATCGCCAAGGCCGCGGCGCGCCGTTCCCTCGACCGTCTCACGCGCCGCGTGGTCGTGGTCCGCGGCGACTGAAGGTCGGGCTGCGGGCGCCTTTGCGGCGCCGCCGACATTTGCGGTATCTTGACCCGGCACATTCAGGAGCTTAGCTATGCGCTGGGAAACACCGCGGGCGATCGACTTGCGTTTCGGCATGGAAATCACCCTCTACATCGCCCGCCGCTGACAACCCACGCCGCGCCCCCGGCGCCGGTCCGGAGCGGCGCGATCCCCGATGCATCGTGAAAGTCCGGGTGCTGGGTTCGGCCGCGGGCGGCGGCTTCCCCCAGTGGAACTGTAACTGCCGTAACTGCTCGGGCCTGCGCCGCGGCACGCTGCGCGCCACGCCGAGAACACAATCCTCGATCGCCCTCGCCGCGGATGACGCGGCCGCCTGGGCGCTGGTCAATGCCTCCCCGGACATTCTCGCGCAGCTGCGCGCCCATCCGCCGCTGCAGCCGGCGCGCGCGGCGCGCGATAGCGCCATCGCCGCGGTCGTCCTGGTCGATGCGCAGATCGACCACACCACGGGCCTCTACATGCTGCGTGAGTCGACGCATCCGCTCCCCATCTGGTGCACCGACAGCGTTCACGCCGACCTCACCGGCGGCAATCCGGTCTTCACCGTGCTCGGACACTACTGTGGAGTCGCCCGGCGCCGCATCGACAGCGACGGCGCGGAGTTCACCGTCGACGGCCTGCCGGATCTGCGCTGGTGTGCGCTCGCCGTCTCGAGCAAGCCGCCGCCATACTCGCCGCATCGCAACGCCCCGGTGCGCGGCGACAACGTCGCGCTGATGGTGAGTGATGCGGTGAGCGGCGGCACGCTGGTGTACGCACCGGGGCTCGGCGCGATGGAGCCCCCGCTGTGGGCGGCATTGCAGGCGGCCGATTGCGTGCTCATCGACGGCACCTTCTGGAGCGATGACGAGATGATTGCCCAGGGCGTCTCGCGCAAACGCGCCCGCGATCTCGGACATTTGCCCCTGAGCGGCGCGGGCGGCATGCTCGAGTGGCTCGGCAAACTGCCGCGGGGGACGCGCCGCATTCTCATTCATGTGAACAACACCAACCCGATACTGGACGAGACTTCAGCGGAGCGCGCCGCGCTCGGCCGCGCCGGCGTCGAAGTGGCGCACGACGGCCTGGAGATCTCGCTGTGAGCCCCGCTCCCTGGACGCGGGCGGAGTTCGAGGCGCGGCTGCGCGAGCGCGGCAGCGCCTACCACATCCATCATCCCTTCAACGTGATGCTCAACTCCGGCAAGGCCTCGCGCGAGCAGATCCGTGGCTGGGTGGCCAACCGCTTCTACTATCAGGTCAACATCCCGATCAAGGACGCGGCCATTCTCGCCAACTGCGACGAGCGCGCGGTGCGGCGCAACTGGGTGCAGCGCATCCTCGACCACGATGGCTGCGGCGACGATCCCGGGGGCATCGAGTCCTGGCTGCGGCTGGCGCAGGCGGTCGGCCTCGAGCGCGCCGAGGTCGAGAGCCTCAGGCACGTCGTGCCCGGCGTGCGTTTTGCAGTGGAGGCTTACGTCAACTTCGCGCGGCGGGCGCCGTGGCCGGAAGGCGTGTGCGCCTCGCTGACCGAGCTGTTCGCGCCCGACATCCATCGCCAGCGGCTCGCCTCCTGGCCGCAGCATTACCCGTGGATCGATCCGGCGGGGCTCGAGTACTTCCAGGTCCGCAGCCGCCGCGCCGCGCGCGACGTCGAATTTGCGCTGGCGCAGACCCTGGAGCGCTTCACGACCCGCGCCGCTCAGGAGCGCGCTCTCGAGGTGCTGCAGCTGAAGCTCGATATCCTCTGGCAGATGAACGACGCCATGGCCTGCGCCTACGGGGTGACGGCGTGAGCGAGCTCGCCGACACGGCACGGCCGGCGATCGCGCCGGGCCTGAAGCTGCAGTGGGAGCCCGCGCAGGAGGCGCACGTGCTGCTGTATCCGGAGGGCATGGTGCAGCTCAACGGCAGCGCCGGCGCGATCCTCTCCCGCTGCGACGGGGTGCGAACGGTGGCCGAGATCGTCGCCGACCTCGAGCAGTCCTACGGTGCCGCGGGGCTCAGGGCCGACGTCACCGCGTTCGTCGCGCTGGCGCTCGAGCGGCGCTGGCTGGAGTTGCGGGAATGAGTGTGGGGCCACCGGAGACCCCGCACGGAGTGGGGCCACCGCTGTGGCTGCTGCTGGAGCTGACCTATCGCTGCCCGCTGCACTGCGTGTTCTGCTACAACCCGACCGAGCTCGCACAGAGCGGCGCGGAGCTCGCGACCGCCGACTGGATCCGGGTGCTGCGCGAAGCGCGTGCGCTGGGGGCGGTACAGCTCGGACTCTCGGGCGGCGAGCCGCTGCTGCGCGAGGATCTCGAGATACTGGTCGCGGAAGCGCATGCGCTCGGCTACTACATCAATCTGATCACCTCGGGTGTCGGCATGACCGAGGCGCGCATCGGCGCACTCAAACGCGCCGGCCTCGACCACATTCAGCTGTCGTTCCAGGACAGCACCCGCGAGCTCAACGATTTTCTCTCGAGCACCCGCACCTTCGAGCTCAAGGCTGCCGTAGCCGCGCTGATCCGCAAGTACGACTATCCGATGGTGCTCAACGTTGTGCTGCATCGACTCAACATCGATCACGTCGGGGAGATCCTCGACATGGCCGAAGCTCTGGGGGCACAGTACGTCGAGCTCGCCAACACGCAGTACTACGGCTGGGCCTGGCTCAACCGCGCGCAGCTGCTGCCGAGCCGCGCGCAGCTCACGCGGGCGGAGGAAGCGACACGGCGCTTTCGCGAGCGCGTGGGCAGCAGGATGCAGGTGTATTTCGTGGTACCGGATTACTTCGAGACACGCCCCAAGGCATGCATGAACGGCTTAGGCTCGCTGTTCCTCGGCATTGCTCCCGACGGTACCGCGCTCCCCTGTCACGCCGCGCGCATGCTCCCGGGACTCGAGCTTCCCAACGTGCGTGAGCACGACGTGCGCGGCATCTGGTACCACTCGGCGGCTTTCAACCGGTTCCGCGGCGAGGCGTGGATGAAGGAGCCGTGCAGAAGCTGCCCCGAGCGCTCGCAGGACCACGGCGGCTGCCGCTGCCAGGCGTATCTGCTCACCGGCGATCCCGCCAACGCCGATCCGGTTTGCGAGCTGTCGCCGCACCACGGTCTGGTCGTCGCAGCGGTGGCCGAGGCTGAGCGTCCCGTGGCCGCCCGCCCCGCATCCCTGGTGTTCCGCGATCACCGCATTTCGATCGCCGTCGAAACCGCGCGCAGCGCCGCGCTGCGGCCCTCCTGAGGCGGGCGGGCGCGATGGCCGTACGCCGGGTACTCAGAATGGGCGAGCCGCTGTTGCGCGCCGTGGCCGCTCCCGTGGAGCGTTTCGACGCGGAGCTGGCGTCGCTGATCGCCGACATGAACGACACCATGCGCAGCTTGAGCGGTGCCGGAATCGCCGCGCCGCAGATCGGCGTCAGCCGGCGCGTGGTCATCTTCGAGCTCGGCGAGAATCCGCGTTACCCGCAGCTCACCCCGGTGCCCTACACCGTGCTGGTAAACCCGCAGCTGACGGTGCTGGACGAGGCGCAGGAGGAGGGTTGGGAAGGGTGCCTGTCGGTGCCCGGCATGCGCGGGCTCGTGCCGCGCTACCGGCGGCTGCGCTACCAGGGCTTCGATGCCGGCGGTGCGGCCATCGACCGCACGGTGGAAGGCTTTCACGCCCGCGTCGTGCAGCACGAAGTCGACCATTTGGATGGCATACTGTTTCCACAGCGGGTGCGGGACCTGCGTAACTTCGGGTTCGAGGACGCGCTCGTCGGCCAGATGACGCCCATGCCGGACTGACAGCGCCATGCCCAATCGCAGCCGCAGCGCAAGCCGCGAGGAGACACGTATGACTCACCGCGCGAGCGGTGCCTTCGACGTGAAGGTCACGCCGCAGAAGCCGGACACGCAGATTGCCAGGACTGCGAACCTCGGCCGGCTCACGATCGACAAGCAGTTTCACGGCGATCTCGAGGCGAGCGCCAAGGGCGAGATGCTCGCGACGCAGAGCGAGGTGAAGGGGTCGGCCGGCTACGTCGCGCTCGAGCGCGTGACGGGAAAGCTGCGCGGGCGCAACGGCAGCTTCGTACTGCAACACAGCGCCACCATGAACCGCGGCTCGCCGGAATCGACCATCGTAGTGGTGCCCGATTCGGGCACCGGCGAGCTCGCCGGACTCTCGGGGACCATGCGGATCCAGGTGGCTGCCGACGGCAGCCATTCCTACCAGTTCGAGTTCACGATCGAGCCGCGGCCGGTCGACTGACCCGAACGTCGCGCTCCATGCGGATGGCGGTCTCGACGCCCTGGTAGTAGCCGGGGATGCGGCCGAGCTCGCGATAACCGAGCGTTGCGTAGAAGGCGCGCGCCGCCTCGTTCTGGGCGCGCAGCTCGAGCTCGATCAGGTAAGTGCCGGCCGCGAGCGCGGTCTCCTCCAGCCAGGTCACCAGGCGCCGCGCGATGCCGCGCCGCCGATGCATGGGATCGACGGCGAGCAGGTTGAGATGCGCGACCTCGTCGGCGTAGCGCATGATGGCGAAGCCCGCGATGGTGCGATCGCTGCGCGCCGTCAGCACGACGCTCTCGGGATGGCGAACATACCAGGCGATGCGCGTCGGCCCCCAGGCCGGACGCAATCCCGACTCGATGAGCTCGTGCGACATCGCCGCAAGGCGCGCCGCATCGGTTACGCGGGCGGGCTCGAGGCGGTAGTCCTGCACGGCGCTCAGCCTTCAGACGAGGGAGTGGAACACCCGCTGCACGTCCTCGTCCTGCTCGAGGCGGTCGATGAGCGTCAGCGCCTCGGTCGCCTGCGCCTCGGGGAGCTCGATCGGGCTCGTGCAGATGAACTCGTGCTCGGCCGACAGGGGTGTCAGGCCGCGCGCCTCGAGCGCTTCCTGCAGCTTGCCGAAATCCGCGAAGGCGCAGCGAACGACCAGCTGCGGCTCGCCCTTCTCGCCGGTGCTCTCGCCCATCTCCTCGAGGCCATGATCGATGAGGTAGAGCTCGAGATCGTCCTGGTCGATTCCCGCCGGGTCGAGCCGGAACACGCCCATCTTCCTGAAAAGGAAGCTGACGCTGCCGGAGGTGGCGAGGTTGCCGCCGTTCTTGGTGATGACGTTGCGCACCGCGGCCACCGTGCGCGTCGGGTTATCGGTCGCGGTCTCGACCAGCAGCGCCACGCCGTGCGGCGCGTAGCCCTCGTAGAGCACCTCGTGGTAATTCGTCGCATCGCGCCCCGAGGCGCGCCTGATGGCCGCCTCGATACGATCCTTCGGCATGTTGACGGCGCGTGCGTTCTGAATGGTCCGGCGCAGCACCGGGTTGGAGGCGGGGTCTGCGCCGCCCGACTTGACCGCCATGGTGATGTCCTTCGCGATGCGGGCGAACTGCTTCGCCATGCGGTTCCACCGCGCGAACATCGTGTGCTTGCGGACTTCGAAGATGCGGCCCATGCGGGGGCATTGTACTAGCTAACCGCGGCAGTCCGACGCGGCAGGAGTTTTACGCGAGCTGTGCCTGCAGCGAGCGCATGCGCCGGCGCTGGCGGCTGAGGGCGCGCTCGATCTCGTGCAGCCTGCCCTGCAGGTCGAGGTGCTTCTCCTTGAGCCATTGCTCCTTGACGCGCGCCCAGTCGGCGATGGCGGCGAGGAATGCCTCGTACTCATGCGCGATGCGCGCCCGCAGCTGCTCGATGTGGCCGTGCCCGGAGGCCGGCAGCCGGGCCAGGCGCGCCTGCGCGCCCTTGAACTGCATGGCGAGCAGGGCGCGCTGAATCTGGAAGTACGGAGTGCGCTTCAGGCGGCGGGTGAGGCCGACCACCTGCAGGCCCGCGATCAGCCACTTGGTCGGATCGAACTGCCACCAGCGCACGCCGTTGCGGTAGTCGTGCGCGAAGATGTGGTGGAAGTTGTGGTAGCCCTCGCCGTAAGTGATGAACGCGAGCGCGCCATTGTCGCGCGCCGTGTTGTCGTCGGTGTAGGGCCGGCTGCCCCACATGTGGGCGAGGGAGTTGATGAAGAAGGTGACGTGATGGCTCCACACGAGACGCGCCACGCCCGCGAGGATCAGCATGCCCCACAGATCGTGGAACAGCAGGCCGGCCGCGATCGGCAGCGCGACGTTGAGCCCGACGGCGAGCGGCACGTAGTGACGGTGCTGGAAGGCGAGCAGCCGGTCCTTCCTGAGGTCCGGGATGTTGCTGAAGTCCTCTCTGCCGCTCGGATACTCCCGCAGCATCCAGCCGATGTGCGAGAACCAGAAACCGCGCCGCGCCGAGTATGGGTCGCGGTCCACGTCGTCGACGTAGAGGTGATGCGAGCGGTGTCCGCTGCACCAGGCGAATACCGAGTTCTGCAATGCCATGGTGCCGAAGATCAGGTAGAAGATCTTCAGCGCCGGGTGCGCCTCGTAGGTACGGTGCGCCCACAGGCGGTGATAGCCGCCCGTGATCGACATGCCGTTGGCAATGGCAAAGAACGCAAAGAAGGCGAGGTCCGCGGCGGTGAAGCCATGGCTCATGCCGTACCAGGGCACCAGCACCACGGTCAGCGCGGCGGTGATCACGAACATCAGGACGTTCGCGACGAGCAGGGGGGGCTTCTTTTCCATGACCTCACTTATATCGACAAAGGCCGCGTAAGTTAACACGGTGGCCTGCCCGAAGTGGGACTTACGTCTTATCCCGGAAGCCCTTTAGGATCAAAAGCATGCCCTATACCCGACCCCCGGTTCCCTGGTGCTGCTGCCTCGCCCTGGCTTGGTTCGCGATGCCCGCCCCGGCAGCCGAGCGGCTCTACGTATCCAATGAGGACGACGGTACGGTGACCGTGATCGATACCGATCGCGGTGCAGCACTCGCCACCATACCCGCGGGCAAGCGTCCGCGCGGCCTCGCGCTCAGCCCCGACGGTGCCCGTCTCTACGTCGCGGTGAGCGGCATGCCGAAGTGCCCGCCCCCGATTCCGGATGAGGAATGCGCCAGGTTGCCGCGCGACCGGCAAGCCGACGGCATCGCGGTCATCGACACGGCGGCTCTGGCACGTAGCGGGCTGATCGGGGGAGTGTCGGACCCGGAGCGGGTGGCGCTGAGCCGCGATGGCCGCCGTCTCTTCGTCTCCGAGGAAGACGCGGCGCGGCTCGCGGTGCTCGATGCGCGCAGCGCCCGGGTGCTCGCCACCGTGCCGGTCGGCCGCGAGCCCGAAGGGGTGCGGGTGTCACCCGACGGCCGCTGGGTGCTGGTCACGAGCGAGGCGGAAAATCTCGTGACCGTCATCGATGCGAAATCCTACCGTGTGGCCGGCCGGGCATCCGTCGGCAGGCGACCGCGCGACATCGCTATAACGCCCGACAGCCGCATCGCCTACGTATCGGGTGAGGCGGACGCGAGCGTCTATCGCATCGCGCTCCCCTCGGGCGCACCCGCGCTGCGCTTTCTCGAACTGCACACCGGTGCGCGCCCCATGGGTGTGGCTCTCGATGCGGTGCGCGGACGGCTCTACGTGAGCACCGGGCGCGCCGGCACCATTGCCGCCATCGCACTCAAAGATGCAAGCCTCATCGCCGAGGCGGCCTGCGGCGGCCGCCCCTGGGGCATTGCGCTCGGCAGCGGCGGGACGCGGCTCTACAGCGCCGATGGCCCGGCCGGTGAGGTCGCGGTCGTCGATACCGCGACTCTGACGGTGATGCGCAAGATCACGACCGGCAAGGGCCCCTGGGCCGTGGTGGTCGGTCCGTGACGATGCAGGGGTGCGGGTCGCGTGATACCGTTGCGGGCCCACGACGGACGCCCCCGAGGATCTGCCGGTGTTGATGAGAGTACTGACAGGAATCGCAGTCGTCCTGGCGCTGTCCGCGCCGGCGCTGGCCGACACGGCGCCCGTTCCGGCGGCGGTCGGGCAGGCTGCCCATGCGTACCTGACGCGCGCCTCGCTCGAGGCGCCGATCCGCTTCCTGTCGTCGGATCTGCTCGAGGGCCGGGGTCCCGCGACGCGCGCCGATCAGCTGGCGCGGCTCTACCTGCAGACGAGCCTCGATGGCATGGGCTTCAAACCGGCCTTCGCCCACGGCGAGTGGCAACAGCCCTTCGACATCGTGGGTATTCGCTCGCAGCTGCCGCACGTCTGGAGCTTCAAGGGCAGGAGCGGCCCGGTCGATCTCACGTGGCGCGACGACTACATCGGGGTGAGCGGCGAGCAGCGCGATCACGTCGCCATCGAGGATGCCGAGCTCGTCTTCGTGGGCTATGGAATCCAGGCACCGGAATACAAGTGGGACGACTTCAAGGGCGCGAAGCTCGCCGGCAAGATCCTGGTGATGATGAACAACGATCCCGACTGGGATCCGCAGCTGTTTGCCGGCAAGCGCCGGCTCTACTACGGCCGCTGGACCTATAAGTATGAGAGCGCGGCCCGGCAGGGCGCCGCCGGCGCCATCATCATCCACACCACACCTTCCGCCGGTTACCCCTGGCAGGTAGTGCAGAGCTCCTGGGGCGGAGAGCAGTTCGCTCTGCCGGAGGGGAGCGAGCCGCGCGTACGGCTGAAGGCCTGGGCGAGGGAAGCGGCGGCGCGGCGGCTGGTGAAGGCCGGCGGCTTCGATCTCGACAAGCTCGTGGCGTCGGCCCGCTCGCGGAGCTTTCGGCCCGTGCCGCTCGGCGTACGCACCTCGATCGACTTCACCAACATGCTGTCGCGGGTCAGGACGGCGAACGTCGGCGGAGTGCTCGAGGGGAGCGATCCGAAGCTCGCCGATGAGGTGCTGGTCTACTCGGCCCACCACGATCACTTCGGCATCGGGGAGCCGGACGCGAGCGGCGACCGGGTCTACCATGGCGCGGTCGACAACGCCTCCGGCTGCGCGCAGGTGCTCGGCATTGCGCGCGCCTTCGCCGCGCTTGCCGAACGGCCGCGCCGCTCGGTGATGGCGCTGTTCGTCGCGGGCGAGGAGCGCGGGCTGCTCGGCTCGGGTTATTACGCACAGCACCCGAGTGTTGCGGCGGGGCGCATTGCCGCCGACATCAACATCGACGGCGGCAACATCTTCGGCCGCACTCACGATGTGACCCTGCTGAGTCTCGGCAAGTCCTCGCTGGATGACATCGCGGTCGCGGTGGCCAGGAGCCAGGGCCGGGTGGTCGTGGGCGACCAGTTCCCGGACCGCGGCTATTACTACCGCTCCGATCAGTTCTCCTTCGCCCGGATCGGCGTGCCGGCGCTGTACTTCGACGACGGCACGGATTTCATCGGCCGTCCGGCCGGCTGGGGCCGTGAGCACATCGAGGAGTGGGAGATGAAGAAGTACCACCAGCCGGCGGACAAGCTCGACGACACCTGGAATTTCGACGGCATGATCCAGGACGCGCAGCTGAACTTCATGGCCGGCTGGCTCATCGCGCAGGCGGACGCGATGCCGACCTGGAAGCCGGGCGATGAGTTCGAGGGGGCGCGCAGGCGCGCCCTCAGTGAGCGAGCCGCAGCCAGCGGCGCGCGCGTCAACTAGGCTCCGGGAGCAGCACCCGCATGTTCGAGCGACTCGAGCTCATCACCGCCGACGCAATTCTGAGCCTGATGGCCGCCTTCCGCGCCGACCCCGACGCGCGCAAGGTGGACTTAGGGGTAGGCGTCTATCGCGACGATCGCGGCGAGACACCCATACCGGCCGCGGTGCGCGCCGCCGAGAGCGCGCTGCTTGCGCGGCAGACCACCAAGACCTACGTGGGGCCTGCGGGCAATGCGGGCTTCAATACGGAAATTGCGCGGCTCGCGCTCGGCGCCGGGCATGGCGCGCTGAGCGCCGGCCGCGTGCGCACCATCCAGACGCCGGGCGGCTGCGGAGCGCTGCGCCTCGGCGCGGAGCTCATCCGCTTCGCTTCTCCCGAGTCCACGGTGCACGTGAGTACGCCCACCTGGGTAAATCACGTGCCGCTTCTTTCGGGCAGCGGGATCAGGCTCGAGAGCTATCCCTATTACGACGCCGCGAGCGGCGGGGTTCAGTTGCAGAAGATGCTCGCCGCACTCGAGCGACTGCCGCCGCGCGCGGTGGTGCTGCTGCACGCCTCGTGCCACAACCCCACCGGCGCCGACCTGTCGCAGGCCGAATGGCGCGAGATCCTGGCGCTGGTCAAGCGCCGCCAGCTGGTCCCCTTCATCGACATGGCCTATCAGGGTCTGGGTGAGGGACTGGATGCGGACGCCTTCGGTCTGCGGCTGTTCAGCGAGGAGCTGCCGGAGCTGCTGTTCGCGGTGTCGTGCTCGAAGAACTTTGGCCTGTACCGCGAGCGCACCGGGGCGCTCGGCGTGGTGTGCGAGTCGCAGGCGCACGCCGATGCCGCCATGAGCCAGCTGGTGCGCCTGGCGCGCACCCTGTGGTCGATGCCGCCCGATCACGGCGCCGCCATCGTCGCGGCCGTGCTCACCGATGCCGCGTTGCGCCGCCAGTGGACCGAGGAGCTCGATGCCATGCGCAGGCGCATCGAGCAGCTGCGCCGCGAAGTCGTGCGCAACCTCGCCGAGCGCTGCCCCGGGCGCGACTTCGGCTTCATTGCGCGTCACCACGGCATGTTCTCGCTGTTCGGCATCACGACGCCGCAGATCCGCGAGCTGCGTGCGAGACACCACATCTACATGATCGACGACAGCCGCATGAACGTCGCCGGACTGCGGCGCGAGAATCTCGACTACTTTGCGCGTGCGGTCGCCGAGGTGCTGGCGGCGAGCCCTGCGGCAGGCTGAGGCAGCGATGTCGGCGACGGGGGCTCGGGTCGGCGGCGGAGGCGAGGCGGCGGATCTCGCCGCGCTGCGCGCGCGGCTGCGAGAGGCGACGCTGCGCCCGGAGGCGGGCGCCTCGAGCGAGCTGATCGCCGACCTCGGCTCCATGCGCGCGGCGCTCGCCGAGGCCCGCGTGCGTGCGGCGCGCTGGGTCGAGCGTGCGCGTGCCGACCAGCGCTCGCGGCCGCTGGTCGACCGGATGCTCGAGCAGTTCCCGCTCGACAGCGCGCAGGGGCGGGCGCTCATGAGCCTGGCAGAGGCGCTGCTGCGCACGCCCGATGCAAGGCGGGCCGACCAGCTGATCGCCGAGCGCCTGGCCGCCATCCGCGACGCCGGCGTGCGCGGCGATACCGATCTGCTGCTGCGCACCGGCTTCACCCTGTTGAGTGCCGCGGGCCGCCTGCTGCCCGAGGTCTCATCAGAGCTGGCCGGGGAGTACTCTGCCGCCAGCCTCACCAAGCCCGTGGTCGCGCCGATCGTGCGCGCGGCGCTCAGGCAGTCGATGCAGACGCTGGGTCATGCCTTCATCGTCGGCGAAACGATCGATGAAGCGCTGGCGCGTGCCGGCTCGGAGCCCGAGCTCACGCTCTGCTCCTTCGACATGCTCGGCGAGGGGGCGCGCACCGAAGCCGACGCGCAACGCTATCTCGATGAGTATGCGCACGCGATCGACGTGCTGGGCCGCCAGCCGTCCGGGACGGTGCATGAGCGCTCCGGCATCTCGGTGAAGCTCTCGGCGCTCGAGCCGCGCTACAGCCTGCTGCAGAGCGACCGCGTCAACGAGCGGCTCGGTCCCCGCATGGTCGAGCTCGCGCGCCGCGCGGCGCGCGCCGGCGTCGGCATGACCGTCGACGCCGAGGAAGCCGACCGGCTCGACCTGTCGCTCGACATCGTGGAGGCGCTCGCGCGCGATGTCACGACGCGCGGCTGGGAGGGCCTCGGGCTTGCGGTGCAGGCGTACGGGCGGCGTGCGCCGCTGGTGCTCGACTGGACGGCGCAGCTCGCGCGCGACTGCGGGCGGCGCATGACGGTGCGCCTGGTGAAGGGCGCCTACTGGGACAGCGAGATCAAGCGCGCTCAGGAGCGCGGCCTGGCGAGCTTTCCCGTATACACCTCCAAGGCCGCCACCGACGCGAGTTACCTCGAGGGCGTGCAGCGCCTGTTCGGCGCGCGCGAGCGTATCTACGCGCAGTTCGCCACCCACAACGCCTACACCGTGGCCGCGGTGCTGGCGCTCGCGCCGGCGGGCGCGGCTTACGAGTTTCAGCGCCTGCACGGCATGGGCGAGGCGCTCTACGATGCGGCACGCGCCGAGGTGCCCGAGCTGCGCCCGGTGCGCGTCTATGCGCCGGTCGGAACGCACGAGGAGCTGCTCCCCTACCTGGTGCGGCGGCTGCTCGAGAACGGCGCCAACAGCTCGTTCGTGCACCGGTTCATGAATCCCCAGATACCCGTGGAGCAGGTCGTGAGCGATCCGGTGTCTTCCCTGACTGCCGCGGCGGCCGGCGCGGCCCCGCGCGTGCGCGAGCCCGCGGCGCTCTACGGCGCCGAGCGCCTCAATTCCGCCGGCGAGGATTTCGGCGACCCCGCGACGCTCGCCCTGCTCGAGGCGCAGCTGCGCGAGCACGCCGGCAAGAAGCATGCGGGCGGCCCGCTGTTGAGCGGACGCAGCGTTCGCGATGCCAGCGTCCCGGTCGTGTCGCCGGCGGACAGTGCCGAGACCGTCGGGTTCACGCGCGATGCGACGGCGGCCGAGATCAGCGAGGCGATGACGGCGGCTGCCGGGGCGCAGCCCGCCTGGGATGCCACGCCGGCGGCGGAGCGGGCGGCGATTCTCGCGCGCGCCGCGGACCTGCTCGAAGAGCGGCGCGGCGAGTTCCTCAGCCTGCTGGTGCGCGAGGCGGGCAAGACGCTGCCCGATGCGGTGGCCGAGGTGCGCGAGGCGGTCGATTTCTGCCGTTACTACGCGGCGCGGGGGCGCGAGCTGTTCGGCGCGCCCGCAGTGATGCCGGGTCCGACGGGCGAGCGCAATACGCTCATCCTCTGCGGCCGCGGCGTGTTCGTGTGCATCAGCCCGTGGAATTTCCCGCTGGCTATCTTCACCGGGCAGATCACCGCGGCGCTCGCGGCCGGCAACGCCGTGGTGGCAAAGCCCGCCCCGGCGACGCCGCTCATCGCGCACGCCATGACGCGGCTCCTGCACGAGGCGGGCGTACCGCCCGCAGCTTTGCAGCTCACACCCGCCGACGGGCCGGCGTTCGGTGAGGTGGCGCTGAGGCATGCGGCGCTCGCCGGCGTGGCCTTCACCGGATCGACGGCGACCGCCGCGACGATCAACCGGACGCTCGCCAGCCGCGAGGGCCCGATCGTGCCGCTGATCGCCGAGACCGGCGGCGTCAACGCCATGGTCGTCGATGCGACCGCGCTCCCCGAGCAGGTGGTCGACGATGTCATCACCTCGGCCTTTACCAGCGCCGGGCAGCGTTGCTCGGCGCTGCGCGTGCTCTACCTGCAGGAGGAGATCGCCGATCGCGTGATCGAGATGCTCACCGGCGCGATGCGCGTGCTGCGCATCGGCTCCCCGGCGCAGCTCTCGACCGACGTCGGTCCGGTGATCTCCGAGGCGGCCCGGGCGCGCCTTGTGCGCCACGCCGAGCGCATGCGCAGGGAGGCGAAGCTGCTGTACGCCTGCGAGGTCGATCCGGCGCTCACGGCGGCGGGCCACTTCTTCCCGCCGCAGATGTTCGAGCTGCGCGCGCTCGACCAGCTGCGGACCGAGGAGTTCGGCCCGATCCTTCACGTGGCGCGGTATCGGAGCGACCAGCTGCCGCAGGTGCTCGCGGCGATCCGCGGCACCGGCTACGGCCTCACGCTGGGCGTGCACAGCCGTCTCGAGAGCGTCGCCGACCACGTATTCCGCTCGCTGCCCGTCGGCAACACCTATGTGAATCGCAACATGATCGGCGCGGTGGTCGGCGTGCAGCCTTTCGGCGGCCAGGGTCTTTCGGGCACCGGTCCGAAGGCGGGCGGTCCGCATTACCTGCTGCGCTTCGCGACGGAGCGCACGCTGACCGTCAACACGGCCGCGATCGGCGGCAACGTCGAGCTGCTTTCCTGAATTTTCCGACTTTCCTGAATTCCTGAAGGGAGAAGAGCGATGGCCGAGTACAAGACCAAGTGTTTCTGCGGGGCGGTCGAAATGGCGGTGAGCGGCGAACCCTTTGCAATGGGGTACTGCCACTGCGAGTCGTGCCGCCACTGGTCGGCGGGGCCGGTGAACGCCTTTACGCTGTGGAAGCCCGGCTCGGTGCGCGTGACCAAGGGTGCGGACAACGTCGGCACCTACAACAAAACTCCGACCAGCGCTCGCAAGTGGTGCAAGACATGCGGTGGGCATCTGTTCACCGACCATCCGCCGCTGAATTTCGTCGACGTGTTCGCGGCGATGTTGCCGCAGATGAAGTTCACGCCGGGTGTGCACGTCAACTACCAGGAGACCGTGCTGCGGATGCGCGACGGGCTGCCGAAGATGAAGGATTTCCCGAAGGAGTTCGGCGGCTCGGGAGAGCTGCTGCCGGAGTAGG
>DASQGK010000071.1:0-12084 GCA_035632655.1 Steroidobacteraceae bacterium | reverse complement strand
CGTGGTGATTCCCGAGCGGCCCGGCAGCTTCCTGCGCTTCTGCGAGGCGCTGGGCCGCCGCAGCGTCACCGAATTCAATTACCGCTACGCCGGTGCCGAGGGCGCGCAGATCTTCGTCGGGCTGGCGCTCGCCGAAGGGCGCGCGGAGAAGGATGCGCTGGCCGGCCGCCTGACCGAGGCTGGGTTTGCGGTCACCGACATGACCGACGATGAGATGGCGAAGCTGCACGTGCGTTACATGGTCGGCGGTCACGCACCGGGGCTCGAGCACGAGCTGCTGTACCGCTTCGAGTTCCCGGAGCGGCCCGGTGCGCTGCTCAGGTTCCTGCAGGCCATCGGCTCGCGCTGGAACATCAGCCTGTTCCATTACCGCAATCACGGCTCCGACCACGGGCGCGTGCTCGCCGGCATCCAGGTGCCGCCCGCGGACCGGGCCGAGTTCCTCGAGCACCTGCGCGAGCTGCACTACGAGTACGTGGAGGAGACCGCCAACCCCGCGTACAGGATGTTCTTGTCGTCTTGAGGGAAATGTCCGCCGAACTCGCCCTCTGGTGCGCAGCAGGCAAAGACCGCGCTCTTTGCCTGCGGTCGACGCAGTAATGTCCGGCGAAATCGCTTCCTGCGATTTCGCCCAATCAACCATCACAGCCGGCGAAAGCCGCGCCTTTCGCCGGCGGTCTACGGAGTAATGTCTGACGAAATCACTTCCTGTGATTTCGTCCCATCAGCCGAGTGCTCATGCTCGTGCAGCCACTCGCGCCAGATGGCGAGCAGCACGGCGAGGATCACCGGGCCGACGAACAGTCCCACCAGCCCGAAAGTGGCGAGTCCTCCCAACACTCCGAACAGCACCACCAGGAAGGGGATGCGCGCCTCGCGGCTGATGAGGAACGGGCGGACGATATGGTCGGTCCATCCCATGATGCCGCCGCCCCAGATGAGCAGTCCGAACCCGGCGACGGTCTTGCCCTGCAGCAGCAGCCAGGCGGTGACGCCCGCCCAGATCGCCGGGGCGGCGAACGGGATGAGGCCGCAGACCGTCGTCAGTGCGGCGAGGAACACGGGAGCCGCGGCCCCTGCGACCCAGTAGCCGATGCCCACCAGCACGCCCTGCACCACGGCCGCCAGCACCAGACCGTAGACCACCGCCTTCACGGTCTGTCCGATCGCCAGCAGGTAGTTGTGCACACGCGCGCCCAGCACCTGCTCGAGCGCACGCGCGAGCTCGGCGGCTACGCGCGAGCCGTCGCGATACAGGAAGAAAAGGCTCACCACGGTGAGCAGCAGCTTCACGACGTTGCGGCCGATGCCGCCGATGATGTGGGCGATCTGCTCGAAGGAGTGGTCGGTGATCTTCTGCAGCTCCGCACCGAGCGCGTGCGGATCCTGCGCCGCGCGCAGCGCCAGCTCATGCAGCTGATCGCCGAGCCAGGGGATCCTGAGAATCACGGGGGGGAGCTGCACACCCCCGGCGAGCAGCTGCTGCAGGTCGTGATAGAGACGCAGCAGCTCGACCCGCACCACCACCGCGAGCCAGGCGATCGGGGCGACCACGGCCGCCGATACGATCGCAGTCATGACCAGCGCCGCGGCGATGCTGTGGCCGCGCCATTTGCCGAGCAGCCACTTGTAGGCGGGCCAGGTCACATAGGCGAGGATCCCGGCCCACACCAGCGGCACGATGAAAGGATCGAGGACGCGAAAGCCGAGCAGCACCAGCACCGCCAGCATCACCAGCGTGATGAGGCGGCGCAGCCACGCGGCGGATGCGAATTCCTCCATCAGCACCGGATGGCCCTCACAGAAGGCCCGCGGCGTCGGATGCGATCAGGGTGAGTGCCAGCATGCTGACGATCGCGAGGCTCAGGTTTCTCCGCAGGCTGAGGTATGCGGGCGGCAGCAGCGCACCGAGCGAGCGATGCTCGTACAGCCAGAAGAGGCCGAACCCCACCACCAGCAGCGCCAGCGCGCGCTGGCCGCCGATGATGATCGCGAGCGTGGCGACGATCGGCGGTGCCGCCGCCGCCGCGGTGCGTGCCGCCGTTGCGGGCAGGCGTCCGGCGAGCGCGAGGCCCCAGTGCACGGCGCCGCTGCTGCCGAGCAGGACCGCACCCCAGGCGATCGCGCTGCGCTGCGCGAGCTCGCGATCGGCATAGCCGGAGAGCACCGCCACGCAACTCAGGCACACGAGTAGCGGCGCCACGGCGAGGTAGCCGAGGAGCTCGGCGGCGGAGCTCAGCCGGGCGGTGTCGTTCTCCAGGGGCTTCACGGCCTGCGATCATGCCACGCGGGGCTGCCGTTGAATCACATCTTGACGCCGGGCATGGCGCGCAGGCACGCTTCGCGCGGCGTGAGGTGCCCGTCCTGGTGGACGGGTAAACGGGAAGTCCGGTGCGGATTCGTCCAAAGCCGGCGCTGCCCCCGCAACGGTAATCGAGCTCAGGCGGATCGAAGAGCCACTGCACCTGACTGAAGGTGCGGGAAGGCGATCCCCCGGAAGGCCAGGCCTTCAGCTCGAAAGCCCGGAGACCGGCCTCGCGTATCACCGTTGGACGTCGCGGCGGGCGACGCTGGCCTTTACGGTGTGCGCCGCTCCGAAGGACGCAGACCTGCCAGCTTCTCACCACGACTCCTGCGGGCACGGGTGTGTGCAGTCAGGAGCTTTGTCATGTCAACAGGTCTCATTGGGCGCCGTGCGCTGTCCGCGGCGTTTGCTCTCGTCTTGGCTTCGCAGGCATGGTCGCAGGTGCCGCCGCAGCCCCCGCCGCCGGCCGATCCACTCTCCCAGGTCATCATCACAGCCTCGCGCGTCCCCGAGCCGCAGAGCGAGTCGCTGTTCTCCACCACGGTGCTGACGCGCGCCGACATCGAGGCGAGCCAGGCGCAATCGGTGCAGGATCTGCTCGGCGGGCTCGCGGGAGTCAACATCGACAACGCCGGCGGTCTCGGTCAGGCGAGCTCGGTGTTCATCCGCGGCGCGGATTCCGACCACACGCTGCTGCTCATCGACGGCGTGCGCGTCGGCTCCGCGACTCTCGGCTCGGCGCCCTTCATGATCATTCCGCTCGGCCAGATCGATCACATCGAGGTGGTGCGCGGCCCGCGCTCGACGCTCTATGGCTCCGATGCGGTGGGCGGCGTGATCCAGATCTTCACCCGCCAGGCAGGCGAGCCCGGCACCACCCTCGGTGGCAGCGCCATGGACGGCAGCTACGACACTCACGAGTTCACCGGCTTCCTCGCCGCGCGCGGGCGGCAGGCCTGGGCCAGCATCGGCGCCGATGTGCAGACTACCGCAGGCTTCACCGCCTGCCAGGCGTCGGCGTTCGCCGGTTGCTTCGATCCGAATCCGGCGGACGTGTCGGATGGCTTCCAGAATCGTTCGGGCTCACTCTCCGCGGGCGCCCATCTCTCGGACACGCTCACCGCGCAGGTGGACGCGCTCTACACCCACGGCTGGAGCGCCTTCGACGGCGGCGGCTTCGACGATCGCCTGGAGTTCCAGGAGAAAGTCTTCAGCGCGCATCTCGACCAGGCGCTCGGCGACAGCTGGCACCTGCGCCTCACCGGGGGGCGCAACGTCGACGACGAGCGCGACTTCCTCGACCCGGTGCCGGTCGGCACCTTCGACTCGACCCGCAACAGCGCCAGCCTCCAGGCTGACGGCAAGCTCGGCTCGGTGCTGCGTCTGATCAGCGGGGTCGATTACGAGGACGCCCACGTCGACAGCGATACGCCCTTCGCCGTCACCGCGCGGACGACGCGCGCGGTGTTCTCCGAGCTGCATGCGGATTTGCCGCAATGGTCGGCGCTCGCCGGCGCGCGTTACGAGGACAACGAGCAGTTCGGCAGTCATGTCACCGGCAACCTCGGGGCATCGCGCCAGCTCGGTGGCGGAGTGCGGGCGAGCGCCACCTGGGGCACGGCGTTCCGCGCCCCGACCTTCGATGAGCTGTACTTCCCGGGCTTTGGCAATCCGCGGCTTGTGCCCGAGGAATCCCATTCATACGAGCTGGGCCTCGATGGCACCGGGGGAGCACTCATCTGGTCGCTGCACGCGTACCAGACGAGCATCGACCGGCTGATTGCCATCGATCCGCTGACGTTTCTGCCGCAGAACATCGACACCTCGCGCATCCGCGGCGTCGAGTTGCAGGCCGACTGGCACAGTCAGGACTGGGTGCTCGGGGGACAGGTCACCGGGATGCAGCCGCTCAACCGCTCACCGGGGCCGCAGTACGACAACCTCCTCAACCGCCGGGCCGAGCAGAGCGCCGCACTCACCGTGCGCCGGCTCCTGCACGTCCCCGGCGGCACGGACGGATCGATCTCCGCGGCGTTCCGTTGGGAAGGCAGGCGCTTCGATGACCTCGCGAACACGCTGCCCATGGGGGGCTACCTGACGGTCGACCTGCTCACGCAGTGGGCATTCGGCGGCGGCTGGACCCTCGAGGCGCGCGCCGCCAATCTTTTCGACCGCAGCTATCAGACGGCCGCATACTACACACAGCCGGGCCGGAACTTCGCAGTGACGGTCCGCTACCGCTCGAAGCTGCAATGAGGGGGAAGCATGGAGGAGCCGGGCAGCGGCTCCGCGCCGAGCGAGACCGAGCGCACCTGGGGCATGCTGGCGCACCTGGCGGCACTCTTCGGGCTGGTGGCGCCCGTCATCGGCAACGTGGCGGGCCCGTGGCTCCTTTGGCTGCTGAAGCGGGACGAGTCGGCCTTCGTCGGTGAGCAGGCGCGCGAGAGCCTCAACTTCAACATCACCGTCTCGCTCGCGGCGATCCTCTGCGGCCTCGCCGCGCTGGTCCTGATCGGCTTCTTGCTGGGACTCGCACTGTTCATCGCCTGGCTTGCGCTGACGCTCACCGCCGCGATTCGTGCGAGCGAGGGCGTGCATTACCACTATCCGTTCGCGCTGCGGCTTGTGAAATAATTATAAGTATATTCATATAGATAGAGATCATTTACCGTCTGACTGTATGGGTATACAGTTAGACGATGCCCCGCATGGACGATCGCCCACGGGCCCGCAAAGGCCGCGGGGCCCTCAGCAATCCGCCGCCGCGCTTCGACCTCCATCAGGTGAGCGCGATCGACGATGGCTGGTACCGGGAGCAGGTGCCGGAGAGCCTCCCCACGACTCTCGAGCCCGATCGTGCCCGCAGCGTGATCACGACCAACGATTCACCGGACATTCCGTTCGAGCAGTCGATCAATCCTTATCGCGGATGCTCCACCGGGTGCGTCTTTTGCTTCGCCCGCCCGACCCACGCCTACCTCGGCCTTTCGCCGGGGATCGACTTCGAGACGCGCCTTTTCTACAAGGCCGATGCCGCCAGGGTGCTGGAGGCCGAGCTGTCGCGCCCCGGCTATGTCTGCAAGCCGATCATGCTCGGCATCAACACCGATGCGTACCAGCCGGATGAGCGCCGCATGAAAGTCACGCGCTCGATCCTCGAGGTTCTCGAGCGCACGCGTCACCCGGTCGCCATCCTCAGCAAGCACTCGCTGGTGCTGCGCGATCTCGACCTGCTCACCTCGCTCGCCCGCGACAATCTGGTGAGCGTCGGTCTCACCGTCGTGACGCTCGACGATGAGCTCAAGCGCCGGCTCGAGCCGCGGGCGGCCTCCCCGGCGGCCCGCGTGCGCACCATCGCGGCGCTCACGGCCGCCGGGGTGCCGGCGGGCGTCATGGTGGCGCCCGTGATCCCGGCGCTCACCGACCACGAGATGGAGCGGATTCTGGAGGCCTGCGCGGCGGCGGGGGCGCGTTGGGCGGGCTATACGCTGCTGCGCCTGCCCCATGAGGTGAAAGATCTCTTCAAGGAGTGGCTCGCCGAGCACTATCCCGATCGCGCGGCGCACGTCATGGCGATGATCCGCGAGATGCGCGGCGGGCGCGAGAACGATGCCCGCTTCGGCTCGCGCATGCGCGGCACCGGGCCCTGCGCCGCCCTGCTGCGCAGCCGCTTCGGGCTCGCCTGCCGGCGCCTGGGGCTCAACGCCGAGTCACGCAGCGCGCTCGACACGACACGGTTTCGTCCCCCCGGAGGGCAAGCGGCGCAGTTGCAGCTCAGCTGGTGACCGTCGGGTCCTTGCCCCGCGCAGCGCACAGTCGCTAAGCTCACCGCGCGTCGTTGCGCGGTGTTGGGAGTTAGCGATGGCGGACGGCCAAACCAGGGTCGCGCTGCTCGCGGGTGCGAGCGGACTTACCGGCGGCCATGTGCTCGATGCGCTGCTCTCCGCCACCGACTTCAGTCGTGTGATCGCGGTAACCCGCCGGCCCCTGCAGCGCGAGCACAACCGTCTCGCCAATCGCATCGTCCAGTTCGACCGCCTCGAGGCGCAGTTGCAGGGCACGACATGCGACGTCGCGCTCTGCTGTCTCGGCAGCACACGCGCCCGTGCCGGATCGCGCGACGCCTTCCGCAAGGTCGACGTCGACTATGTAGTTGCCTTTGCCCGCGCGGCGCTCGCCGCGCGCGCACAGCGCTTCGTCGTCGTTTCGAGCGCCGGCGCCAATCCGGCAGCGCGCAACTTCTACCTGCGCACCAAGGGCGAGATGGAGGAGGAGCTGGAAGGGGTGGGATTCGCGTCGCTCGATATCCTCGAGCCCGGGCTGCTGCTCGGCTGGCGCCACGAGATGCGCCCGCTCGAGCTCGCCGCGATGATCGCCATGCCGCTCGTGAATCTGTTCCTCACCGGCAGGCGCGCGGCCTACCGGGGCATTTCCGCGCGCACGCTCGCGGCAGCCGTGGTCGGCGCGACGCGCTCGGGCCGCAAGGGCGTGCAGCGTTACCTGAATCCCGAAATCCGCCAGCTCGCGCGCCTCACTTCGCGCGCCTCCGCATCGGTGCCGGAGCGCAAGCCGGCGCGCAGCCGCTGAGCTTTCCCGTGTGTGCACCGCACGCCACGCGTGCGCGGCGGCTGGTCCCGCTCCTGGCCGCCGTGCTGCTGCTCGGGGCGTGTGCAACCGAGCCGCGCCGCGCGGCGCTGCAGCCCAATGCCGGCGTCGCTATTGCCGCGCTCGCGGTCTCGCTCGTCGGTTCGCCTTACGAGTTCGGGGGAGCGGACGCGGGAGGCTTCGATTGCAGCGGGCTCGCACTCTACGTGCACGAGCATGTGGGACTCGCGATTCCGCGCACGGCGCGCGAGCAGCAGCGCGCGGCCCGCCTCATCGCCCGTGACGACCTGGCGCCCGGCGACCTCGTTTTCTTCCGCATCCACTCGCACCGCGTCGATCACGTCGGGATCTACGTAGGCTCCGGACGGTTCATTCACGCTCCGCGCGCCGGCGGCGCCGTCGAGTACGCCGATCTCGGGGGTGCTTATTACCGCGGGCGCTTCGCGGGCGCCGGACGCTTCTGGGACGATGGCGCGCGCGCTGGCGCGCCGCCGGATGCGCCGCGGTGAGACATAACATCAGGCCGCCCTGCGGCGCACCATATGTCGACATTTTGTTCGCGGCTCTGCGCACCCCGCACTTGACTCCGAACTGCGACGCTTCCAGAGTTGGGCGCGTGATAAAGGCAAACCCGTCGAAAGACGGGGACGCAAAGCCACCGGTCTAAAGGACTCTCGGTTCTACGACGGCGGGGCTGCCACGATCGCGTGTCAAAAGCGCGAGCGCCCGCACTCCTTTCCCCGTCGAGAAACCCTAAAGTCCCTTGGAACGGGGACGTTATCAGGGATTGGTTTAAGTCCGGGGAAGCTATGACACCACAGCCAGAACTGGCAGCAGGCGCCATGTCCGACGCCGCTGCGGGGGACTCGGCGCCGCTCACTGCGGCAGCGGGCCCTTACGTTCTAAATTTGTGCTCCTCGAGCACACCCATGGCGCTGGCGCAGACCGAGCTGCCCGAGCTCAAGCGCTTCAACTTCTTCGTGAGCCGCCGCTTCGAGGAAGGGCGCGAGCGCTTCCGGCTCCACATGGGTTACTTCGCCACCCTGGCCGAGGCCGAGGAATGGTTGAACGTCGTGCGTGAGATCTATCCCGGCGCCTGGGCCGGCGAGGCCCCGGGGCGCAAGCTGCGCGAACGTGCGGCCGCGGCCGCGGCCGATCAGGCACGTCACGCCGCAGGTCCACAGCCCAATGCACCCGCCGCACCCCGTGCAGCCGTGCGCGCCGCGCCCGCGGCACCGGCGAGACGCAGCGTGCCCGCAGGCCCCCCGCCGGCGGTGCGCGTGCCGGTCGTGCACGCCGCCCCGCAGGCCGTACAGCGCATTCCGTCACGCCCCGTTGCCGTGGTGGCGCCCGCCGCGAGGCCGGCCCCGCCGGCGCGGCCCGCACCACGCATCGCCACCGCAACAGCGGTCCGGGCGCGACCGGCTCCCCCTGCAGCACCGCCCGCCGCCCGCGCGGCTCCCGCGCCCGTGGCGCGTACCGCGGCGCCTAGAGTTGCCCCGGCCGCGAAGCCTTCGAGGCCGGCTGTTGCCCGGGTGCCGGCGGCCAGGCCTCAGCCTGCGGCCCCTGGCCGGACGCCCCCGGCGGCGAAGAAGCCGGGCTTCGACTCGAACGTGCGTGAGGTGCTGGCCGCGCTCGGGGAGACCAGCACGACCGGCGAGACGCGGCTGATGCACGCGCCTTTGCCGCCGCGCGCGACGCCTCCCGCCGACGGCACGCTCTCGGACACCCAGGTGCTGCGCGTCCTCGAGGAGCGGCCGCCCGAAGGTGGCGAGAGACCCGCGGCCGACGCGCAGGCGCGCAACATTCCGCTGCTCAAGCCCGACGACACGGGGACCCGCAAGGCCCTCAAGGAAGCCGTCGCCAGCAACGCTCCGGTGTGGTTTGCGGTGCAGTTGCAGTGGTCGGTGCAGCCCGTCGAGCTCGGCAAGGTGCCGCCGCTCGCGATCTTCAGCGCCTACACCTTGTATACCGTGGAAGGCAGCCGCGAAGGACGCCATTGGTACGGGCTGCGGCTCGGATTCTTCAGCGACGCGATATCCGCCAAGCAGGTTGCCTACTACGTACGCTCGGAGTTCGGCTCGGTGGCCGTCGTACCGGTGAGCCCCGAGGAGCGCAGCCGTGCGACCGAGGCCGACCAGGTGGCTGCCACCGTGGCTTCACCCGGGGCCGGGCGCCGCGACGCCGAGGAGTTCAAGCTGCTCGACATGGAGGAGAAGCCGCAGCTGCCGAACGCAAGACTGCACGCCAGGCCCGGTGCGAAGTCCGCGGCCCCCGCGGCCCCGGCCGCGCCCCGGCAACGACCCGCGCGCGTCGGCGCGCGTGAGCGCCGCGGCGGCCCCTCGCTCGAGGAGACGCTGGAGATACTCGGGGCGACCGAGCTCACCATCGAGGATGATCGCGGTACGCTGCTCAACGATACCGGCGTGCGGCACCTGCAGGTGGAGGTGCAGAAGAACTCGCCGTTCTCGCGGCTGCTCGAGCGCCTCAGCGACCGCATCAACAAGAAACCCTAGCGCTTGCCGAACAGCCGCTCGAGCTCGGCTCGGGCCTTGTCGACCTCCGCCGTATTGGGTGGCGTCCAGGCAGCGGCACGCGGCTTGAAGTGATCGCAGAAGTTGGCGCGCGTCTTGTCGCTCACCTCCTCGGCGGTCGGCTCGCGGCAGTGCTTGGCGATGCGGGTGTCGTAGTCGACGCACAGGCGGCAGACGTGCAGCTCCGCGCGGCACCTGGGACACTCATCCAGGCGGCGCAGCGGCAGGCTCAGCTCGCTCAGAGAAGCGCCGCACTTCCAGCAGACCAGATCGTGCGCCATGGCGGCAAAGAGTACTCTCTTGCGGCTCCTCAGGCCGTTCCCGAGCGCCGCGCGTGCGGCGACTCTGCGGTGCGCTCGCGCAGGAACGCCTCCAGCACCTGCCCGGTGTGCGAGTACCTGCGCCGCCGCGCGATCTGCGCCGGAGGACCCTGCGCCACGATCCGGCCGCCGTCGGCGCCGGCCTCGGGACCGAGGTCGATGATCCAGTCGGCCTCGGCCATGACGTCGAGGTTGTGCTCCACCACCACCGCGGTATTGCCGGCCGCCACCAGGCGGTGCAACACGTGGATCAGCTTCTCGACATCCGCCATGTGAAGTCCCACGGTCGGCTCATCCAGCACGTAGAGCGTCTGCCGGGACGAGGGCTGCATGCCGGGGAGCTCATCGTCACGCACCTTGGAGAGCTCGGCGACCAGCTTGATGCGCTGCGCCTCGCCGCCGGAGAGGGTCGGACTCGGCTGGCCGAGGGTGAGGTAGCCGAGCCCCACATCCTGCAGGAGCTTCAGTGCCCGGTGCACCCGCGCATGGGCCGCGAAAAATGCCGCCGCGTCGTCGACATCCATGGCCAGCACGTCGCCGATGCTCTGTTCGCGCCACAGAACGCCGAGCGTCTCGGAGTTGAAACGCTTTCCCGCGCACACGTCGCACAGCACCTTGACGTCCGGGAGGAAGCTCATCGCGATGGTCTTCACTCCCTGGCCCTCGCACGCCTCGCAGCGGCCACCGGAGGTATTGAAGGAGAAACGGCTGGCGCTGTAGCCGCGGATGCGCGCCTCGGTGGTGCCGGCGTAGATGCGGCGGATGTCGTCCCAGAAACCGATGTAGGTGGCGGGGCAGGAGCGCGGCGTCTTGCCGATCGGTGTCTGATCGACCTCGAGCACGCGCGCCAGCTGCTCGAGGCCGCGCACCGCCGCGCAGCCGACCGGCTGCTTCGCGCCCGGCCGGCCTCGCCCGGCGCCGTGCGTGCCGAGCAGCCGCCTGAGGCTCGCGTACAGCACGTCGCGTGCCACCGTCGACTTGCCGGAGCCCGAGACGCCGGTGATGACCACCAGTCGGCCGAGCGGGATGCGCACGTCGCCGCCGCGCAGATTGTGGAGCTTCACCCGCTCGAGCGTGAGGTGCGCGGTGTGCGCGTCCACCGGTCGGTGCGGCTGCGCGGGATGCACCAGCGGCGAGCGCAGGAACCGTCCCGTCGTCGAGCGCGGATTGGCGATGAGGTCGCGCACCGTGCCCGAGCCGACCAGCTCGCCGCCGCGCACGCCCGCCTGGGGACCCAGGTCGAGCACGTGATCGGCGCGGCGGATGGTCTCCTCGTCGTGCTCGACGACCACCAGGGTGTTGCGGTTTCCGGCCAGCTCGGCGAGCGAGTCGAGCAGGATCGCATTATCGCGCGGGTGCAGGCCGATGGTCGGCTCGTCGAGCACGTAGCACACCCCCTGGAGGTTGGAGCCGAGCTGCGCGGCGAGCCGGATGCGCTGGGCCTCGCCGCCCGACAACGTGGGCGCCGAGCGGTCGAGCTCGAGATAGGCGAGGCCCACCCGGTCGAGGAACCTCAGGCGTGCGCGGATCTCCGCCAGCAGGTCGCGGGCGATCTCACGCTCGCGCGGTTTCAGGCGCAGTCCGGCGAAGAACTCCGCGCTCCCGGCAACCGACTCGGCGGCGAGCGCGGCGATCGAGCGGCCGCGAAAGCGCACATTGAGCGCGACACTGTTGAGGCGCTGACCCTGGCAGACGCCGCAGGGCGCGGGTTCGTGCGCGTACCACTCGTTCCACCACGGCTCCTCGCCGCTCTGCTCCTCGTCGAACCCCGTCATCTCGACCCCGGTCCCATAGCAGCCTTCGCACCAGCCATGCCGGGAGTTGAAGGAGAACAGGCGCGGATCGAGCTCGGCGAAGCTGCGGCCGCAGCCGGGGCAGGCGCGCTTGGTGGAGAACACCGTGACGCCGGCGGACTTCCCGGCGAGCACGTGCACCAGGCCCTTGCCGAAATCCAGCGCGCGTCCGAGCGCGCGATGCAGCTCGGCATCGGTCCTGGCACTCACGGCGAGCTCGGCGACGGGGAGCTCGATGGTGTGCTCGCGGAAGCGCGACAGCCGCGGCCAGGGCGAGCAGGGAGTGAGCTCGCCATCGACGCGCAGTGCCCGGAAGCCCTTCTTCGCCGCCCATTTCGCCAGGTCGGTGTAGTAGCCCTTGCGGGACACGACCAGCGGAGCGAGCAGCGTGATCGTGCGCCCGCGGTAATCGCGCAGCAGCCGCGCCGCGATCGAGGCCGGACTCTGCGGCTCGATCGCGACGTCGCAGTCGGGGCAGTACTGCGTGCCGAGCTTCACGTACAGGAGGCGCATGAAGTGATAGATCT
>DASQGK010000070.1:0-29415 GCA_035632655.1 Steroidobacteraceae bacterium | reverse complement strand
CGCCCTTCGGCGAGCGCCAGCCCGACGAAGATCTGCGCGCCCTCGGCACCGGCGTAGCGGTAATTGAATTCGGTGACGCTGCGGCGGCCCAGCGCCTCGCAGAAGCGCAGGAAGCTGCCGGGCCGCTCGGGAATCACCACGGCGAACAGCGCTTCGCGCGCGCCGCCGAAGTCGGCACGCTCGGCGACGTGCCGTAAACGGTCGAAGTTGATGTTGGCGCCGCTGTTGACGGCCACCAGGCGCTTATCGCGCCAGCCCTCGCGCGCCACGCAGCGCTTCAGTCCGGCGACCGCCAGCGCGCCCGCCGGCTCGACGATCGAGCGGGTGTCCTCGAACACGTCCTGGATCGCGGCGCATATCTCGTCGGTGTCGGTGAGCACGATCTCGTCTACCAGGCCGCGGCACAGCCCGAAGGTCTCCTCGCCGACGCGCCTGACGGCGACGCCGTCGGCAAACAGGCCGACACGCTCGAGCGTGATCCGCCGGCCGGCCCGCAGCGACTCGTACATGCCGGCGGCATCGCGCGGCTCGACGCCGATCACCCTGACCGCCGGATAGAGGTACTTCAGGTACACGGCGATGCCGGCGAGCAGTCCGCCGCCACCTACCGGCACGAAGACCGCGTCCGGCGGACCGCCGCACTGGCGCAGGATCTCCACGGCGATCGTGCCCTGCCCCGCGATGACATCCGGATCGTCGAAGGGATGCACGAATACCAGACTGCGCTCGCGCGCTTCGGCCAGGGCGCGCTCGAGCGCCGCGTCGTAGTCATCGCCATGCAGCAGCACCTCGCCGCCGAGATCGATGACCGCCTGCACCTTGATGAGGGGCGTCGTCTCCGGCATGACGACCACCGCGGGAATGCCGCGGTGGCGCGCCGCCAGGGCGACGCCCTGCGCGTGATTGCCGGCCGAAGCGCACACCACGCCGCGCGCGGCGCTCGCCGCGCCGAGGTGTGCGATGCGGTTGTAGGCGCCGCGCAGCTTGAAGGAGAACACCGGCTGCAGATCCTCGCGCTTGAGCAGCACCTCGTTACCGAGGCGGCGCGACAGACGTGCGGCATTCTCGAGCGGCGACTCGATCGCCACGTCGTAGACGCGGGCCTTGAGGATCCTCTCGATGTAAGGGCTCGCCACGGGGCGAGCTTAGCGAAGGGCGAGCAGCCGTGTCAGCGCTTGTCGGTGCGCCGCACCGCGAAGCGGTACTGTGCGCGGCCGATCACCACCTGGTCGCCGTCCTTGAGCTCCTGGCGCGTAACGCGCCGGCCGTTGACGGTCACGCCGTTGGTGCTGTTGAGATCTTCGATGATGGCATGCGCCGCCCCGACGAGGATCACCGCGTGGTGGCGGCTGATGTACTTGGCGTCGATGCGCAGGTCGTTGTCCGGGGTGCGGCCGATGCTGGTCTTGCGCCCGAGCACGTGCATCACATCCCGCTCCCCGTCGGACTGGATCAGCAGGCGCGCGGCGCCGTCGGCGGCCTCGCGCAGCTTGCCACTCTCCTCCTCGGGGTGCGCCGCATCGGGCAGCACGTGATGGGTGTCGGTCTGCGCATGCCGCGCGCGGGCTTCCTCGAGCGTGTGGCGCCACTGCTGGTTGGCCTTCTCGAGCTCAGCGACCCGCGCGTTGCGGGCGCGTAGCTGCGACTCGAGCCGTGAGATCCCTTCCTCGGCCGCGCGCACGTCGGCTTCCAGCTCGTGCCCGCGGGCAACGGCGGCATCGGAAGCCGTCTGCAACGCCTTCATCGTCTCCGCCTGCTCCACCACACGATCCTCGAGCTGCTTGACGCGGGCCTCGCCTGCCGCGATCCCGGCCAGGTGCCCGCTGCGCTCGAGCTGGGCGGCGCGCAGTGCGCCGGCCCACTGTTCCATCTCCCCGCGCACCGTCGCGAGCTCCTGCTCGCGCTCGGCAGCCCGCTTGCGCTCCGCCGCCAGCTCCGCCTCGAGAGTGGCGATCCGGGCGCGCGCCTCGGTGAGCGCTGCCTCGTGCTCCGTGGCGCGCGCGGTCACCACCGCGGCCGCGGCGCGCGCGGCCTCGAGCGCAGCGTTGACGCTCGCGTGGGCGGTGCGCAGCCGCTCGAGCTCGGCCGCGCGCTGCTCGAGCGCAGCGCCCATCGTCGTCACCTGCCCGTCGAGGGCCGCGATGCGCGCGGCCCGCTGAGTCAGGTCCGATTCGAGCTCACTGGTGCGCGTCTCGCGCCCGGCCAGCTCGCGCGCCAGCCGCTCGCGGCTGGTCTCCTGAGTCTGGGCCTGCTCCTGCAGATCCGACAGCATCGCCTCCATGAGCGAGCGGCGGCGCTCGGCGGAGCTGAGCGACTCGAAATAGCTGGCGGCGGCGGCTTTCTCGTCCTCGGCGGCGCGCCGCGCCCGCGCCAGCTCTGCGGCGAGCTCGCCGGCCTGCTCACCTGCGGCGGCGCGCGCCCGTGCCAGCTCCTCGCCGAGCTCGGCCTCGCGCCGTTCGGCCAGCGTGCGTGCCTCGGCAAGAGCTGCGGTGTGCTCGAGCTCGCGCCGCTCGCGAGCGAGCCGTGCTTCCGCCTGCTCGGTTGCGCGCTCGACCTCGAGTTGCGCCGCGCGGCTGCGCGACTGGTTGAGCTCCTCGGCGAGCTGGGTGGCGTGCCGTTCGGCCGCGCTGCGGGCCGCATGCGCTTCCGCGAGCGAGCGCTCGAGCTCGCCGAGGCGCGCGGCGCGGCCTTCGAGCAGCTCCTGTGCCTCGCGCAGATTCGCGACCGCCGTCTGCAGCGGATCCTCCGCCCCCGCGCGAACCTCCGCGGCCATCCCGGAGCCCGAAACTTCGGGCTGGACCCAGGTGTCATTCAGGCGGTCACGCGCGGCGGCCTCATAGGCCGCCGGATCGAGGACCGGCAGCTCATCGGTGCTGTCGAGGTCTACGGCCGGGGGCGACGGCCCCGGAGACGGCTGCCTCGGGCGCGGATCCATGGAAACAGGTTCCCCGTTACTTTTATTTGGAGGAAAAGTTTAGCTCCGGGACGCTTCGACGTCCCCCGTAACCAGACGTAATGCCGCAATAATGTGAGAGACGTCGCAGATTGAGCCCCCCCCTGCCGGGGCGAGGGTCAGACCGGAAGAAAGGCCCGGACTGCCTCGGCCGCACGCGCGGGTCCTGACTGGAACAGGTCCGCTCCCTGTTCCGGGAGATCGAAGACCCGCGCCGCGGGCAGGGCGCTGCGCACGCCCGCAGCTGCATCCCACCACTCGTCGCGCGGGCGCAGGACGAGCAGCGGCTGCGTCACCCGGCCGAGCCGCTCGCGCAGCGGATACTGCAGGGCCGCCACTGCCAGGTCTCCCGCCGGCGCTGCACCCTGGGCAGTGCCGGCCGCAAGCGGCACCGAGGCCAGCACCACCCGACGCACCTGCGGGGGACGGGTGAGCGCCAACTCCGTCGCCAGCACCGCGCCGGCACCCTGCCCGATCACATCGACCTGACGCAGCCGTACGCTGTCGAGGAAGTCCGCGATCGAGGCCGCGTATTCGGCCGCGGACACCGGATGAGGCGGGGCATCCGATTCGCCGCATCCTGGAAGATCCGGCGCGTAGGCCGAGCGGTCGCGGCCGAGGAGCACCATGAACTCCCGGAAAACACGTCCGGAGGCTGCGGCACCATGCAGGCAGATGAGCGGCGTGCCTTCCTCGAAGCCGCCGCCCGCAGGCATGGAGTTATGGACATGCAGCTGGCCGAAGCGGCACTCGAAGTAGCCGCGCCGTACGCGCGGGGAGGCCTGCGGAGGGTTCTGACGGGCTGTCCTGGGCATGGTCACAGTCTGCCACGCGGCCGGTCCCCTTGCGCCTCGAGGCCGGGCGCGCAAAATTGGCACATCGAATCCCGGGAGCGCCCCATGCTGCGCGTGTCGATCCTCGTCGTCGTCGCCCTTCTCCTCGGAAGCTGTGGCTTGGCCGAGACCGGAGCCGCCGCAGCCGGCGGTGCAGCCGCCCAGGCGAAGCAAGCCGAGCAGGGACGCAGGGCCGAGGAGGGCATCAAGCGGCAGATCGAGGACGTCAACCGGCAGGCGGCGGACGCCCAGGGTGCCGCAGCGGACGCGGCCGCCAGGTAGCGCCTCCGCGAGAGCTCGCTCATGGAGAATCTGCAGGTCCGGATCAGGCACTCGCACGCCAGGGCTCACGACTTCGAGGTCGTCGAGGGCGCGCGCCCCGTCCTGTCGAACGGTACGTTCCTGTGCCGCGCACTCTGGCTGGCGCTCGATCCGTTCCTGATCGGCCCCGCAGCGGATGCCGGAGCGCGGCCCGTGAAGTCCGGCGATGTCGTGCCGGCGCGCGGCGTCGGTGAAGTCATCGAGTCGCGGCACGATGTGTTCGGCGTCGGCAGCATCGTGGTGATGGATGCGGGACTGCAGCAGTTCGCGGTGTCGAACGGCCAGTTCGCGCGTTTCGTGCACCCGGGACAGACGCCCGCCTCCACCGCTCTCGGCGTTCTGGGGGCACCCGGCATGGCCGCCTACTTCGGGCTGCTCGACCTGGCGAAGCTGCGCCCGGGCGAGACGGTGCTGGTCTCGGCCGCCGCCAATGCCGCGGGCTCGATGGCCGGCCAGATCGCCATGCTCAAGGGAGCGCGCGCCATCGGTATCGCCGGCACGCGCGAGAAGTGCGAGTGGGTGATGCGCCACGCGCGGCTCGCGGGCTGCATCAACTACCGCGCCGAGCCGTTGAGCGCCCGGCTGCGGCAGCTGGCGCCGCGCGGCGTCGACATCTTCTTCGACAACACGGGCGGCGAGCTGCTCGAAACCGTCATCGCCGAACGGCATCTCGCCAGCGGTGCGCGCATCGTGCAGAACACTCTCAGCCCTTCGGACCCGCAGCCGGCGCTGCTCCGCGCCGGCTACCTGCCGGAGAAGGATGGCATCCAGGTGCTGCGCGCGCGGGTGCGCGACTACGAGCCTCGCCGCGGCGAGTTTCTCCGCGAAGCGATCGCCTGGCATGGGGCAGGCCGCATCGCCCTCAAGGATCACGTCGTCGAGGGTCTCGCCAACGCGCCGGCGCTGCTCGAGCTCGCGCTGAGCGGCGACAACTTCGGCCGCCCGCTGGTCAAACTCTGAGACGGCCCGGGAAGCAGCCCCGCCGGTCCGCCGGCCGGGGCTGCCCGTTCGCCATGGTCAGCGGTGGCGACGTGCCGCCTTGCGCTTTGCCGGACGGCGCGCGGCTTTCTTCGCCGGCTTGCGGCGAGCCGGCTTCTTCGCGGCTTTCTTCTTCGCCACTTTCTTCTTTGCGGCTTTCTTCGCGGGCTTCTTCTTCGCGGCCTTCTTCGGCGCAGCCGCCTTAGGCGCTGGCGCAGGCTTGGCCGCTGCCGTCGAGGCGGGCTTGGGTGCGAGCGGCGCGGGCTTGGGCGATGCGGCGGCGGGCTTCGCCGCGCGCGGCATCTCGTGCACGGCGAATGCTCCGCCCTGCGGGTCCATGAAGAGCGCGATCCAGCTGCCACCGGGCACTTCCATCGGCCCATGCAGCAGGCGCCCGCCGGCGCCCTTGGCCGCGCTCACCGCGCGGCCCGAGTCCGCCACCTGCACGTAGCTCAGCCAGGAGGGGGGCGTCGCCGGTCCCTGCACGTTGCATATGCCCCCCACCTGAACGCCGAAGCGCTCGAAGATCTGGTAGATGCCCATCGCACCCATGTCGTGTCCGGGCCCCTTGCTCCAGCCGAACAGCTCACCGTAGAAGCGCAGCGCCGCCGCTACATCGGTGGTCGCGAGCTCGTGCCACGAGAAAACGCCGGCGCCAGGGGCCGCGATTCCGCCGCCGCCGGGCCCGGGGGTGAAGAGGGCAAAGGTCGCGCCTTGCGGATCCGCGAGCACCGCATAGCGGCCTACGTTCGGAATGTCGGAAGGCGCCTTCACCACGCGCGCGCCGAGGCGCTGGGCGTGCTCGGCCGTGGCGTCGACATTCGGCGTGCCGATGTATACCAGCCAGTGGGGCGGTGTCCCCGCCGCATCGGATGGCAGCGCCATGAGTCCCCCGACCTGGCTCTCGCCCGCCAGCCACAGGGTGTAGCCCGGCATGCTCGAGGGTTGCGTCCGCCATGGGACGACCTTGGGGTAGAAGGCGGCGGCGCCGGCCGTGTCGGTCGTCAGCAGCTCGTGCCACACAAATCGTCCCCGGATGTCCGCAGTGCTCATGGTCTTTCCCTCTGGTTCGAACGTGGGTGGCAGCGTCGACGATCAGCCGCCGCTGCCGTGAGGCGCGCTTCGGCTCATCGAGGATTGCTGCGCATTCTGCCCGGCGCGCTTTTCACTGCCAAGACTGTTGCGGCTGCGCGTGCGGCAGTGCGGCGCGCTCGCGCCAGATGAGGTACAGACCGCTCGCGATGACGACGCCGCCCCCCAGGCACACTCGCGCCGAGGGCAACACCTGCCATACCACCCGGTCGATGCCAACGCCCCAGAGGAGCGCGGTGTACTCGAACGGCGAGACCACCGAGGGAGGCGCCGAGCGGAACGCCTCGGTGAGGAGGTACTGTCCGATCGCGGCCAGCACCCCCAGGGCGAGGAGCCACTTCAGGTGCTCGGGCGCGATCGGCACCCAGCCCGGGGCGGCCATGAGACTCGTGAACAGGGTCATGAGACTGATGGTCCAGAAGACCACGCTCACCGTCGTGTCGGTGCGGGTCAGGATTCGGACCGCTATGCCGCTGAGCGCATAGGCCGTGGCGCCGGCGAGGGCCGCCAGCGCGCCCAAGCTGGCGAGTCCCGCAGCGCTCGGACGCAGCATCACCAGCACGCCGCCGAGGCCCACCAGGATGGCCAGCCAGTTGCGCCAGTCGAGCCGTTCCCGCAACAGCGGCACCGAGAACGCCGCAACCAGCAGCGGCGCCGAGAGGAACACCGAATAGGCATTGGCGAGCGACAGTGAGCGCACGGCGAGAACGAAGCCACCGATCACCACGACGCTCAGCGTGCCGCGCAGCAGGTGCATCGGCCAGCGCCGCGGAATGAGGGCGCGCCAGCGGCCGGCGATCAACACCGGCGCCAGCGTGAACGGGAGAGAGGTAGCCCCGCGCAGAGCGGCCACCTCGAGCGGCGGATAGCGCATGGCAAAGAACTTCAGGACTCCATCCATGAAGGAGAAGACCGCGACCGCGGTGATCATGGTCGCGATGGCCTGGAGCCGGCGCTCGCGCACGGGTCAGGCCGCGGGGCCTGCCTCAGCCTGCCGGCGGCCACCGCCCATGGGCCGATAGCGGGTGCCGAGCAGCCGCGCCGGCAGCGGGAAAGCGCTCACCAGCGATACGACCAGCGAGGAGACATAGGGAACCGACTGGATGAGGAGCACCACGATCCATGCGAAATGGTCGGGTCCCATGTTCTGCGGCAACGCGGTGTACGACACCGCCCAGGCCGACAGCAGCAGCCCCGCCATCATCAGCGTCTCCTCGCGCGCCGCGGCCAGCGCATGCAGCAGCCCCGCGGTCGTGCCGCGTTTTGGCGTGCGGAAGAACGGCTCGCTGCGCGTGATCAGACCCTTGACGGTCGCCGTGCCGATGGTGTGCGTGAGCGCCAGGCCCGCGATGGCCGCGGCGAGTGTCTGGCGCAGGTTGGCGCCGACGCGCACGCGATAGAGGTGGAAGAGCTTGGCGATCTTGAAGGTGAACAGCGACAGGGGCAGCACCGAGTACATGACGAGCGGGGCATCGACGCGTCCCGGCGCCCACACCATCGCGGCCGACCAGCCGAGCGCTGCGACGTTGAACAGCAGGTTTACGCCGTCGGCGACCCAGGGGAGCCACCCGGCCACGAAGTGATAGCGCTGGCCGGCCGAAAGCGGTCCTCCCTCGAGGAACAGCGCTCGCCCGTGCGCCTTGAGGATCTGCATGGCGCCGTAGGCCCAGCGGAAACGCTGCTTCTTGAAGTCGATGAAGGTGTCCGGCATCAGCCCGCGCCCGTAGCTTTCCGGCACGTACACCGCATCGTAGCCGGCCTCGAAGATGCGCAGCCCGAGCTCGGCATCCTCGGTGATGCACCACTCGGCCCAGCGGCAGCGCGCGAGCTGCTCGCGGCGCACCATGGTCATGGTGCCGTGCTGAATGATGGCGTTGCGCTCGTTGCGCGTGATCATGCCGATGTGGAAAAACCCGCGGTATTCGGCGTAGCACATCGCCTTGAAGGCGCTCTCGGAGGCGTCGCGGTAGTCCTGCGGGGCCTGCACGACGGCCGTGCGCGCGTCCTGGAACGAGGGCGTCAGGTCGCGCAGCCAGCGCGGGTCCACGACGTAGTCGCTGTCGATGACCGCGACGATGGCCGCATCGGGTGCGGTACGCTCGAGCGCGAAGTTGAGCGCGCCGGCCTTGAAGCCCGCGAGCGGCGCCACGTGAAAGAAACGGAAACGGGGCCCGAGCTGCGCGCAGTGCGCCTCGACCGGGCGCCAGACGCTCTCATCGCGCGTGTTGTTGTCGATCACCAGCACCTCGAAATCCGGGTAATCGAGGCGTGCCAGCGCATCGAGGGTCTCGATCAGCATGGCGGGCGGCTCGTTGTAGGCGGGCACGTGCACCGAGACCCTGGGGCACTTGCTGCCGTCGGCCACGAGCGGCGCTCCGAGGCGCCGCCGGTATTCCACCCAGTGCGCCTCGGCCCACTCGTGCGCCTCGGCGAGCAGCACCAGCAGCACGCCGAGCATGCCGAGCAGCAGCAGCACGCCGGCAATCACGCTCGAGATCGTCATGTACTGCTGCGTGAAGTCGTAGATTACCCAGACCGCCAGAGTGGCGGCCGCGTAAACCACAATGGCGAGGAAGCTGCGGCCGCGGTTATGCAGCGTGCCGCTGGTCAGATAGAACAGGCCGAGCACCAGCAGCGACACGCCGATCGACACCGCGGCGAGGATGTGCCACTCGGGAATGCGCACGATCGAGGCGGTGAAGGCGAACTTCGGCTTGCGGTTGACGTCGTACACGCCCCAGTAGGAGCCGACCGCGCCTTCCTGGTACGCCTTCCACGGCTGGTCGAAGGCCTCCATCACGTAGTAGGTGACCTGCTCCTTCTGAGCGCGAAACAGGAAGCGCCGCAGGAACAGCGCCTCATTGGACACCGAGGCGACGGCCGACTCGTGCGTGCGGCCGCGGCTCGGCCAGCCGATCTCGGCGATCACGATCGGCTTGTGCGGGAAGGTCTTCTGCAAGCGCTTCAACTGCGCGAACGAGTACTCGACGGCCTGATCGACCGGTACGCCCTCCCAGTACGGCAGCAGGTGCACGCCGATGAAGTCGACGTGGCGGGCGAGGTCGGGGTGCGTGAGCCAGGTATTCCAGGTCTCGGCGGTGCCGACCGGCTGACCGAGCGCGGCGCGCGCGCGGTCGAGGTATTTCTCCAGCTCGTCCTGGGTCAGATCGCCGCGCAGCAGCACCTCGTTGCCGACCAGCACGCGCACCACGTTCTGGTGCGAGCTCGCCAGCTCGATCGCCGTCTTCAGCTGGTCTTCGTTCTTGTCGAGGTGGGTATCGAGCCAGGCGCCGAGCGCGACGTTGAGCCCGTGGCGGTCGGCGAGCTCCGGCACGTCGGCGAGCGTCGAGCCCACCGAGTAGGTGCGCACCGCGTTGACCTTGCCTTCGAGCAGCGCGAGATCGGAGTCGATCTCGGCATCGGTCGGCATCTGGAAATGAGTCGGGTCCTCGTTGGCCCGGAACGGCGAGAAGGCGAAGCCCTGGATGCGCGCCGGCCAGGGCGGCTCGGCGGTGGGGCGATTGAGATACGCCCACACCGCGAAAGTCAGCGTCGCAAAGACGGCCGCGATCAGCAGGCTCGGAAGCGTTTTCATCCTTGCCGGACCGTCGCGAGCTACCAGCTACCCGTGTTCGGCATCGACTTCCACGGCTCGGCAGGCTCGCGCGCCGTGCCTGTCTGCAGCAGCTCGATCGAGATGTTGTCCGGTGAGCGCACGAAGGCCATGCGCCCGTCGCGCGGCGGCCTGAGGATCGTCACGCCGTGCTCCTGCAGACGCTGGCAGGTCGCGTAGATGTCCTCGACCTGATAGGCGAGGTGCCCGAAGTTGCGGCCCGCGCCGTAGCTCTCCGGGTCCCAGTTGTGCGTCAGCTCGACCTGCGCCGACTCGTCGCCGGGCGCCGCGAGAAACACCAGGGTGAAACGCCCCTGCGGATAGTCCTTGCGCGAGAGCTCCCTGAGTCCCAGTGCGTCGCAGTAGAACTTCAATGAGGCGTCGATATCGGTGACGCGCACCATCGTGTGGAGGTATTTCATGACTCCTTCCCCGCGCAGAAATCAGCCACCGGCGTACGACCCGGCCCATGCGGGGCAGACTCTGATCCGTTCCGGCTCCCGATGCCTGCTGTCGCGCACATAGCATTCGTCGAACACCGAGCAATAACAGACCTCGACACCGACCTTGTCCCGCAGTGCATTGAGCCGCGGCCAGCGGGGATCTTCGCGGGCCTCGGCCCAGGCGTACAGGTTCACGGACTGCCCCGCGGCCAGCATGTAGCCGCGCAGATCCCCCGCGCGCCAGTACTGCATCGGCGGCGGCGGCGGCGACGCCGATTCCCCCGAGCAGCAGAGCGCGACCAGGGCGGGAAGGTTCGCGGCCGGCTGCCCCGCGAAGCTCAGCCGCAGCGCGCGCAGCCGTGCCGGACCGATGCCGGTATTGGCGAGCGACAGATAGACTGCCGGGCGCAGACCCTGCCCGTCGCCGAAGTCGTAGCGGTTGCCGAACAGAAAGTCGATGTTGGGATAACTGTTGGAGGTTACCAGCCGCTCCATCGTGCGGGCGTTGTGCACGGTCAGCCACAGGGAGGCGAGGCTGACCACGAACGCCGAGAGCGCCAGGCTGATATCCAGCCAGCGAAAGCCGGTGCCGTGCGGCCGGTGCACATGAGCGTGCGAGCCCTCTTCCATCAGCGCTTCTCCGCCGGCACGATGCCGAGCGAGGCTTCGATCCGTGCCGGCTCGTAGATCCGGCCGCCCTTCATCACCAGGTCGATGCGGTCGATGTCCGCAATGCGCACGCTCGGGTCGCCGTCGACCAGGATGAGATCGGCGAGCTTGCCGGGCGCGATCACACCCCTTTCGCCGTTGGCGCCGACGACCAGCGCCGAGGTGAGGGTCGCCAGCGCCAGCACCTCGGGCGGGGCGATGCCGGCGCGCACGTAGAGCTCGAGCTCACGGTGCAGCTCGTAGCCGGCCATCGAATCGGTGCCCGGGATGATCGTTACCCCGGCCTGATGCAGCGCCTTGAGCAGGGCGAGCATCGCGGGCAGCGCCTCGCGGTACGCCGCCTCCTCGCCCGCCGGGACAGCGAGTGCCCCGGAGAGCAGCCCGCGCCGTACCTGCGGCGGCATGCGCGGCGCGATCGCCTCGAGCCCCGGCGTCACGGCGGCCGCATCGCCGCAGAACTGCGCCTCGAAGACGTTGAGCGTCGGATCGAGCACGGTGTGGTGGCGGGCGAGATAGGCGATGAAGTCCCGCACCTGCGGCCGGTCCGGCGGAAAATCGCGGGCGTGCGCGGCCACGGCGGTGAAGCGGCTCATGTCGCGCGTCTCCTGCACCTCGGGGTACAGGAAGTCGAGCACGATGAAGTTGAGGTGCTGGACCTCGTCGGCGCCGGCAGCGACGAACTGCTCGGCGCTCATGAACGCCGGCACGTGTCCGCTGACGCGCAGCCCGCGCGCGTGCGCCTCGGCGGCGATCACCGGCACGATCGGCGGGGGGATTGAAGAATAGATCTTGATCTGGCCGTAGCCGTGATCGGCGTACCAGTCGACGTCCGCGACCGCCTGCGCCGCGGTGTCGATACGCATTTTGGTCGGCCCGGCGTAGGGGCCGGTGCCGTCGATGATGCCGGACTTCCACACCCGCGGGCCGAGCTCGGTGCCGGCGTCGAAGCGGGCCACGCGCTCGAGGAACCCGTCGGTGTCGTTCCCCATGTCGCGCGCGCTGGTGACGCCGTTGGCGAGATCGAGCGCACCGATGTCGTCGCCGAAGTGCTGGTGGTTGTCCCAGAGTCCCGGCATGAGAAAGCGGCCGTGCGCCTCGATCACCTCGGTCCCGGCTGCGGGACTGAGCTGCGCGTCGGGGGCAACCCGCACGACATGGGCCCCGCGCACCAGCACGCTCATTGCCGCAGTCACGGTGAGATCGCGCGGATCGAACAGGCGCGCGTTGCGGATCAGCACATCGCCCGCAGGCTGGTGGGTCAGCTCGCGAGCGACTCGCGCCGAGCGCTCCGCGCTCGCGTGCTGCTGTGCCGCGAGCAGCTGCGGCTGCTTCTCGTGCAGCGCCGCAGGCAGCACCGAGAACCATCCGCCGAAGGCGATCCAGGCGGCGGTCGTGCCATCCGGCTGCAGCCAGATCGGTGTCGGAGAGAAGTCGAGGCCGCTGATCATGTAGAGCGCGAGCGCACCGCCGGCATCGTCCGCCAGCTCGACCTTCTCGAGCCTCGCCTCCCCCGCGGGCAGGAGCGCGAGGCGATGCCCCGGGGCTTTGAGCAGCGCGCGCGCCAGCACACCGAAGATCTCCGGCGGTGCGTTCACCGGCACGTAGAAGGCTTCACCCCTGACCGCCTTGCTGCCGTGCTCGGCGCGGCTGCTCCAGGTGGCCTGGCCGCCCGCGCTGTGGAAGCTCTCGGTCACAGCTACTTTCATATAGTCGTTGCCGGAGGCCTCGAACTCCGAGAGCACCCCCGCGCCATCGAGCTTCCAGCTGGCGACGATGTGATCGCCGCGGCCACGGTCGTTGAAGGAGTACTCCGCGCGCGTGCGTCCGTCGGCGTCCATGGTGACGCTCTGAGAGCCGGCGGGACTGCCGAGCATCAGGATCTCGTCCTGGCGGACGCCTGCGGGCGCCGGTGCGGCGGCGCGCGCTGTGACAGCGAGCACGAGCAGGCAGGTCGCGCAGCAAGCCCCCGGTGGAAAGGCGCGTCGCATCAGAACATTTCCGACGGTCCGGGGGTCTTGATGTCGACTGCCGTGCGCGAGGGAATGAACTCCCCGGTGATCATGCTCTCGTAGCTCTGCCCGGGGCCGACCATCGGGTAGACACCGGCGTCCGGATCGATCATTACTTCGAGGAAGGCGGGCCCGCGAAAGGCGACGAACTCTGCGATGACGCGCGGCACGTCCTCCTTGCGATCGAGGCGCACGGCGTAACGAAACCCGTCGGCCTGGGCGGCGCGGATGAAGTCCTTCTTGTGCAGCGATCTGTCGCTCGCCGACAGCCGCCCCTTGAAGAACAGCTTCTGCCACTGCTTGACCATGCCGTCGCCGAAGTTGTTGAGCACCATGACCTTCACCGGCAGGTCGTAGGTGGTCGCGGTCTCGAGCTCGCCGATATTCATGCGGATCGAGGAGTCGCCGTCGATGTCGACCACCAGCCGCTGCGGGTGGGCGATCTGCGCGCCGATGGCCGCGGGCAGGCCGAAGCCCATGGTGCCCATGCTGCCGGAAGTGAGCCACAGACGCGGGCCTGCGAAGTCGCAGTACTGCGCGGCCCACATCTGATGCTGGCCGACGCCGGTCGTGATGATCGCCTCACCGCGCGTGTGCCGGTTGAGCTCCTCGATCACGTAGTAGGGCTGGATCAGCGCGCTGGCGCGGTCGTAGTTCATCGCATAACGGCGCTTGAGCCCGGCGATCTCTTCGTGCCAGGGGCCGAAGTCGCGCCTGAATCCGCTCTGCCGGCCATGGGCGGTGAGGGCGCGCAGCGCCTCCGCGACCAGCCCGACGTGGCTCCAGTGCGCACGCTTGACCTTGTTGACCTCGGCGCGGTCGACGTCGAGGTGGGCGATGCGGCGGGCGTTGGGCGCGAATCTGTCGGGTACGCCGGCGACGCGGTCGTCGAAGCGGGCGCCCACCGCGATGAGGAAATCGCAGTCGTCCACTGCATAGTTGGCGAATGCCGCGCCGTGCATGCCGAGCATGCGCAGCGAGAGCGCCGCACGGGTATCGAGCGCGCCGATCCCCATGAGCGTGGTGACCACCGGCACACCGAAGGCGCTCGCGAACTCGCCGAGCTGCGCGGCAGCGTTGCCGTTGATGACGCCGCCGCCCGCGTAGATCAGCGGGCGCTGCGCCTCTGCGAGCATCGCGAAGAAGCGCGCGGCGGCGGCGGAGTCGAGCGCGGCCTGGTGGAGCTCCGCGAGCCGGCGGCGATAGCCGGGTATCGGCAGCAGGCCCGCCCCCTGATAGACCCCCTCCCAGTTCTGGACGTCTTTGGGGATATCGACGACGACCGGTCCGGGCCTCCCGGTACGGGCGATCTCGAAGGCGGTGCGCACCGTCGCTTCGAGCTTTTCCGGCTCGGTCACGAGGAAAATGTGCTTCGCGACCGAGCCCATGATGGCCGGAACCGGAGCCTCCTGGAATGCATCCGTCCCGATCGCCGGCCGGGCTACTTGGCCTGAAATTACGACAATCGGCACTGAATCGGCCATGCAGTCGCGCACTGGCGTAACAGTGTTCGTCGCTCCTGGTCCGGAAGTCACCAGGCAAACCCCGACACGGCCGCTCGCGCGGGCGTAGCCGGCAGCCATGAAGCCCGCACCCTGCTCGTTCGCCGGGACGATGAGCGGGATCTGCGCCGTGCCCGAGCGGGCCGCCTCCTCATTGAAAAGAAAGACCGCGTCGTAGGTCGGAAGAATGGCCCCGCCGCTGTAACCGAAGATGGCGGTGACGCCCTCATCGGCCAGCACCTGCATGATCATGCGCGCGCCGCTCATCCTCACCCCTGCCAGCGGGTGCGCGGCGAGACGTGGCTTAGCTCCTGGTTCGCTCATGAGGGGGCTTTGCAAAGACCTCTTGTGGGCTTGAAGCCGGCGGAACTTTTGAGCGTAACAGCTTGGGTCCGTGGTGCAAACCTGCCCCGATCGCTCTATTCTGCGGACGCAAAAGGCCCTTGCGCCAACGCTTTGTCATGCGCCACATCATCGCCGTCCTGCTGCAGAACGAGCCCGGAGCCCTCACGAGGGTCGCGGGTCTGTTCTCGACACGGGGTTACAACATCGAGTCGCTGTCGGTAGCCCCGACCGACGACCCTACGGTCTCGCGCCTGACGCTGGTGACCAGCGGGTCGGACGCGGTGATCCAGCAGATCGCCAATCAGCTGAACAAGCTCGTCGACGTAGTCAACGTGCTCGACATGACCCGCGGCGAGCACCTCGAGCGCGAGTTGGTGCTGCTGCGCCTCAAGGTCGATCCGCGCCACACCGACACGGTGCGCGGTCTGGTAGTGCGCGCCGGCGGCCGGGTGCTCGATCCGGCGACCGAGGGGTTCATCGTCGAGCTCACTGCGAGTGAGGCCGAGGTCAACGGCTTCGTCGCCGACCTGAGCCGCAGCGGCCAGCTGCTCGAGGTCGTGCGCAGCGGCGCGCTGGGGATTCCGCGCACCGCGCGGGCGCTGCGGGCCTACAGCCAAATGGCGGAAAACGCCTGACGGCGTTTTCCGCAGACCATCCCATCAGCACGCTCGAGCTCGCGGGCCAGGAACGCGGTCTGGGCCCGCTATATGAAGGGCGACCAGGAGCTGGAGCAGCGGGCTACGGGGTCAGCACCGTCGAGCCGGTGGTGCGCCGGCCCTCGAGATCGCGGTGCGCATCCGCCGCCCTGGCGAGCGGATATTTCTGCCCGATCACCACGCGCACCTTGCGCGAGCGCACGGCCGCAAACAACTCGCGCGCCGCGGCCTCGAGCTCGGGACGGGTCGAGATGTAATTGAAGAGCGTCGGGCGCGTGAGGAACAGCGAGCCGCGCTTCGACAGCTCGAGGGGCGAAATCGGAGGCACGGGACCTGAGGCATTGCCGAAGGTCGCCATCATGCCGAGTCGACGCAGGCAATCGAGCGACTCCATGAACGTGTCCTTGCCGACCGCATCGTAGACGACCGCCACGCCCTCCCCCCGGGTAAGGGATTTGACCGCCGGCACGAGCTCGTCGCGCCCGGAAATCAGGACGTGGTGACAGCCGTGGCGCCGGGCAATCTCCGCTTTGGCATCGCTGCCGACGACGCCGATGACTTTCGCGCCGAGCGCGCGGGCCCACTGACAGAGGATCAGGCCGACGCCACCGGCCGCTGCGTGCACCAGAATCGCATCGCCCCGCTGCACCCGGTACGTGCGCCGGATCAGGTACTGCGCCGTCAGCCCCTTCAGCATGAGCGCGGCGGCCTGCTCGTCCGATATGCCGCGCGGCACCCTGACCAGCCGCTCCGCCGGCACGTTGCGCAGCTCGCTGTAGGCACCCGGACTCGGCCAGACATAGGCCACCCGCTCGCCCACCTTGAATCCGCGGACCCCGCGTCCGAGGGCGGTGATGACGCCGGCAGCCTCGCGACCGAGCCCGCTTGGCAGGGCCGCGACCGGGTAGAGCCCGGTGCGGTCATAGACGTCGATGTAGTTGACTCCGATAGCCGTGTGCCGCAGCTGTACCTCACCCTTGCCGGGCTTGCCCGGGGCGATGTCCTCGATACGCAGGACCTCGGGACCACCGTACTCGTAGAAGCGGATTGCGGCAGGCATGGGCGCAAGGATAGCCCGCGCACCGGCGTGCGCCCAAGCGTGAGTGCGCATGCCTAATGCGCATGCCCGATGCGCATGCCCGATGCGCATGCCCGATGCGCATGCCCGATGCGCATGCCATATGCGCATGCCATATGCGCATACCTCATGCGCATACCCAATGCGCACGCGCCCAGGTGCATACCCAGCGCATGCCCTCCGCGCCGCTCACCGCAAAAACGCACGAATGGGGGATTTTTGGGCCGTTCAGCTCAAGGCAAGCTGAGGTCCAATAACGAGCTGCTCGAAAGGATGGCCGACTTGCGTACGGAAATGCACGCCCTGGCCGGCAGCAACCTGCGTCAGATGTACACCGCCATGCTGGGGCAGACGGCAGTGCTCCTCGGGGTCGCCTACTTCTTCATCCTGTAATTTGATTGGCGCGCCGGGCCTGCGGCGCGGCGCACGGGCCAGCCCGTCAACTTGATCGGGCTCGCGGGCCAAGAGCGCGGTCTTGGCCCGCTAATCAAAGGGCGTTTAGGAACCAGTCCTACAGCGCGCTGTCGTCTGTCTCGCCGGTACGGATGCGGATGACGCGTCCGATGTCGGTGATGAAGATCTTGCCGTCTCCGACCTTGCCGGTCTTGGCGGCTTTGAGAATCGCCTCGATGACCTGGTCGACGAGCTCGCTGCGCACCGCGACCTCGATGCGGGTCTTCGGCACGAAGTCGACGACGTACTCGGCGCCGCGATAGAGCTCGGTGTGGCCGCGCTGCCGGCCGAAGCCCTTCACCTCGGTCACCGTCATGCCCGAAACGCCTATGTCGGAAAGCGCCGCGCGGACGTCGTCGAGCTTGAACGGCTTGATGATCGCGGTGATCAGTTTCATGGAGGTCGGTCTCCGTATCTCAGCAGTGCCCTGATTGTGCAGCTTTCATGCCACGGCCAAAATCGGCGCTCCGGTGCGCGAAAGTTGCACTGCGACAGTCGCTACCGTCCGCCGCGTCTGCACCATGCGGGAGCGCCGGCAGCCTGCGTTTGCCCCGCACTGGTGCGTCAGCCAAGCACGCTCCTGGGCTATTCTTCGCGCCGATGCTCGAGCAGATCGTGATCGTCGGGGCGGGACAGGCCGCGGTGCAGGCTGTCGATACACTACGCCGCCGGGGGTTCGCGGGAAAGCTGACACTCATCGGCGATGAGCCGTGGCCACCCTACCAGCGCCCGCCGCTCTCGAAGAAGTACCTTGCCGGAGCGCTCGAGCGCGAGCGTCTCCTCATCCGCCCGGCGCAGTTCTTCCCCGATCACGCGGTTACGACCCACTTTGGCCGACGCGTGACCGAAATTGCCCCGCGTGCACGGCACGTGCGGCTCGACGACGGCCTGGTGGTGCCCTACGACGCGCTGCTGCTCGCCACCGGCAGTCGTCCCCGGCGCCTGCCGGTACCCGGCGCCGACCTCGAGGGCGTCCATTACCTGCGAACCGTCCAGGATGCCGACCGGATCCGCGCCGCCTGCACCCCGGGCGCGCGGCTGGTGATCGTCGGCGGCGGCTACATCGGACTCGAGGTGGCCGCCACCGCGGTCGAGCTCGGTATGGATGTGACCGTGCTGGAGATGGCCGGGCGGGTCATGAATCGCGTCACCTGTCCCGAGGTCTCGGAGTTCTACGCCGCCGAGCATGCGCGGCATGGGGTGCGCATCCGTTGCCATGAGACGCTGCGTGCGCTGCACGCCGGCCCGGGAGGCCAGCGCGTGCACAGCGTCCTCACCGAGCAGGGCGGCGAATATCCGGCCGACGTGGTGCTCGTCGGCGTTGGCGTCGTGCCGGCGGACGAGCTCGCCAGGGCCGCGGGTCTCGAATGCGAGAACGGCATCGTGACCGAGGCGCATTGCCGCACCTCGGACGAGGCGATCTACGCGGCCGGCGACTGTGCGAGTCACCTCAATCGCCAGTACGGGCGGCACCTGCGTCTCGAGTCGGTCGACAACGCCTTCGAGCAGGGCACCACCGTCGCGCTCAACATGCTCGGCAATGCGACGCTGCACGACAAGCTCCCCTGGTTCTGGTCGGATCAGTACGATCTCAAGCTCGTGATCGTCGGCATCGCCCAGGGTTACGACAGCGTGGTGATCCGCGGGCAGCCGGCGACGCGCGCTTTCAGCGCCTGTTACCTGCGGGGCGGGGAACTCATCGCCATCGACACTATCAACAGCCCGAAGGACCAGATGGCTGCGCGCAAGCTCATTGCCGGGCGCGCGCGGCCGAACCCGGACAAGCTCGCCGACCCCGCCGTCGCTTTGCGGGATGCGGTCTGAGCCGCGCAGGCTCAGAAAGTCCAGGTGAGTCCGCCGGTCACCAGATAAGGATTGCCGCCGAGGGCGGCGAAGCGCTCGTACTCGGCGCGCACCTCGAGCGAGCGGAAGCGATACATCACGCCCCCGCCTCCCGCCGCACCGACGCCGGTGCTGTCTACCGGGATGGGACTCGCGAGCGGCGGGCAGACGCCGCCCTTCGGGCAGGTGCCGACGATGGTCGAGGCGGTGCTGTGGATCCTGGCGAGCCCCGCCTTCAGGTAGAAATCGACGATCGGCGTGGGCAGATAGAGGATGCCGAACGCCCCGACGCCCTTGCGGCTCGCACTGTTGGTGAGCGGAACGTTCGAGTTTCGATAGGTCGATGGCCCGCTCGAGTGGCCGAACTCGACGTACTGGAGCTCCGCGGCGAGCTCAGGCATAGGGCGCCACCCGCCGATGACGGTGTAGGCGGAGCTGTGCTGGCCAAAGCCGCTGACCAGTCCGGTCGAGGCATCGACCGTCCCTTTGCCGAAGGTGACACCGGCATAAGGACCCAGCAGGTCGTCGGCGCGGGCGCCGGCGGCGGTGAAGCCGAGCAGCAGCAGACACACGGCACCCACGCCGGTGTTGTAACGCCGCACATTGGCACTCCGCTCGCGCATCGTACGTAGCATACAACAAGGATGTTGGCGGTCAGGGATGACGCCAGGCGCCGACAAGGCGGCTATCGTGAGCCGCATCACAGCCTCACCGCGCCGCGCGCGCTCAGCGCAAGGCCACCAGCAGGTCCTTCAGATCCACCGCGTCACCGGCCTTCACCAGCACTGCGGCGATCTCGCCGTCGCTCTCGGCGCGCACCGCGGTCTCCATCTTCATGGCCTCGAGCGTCAGCAACTGGTCGCCGCGTGCGACCCGCGCACCCACCATCGCGGTCACCGTGGTGACCGTGCCCGGCATCGGCGCGCCGACGTGGCGGGCGTTGCCGCTCTCGGCCCTGGCGCGCGGCGGTCGCGCCGCAACCCGCGAGCGGTCCGGCACACGCACCGAGCGCGGCTGGCCGTTGAGCTCGAAGAACACCGTGCGCGTGCCGTCTTCGTGCGGCTCGCTGGTCGCGACATAGCGCACGATGAGGGTCTTGCCGCGCTCGAGGTCCACGCTGATCTCGTCCCCCGGCTGCATGCCGTAGAAGAACACCGGGGTCGGCAGGACCGAAGGGTCGCCGTACTGCAGCTGCTCACGCGCGTAGTCGAGCCACACCCGCGGGTACATGAGATATGAGGCGAGATCCTCATCCGTCAGCGGACGCGGCACGCGATCGCGGATCGCGGCGCGCTCGGCCTCGAGATCCACCGGCGGCAGCCGCGCGCCGGGGCGCTCGCCGAGAGGCGCGGCACCTTTCAGCACCTTGCGCTGCAGCCCCTGGGGAAAACCGCCGTAGGGTTGTCCGAGCTCCCCGCGGAAGAACTGCACCACCGACTCGGGGAAGGCGACTTCGACATCCGGATCGAGCAGCTGCGCGCGGCTCAAACCCCCCGTGACCATGAGGAGCGCGAGGTCCCCGACCGCCTTGGAAGTGGGCGTCACCTTGATGATGTCGCCCATCAGCTCGTTCACCTCGGCGTACGCGGCGGCGACCTCCGGCCAGCGCGACTCGGTGATGCCGAGTGCGCGCGCCTGCTCGCGCAGGTTGGTGTACTGCCCGCCGGGCATGCCATGCACGTAAACCTCGGAAGCGCCGGCGCGTACGTCGCTCTCGAAGGCCCCATAGAGGCGGCGTACCTGCTCCCAGTAGGCGGAGACCGACCGCAGGCCGGCGGCATCGAGTCCGGAGTCGCGCGGGCCGTAGCGCAGCGCCTCGACGATCGAGCCGAGATTGGGCTGCGAGGTGAGGCCGCTCAACGCGTCGATCGCGCCGTCGACCGCATCCGCGCCGGCCTCGATCGCGGCCAGCACGCTCGCCGCGCCGATGCCGCTGGTGTCGTGGGTGTGGAAGTGCAGCGGCAGCCCGGTCTCTTCGCGCAGCGCCTTCACCAGGGTGAAGGCCGCGCGCGGCCGGCACAGCCCCCCCATGTCCTTGATGCCGAGAATGTGCGTGCCGGCGGCTTTGAGCTCGCGCGCGAGCCCGACGTAATAGTCGAGCGTGTACTTGCTCTCGTGCGGATCGCTCAAGTTTCCCGTGTAGCAGATCGCCGCCTCGCACAGCTTCCCCGACTCGAGCACCGCATCGATCGCAACGCGCATGTTCTCGACCCAGTTGAGGCAGTCGAAGATGCGGAACAGGTCGATGCCGCGTGCCGCCGCACGCGCGATGAAGAAGCGCAGCACGTTGTCCGGGTAGTTGGCGTAGCCGACCGCGTTCGCCGAGCGCAGCAGCATCTGCAGCAGGATGTTCGGCACGCGCTCGCGCAGCTGCGTGAGGCGCTCCCACGGATCCTCGCGCAGGAAGCGCAGCGCGACATCGAAGGTCGCCCCGCCCCAGCACTCGAGCGAGAACAGCTGCGGCAGCAGGCTCGCGTAGCAGGGGGCAATGCCGAGCATGTCGATGGTACGCAGGCGCGTCGCGAGCAGCGACTGGTGCGCATCGCGCATCGCGGTGTCGGTGAGCAGCACCCGCTCCTCGGCGAGCATCCAGCGCGCGAAGCGCTCGGGGCCGAGCTCATCGAGCTTCTGCCGCGTGCCGGGCGCCGGGGCCGGCAGCGGCCCCGCCGGCAGGACCGGCAGGGCGCCGGTCGCCGGCCGTGCGCGGCCGCGCACCTCCGGGTTGCCGTTGACGATGGTGGCGCCGAGGCCGGTGAGGATGCGCGTGGCGCGGTCGCGCTTCGCCGGCCAGCGATACAGCTCCGGCGTCGCATCGATGAAGCGCGTGGTGTAGTCGGCGCTGGCGAAGCGCGGGTGCGTGATCAGCTGATCGAGGAAGCGCAGGTTCGTGACCACGCCACGGATGCGGAACTCCCAGAGCGCGCGGTGCATGCGTGCGATGGTCTCCTCGGGCGTCGGCGCCCAGGCGGTCACCTTGACCAGCAGCGAATCGTAGGAGCGCGTGATGATGGCGCCGGTGTAGGCGGTGCCCGCATCGAGCCGAATGCCGAAGCCCGCGGGGCTGCGGTAAGCGGAGATCTTGCCGTAGTCGGGAACGAAGTTGTTCTCCGGGTCCTCGGTGGTGATGCGGCACTGGAGCGCGTGGCCCGACACGCGGATATCGGCCTGGTCGGGCACGCCGCTGTCCGGCTCGCCGATGCGGGCGCCGCCGGCGATGCGGATCTGCGCCTTGACCAGGTCGATCCCTGTGACTTCCTCGGTCACGGTGTGCTCGACCTGGATGCGCGGATTCACCTCGATGAAATAGCAGCGCCCGGTGGCGGCATCCTCGAGGAACTCGACGGTGCCGGCATTGCGATAGCGCGCGGCGCGGCCGACGGCGAGCGCGGCGGCGGTGATCTCGCTGCGCTGCGCGTCCGAGAGGAAACCCGCCGGGGCCCGCTCCACCACTTTCTGGTTGCGGCGCTGCATGGTGCAGTCGCGCTCATATAGATGCACGAGGTTGCCGTGCTGGTCGCCGAGGATCTGTACCTCGACGTGACGCGCGCGCACCACCAGCTTCTCGAGGTAGACCTCGTCGTTGCCGAAGGCGGCGCGCGCTTCGCGCCGCGCGATCGGCAGCAGCTCGCGCAGCTGCGCCTCATCCTCCACCGCGCGCGTGCCGCGGCCCCCGCCGCCCCAGCTGGCCTTGATCATCACCGGGTAGCCGATGTGCCGCGCCAGCCGCGCACAACCGGCGAAGTCCTCCGGCAGCGGTCCGGTGGCCGGCATGACCGCCACACCGGCCGAGACGGCCAGCTCGCGCGCCGCCACCTTGTTGCCGAGCAGCTGCATGGTCTCGGGCCCGGGGCCGACGAACACCATGCCGGCGGCGGCGCAGGCGCGTGACAGCTCCGGATTCTCCGAGAGCAGGCCGTAACCCGGGTGAATGGCGTCCACCTGCGCCTCGCGGGCGATCCTGAGGATATCGGCGATGTCGAGGTAGGCTTCGACCGGCTTCCGGTCCCGCCCCACGAGGTAGGCCTCGTCGGCTTTGGTGCGGTGAAGCGAGAAGCGGTCCTCCTGCGAATAGATCGCCACGGTGCGCAGCCCGAGCTCGTTCGCCGCGCGCATCACGCGGATGGCGATCTCTCCCCGGTTGGCGACCAGGAGACTGCGGATCCGCTGCGACGGGGCGGCTTTCACCTTAAGATCTGGCGCGAGACTCGATGGGTAGGCAGCGGCGGCCAGGTGCCGCGGGCTGCGTCGATCATAGCCACTTGGGAGATCTCATGTCGCGCCCCTGGATGATTTCTTCTCCGTGTCTGTTGCTGGCCGCCATCGCGCTCGCGTGTGCGGGACGTGCACTCGCGGCCGACCACCCGCTGGTCATCGTCATCCACGGCGGCGCCGGGGTCATCGAGCGCTCGCGCATGTCGCCCGAGCACGAAGCGTCTTACCGCGCGGGACTCGCCGCGGCGCTCGATGCCGGTTATGCGGTGCTCGAGCACGGTGGCGCGGCGCTCGATGCGGTGGGCGCGGCGGTGCGCACGATGGAGGATGATCCGCAGTTCAACGCCGGGCGCGGGGCCGTGCTCAACCACGACGGCTTCTGCGAGCTCGACGCCGCCATCATGGACGGATCGGGCCCGCGCGCCGGTGCGGTGGCAGGAGTCCACCACATCAGGAACCCGATCGACCTGGCGCGCCTGGTCATGGACAAGTCCCCCCATGTGCTGCTCGCCGGAGCCGGCGCCGAGGAGTTCGCGCTCGAGCACGGGGTCCCGCTCGTGCCGCGGAGCTACTTCATCACGCCGCAGCGCGTGCGCGAGCTCGAGGAAGACAAGCGCGCCCAGGCCGCGAGAACGCCCACCGCGCCGCTGCCCATCAGGCCCGGAATGCCGCGGGGGATGGGCACCGTCGGCGCCGTGGCGCTGGATCGCGCCGGCCACCTCGCCGCGGCCACCTCCACCGGTGGCATCACCAATAAACTCTACGGCCGCATCGGCGACACACCGATCGTCGGCGCCGGCACCTACGCGGACGACTCCTGTGCGGTCTCGGGGACCGGCCAGGGCGAGTTCTACATCCGCCAGGTGGTCGCCTACGACATCTGCGCAATGGTGCACTATCAGAAGCTGCCGCTGGCCGAGGCCGTGCGCATCGTGATCCATGAGAAGCTGAAGCACAGCGGCGGCGAGGGCGGGGTCATCGCGCTCGACGGCGACGGCAACTTCGCGATGGATTTCAATAGCGCCGGGATGCACCGCGGCGTGCGCAGCTCCGCGGGCAAGCGCGAGATCGCCATGTATCGCGACAGCAACTGAGGGAGGCTCAGGCCATGTACTCCATCGCGATTCACGGCGGCGCGGGCGCCGTTCCGCGCGCCACGCTGTCGCCGGAGCGCGAGCAGCGCTACCGTGCCGGCCTCGAAGCGGCGCTCGAGGGCGGCTACGCGATTCTGGAGCGCGGCGGCTCGAGTCTCGATGCGGTGACCGAGGCGGTGCGCATTCTCGAGGACGACCCGTGCTTCAATGCCGGCCGCGGCGCAGCGCTGACCCGCGAGGGCGCCGCCGAGCTCGATGCCGCGATCATGGACGGCGTACGCCAGCGCGCCGGCGCGGTTGCCTCGGTGCGCCACGTGAAGAATCCGGTGGAGCTCGCGCGGCGGGTCATGGAGAAGTCACGGCACGTGCTGCTGGTCGGACCCGGAGCCGAGGAGTTCGCGCTGGAGGAGGGCATCGCGCTCGTTCCCAACCTCTACTTCCGCACCCCGGAACGCCAGAGCCAGCTCGAGCACGAGCAACGCGGGGAGCGCGTTTCGGACCTGGTCCCGCCGGGCAAGGGAACCGTGGGCGCGGTCGCCTGCGATGCCCGGGGCAACCTCGCCGCCGCCACTTCCACCGGCGGCATGACCAACAAGCGCCCCGGGCGCGTCGGCGACTCGCCGATCATCGGCGCCGGCACCTACGCCAAGAACGGGGTGTGCGCCGTATCGGCGACCGGACACGGCGAATATTTCATACGCGCCGTGGCCGCGCACCACGTGTGCGCCGCGGTCGAGTACCGCCGCCTGACGCTCGAGCAGGCGGTGCACGAGCTGCTGCACGACATCCTGCGCGGGCTCGGTGGCGATGGCGGGCTGATCGCGGTCGGGCACGACGGCCGCCTCGTCATGGACTTCAGCACCGAGGGCATGTACCGGGGGGCGCGCGATGCCTCCGGTCGAAGAGAAATTGCGATTTATTGAGGTGATAGCTGTGAGAAACCGAAACCTCGTGTTCCTGTCCCTGCTGGTGGCGCTGCTCGCGCTGCGGACTGCGGGTGCGCAGACCTTCACTGCAGGCAAGGACTACGTGGTCCTCCCCCAGAGACAGCCCACCAGCGTACCGGCCGGCAAGGTCGAGGTGCTGGAGGTGTTCTCCTACGGCTGCCCGGTCTGCAACATCTTCGAGCCGACCATGGAGCGCTTGAAGAAGAGTCTGCCGCCGAATGCGCAGGTCGCGTACCTGCCCGCCTCGTTCATTCCGGCCGAGGCCTGGCCGATGTTCCAGCGCGCCTACTTCGCCGCCCAGGTGCTCGGCATCGCCGAGCGTACCCATCAGGCGATGTACGACGCGATCTGGAAAAGCGGCGAGCTCGCTACGACCGACAAAGAGACGCACCGCCTGAAGAGCCCGCAGCCCTCGATCGAGGCGGCCGCCTCCGCCTATGCGCGCTGGACCGGGGTAAAGCCGGCGGATTTCCTGGCGGCGGCGAAGTCCTTCAGCGTCGACGTCAGAATGCACGCCGCCGACGACCAGATCCTCGCGATGCAGGTGCGCGGCACGCCCTGCATAGTCGTCGACGGCCGTTTTCGGGTGGACGACGTTGCCCCGCGCCCTCCCGCCCAGGTGATCGCGCTGGTGCGCTACCTCATCGGCCTGAGCGCACACTGAGGCCGCGGACAGACGCGGACCGGCTAATAGCCCTCACGAGTAGCCACGGTGAAGGGCTCGGGCGCGTTGAAGACTCTCCAGTTGAAGACCGACATCTGCTCCTGCTCCCATTCGCGCTCCGTCAGGCAGGTTTCCAGATGCGAGCCGACCGGTGCCCGTGTGGGACAGTAGATCGTCCGGCCATCCCTGGCGATGACCCTGTAGCCCGAGTCTGCTGCCGCGGCGAGGTTGGCAGCGTGTCTGCGCGCCGCGGCTTGCGGCGTCGCAGGCCGGGCGGCGCATCCGACCACCGTGATCGCGAAGATCATCATCACAACAGACCGCATGGCGCTCAGCTCCAGGCGTCGGCGCTCGATACGATGCGGGCGAAGCGACCGTCCAGCACCAGCTCGGTGCGCTCGCGGATCTCCGCAGCCGTCACCTCGCGGCCCGCGCGCGTGCGCATCGGAAAAGTGAGCGTGGCATCGGTTACGTAGCGCACGGCGAATCCGCGATCCGAGGCATGCCGGGCCGTGGTCTCGCAGCACTGCTCGGTGCGGATGCCGGTGATCAGCAGCTCGCCGATGCCGCGCCCGCGCAGCCATGCCTCGAGCGTCACGCCGTCCGCGTCGGTGGCGAACAGCGCCGAGTGCACCTGCTTGTGGAAGATCGCATCCGGCCGCAACGACAGCCCGCGCATGGTGCGCACGAAACCGGACGCAGCCGTGAAAGGATTGGCGGGGTCGTCGCCGGGCTCGCGGTGGAACACCTGGACCAGAGCCGCGCCCCGGGAGCGACAGCGCTCGATGAGCGATTGCAGGCCCTCGAGGAACGCCGGCAGCTCGTCGTCACTGAAATACGGCCGCTGGCGGAAGGATTCCTGGACGTCGATGACGATCAGCGCCTGCTTCATTGATACCCCGTAATTTCCAGTAGATTACCACCCGCGCCGGACTTGGCCCTAAACTACGGCGCCAGCACGGCGGCGCCCGGGCGCCGCCTCACGGATAACGATAAATAGTCCGAGGGAGAAGAAAACCATGCCGCCCAGCAAGCTCAGGATTTCGTTCCTTGCCCCCGTCGCGCTCTGCGGACTCGGCGCCGCCGCCATCGCCAACGCCGCCGACCAGCCGCCGCCGCAAATCCCGACCTGCGACAAGAAGATAGGAACACTCGCGGTGACCGAGCCCGAGAACAAGTGGTGGCTGGCGTACAACCTCGACTCCCCCGAGGCGCTGATCAAGGTATTCGTGTCGCAATCGAAGTGCTTCACGCTGCTCGATCGCGGCAAGGGACTCGCGGCCGCGCAGCAGGAGCGCGCGCTCGCGGGCGCGGGCGAGATGCGCGGCGGCTCGAACATCGGCAAGGGGCAGATGAAGGCGGCCGATTACGTGCTGGTGCCGGACGTCGTCACCAAGAACGCCAACTCCGGCGGCCAGCGGCTCGGCGCCATCGTCGGCGGGCTCCTGCCGCACGGCGTCGGGGCATTGGCCGGCGGCATCAGCCTCAAGAGCAAGACCGCCGACGTGGTGCTGACGCTCACCGACGTGCGCTCCACCGAGCAGGTGGCGCTCGAGGAGGGCCACTCCAAGAAGACCGATCTCGGCTGGGGCGCCGGTGGCGGCGCCTTCTTCGGCGGCTTCGCCGCCGCGGGCGCGAGCAGCTACGCCAACACCGAGATCGGCCAGGTCGTGACCATGGCCTACCTCGACTCGTACACCAAGCTCGTGAACGACATCAAGGGCATGAGCCTCAACGCCAAGGCCGACAACGTTACCCAGTCGGTGACGATGGCCAAGCCGGGCAAGATGTACAGCGCCGCCAGCGTCAAGGCGAAGGTCGTGCGCGACCTCGACCCGGGGATGACGCTCTATCCGAGCGGCGACAAGGACGGGATCTGGTGGAAAGTCACTGACGAGCTGGGGAACGAGGGCTGGGTGCCGTCGACGCTGTTCCAGCTGGCAAGGTAAACCGCGGCGCGTTCGCCGTGCGCCCCAGGGCGGGGGCGGCGGCGGCCGCGGCCAGCGGCGCACGTGCGGCCAGCACGCGCGTCTCGGCGGCCAGCAGTGTCAGCCCGTGCATGTGCGCCTCCTCGAGCCGGCGCGGCTCGCCCGACCCGGCCGCGAGCAGCAGTCCGCGCCATACCAGGGGTCGTGCCGCCCAGCGGGGCCGCAGCCACTCCGCATGCCGCTCGGCGAGCGCATGGATCTGCCGCAGCGAGCAGGCGCCGATCAGCGGCGCACAGCCGGCCGAGGCCCCGAGCAGCAGCCGGGCGGCCGCGAGCTGGGTGCGCGCGAGGTGCCAGGCATAGGTGAGCGCGAGCCGCAGCACCTCCACCGTGCCGGGCACGGTGAAGAACGGCGGCCACGCCGGTCGCACGCTCTCACCCACCTGCCCCGCCGATCCGCGCCAGCGCTCGGGGTCGGCAAAGCCCGCATCGAGCAACAGGTAGGGACAGCCCGCGGCGCGGCGGCGGCCCACCGCATCGAGGCCCGGCCAGAGCGAGCGCACCTCGCGCAGCAGCGGCGCTGAAGAGCCGCCGTGCGCCGCGGCCTGCTCGGCCAGCAGCGTCAACGACAGCTCGTTCAGCTCGGTGAGCGACTCCAGCGTCTCCGGCCGCAGCCACGAGAGCCGCGCGCTCTCGCCGCCCGCACCGTCCTCGATCCCGCACTGCAACAGCATGGCGCCCCTCCAGCCGAGCCGCCATGGTAGCGGAGCCGTGCGGCGGCGCCAGAGTGGATTTGGTATTTTTTTACCAAATTTCACCGATTGTCTTTTGGTGAATTTCTCACAAAATGGGCACACCACGGGCGGGGGTTCCCATGCGCATCTCCGATGATCGCTACAGCCGCGAGCGGCTGCGGATGGAGCTGGCACTGCGCTTCCTGCGGCACGAGGCGCGTACCCAGACGATCCGCGCCTGGACCGGCCTCTCCGACGATCGCATCCGCAAGCTGTACCGCTCCTACATGGTCCAGGCGCGCCGTCAGCTGCCGCGCCATCGCGGCAAGTCGCCGCATCAGGTGGCCTATTTCACGCGCTCGTTACGCCTGCAGCAGGAAAGCGCGGTGCTGGCAAGCGTGCTGATGCTGCTCGACGTGGTGCCATCGCAGCCGGCCGCCGCGAACGCGGTGCTGCCGGGCCTGGCGCGCGGGGAGCTCTTGTGCCAGGCGTTCGAGGCTTACCGCACCCTGGTTCCGGCGGCGCAGATCTCCTTCGAGCACGCGGTGTTTCTCACGAGCGCGCTGACACGCGGCGATCAGCTGCGCCTCGGCGATTGCGTTATGTGCGGCAGCCTCATGGTCGCGGAGCGCTTCCCGGCACGCAGCGTGCGCTGCCAGCATTGCAGATAGTCGAAATCAAGGGCAGCGGGTTTTCGGCGGCCATTACTGCGCGGACCGCCGAAACAACGCGATTCTTGCCGGTTACGCATCAGGGAGTGGGCTCTCGGCGCACTGCTAGAATGCCCGGCGCATGGATCAGACTCCCCCCAATTTCTACGCCGGCCCCTACCTCGAGCGTCGCGCCGACGCCCGCGAGGACCCCGAATGGGTGGCAGCCGCCTGGGCCGACACCGCCACCACCTATGTCGTGGCCCACGGCACCACGCAGCTGGTCGCCGGCGATCCGCCGCGCGCGGCGCTGCTGACGCGCGCCGAGCCGCTGGTACGTTCGGCGCCCGCCGCCAGCCTCACCCTCCTCGGCTGGTTCCGCGGCGCGCGCTGCGTGCTC
>DASQGK010000069.1:0-20530 GCA_035632655.1 Steroidobacteraceae bacterium | reverse complement strand
TCGTAGCGCAGCATGATGTGCAGCGGATAGGTGAGCTCGTCCGCATCGACGCGGATGACGCCCCGCTGCACGCGCGTCAGATGGGTATAGAGATTCTCCGGATCCCACTCCGGCCCGCTCACACCGAAGTGCCGGGTCAGCAGCGGCTGCAGATAGCGCACGAACGGCCGGCTGCGGCACACCATCATCTCGAAGAGCAGTGACTGGCTCTCCTCGAGCGCCATGCCGCGGTCCCGGCCGACCGGCTGATCGCGGTACTCCTGGGGAAGCCCCAGGTCGTACATCGCATGGCCTGTCTCGTGCAGCGCTCCGAGCAGCCCCGAAAAGACATCCTCCGGCACGAAACGCGTGGTCACGCGCATGTCGCCCGGCACGCCCTCGGTGAAGGGCTGCTCGCTCTCATCGAGTCGGCCGCGATCGAAGGGGAAGCCGACCGCCTTCATGACCTCGACCGTGAGCGCACGCTGTTTGCCGGCCGGGAACTTGCCGGTCAGGGGCAGCAGTGTGCGACCCTCCTGCAGCGCGATGGCCTCGCGAATGAGCGATGGCATGCGGCGCGACAGCGCCTTGAACATGGCGTCGATGTCAGCGGTCGTGATTCCGGGGCTGAACTCGTCCACCAGTGCGTCGTAGGGGGCAAGGTTGAGCGCCTGGCCGAGCAGCGCCGCCTTGTCGCGCACCAGGTGCACGACCTCCTCGAGGTGGGGCGCGAAGGCGTCGAACCGGCCGAGGCTCCGCGCCTCGAGCCAGCGGGCCTCGGCACGCGAGGTAGCCTTGGCGAGGCGGGCCACGAGTGCGACGGGAGTGGCGATCGCGTGGTCGCGCTGCCGGCGCATCTCACGCAGGTTCGCGACCTGCCAGTCGGCCAGCCCCTGCGTGTTGGCCTGCGCGCGGTCGAGCAGCCGGGTGATGCGCGGGGCGGTCAGCAGCGCGTGGTATTCGGTCTCGAGCGCGGCGAGCTGCTCACCCCGGACGTCCGCGCTGCCGCGAGGCATCATCACCGCCGCGTCCCAGCGCAGCAGCGACAGCGCCCCCCGGAAGGCGTGGAGGCGCTTGAACTCCTGCTCGAGCTGCTTGTACGGCGAGGCGGACATGGTCTCATCGCGTGCTCAACGGCCCCACGGGGGCCTTCACACGCGCTTTCAAAGGCTTCGGTGACACCAGGGAATACGGGTGTCAGTCTACCACTTCCGCCGGCTTGCCGCCCCTTGTTTTTGGATGTTTATATAATTAAAACAAAGACTTACTGACTATCCGGTGGATCGCAACGCCCCCGGGGCCTGCCGGCCCTCGAGGATTATGTCGCGTGACTCCCATGCGAGCATCGCCCGCTTGCGGTCTTCGCCCCAGGCATAGCCTCCGAGCGACCCATCCCCCCTCAGGACGTTGTGACAGGGGATCAGCCAGGCCACGGGATTGCGCCCGATCGCATTGCCTACTGCACGCTCGCTCCCGAGAACCCCGGCAGCCTGCGCGATCTTGCGGTACGTGGTCGGGTGGGCGGCCGCCACCTCGAGCAGGGCCTGCCACACCTTGAGCTGAAAGTTGGTGCCCTTCACCACGAGGCGGAGCGGGACAGGGTCTGCAGCCGGCCTCGCGCACCAGATGCGTTGTGCCGTCCCGGAGGCCACGGCGTCATCGCGGGTCAGGTGAGCCTCGGGCCACTGCGCGGCCAGCGGGGCCACCGCGGCGCGCTCGCTGCCTTCGTCATGGAAGCTCAGGTGGCACAGCCCGCGCCCCGTGCTCGCAAGCAGCGCCGTCCCGAAAGGTGTCGCAGTAAACCCGTAGCGAATGTCGAGGCCCGAGCCGCGTGCCTTGAGCTCTCCCGGAGTCACCGCCTCGAGCGTGACCATGAGGTCATGCAGCCGCCCGGGTCCCGACAGTCCGACTGCGTAAGCCGCCTCGAGCACCGAGGCGGTGCCTGAGAGCGAGGCGCGCGCGGCGCGAGCCGTGACGAACGCCAGGTATTGCCGCGGAGTCACTCCGGCCCAGCGGCGAAACAGCCGGTTGAAGTGAAACTCCGAGAGCTGCGCCGAGGCGGCGATGGCGGCGAGGCGCGGCTGCTCGCGAAAATTGCGCTCGATATAGCGGATCGCGCGCGCAATGCGGCGGAAGTCGCGGCTATCGAGGAAGCGGTCGTTGCTGTCTGGCATGGAGGAGATGATAGTCGCAGCCCGCTGCTGCGCGACCCGATTCTTGCGCTCGGGGGTCTCCCCTCAGCCTTCGGTTACACTCCCCCGGTGCACGCAGAGCCACGGGCAGACGTGCCGGCAATGCGGCCAGCGCGCGACGGCCACCCCCACGCTGACCGAGACGGCGAGCAGCAAAACCAACGCGAGCCCGATGAGAAAGCCCCGCATCCGCGCATCATAACCTCAACCCCCGACCGCCAATTAATATGAGCGCCGCTGCATCGCACCTCGCCATTTGTCTGATCGCCTCCGAGGTGGCGCCGCTGTCGAAGACCGGCGGGCTCGGCGATGTGACCGGGGCTCTCGGCAAGTACCTGCATGGCGCCGGCCATGACGTGCGCGTGTTCACCCCCTTGTACAGCTCGATCGACCGCGCCGCGCTCGCGGCCTCACCCGTTGCCGCACTCACGCAGCTGCCGCTCGATGTGGGTCCGCACCGCTACGTTTTCTCGGTGCTCAGCGCAAAGCTCGCGGGCGGCGCCCCGCTCTTTCTCATCGACTGCCCCGCGCTGTACGCGCGCACGAGCCTCTATACGAGTGATCCGGACGAGCATCTGCGCTTCCTCGCCTTCACGCGCGCGGCCCTGCTCAGTTGCGCGCGCCTCGGAAAGCCGGTGGCGATCCTGCACTGCAACGACTGGCACACGGCTTTTGCGCCGCTGCTGCTGCGCACCGCCTATGCGCGTGAGCCGGTCTTCGCGGGCACACGCACCGTGCTCACCATTCACAACATCGGCTACCAGGGGATTTTCGCGGCGGCCGACGTCGCAGATCTGGGCCTCTCCGCCGATCAGCTGCAACTCCTCCACCGGGATGATCTCGCCGCCGGACGCATCAATGCGCTGCGGCATGGGATCCTCTACGCCGACGGCATCACCACCGTGAGCCCGACGCACGCGCGCGAAATCTGCAGCGAGCAGTACGGCATGGGGCTCGAGGACAGCCTGCGCGCACGCGGGTCCGCGCTCACCGGCATTCTCAACGGCGTCGATTACGACGAGTGGGACCCGGGGCGCGACCGCTTCCTGCCGATCCACTACGACCCCGCGCAGCTCGCCGGCAAGAGCCGCCTCAAGCGCGAGTTCATCGGGCGCTCAGGCCTCACCATCGCACCGGAGGTGCCGCTCGCAGGCATCGTCAGCCGGCTCGCGGCCCAGAAGGGCATCGAGCTCATGTTCGAGGCCCTGCCGAGGGTGCTGAGCCAGCGGCCTCTGGCACTCGCCGCGCTCGGCAGCGGGGAGGCGAAGTACGAAATGTTCTTTGCCGGGCTCGCGCGCGCCTTTCCGGGGCGTGTCGCCTTCGAGGCCGGCTACGACGAGGCTCTGTCTCACTGGATCGAGGCCGCGAGCGACATGTTTCTCATGCCCTCGCGCTACGAGCCCTGCGGGCTGAACCAGATGTACAGCCAGCGCTATGGCACCGTGCCGATCGTCCGGCGCACGGGCGGCCTGGCCGACTCGGTGGAGCATTACGATCCGGCAAGCGGCAGCGGCACGGGCATTGTGTTCAACGATTTCGATGCGCCGGCACTCGAGTGGGCGCTCAACCTGGCGCTGGATCTTTACCAGCAGCCCCGTCACTGGGCGCGCCTGATGCACAACGGCATGGTGCGCGACTTCTCGTGGCAGCGTCAGGGCGGGGAGTACCTCGCGCTCTACCGGCAGCTCATCGGGGGCTGAGTCCGCGCGCGCGCTTACTGCAGGTCGAAGCTGCCGTGCTCCTCGAATGGGATCGAGCGCAGCCAGCCTGAGGACAGCTCGATCTTCCCGTAAAGGCGGTAAGGAACAGCCTGCCCGCGGCTCTCCGCCCCGCGCGTGAGGAGCCGGATGAGCGTGCCGGCAACGTGGGTCGTCACGTTCATGTCGAACTCGGCCGAGCCCAGCGCCGGCACCACGAAGCTCGCAGCCGATTCACCCGTGGCGAAAGGCTGACCATCGACCTCGAGCGTGTACTCGAGACCCTCTACCGGCAGCGTGCGCTTGTTGGGGTTCTGCACGTGCACGCGCACCTTGAGCCGCTGTGCAAAGAGATCGGTGCCGACGAGCTGCACGCCGACGATGCTGAGCTCGGGAGTCACGAGCTTCGGCGCCAGCGCGCAGCCGCTCAGCTGCAGCAGCCCAGCCGCGCACACCGCGAAGGAAAGCCTCATGCGGCTGATGTTAGTTACCCATCGCATTGCGCGCGACCTCTACAACAGGCACACGGATGTGCCCGGCCGCCGAAGGCGGCCGGGGGGCGGGCAAAAACCACGCGTTTTGCCCGCCCCCGCGCTGGGCGGGGCAGGACGCCCCGATCCAGCGCCTTAAACTAGGCGCGGCCATACACTGCATTGAGCTCGGCGTAACGACGAGCCAGCGCGCCGTCGAGGGCCGCCGCGGGAAGCCGCCAGCTCCAGTTGCCGCTCACGGTGCCCGGCGTGTTGAGGCGCGACTCGGAGCCGAGCCCCAGGAGGTCCTGCACCGGGATCACGGCCAGCCGCGCGACCGAGCCGAGAGCCGTGCGGATGAGCGCCGCCGGCACCTCGCCAGCCCCCGCACCGAGGTAGAGCTCGACCCGGGCCGCGGTCTCACGGTCGAGGCGCGCGAACCAGCCGAGCGTCGTGTCGTTGTCGTGCGTGCCGGTGTACACCACGCTCGTGCGCGGGTGCAGGTAGGGACGGTGCGGATTGTCCGCGTTGCCGTCGAAGGCGAACTGCAGTACGCGCATCCCCGGGAGACCGAAGTCATCGCGCAGCGCGTAGACATCCGGCGTGATGTCGCCGAGATCCTCCGCCGCGAGCGGCAGGTCGCTGAACTCCTCGCGCAGCCGCGTGAGCAGCGCAGCGCCGGGCGCGGCGTGCCAGGCACCGCCGCGCGCATCCGGCGCTCCGGCGGGCACCGCCCAGTAGGCGACCAGTGCCCGGAAATGATCGAGGCGCAGCAGGTCGAGCCGCTCGAGCTGCGCGCGCACCCGCGCCACCCACCAGGCAAAGCCCTCGCGACGCTGCGCATGCCATTCGTAGACCGGGTTGCCCCACAACTGGCCCGTCGCGGCAAAGTAATCGGGCGGCACGCCGCCAACCGCGGCCGGCTCGCCGCCGGGCGCGAGCTGAAAGAGTGCACGGTGTGCCCAGGTTTCCACCGACGCGGGGGCCACGTAGAACGGCAGATCGCCGAACAGGCGCACTCCCCGGGCGCGCGCGTAGGCGCGCAAGCGCTCCCACTGCAGGCGAAAGGCGTACTGCTCACGCTCGATGCGCTGGATCTCAGCGGCATGCGCTGCGCGTGCGGCTGCCAGAGCCGCGGCCTCCCGCTCGCGCAGCGGCGCCGGCCAGCTCCAGAAGGGAGCGCCGCCGTGAGCACGGGTGAGCACCTCGAACAGCGCGTAGTCCGGGAGCCACTCGGCCGCATCGGCGAGAAACTGCGCATCGACCGGCGTGCCGGCGTCGGGCAGCTCGGCCGGGTCGAGGAAGTGCGGGTTCCCGGCCCGGTCGGATCGCACCCAGTAGGGCGAGCCGTCGGCACCGGTGGGTCCGAGCGGCAGGATCTGCCACACGGAGAAGCGTGCCTCGGCCAGCCAGTCGATGAACGCGCGGCCGCCGGCGCCCAGGGGGCGCTCGAGCGCCGAGAGCGGCAGCAGCACGCCGGCGCGGCGCCGGTCAAAGACGGGCAGACGCATGGAGCCCACGGCGGCGACTCAGGCGTTGGCGCGGCGCATGACCCCGCCGTGCTCGGGCGAGCCGTGCCCTGTGGAGATCGGCGCGGCCAGGCTCTGCGGCGGCTCGAGGCCGAGCCGCCGGTAGAGCGTCACGAGCTGGTGTCGATAGAGCTCATCGAACTGGCTCACCGACTCGGCCGGGTTGTAATCGCCGAACCACCAGAACCAGTCCGAGCTCTCGCACAGCGCGAGCTGCCGTCCCACGCCGGCGCGCTGCGCCGCCTCGATCTTGCCGGCCGCCAGCACCCGGTCGCAGGCCTCCTTGGCATCGCACAGCAGATCCCAGGCGCGGTTCTTGTCCGGATCGCCCATCCAGGTGGCGAGCGTGCCGTGCACCCAGCTGCCGGCAGCGATCTGCGTCAGGGGCTGGGGCTGCAACCCGCGCGCCAGGCATGCGGAAAGCGTCGTGAGCTCGAGCAGCGGGTGCTCCGCGAGCAGCGCGTAGAGCGCCTTGAGGAAGTAGTAGCCGTTGAACGGGTAGTGCTCCCACGCGTTCTCGCCATCGAGCGCGATGAGCACTGCGTGGTTCGGATCGCCCTGGTAGCGGTCGGCGAGCTGCGTCAGCTCGTTGGCGAGGTTCTGAGCGGCATCGTCCCCGTGCCAGGTGGCGTAGGTGAAGCCGATGAGATCGGAGAGCTTGTCGTCGCGGAAGAAACAGTTGAGGCCGACGCCCCGCGGGCGATACGGTCGGTTGTAGCTCGCCGGGTCTTGCGCCGACCCGGGGTCGTAGAGCGCGAGGCTGTTGCGCAGCACGGCCCCGCCTGAGGCGGCCCAGCGGAAGCCGTTCGCGGCGAGCAGCTTGAGCGTCGCTTCGCTCACCGCGCCTTCGGCGGGCCAGCAGCCCGCGGGACGTGTGCCGAAGGCGCGGCTGAAGACCGCGATGGCTTCCTCCACGTGCCATTCGGAGCGTGCGGCACCGCCCGGATAGCCCGCGTGCACGGGCAGCGGCATGTCGGGTACGGCCATGCGTGCGCAGCCGAAGTCGAGCAGCAGCGGAATGATCGGATGCGCATAGGGTGTGACCGAGAGCTCGCACTGGCCGCGCTGCGCGAGGCCGCGGTAGCGCGGCACGATCTCGCCGACGAGCTTGCCCGTCAGCGTGAGCAGGGCCCGGCGCTGCGCGGCGCTGAAGTCGCGGCCGCGCTCGGTGAGCTGCGCGACCAGCGGATCGGAGCGCCGCACGGTCTCGCCGAGCCACGCCAGGTGATACCAAACGGCCAGATCGTGGATGAACTGGTCCGAGGCGTATGCGACCCGCTCGGGAGTCGCGAGCGTCTCGGCGATGGTCGCGAGCTCGAGGTAGGGCCCGAAGCGCTCGATCATCTGCTTACGCTGGGCGCGCAGGCAGGCCTTGAGAAGCGCGAGACGCTGGCTGGGCTCGGTCGGCAGCGGGTCGGGGCCGAGGAGCGCGAGCACCGGATCGGGGAGCGGCGCACCGCTCTCGAGGTGCGCGCGCGTGCGCGCGGCGATGTCCTCGAGCTGCTCGAGGAGCACGGGCGAAAAGTTGACTACGGCGCGCGCTTGCGGGTTGTCCTCGAGGTGCGCGGCCATGTCGGTGTAGTCCTTGATGGCGTGCAGATAAGTCCAGGGCAAGGCATAGCGCGCGTTGAACGCGTCGCGGTACTGCGGCTGGTGCATGTGCCAGAGCAGGATCACTGGCAGGCGTGCGGCGGCGGCCATGGGTGCAGCCCCTAGGAGCGGAGCTTGCGCAGCATGTCGGGTGTAACCAGCACCACCCCTTTTTCGGTGATGTGAAAACGCTGGCCGTCCGCTTGCCGGTCGACCCCGATCGTCATGCCGTCGGGGATTTCGCAGTCCTGGTCGACGATGGCGCCGACGATCTGGCAGCCGCGGCCGATCGCCACGTGCGGCAGCAGCACCGAGCGCTGGATGTTGCTGTGCTCCTCGACGCGCACGTTCGAGAACAGCAGCGACTCGCGCACAACCGCGCCCGAGATGATGCAGCCGCCCGAGACCACGGAGTTGATGGCCATGCCGCGCCGTCCGTCCTCGTCGAGAATGAACTTGGCCGGCGGCTGCTGCACCTGGTAGGTCCAGATGGGCCAGTCCTCGTCGTAGATATTGAGCTCGGGGCGCACGTGCACCAGCTCGAGGTTGGCATCGTAGTAGGCATCCAGTGTGCCGACGTCGCGCCAGTAGCTCTGCGCGCGCGTCTTCACGTCCTGGAAGGGGTAAGCGAACACCTGGCGGCCGGCGCTGATCGCCTCGGGCAGAATGTCCTTGCCGAAGTCGTGTGAAGAAGCCTCGATGGCCGCATCCGCCGCCAGCATGTTCTCGAGGAGCGGCGCGTTGAAGACGTAGATACCCATCGAGGCGAGGATGGACCCGGGGCGCCCGGGGAGCGTATCCGGCACCGCCGGCTTCTCCGCGAAGCGCGTCACGCGGTTCCACTCGGTGGCGGTGAGTACCCCGTAGTGGCGCGACTGGTCCGCCGGCACTTCGACGACACCGACGGTGATGTCGGCGCCCTTCTCCACGTGGTAGGCGATCATCGGGCCGTAGTCCATCTTGTAGATGTGATCGCCTGCCAGCACCAGCAGATGCTTCGGCCGGTGCGAGGCGATCAGCTCGATGTTCTGATACACGGCATCGGCCGTGCCGCGGTACCACTGCGGCCCGATCTGCTGCTGGGCGGGGACTACTTCGACGAACTCGCCGAACTCGCCGCGCAGATAGCCCCAGCCGCGCTGCACGTGCTGGATCAGCGACTGTGCCTTGTACTGCGTGAAGATCGAGATCTGGCGAATGCCGGAGTTCACGCAGTTCGACAACACGAAATCGATGATGCGGAACTTGCCGCCGAACGGGGTCGCGGGCTTGCAGCGGTTCGCGGTGAGATCACGCAGCCGCTCGCCGCGCCCGCCCGCGAGGATGACCGCGAGTGTGCCGCCCGTGAGGCGGCTCACATAGCGTCCGGAGGAGGCGCGTGCGGGTTGGCGGGCCATGGGCGGTACTACAGCGCAAGCCGCGGCGGTTGCGCAACCTCAGGCCGGGTCCATCTTCAGCTCAGACCCATTTCATCAGCCCGAGCTCGTGCGGGTGACTCAGCAGCTCGTGCCAGGGATAGATGCGGATCTCGGTGGCGAACTGGCCGCACTCCTGCGGCTCGACATCGAGCGCAAAGACGGTTTCCCCCTCGCCCGCCTCGTCGGTGGCGGAGAGCGCGGCTCGCCACAGTCCGTCCCGCTCCGGATGACCGTAGGAGCTCAGGGCGGGCGGAGTGCTGTCCGAACGCGGCAGCAGCCTGCGGGCGATGAACTCGACGCGAACGTCGGCGGGTGCCAGTCCGTTCAGCGCCACCGCGACCCTCATGCGCAGCCGCTCGCCGCGCGGCATGTCCCGTACGGAATCGGCCAGCAGCTTCAGACTCACTTTGGGCCACGCCGAGCGCACCCGCTGCTTCCAGTCGGCGAGAGTCCGGGCGCCGGTATAGCCCGCGGCGGCGAGCCGCCGGTACTGCTCGATGGCCGGCCGGTAGAGGCCGCGCGTGTAGTCGACGAATACCCGGCCCATGGTGAAGCGTGGAATCACGGTCATCATGGCGCGCTTGCTGCGACGCACCCACTCGGGCGGGCAGGCGGGATTGGCACGGTCGTAGTAGAGCGGCAGCACCTCCTCTTCGAGCGTGTCCATGATCATGTCGGCCTCGAGCGCGTCGCGCCGCACGGGATCGGCCACCTGCGCCGGCGCGATGCCCCAGCCGTTGTCGTGCATCCAGCCCTCCGCCCACCAGCCGTCGAGGATGCTCAGGTTGAGGCGACCGTTGATGGCGGCCTTGATCCCCGAAGTGCCGCTCGCCTCGAGCGGCGCGATGGGATTGTTGAGCCATACATCGACGCCGGAGACGATGCTGCGCGCAAGCTGCAGGTCGTAGTCTTCGAGGAATAGCACGCGGCCGAGGAAATCCGCGCTCATCATCAGCTGGCGGATCTCGCGCAGCACCTGCTTGGCGGGCTCGTCTGCCGGATGGGCCTTGCCGGCGAACAGCAGCACCACCGGACAGTCCGCGTTGTTGAGCAGGCGCGCCAGGCGCGCACGATCGTGCATGAGCAGCGTCGCGCGCTTGTAGGTGGCGAAGCGGCGGGCGAAGCCGATGGTGAGCACGCCCGGGCGCTGCGGATCGAGGAGCCTGGTAACGTGCTGCAGCTGTGCGGGGGAGAGACCCTTGCGCTCGTACTCGCGCTGCAGCCGCTCGCGCACGCTCACCAGCATGCGCGCCTTGACGTCCTGGGCGGTGGCCCAGTAGCGCTCATCCGGCACCCCCTCGAGCGCGCTCCAGAAGCTGGCATCGCGCAGCCGCCCGCGCCACTCGGCTCCGAGCTCGCGGTCGAAGAAATCGCTCCAGCGCTGGTGCAGGAAGGTCGGTACGTGCACGCCGTTGGTCACGAAGCCGACCGGATTGTCCTCCGGGCGTACTTCCGGCCACTGGTCCGCGCACAGCCGCGCCGAGACACGGCCATGGACGCGGCTCACGCCGTTGATGTGGCGCGCGGCATTGAGCGCGAGGCGCGTCATGTTGAAGAGGTGCGCAGCGCTTGGCGCGCGCGCCAGCTCGAGGAAACGCTCCACCGGCACGCCGAGCTCGCGGATGAAATCGCCGAAGTGGTCGACGATCAGCTCGTGCCCGAAGGCATCGTGCCCGGCCGCCACCGGCGTGTGGGTAGTGAACACGCACTCGGCGGCCACCGCCTCGAGGGCCGCGCCGAACGGCAGCCCCGCAGCGAGATGCTCGCGCAGCAGCTCCGCAATGAGGAAGGCGGCGTGGCCCTCGTTGAGGTGCCAGACGGCGGGCGCAAGACCGAGCGCACGCAGCGCGCGCACTCCCCCGATGCCGAGGATCATCTCCTGCCGAACGCGCGTCGACTCATCGCCCCCGTAGAGCCGGTGGGTGATATCGCGGTCGGACGGCGCATTCGCGGCGCAATTGGTATCGAGCAGGTACACCGGCACGCGCCCGGCCTGGGCTTTCCAGATGCGCGCAAGCACATCGCGCCCGGCGATGCGCACCGTCACCGTGAGCCACTCGCCGGCCGCGGTTCGCGCCGGCTCCACGGGCAGATCGCGCGGGTCGCGCTCGCGGTACTCGGCGTGCTGAATCCCGTCGTTGTCCACGGTTTGCGAGAAGTAGCCCTGCTCGTAGAGCAGGCCCACGGCGACGAAGCTTGCGTGCTCGTCCGATGCCGCCTTGCAATAGTCCGCCGCGAGCACGCCGAGGCCGCCGGAGTAGATCGGGAAGCTTTCGTGAAAGCCGTACTCGGCGCAGAAGTAGGCGGTCAGCGGCTCATCCGCTCCCGGCGCGCGCACGTGCACGTAGCGGTCGAGCGTCTCGAGAGCTTTCGCGTAGCGCTCCAGATAGCCGGCATCGCGTGCGCATCGCTCGAGTGCCGCCTGATCGACACAGCGCAGCATGAGGCGCGGGTTGCCCCCGGTCTGTTTCCACAGCTCGGGGTCGAGGTCCTCGAACAGTGCGCGTATCGGCCGATGCCAGCTGAAGAAGAGGTTCCCCGCCAGCTCGGGAAGCCGCGACAGGTCCTCCGGTACGACCGGGGTGACTTCGAGGAGTGAATTGCTCATCACCCGTCCTGGATGGAAGGCAACGCGAAGTCTAGCAGCCCCTGGAACGCGCCCATGGGCTCGGTACGGGTCGGAATGGGCTTCCCCAAGGCGATTATGTACTTAATGCTAGTTGATGATTAGTAATAGTCAGTCTATAGTATCAGTAAATGGATGATAGTCAGGCGCGCAAGTTTCAAAAGGACCTCAACGCCGGTCTCGTGGCTCTCGTGCTTCTGGCCGTGCTCGATGGCAGCTCAGAGGACCTTTATGGCTACGAGATCGCCAAGCGTCTGCAGAAGGCCAACGAAGGCGAAGCGCTCTTCAAGGAAGGGACCATTTATCCCGTGCTGCGCGCACTCGCGGCCGGCGGATTTCTCACCAGCCGCGTCGTGCCCTCGTACTCGGGCCCGGCGCGCCGCTACTACCGCATCACCGATTCCGGAAGGGCGCTGCTCACGCAGTGGAGCGGCATCTGGCGCCAGACGCGCGGCTTCGTCGACCGTTTCATTGAAGGAACTCACGCATGAGTGCTCACGCTCCCCGCTCGATCGATGAATACCTCAGGCAGCTGCGCGCCGCGCTCGAGGGTCAGGACCCGGCGCTGATCCAGGACGCGCTCTACGACGCGGAGGAGTACTTGCGCGCCGAGGTCGCCGCGCATCCGGGCAAGTCGGAGGCCGATGTGCTCGAGCTCATCAGCAGCACCTACGGAGCACCCGATGAGGTCGCGGCCGCATATCGCGACACTGAGGCGAAGGTGAAGGCGGCCCTGAAGACCCCCATGCCGGCCGCTTCCGTCAGCGCCAGCGGCTGGAAGCGCTTCTTCGGCGTCTACCTGGATCCGCGCGCCTACACCTCTCTCTTTTATATGCTGCTCACGCTCGCCACCGGAATCGTCTACTTCACCATCGTGGTGACGGGGCTGTCGCTGTCGGCAGGGTTCGCGATCCTGATCATCGGCATCCCCTTCTTCCTCGCCTTCATCGGCATTACGCGGGTCATTGCCCTCGGCGAAGGACGCCTCATCGAGGCGGTAACCGGTGAGCGCATGCCGCGCCGCCCGCTGCACCCGGGAGCGTCTGCCGGCTGGCTGACTCGCATCGGTGAAATGCTCAAGGACGTGCGCACCTGGACGACCCTCCTCTACCTGCTCGTCATGCTGCCGCTCGGTATCGTCTACTTCACCGTGACGGTCACGGCCTTGTCCGTCGGCCTGGCATTCACGGCCCTGCCGCTGGTCGTGCTGGCGAGGTGGCTCGGGTGGGGAGCGGATGTGACCGTGTTCTCCGACGACGCCCACCTTGGCGGCTGGGTGCTGTCCGATCACTCGATGATCTCGGCCCTGATCCTCGGTGCGCTCGGCGTCCTGATCGTCACCCTGCTCCTGCACGCGGCGCGCGCAGTGGGCCGCGGGCACGCGCATCTTGCCAAGGCGCTGCTCGTCGTGCCCGGCGCCTGAAGCCTGCCGCGCGCTTCACGCTAAACTGCGCCGCATGGCGCGCTTGGCCCGTGTGCTCATTTCTCTCGCCGTGACGGCGGCGCTCCCCGGCGTGGCGGCGGCGGCGCCGCCGGGCACCGCGGCGCCGATCATCGTGCTGCCGTCGGCGGCGAGCCCCGCGGCTGCGAGCGTTCCACCCGGGTGCCTGCCCGGCGGCAACGGCTATCTGCGGGCGCGAATTCGCGGCGCCCTGAATCTCGACATCGACTGGCGCAACGCGCAGCTGGAGTGCGACGGCGGCCCGCGCCCGGACGGCAGCGGCATCCGCGTGAGCTTCGCCGGCCCGAAGCGCACCGACGGCAAGCGGCTGCGCATGGTGTTCGGGGTGGGAGCTGCGCGCGAGGGGCGCAGCGGCCGGGAGCTTCCGACCAACCTCACCGTGATCGTCGAAGGCGGCAAGCGGCTCTATACGACCGGCGGCGACGCGCACTGCACCGTCGATGCGCTCAGGCAGCAGCGGCTGCGCGACCCCGCGCGCAAAGCGCGCGTCTATCGCATAGTGGCGCGTGGCTTCTGCGTCGCGCCGGCGAGCACCCTCAACCAGGCCGAGCACATTCTCGTCAGTAGTTTCGATTTCGCGGGCAGCGCCGTGTTCGGCGACGATGCAGTCCGCTGACAGGAGACCCATGAGACCGAACTGGCTCGTCCCGGCATGTGCCACGGTGGCGCTCGCAGCCTGCGCTGCGGCTCGCGCCGAGTCGCCCGCGATCCTCGATCTCGCCACCTATCCGCGAGCTGCGCTCGAGATCGTGCAGCATGCCGGCCCGCAGGCGCGCCGATTCCACTTCGACGTGTGGGTCGCGGACACCCGGGAGCGCGCCGAGCAGGGGCTGATGTTCGTGCGCGATCTGCCGCCGGGACGCGGCATGGTGTTCCCTCTCGAGCCGCCGCGCGTCGAAGCCATGTGGATGAAGAACACCTACATCGAGCTCGACATGCTGTTCATCGCACTCGACGGCCGCGTGTCGAAAATCATCGAGCGCGCCCGGCCGCTGTCGCTCGCCACGCTGAGCTCGGACACTCCGGTACGTGCGGTGCTCGAGCTTCGCGGGGGCGAAGCGCAGCGCCTCGGGCTGCGCGTCGGCGATTCGGTCAGCTGGAAGCTGACGCAGACGCCGCTCTAGGCACGGGGATGTGCCCGCGGCCGCAAACTCAAACTAGCCGCGTTCCGCAGGCAGGGCGTCGAAGGACACGGAGATCCGCGGCTGCCCTCCGTGGATCGGGCTGGTCCCGTGCCACATGTAGGACGGGAACAGCACCAGCTGCCCCGGACGCGGCTGCACGTAGCAGCCCACACCCACCTCGGGAGTCGGGTAACGCGGCTCGCCGAGCTTCAGCCACCCGCTCTTCAGGGCTTCGTCGCCCGTCTCCTCGGGCACCTGTACGTAGTAGGCCGAGCTGATCCAGCCCGGGTCGTGAAAGTGGTTGACGTGAAAGCCGCCGCGATCCAGCCGCACCGACCACGCGCTCTTGAGCTGCGCGGCGCCGCTGTTGCGTGCGCTGAAGGGATGCTCAGCGGCATTGCCGAGCGTCGCCAGATAGGCCCGCAGCGGCTCCTCGAACGCGCGTAACAGCGCCCGCAGCGCCGGCTCGGGATCCGTGACCAGGTTACGGATCGTCTGCTGGCCGTTGCGCAGGCTCGCGCGCAGCGGCTGCAGATGCGGCCGCTGACGCCTCGCCAGCACCTGCTCGAGAGCGGCATTGAGCTGCGTCATGGAGCTGAACGGAGGCGGCGGCTGCAGCTCATAGACGCGCACGAACCGCTGATAATCATAGAGCTCACGGTACGCGGGCTGCCCGAGGAGTCGGGCGGCGGTCGCCTCATAGGCGATCCAGCCCTGCGCGAGAGGCAAGCGCGCGCGCTGCGGACGGATGAATGCCAGCGCCTCGTCGGGACGGCCGCGCGACAGCAGGATCGAGACCAGATTCTCGACAACCGGCGAGTCCTCGGGGAGCGCTGCGGCCGCTTCCAGCGCCTCGGTCTCGGCTTCCGGCAATCGCTGCGCCTCGCGCAGCACCTGCGACAGCATGAAGCGCAGGTACGGCCCCGGACTGCCGGCGACGCGCAGCTGCTCGCGCAGCAGCTGCTCGGCGACATCGCCCCTGCCTGCCCGGAGCAACAGCCCCGTGAGCACCTCCTGCAGCCGCACATCCTGCGGCGCCTCGCGAACCGCGGCGGCCAGAGAGCGCGTGAAATCCGCCTCGCCGAGCGCCTGCCGCACGCGCGCGAGGTCCAGCTGCGCCTCGGCATTGCGCGGCCGTGCGTGCGTCGCGGCGGCGAATGCCCGCTCAGCCTCCTCGAGGCGGCCGAGCTGCGTGAGCACGCGGCCGCGGGTGAATTCCAACTCAAAACCGCGAGCCCCAAGGGCTCGCGCTCGATCGAGAGTGACCATTGCCTCTTCCACCCGCTCGAGACGCGCGAGCAGCGTGCCGAGCCGACGCTGCACCGCGGGGCTCTCCGGCGCGAGGCTCAGCGCCTGACGATAGGCGCCTTCCGCCTCGGCGAGGCGGTCCTGACTGCCGAGCACGAAGCCGAGCAGCGCCCAGGCGTCCGGGCTCGCCCGGTCGCCCTCGAGCAGTGTCTGGCAGTGAATTTCCGCTTCGCGGGTCCGACCGAGCTGATCGAGCGTCAGCACCAGACCATGGCGTGCCGCACGGTTCGATGGTGCGAGCTGCAGCACGCGCCGGTATACGCGTTCCGCCTCCTCCAGCCGCCCGCCGCGGCGCAGAAAGGTCGCAAGATCCAGGCGGTGGCGCGCATCCGTGGGATCGATGTCGACGCTGCGGCGCAGGAGCTCCTCGGCCCCCTGCCGGTCGCCGCCCTGAGCGCGCACCAGTCCCAGCAGGTTGAGCGCCGTCACATTGTTCGGGTGGTTGGCGAGCACCGAACGACAGAGCGTCTCCGCCTGCGCGAGCTCGCCCCGGCTTAAGGAAGCGGACGCATCGCGCAGCTGCGTGTCGAGTTCGGAGGCGGTGAGCACGGACTCTAGTGCACGGCGCCGTCTGCGCGCTGCCCGGAGGGGGGAGCGTCGGGCCTCCGGGCCTTGCGGCTCGCTTTGTGGTGCCTGTGAAGGATGGGATGCTGGATCGGAGCACCGTACACGTGCTTGCCACTATGGTGTGGCGCAAACGAGCTGGGTTTGGCCTTGTGCGGGCCGGTACTGGTGTCGACGGCACCCGCGCCGGCCGGGAGCAGCAGAGCGCACGCGACGAGCACCGACAACCATGGTTTGCACATGCCCGCCAGTTTATACCGTCGGCGGGTTGGTGCCCCGCTCCCGCGCACGCTAGGATTCCGCCCCCATGACTACCAAAGGTATCGTCCTCGCCGGCGGCTCCGGCACGCGGCTGTACCCGGTGACCCGGGCCTTCTCCAAGCAGCTGCTGCCGCTATATGACAAGCCGCTCATCTACTATCCGCTCGCCACGCTCATGCTGGCCGGCATCCGCGACGTGCTGCTGATCTCCACTCCCGACGACGCGTCGCTCTTTCGGCGGCTGCTGGGCGACGGCTCACAGTGGGGCGTGCGCATCGGCTACGCCGTTCAGCCCGAGCCGCGCGGGATCGCCCAGGCGCTGCTGATCGGTGCGGACTTCATCGGCTCCGATCCGGTGTGCCTGGTACTGGGCGACAATCTCTTCTATGGACACGGGCTGCCGGAACAGCTGCGCGCCGCGGCTGCGCGCGACAGCGGGGCAACGGTGTTCGCCTACTACGTGCGCGACCCCGAGCGTTATGGGGTGGTGGAGTTCGACGACTCCGGGCGTGCCGTCGGACTCGAGGAGAAGCCCAGAGAGCCGCGCTCGCACTATGCAGTGACGGGTCTCTATTTCTACGACGCTGGGTGCGTGGCCGCGGCGCGCGCGCTCAGGCCTTCCGCGCGCGGCGAGCTCGAGATCACCGACCTCAATCGCGCCTATCTCGAGCGTGCCTCTCTCAGAGTGGAAGTGCTCGGGCGCGGTGTCGCCTGGCTCGACACCGGCACGCATGCCTCGCTCCTCGCGGCGGCGAATTTCGTCGAGACCATCGAAGCGCGCCAGGGGCTGAAGGTCTGCTGCCCGGAGGAGATCGCCTACCGCCAGGGTTTCATCGACCGCGCGCAGCTCAAGCGCCTCGCCGAGGGGCTCAGGCGCACCGGTTACGGCGAGTACCTCGAGAACGTGCTCAACGAGCGGGTGTTCTGAATGCGCCTCACCGCGCTCGCGCTCCCCGGAGTGCTGCTGATCGAGCACCAGGCGTTCGAGGACGCGCGCGGCGCGTTCTTCGAGAGCTGGAACGAGCGTGCCTTCGCCGCCGCCGGCATCGAGGCGCGCTTCGTGCAGGAGAACGTCAGCCGCTCGCGGGCTTACGTGCTGCGGGGCCTGCACTATCAGCTGCCGCACGCCCAGGGGAAGCTGGTACGGGTGCTGGCCGGCGCGATTTTCGACGTCGTCGTCGATCTGCGGCGCTCATCGCCCAGCTTCGGGACGCACGCCACGGTGACGCTGGAGGCCGGGCGGCACCAGTCGCTGTGGGTGCCCACGGGCTTCGCTCACGGATTCCTGTCGCTCGCCGACGAGACACGCGTGCAGTACAAGGTGACCGATTTCTGGGTGCGCGAGGCCGAGCACACGCTCGCCTGGGACGACGCCAGGCTCGGGATCCGCTGGCCGCTCCCCGCCGGCGTCACGCCGCTGCTTTCAGCGAAGGACCGCGAGGGACGGCCGCTGGAACGTGCGGAGTGCTTTCCATGAGAGTGCTGGTGACCGGCGCGGGCGGACAGCTCGGGCGCGCGCTCCTCGCGGCGGTGCCGGCGGGGGTGGCGCTGCGGGCCCGTTCGCACGCCAGTCTCGACATCGCCGACAGCGGCGCGGTAGAGGCGGCGTTCGCGGACTTCGCGCCCGAGCTGGTCATCAACGCCGCGGCCTATACGCGCGTCGACGAGGCGGAGCGCGCAGCCGAGGCGGCGGCGCGCGCCAATGCCGAGGGGCCGCGGGTGCTCGCCCATGCCTGCCGGAACGCCGGCTGCTGGCTCACTCATGTGTCGAGCGATTTCGTTTTCGACGGCCGGCAGGGACATCCCTACGCGCCCAGCGCGGCGCCCAACCCCCTCTCGGTTTACGGACGCAGCAAACTCGAGGGCGAGCGCGCGGTGCTCGGCGCGCTGCCGGAGCGCGGCACGGTAGTACGGGCCTCCTGGCTCTACAGCAGCGCCGGCGGATTCGCCGCGCGCATGCTCGAGCTCATGAAGAGCCGCCCGCAGCTCAGGGTGGTAAGCGACCAGGTGGGCGCGCCGACTCACGCGGACGGGCTCGCGGGGGTTCTGTGGACGCTCAGCATGCGCGGCGCGGCCGGACTGTGGCACTGGTGCGACTCGGGGGTCGCGAGCTGGTACGACTTTGCGGTCGCGACGGCTGAGGAGGCCGTGCGTCTCGGGCTGCTGCCGGGTGCGCCGCCGGTGACGCCGATCGGCACCGCCGACTATCCGACGCCCGCCGCCCGCCCCGCCTACAGCGTGCTCGACAAGCACGCCACGGAGAAGCTCCTGGGGATCACGGCGCCTCATTGGCGCACCGCGCTGCGCGCGACACTGGCCGGGCTCGTTCCATGAAGCGACTGCTGGTCACCGGGGGCGCCGGCTTCATCGGTGCCAACTTCTGCCACCACTGGTGCGCGACGCATCCGCAAGACCGGATCGTGGTGCTCGACGCACTCACCTACGCCGGCAACCTCGCCAGCCTCGGCGCGCTCATCGAGGCCGGCAAGCTGCGCTTCGTGCACGGCGACATCGGCGAACGTGAGCGGGTCGCGGCGCTGCTGGCGGAAGAAGCCATCGACACCATCGTCAATTTCGCCGCGGAATCGCATGTCGACCGCTCCATCGAGGATGCGGCGCAATTCCTGCGCACCAACGTGCTCGGAACACAGTCGCTGCTCGATGCGGCGCGCGCCACCTGGGGCGCGGATGCGGCGCGGCGCGGCTGCCGTTTCCATCACGTGTCGACCGACGAGGTGTACGGCTCGCTCGCCCCGGGGGATGCGGCCTTCACCGAGAGCACTCCCTACGCGCCGAATTCACCCTACGCGGCCAGCAAGGCGGCCGCCGATCATCTGGTGCGCGCCAGTGCGCACACCTTCGGACTGCCCTGCACCATCAGCAACTGTTCCAACAACTACGGGCCCTACCAGTTCCCGGAGAAGCTGCTGCCGCTTTGCATCCTCAACATTCTCGAAGGCCGGCCGCTGCCGATCTATGGCGACGGCATGCAGATCCGCGACTGGCTGCACGTGAACGATCATTGCCGCGCCCTCGAGCTCATCCTGCTCCGCTCCGGGCCGGGGGAGACCTGGAATGTCGGCGGCGCGACCCAGGATCCGAACCTGACGGTGGTCGGGACCGTCTGCGATCTCCTCGACCGCGCATTCGCGGCCCAACCGGCCCTCGCCGGGCGCTACCCGCGCAGCGCCCAGGCACAGGGGCGCACCGCGCGCAGCCTCATCCAGCATGTGCGCGACCGGCCCGGCCACGACCGGCGCTACGCGGTCGACCCGGAGAAGATCCGGCGACGGCTCGGCTTCGCTCCTGCGACCAGCCTCGCGCAGGGACTCGCCGCCACCGTGCACTGGTACCTGGAGAACGAAGCGTGGTGGCGCGACGTGGTGAGCGGCGACTACCGCCAATGGTACGCCCGGCAGTATGCGGCGCAGGGGCAGCAGGGCCGCAGCGGCGCGCACCGGACCTGACATGAGCTCCCACGCCGCATCGCCAGGTGCAGACCCGCAGCGGGCCGCGCGCACACTGTTCAGGCGCGCTCGCCTCAAGCGCTGGCTCGGGCGGCGTGAGGAGGCGCTGGCTCTGTGCCGCCGGGCGGTCGACTGCGCCGACTACTCGCGCGCCTACACGCTCATGTCGCAGCTCGCGCTCCCCGGAGAGGACTACTTCCACGTGCTGGCGCGCATCCATAAATACCTGCGCCCGCACACCTATCTCGAGATCGGCGTCTCGCGCGGTGAGTCGCTCAGGCTGGTCGGGCGCGGGACGCAGGTGCTGGGCATCGATCCGCAGCCGAATCTCGCTGCGGCACCGCCTGCCAACGTCAGGATCTATCGCGAGACCTCGGATGATTTCTTCGCGAAGTTCTCACCAAGCGCCGAGCTCGGGGGCGCCGCGGTCGAGCTCGCCTTCATCGACGGCCTGCACCGCTTCGAGTACGCGCTGCGCGATTTCCTCAACGTCGAGCGCGCCTGCGCGCCCGCCTCCGTGATCCTGATCCATGACTGCTATCCGCTGGACGAACGCACCGCGCAGCGCGAGCAGGTCACGGGATTCTGGAGCGGGGATGTGTGGCGGCTGCTCCTGCTGCTGCGCCGGGAGCGGCCGGACCTCACGGTACGCACCATCGCGACGCGCCCCACGGGGCTCGGCATCGTGCTCAATCCCGATCCGGGCTCGCGCGTGCTCGCCGGCCGGCTCGATGAGCTCACCGCGCAGTACCTGGCGACGGATTTCTCCGTGCTGGCCGCCGCCGGCCAGGCCAGGGCGCTCGGACTCCTCGAGAACCACTGGCCCGCGATCCGCGCGCTGCT
>DASQGK010000068.1:0-98699 GCA_035632655.1 Steroidobacteraceae bacterium | reverse complement strand
CCGCGATCACTGGCTCTCGCCGATGACCGACACCGGCAGCATGCTCTTCAGCACCGAGAGTCCGACGCTCCCCACGGTGACGCTGTCCAACTGGGAGCCGCTCACGCGCTTCGGCCTGCAGTACGAATTCATCCTCGGCCGGCTGGCGCAGACGGGCGCGGACAGCGGTGCAAGTCTTCCCGGCAACAACATCATCTATCAAGGGGTGCCTACTCGCGGCGACCCGCACCTCTTCAGTATGCAGCTTTCGATCGAGCCCTTCGCAGGCTGGTCGCTGGGTATGAACCGCAATTTGGAATACGGAGGCGCCAGCGGACTGCCAAGCTCGGCACGCTTTCTGTTGCGCGACTTCTTTAAGCCGAGTGGGCTGTCACAGGAACAGGGGAATCAGGAGGCTTCGTATATCAGCCGTTTCATTTTCCCGGGGAAGACGCCCTTTGCCGTCTACTTCCAGTATGCGGGCGAAGATAACTCCAACGGAGGCAGCTATCTGCTCGGCAATGCGGCGCTCTCGGCCGGGATCGACTTCCCGCGTCTGTGGGGCCGCTTCGATGCCACCTACGAAGCAGCGGAATGGCAAAACATCTGGTACGTGCATTTCATTTTCCAGGACGGAATGACTAACTACGGTGACGTGCTCGGCACCTGGGGCGCTGATCACCGTAACTTCGGCGACGCTGTGGGCGCCCGCAGCCAGATGCTGCGCCTGGGGTGGGAACCACCCTTTGGCGGCTATTTCGAGGCGCGCGCACGCACGCTTGTCAATCAGACTTACTACGCGGGGGGTGGTGAGCATCGTCAGTACACGCCCGGGCAGCCTCTGCCTTTCCCGTACTACCACTACTACGACGTCAGCCTGACGTACTCGCGACCCTGGAATGGAGTGACGCTTGGCGCACAGGCGGCCGCCGGACGCGACGTCGACGGTGATTCGTTCACGCGCTTTCAGGCGTTCGTTCGCTATGGCGGCGGGGAGCGCTCCGGGGAAGAGTATGCGGTGGGGGACTACGGCGACACTGACAGTGACCTGTCACCCGGCACCGGCGCCGAATGGTTCGTCGATGCCGGCGTGAACGCCAACCAGGTGCGCACCGATCCGGACGGCGCCCTCCCCACCACCACCAGCGCCGTCGGCTTCGGCCCGCACCTCGGCCTCGGCGCTCGCCGCGCGGTGTCCGCCGATAACGATCTCGGTGTACGGCTCGAGCTCGATCAGGTCCAGAGTCACTCGCTGATCGGCGTGCGCGCGGTCGACTACCGACATCGCTTCGGCGATACCTTCGCGCTCGGCCTGTTCGCCGGGGTCGACCGTTACGACCTCGCCACCCCGGCGTACTCCGTCTACGGCGGTTTCGGCGCCGAATGGCGCGACCTTCTGGGTGCGTTGCGCGGCTGGAGCCTGGGACTCGACTTCCGCTACGGACAGAACATCGCCCGTGACCACGTGCTGCCCGGCGATCTGCGCGGCCCGCGGCCGGAGAGCTTCTACAAGATCTCGAGCGGCGTCCTGTACCTGTCGCGGCGTTTTTGAGCCCGCCTCAGGGCCCGATGCGGAGGATCTCGAGCTCCCCGCTCTGAAACGGCACCGTATCGCCCGCCGCCCGACCGAGCAGCGCCTGACCGAGGGGCGAGACCCAGCTGAGCAGGCCGCGGGCGGCGTCCGCCTCGTCCTCGCCTACCAGACGGTACGCCTGCTCGGCGCCATCGGCGGAGCGCAGCGTGACGCGCACGCCAAAACGTACACGGTCGGGAGAGACGGCGGGTGCGATCACGCGCGCCGTCGCGAGCCGCTGCGTGAAATAACGCAGGTCGCGCTCGATCCGCGCGAGCAGCGGCTTGTCGCCCGCGGCGCGTGCCGCCTGACGCTCCGCATCGAGAGAGCGTACCTGTGTCTCGAGCGCTGCCAGACCCGACGGCGTCACCAGGTTCGGATGCGGGCTCATGGAACGCTCGGGCAGCGTAGCCGGATCGTCGTCCGATTCGCGGGTGAAGGCGCGACTCATACGCTGCCGAGTCCGGTGAGGCGCACGCTTTCCTCCCAGAGCCGCGCGCCCGCCTCGTCGCAGCGCGCGCCCGCGCTCGGGGTGACGCGGCGGCAGTCGATGAAATAGCCGCCGGTCGCGCCCTCGACCTGCGGCGACGTGGCCAGATACACGCTGGTTTCGGCGCCGCGCGCCGGCGAGCGCATGAAGGGCCGCACCACCGTGGCGAGCACGAATCTCAGGGGCGCCGGACAGCTGCGAAAGAGCTCGCTCGCGACCAGGCCCGGATGCGCGGCATTCACGCTGACGCCGGTGCCGGCGAGGCGCCGGGCCAGTACACGCACGAAAAGCAGGTTGGCGAGCTTGGAGCGCTCGTAAGCACGCAGGAACGAGACGCGGGCATTCATCAGGTCGCCGAAATCGAGCTGCGCACGCCGGTGCGCCTCGGAGGCGACCACGACCACGCGCGCCTTCGAGCGTGTGAGCGCAGGGAGGAGCAGGCTGGTCAGGAGAAAGGGCGCGAGGTGATTGACGGCGAAGGTGGCGTCATAACCCTCCGCGGTGCAGCGCCGCGTGCGGCGCGCGCCCTCCATGAGGCCGGCGTTGTTGATGAGGACATCGAGGCGCGGCAACCGCGCGAGCTGCGCGGCGAGGTCGCGCACCTCGTCGAGATGCATGAAGTCGGCCCGCACGAAGCGCAGCGCGCCGTTGCCGGTCTCCCGGCTGAGGGCTGCCGTAACGGCCTCACCCAGCTGTGCATCCCGCCCATGCAGCAGCACCGTGGCTCCGCGCGCCGCGAGGGCCCGTGCAGTCGCGAGTCCGATGCCGCGCGTCGCACCGGTGACGAGGCAGGTTTTGCCATTCATACTGCGTCCGGCTCTCCTGCTGCAGATGGTATATGCATCCATGAGCGGCGTCGTCAGCGCATTCCTTCTGACCTTTGCGGGACTCTTTCCGATCGTCAACCCGATCGAGTCGGCGCCGTTCTTCCTGGGACTGACGGCGGGCCTCACCGCCGCCGAGCGGCGGCTGCTGGCACGCAAGGCCGCCGTCAACGGCTTCGCGCTGCTGCTCGGCTCGATGACGCTCGGGCCGTGGCTGCTCGGGATCTTCGGCATCGAGCTGCCGGTGGTGCGGATCGCCGGGGGACTGGTGGTGACGGCGCTGGGCTGGAAGCTCCTGAGCGCCGAGCAGTGGTCCGAGCACGACATCTACGGCAAGCAGGGAGCTGCCGGCCGCAAGGTGGGCAGCTTCTATCCTCTCACCATGCCGCTCACCGTAGGTCCTGGCTCGATGTCGGTCGCGATCACCATCGGCAGCCGCAAGCCCGCGGGCCTCCCGCCGGTACCGCAGCTGGCCGAGCACGCCCTCGGTGCCGTCGCGGGCGTGGTCGCGATCGGCCTCAGTATCTATCTCGCCTACCGCTTCGCGGAGACGATCGGTCGGCTGCTCGGCGCGACCGGCCTCGAGGTGCTGGTGCGGCTCTCGGCGTTCATCCTCATGTGCATCGGCATCGAGATCATCTGGAACGGCTATAGCACGCTCATCGCGCCGCACTGAGCAGCTCGAGCACCGCCGCGCGCGCGGCCGCTGCGTGCACCGGCAGTGCCAGCACGTCCCCGGGCTGCGCCCAGGCGAGCGCGTAGCGCGCCGCCTCGAGCTCGCTCGGACACATGGGGAGCGAGGCCTCCGTGAAACCCAGGCGCAACAGCTCCGCGCGCAGGATGCGCGGGACCTCGCCCGCTGCACGCCCGCGCAAGTGTCCCTCGTTCTCCTTGATGACGACGAGCGCCGGGTGAAATCCTGCGGCGGCGCGCGCCAGCGCCTCGATCTCGCGGTCCTGGCGGTTGCCGGCGTGACCCAGGAGCAGCCCAAGTCTTCCGGAGCCGCGGCGCAGATGCTCGGCTACGGTGAGCAGCCCGCGCAGGCCCGCGGGATTGTGCGCGTAGTCGATGAGGATCTGCACGCCGCCGCGCTCGAAGCGCATCAGGCGACCGGCATTGTCGTCCGCCTCGGCCCCGAAGTGCGCGAATACCCCGCCAACCCGTTGCGGCGCGACGCCGAGAGCCACGGCCGCCAGCGCCGTCGCCGCCAGGTTGGCGACGTTGTAGGAGGCGCTGCCCGCAACCGTCAGCGGCATGCCGGCGATCGCGCCCAGATCGTAGCCCGAGCCCGCGCGCGTCAGGAGCAGACGCCCCTCGCGTACCCCGCAGGTGGCGCCGCCGCGGGCACGATGCGCGACCAGCGGCGCCGCGGTGTCGTCGAGCGCGAACCAGCCGATCGGCGGGCAATGGCCGAAGCGGTCCCGCAGGCGGCCCGAGCGCTCGACCAGCAGCGGATCGTCGGCATTGAGCACCAGCAATCCGTCGCGGGCCACCACGGCGGCAACTGTGAGCTTGACGTCGGCGAGCGCCTCGAGCGTTTCGACGCCGTACTCGCCGAAGTGGTCGGCGCTGATGTTGGTCACCACCGCGACGTCCGCGCTCGAGGCCGCGAGCCCGCGGCGCAGGATCCCGCCGCGCGCCGTCTCGAGCACCGCGGCATGCGCGCGCCGCTCGCGCAGTGCCATGCGGGCGCCCGCCGGTCCCGAGTAGTCGCCCTCCGCGAGCCGCTCGCGGTCGAGAAAAACGCCATCGGTGCAGCAGTACGCGGTCGGCCAGCCCTGGGCGCGCGCGCACGCGGCGAGCAGCCGCACGGTAGTGGTCTTGCCGTTTGAGCCGGTGACCAGCGCCGTCGGTATGTCGCCGAGCTGCTGCCAGGGGATCGCCGCGGCGGGCGGCAGCTCGCCGAGCCCGAAGTCGCGCGCACCCGCTCCGGCGCCCAGCGTCAGGACTTCGTCATCGAGAAGATGCGGCAGACCGCGGGCGGCCGCGCCCGCCAGCACCGCCATCAGACCGGCACGCGACTCGCGGGCGGCGAGCTGTGCGAAGCGCGCGAAGGCCGCGGCTTCCTCCAGCACGGGCGGCAGCACCGCGGCGAGGTCGGTTGCGGATTCGAGCGCGGCCGCGAGCAGCAGCTGCTCGAGCTGCGTTGCCCGCGCGCAATCGCCTTCGCTCAAGGCGGCGCACAGTGCCCACTCGTTGACCTCCGTCGCCAGCATCAGCTGATCGCAGGGCGCGGCGAGTGCCAGAGAGGCGCCACCGCCGTGGCGACGCGCGACTGCGGCCGGCATGCTCCAGCCGAGGCGCGAGCGCGCGCGCTGCGCGCGCGCATGCCAGCCGGCGAGCAGCGGCTCCCCCACCGTCACGCCCTGTGTCTCGAGCACCGCGCCGGTGGAGGCGAAGAACAGATTGGCGCCGATGAGGCGCCGCGAGGCGTGGAACGGCAGCACCGCGCTCAGTCGTCGGCCTCCGGCGCGAAGCGCACGCCGCGCTCGTCGCGGATCAGGCCCTCGAGGGTCGCCGCGCCGGAGGCGGCCTCTCCCGCGCGGCCGGCGCCGTCGCCGCCGAATCCGGAGACGAAATGCCCGTCCTCGCCACGGCGTGCGTCCGCGACCGGCGCCGCGCGCTCGCGCCCTGCGTCGCGCGCCGCTGGCGCAGCCCCCGGCGGCTTGAACTTGGTGATCTGCTTCCACGAGCGCGTCAGCTGATCGGCGAAGATGAGCAGCAGGTCTCCGGGCTGGCCCATGTTGAGCGCCGCCTCGATCGCTTCCTGCTCGTCGGGAATGATCGAGATCGCCTCTTCGCCGACTCCGGCCGCGCGCAGTGCGGCCGCCTGCATGCGCGGCACCTCATCGGGTGCGCGCTCGCGCAGGGAGTCATCGCGGCGGCAGATGTAGTGATCGAAGCGGCCGGCGGCGGCACGCGCGATGGCAATGAGGTCCTCGTCGCGCCGGTCGCCGGGCCCGGCGAGCACCACGATGCGCCGGCCCGGCACGTCGAGGCGCTGTGCCAGGTCTGCCATCACGCCCACGGCATGAGCATTGTGGCCGTAGTCGAACAGCACTTTGAAGGGGTGCTCGTTGAAGACGTTCATGCGTCCGGGCGCCTGGAAGAAGGTCGAGTCGAAAGTGCGCAGGCCCTGGCGGATGGCATCCAGCTTCATGCCGAGCGAGAACGCCATGGCCGCCGCGAACATGGCGTTCTGCACGTTGTGGATGGCGCGGCCCTCGAGCGTCGCGGGTATCAGGTGGGTCCAGAGCAGCGGAATGTGCCCGCCGCGGTCGTAGAGGGTGATCATCTGGCCGTTGACGCCGGCCTCCAGCGCACAGGCGCGCGCCCCCGCGCGGATGTGCTCGCGCACCAGCGCGTGCTGCGGATTCATGGTGACGTAGCAGATGTGCTTCGCCTCGGTGTAGCCGGACATCTTCATCACCAGCGGATCGTCGGCGTTGAGCACGGCACAATCGGTGGCCACCTCGATCACGATGCGCTTGACCTCGGCCAGCTGCTCGAGGGTGTCGATGCCCTTCAGCCCCAGATGGTCCGGCTGCACGTTGATCACGGCGCCGACGTTGACTTCGTTGACGCCCATGCCGGCGCGCAGCAACCCGCCGCGCGCAGTCTCGAGCACCGCGATGTCGATCTGCGGATCGGCGAGCACCATGCGCGCCGACACGGGCCCCGTCATGTCGCCCGCCACGGTGCGCTGCCCGTCGATGTAGACGCCGTCGGTGGTGGTGAGTCCCGGGGTGTAGCCGGCCATCTTGGCAATGTGCGAGAGCATACGTGCGGTGGTCGTCTTGCCGTTGGTCCCGGTGATCGCCGCGATCGGCACGCGCGCCGCCGCACCCGGCGGGAACAGCATCTCGATGACCGGCGTGGCGACGTCGCGCGGCGTGCCCTCGCTCGGAGCCACGTGCATGCGGAAGCCCGGCGCGGCGTTGACCTCGCAAATGCCGCCGCCGATCTTGCGGTAGCTCTCGGTGATGTTCCTGGAAAGGAAGTCGACACCGCCGACGTCGAGCCCGACCGCGCGCACGGCGCGCTCGGCCATCTCGCGGTTGTCAGGGTGGATGACGTCGGTGACGTCGGTGGCGGTGCCTCCGGTTGAGAGATTGGCGGTGGAGCGCAGGTACACGACCTGCCCGCGTGCCGGCACCGACTGCGCCGTGAGCTGCGCCCGCTCGAGCATCTGCTGCGCCTGGGCATCGAGCTCGAGGCGCGTCAGCACCTTCTCGTGGCCCACCCCGCGCCGCGGATCCTGATTGACTATATCGATGAGCTCGGCCACGGTGCGCTCGCCGTCGCCCACGACGTGGCCGGGCGTGCGGCGGGTCGCCGCCACCAGCTCGCCGTTCACCACCAGCAGGCGGTGATCCTCGCCCTCGAGAAAGGTCTCGACGATCACCGAGCGCGAGTGCTCACGCGCCACCTTGAAGCCCTGCGCCACCTCCTCATCCGAGGTGAGACGGATGGAGATGCCGCGGCCGTGATTGCCGTTGTAGGGCTTGGTTACCACCGGGAAGCCCATGCGGCGTGCGGCGCGCACCGCGGCCGTCTCGCTCTGCACCAGCTCCTGTTTGGGAACCGGCAGACCCAGGCCTGCGAGAATCTTGTTGGTCTCTTCCTTATCCGAGGCGAGCTCCACGGCGATGTGCGGAGTGCGCCCGGTGACGGTGGCCTGAATGCGCTGCTGGTACTTGCCGTGGCCGAGCTGGATCAGCGACTGCTCGTTGAGACGCAGCCAGGGAATCCCGCGGGCCTCGGCGGCGCGCACCAGCGAGTGCGTCGAGGGGCCGAGCGCCCGGCGCTGCGCGAAGCGGATGAACTGGTCGCGTGCCTCCGGCCAGCTCCAGCCGGGGGGCACGGAGTCGGCGGGACGGATCGCATCCGGCAGCAGCGAGCAAAGCAGGCGCAGCCCCAGCTCCCCGGCGGCACAGCCCTCATCGCGCTGTGCGTACTCGTAGACCACCGTGTAGACGCCCGCGGCGCCGGCGCTGCGGGTCTTGCCGAAGGTAACCGCCTCGCCGGCGATGTTCTGCAGCTCGATGGCGACGTGCTCGAGCACGTGACCTAGCCAGGTGCCCTCCCCCTCGCGCATGCGGCGGAAGAACCCACCGGGCTCGCGGTAGGAGCAGCCGTGCTCGGCCAGGCCCGGAAGTGCTGCGGCGAGCGCCTCGACGAAGGCGGGACCTAAGCGGCCCGTGGGCCAGGCCTCGAGCTCACCGAGCTCGAGCTCGAGGCGGATGACGGGAAAGCGTGCGTACAGCGACGGACCGACGTACACGGAACGATCCAGGATGCGCATGGGTGTTGCTCGGAGTCGTAGTTTTGTTCAGGCAACCGGACCAGGCGGAGACAGACGCTCGAGTTTGGGTCACTCCTTCGATTTTCTCAACGCACCCGCGCGCGCGGCCCGCGTGTGCAGATTGAAGGTAGCGCCGGCAACCAGGATGTGAAGCTTCAGCCCCAGGACGCAGGCCGGCTGCCCTTCCTCGACGCTGTCGATCGAGGAATAGCTCACCTCGGAGGCATCCACGATGGTCACGCCCCCGCTCCCCTCCACCTCGACGGTCTCGTCGGGGGCGATGAGGGCGGCTGTATCCTCGTCAAGCCCGATGCCGACCGCGAAGGGGTTATAGGCGAGCGCGGTCAGGAGCCTCCCCAAACGGTCGCGCTGGCGGAAATGCTGATCGATGATGAAGCGATTGGTGAGCCCCAGGCCAGGGGCGAGGCGCACGCTCCCTGCCACCACGCTCGAGCCCTCATCGCCTGCGGCGATCATGTGCTCGGAAAGAATGCTGGCCCCGGCGCTGGTCCCGCCGACGGTCACGCCGCGGGCATTGGCGGCGCGAATGAGCTTGGCGACCGGGGTGCCGCCGAGCAGTGTCGTGAGGCGCAGCTGATTGCCGCCGGTAAAGAAGATGCCACTCGCCTGCTCGAGCCGGGTGAGACGGCCCGCCTCATGACAATCGCGGCGAGTGTCGAAATCCATGACCGACACGCGGGCGGTGCCGATCTCGCTGAAGAGCCTTTCGTAGCGGGAGCCGGTCTCGTGCATACGGCTCGCGGTCGGGATCACGACGATATCCGCGCGATCGCCCCCCGCTGCGTTCACGAAGCGCTCGAGGATGCGACGGTCGTTCTCCTTGTTCTCCGCGCCACCGATCGCGATGATCCAACCGCGCTGCTGGCCCTGCGGAACTCTGCTCGGCATCCGCTCCCTCACTCCTTATATACAAAGATAACCAAAGTGCCGGCCTCGAAGGTACCACGGCCTGTGCACCATCCGGGAGGCTCAAGCTGTGCATTGTGACAGCGCGCCCAGAAACGGCTGCCGCGTGTCGGCAGCGGGTTGCCCGCGCCTTGCAATCCCCCCGTCGCCGGGACGACACTGCGCGCGCCCCCGGCTCACCGCCGGGGCGCCGCTCGAGTCCAACGCTTCAACCTAGGGAGTCGCCATGAGAGGCAAATTGATACTGTGCTCCGCTGTGCTGCTGCTGGCAGGTAGCGCACTCGCCGCTCCGCCGGTGGAGGACATCGGCCGGAAGCATCCGAACCTGGCCGCCGCCCAGCGCCTATCGCGCGATGCATGGGAGAGGGTCGCTGCCGCCCAGAAGGCGAACGAGTGGGACATGGACGGTCATGCTGCCAAGGCCAAAGAGCTGCTCGATCAGGTCAACAACGAGCTGAAGATGGCGGCCGAGGCCGCCAACAGGCACAGATAGCCGGCAGGGCGCGGCGGTTGGCACGGGCCCGGCTCGATGCCGGGCCCGTGGGTTCAGGCGTTTCCCGCGAGGCGACGGACGCCCTCCAGCAGCCGCCCGACTTCCTCGCTCGTCGTATAGGCGGCGCAGCCGGCGCGCACCAGACCGTCGCGCTCGTGGCCGAGGACGCGCACCGCGGTGGTGGCGTAAAAGTCTCCGTTGGACACGAACACGCCGCGCTCACTCAGCGAGCGGGCGACCGCGGTGCTCTCGTGTCCGCGCACGCTGAAGGAGAGGGTGGCGGTGCGTGCGCTCCCCGGTGGCGGCCCGTAGAGCTCGACCCCGGGAATTTCCCGCAGCCCGTTCCACAGCTCGCCGAGGAGCTCGGAGCCGCGCTCATGGAGGACGTGTGTCGCCTGCGCGAGGCGCTCGCGGCGCGCTGCGCCCGGCGCGGCCAGCGCCGCGAGAAAATCCACGGCGGCTCCCGCCCCGACGATGCCTTCGTGGTTCAGGGTCCCGGTCTCGAGGAGCTCCGGAGCCTGGTTCGAAGCAGGGGCGAGCTTGGGTGGATCGAGCTTCGCCAGCAGCTCGCGGCGGCCCCAGAGCACTCCGACGTGCGGACCGTAGAACTTGTAGGCCGAGCAGACGAAATAGTCGCAGTCCCAGGCGCGCACGTCCGGCAGCTGATGGCTCGCGTAGTGCACACCGTCGATGAAGACCTGCGCGCCGATGGCATGCGCCCGCTCAGTCAGCGCAGCCACGTCGTTGATCGTGCCGAGAGCGTTGGATGCGGCGCCGAGCGCCAGGAGTTTCACGCCCGGGGTGAGCTTGGCGGCCGCGTCGTCGGCATCGAGCCGCCCGTCCTCGCGCCGCATGCGGATGGTGCGCACCTCGAGACCGCGTTCGCGCGCGAGCTGGCGCCAGGGGTCGGAGTTGGCATGGTGATCGAGCTCCGTGACCACCACGATGTCGCCGGATTTCCAGCCTCTCCCGAGGGAGCGGCCGAGATGAAAGGTCAGCGTCGTCATGTTGGCGCCGAACACGATCTCATCGGGCGCCGCGCCGAGGAAATCGGCCAGTGCCGCCCGCGCCCGGGAAAGCGCCAGGTCCGTCTCCCGGCTCGAGGGAAATTCCCAGTGGGTGTTGGCGTTGTGGTTCAGCAGGTAGTCGTTGACGGCGTCAGCGACCGCGCGCGGCACCTGCGTGCCTCCCGGCCCGTCGAAATAGGCCACGGGGAAGCCGTTGTGAGTGCGCGCCAGCGCGGGAAACTGGCGGCGGATCTCGGTCACGCTGGCGACGGATGACATGGGGCTTCCTCGGCAGCCGCCCGACGGCGGTGCGGCAACTATACCCGCCGCCGCCGCCGATTCGTCGCTTGACCTGTTCCCTGGGCTGAGGCTCTATTGCCGCATGCAGAAACGATGGCGCATTGCCGGCTGGGCCGCGCTGGTCCTGATTGCCGCGCTCGCCTTTGTCTCCTATCGCACCGTATGGGGCAGACCCTTCACGATCAACATGCTGGCCAACCGGCAGGCGCTCGAGTTCCTGATGAGGAATCCCGAGGTCTTTACCGCGGTCGGCATCATCGACGGCTCCATCTTCGACCACCATTCCGACAAGCTCGCACCCTATACGCTGGCGCAGCGCGATGCGGGCTATGCACAGCTCGCGCGCTTCGTGAAAGAGGTGCGGCAGTTCGACCGCGCCGCTTTGAGCCGGCAGGACCAGATCACCTACGACATACTGATCGATCAGTATGAGTCCGGCCTCGCGTTCCAGCGCTTCACCTGGCTGCCGGGCGATGAGCTCTACCCGGTGAGCCCCATGTTCGGCGTCGAGGTGCAGCTGCCGAGCTTCATGCAGACGACGGCCATCGTCGGCAACGGCCGCACGGCACGTAACTATGTGAAGCGTCTCGAGGCCATGGGCGAGAAGCTCGACCAGGTGACGGCTGCACTCGAGTGGCAGGCGCAGCGGGGTGTCGTGCTGCCGGGCCCGCTCCTCGAGCGCTCCCTGCTCGTCATCCGCGATACGGTGAGCGGCGATGCTGCGCACAACGCGCTGGTCACGAGTTTCGTCGAGCGCATGAACCGGCTCCCTTCGCTTTCTGCGGCGGCCAGGCGCCAGCTCGGGGAGGAGGCTGCGGCGGCGGTGCGCGCGCAGGTGTACCCGGCCTATGCCCGCATGAGCGCCGCACTCGTCGCGCTCAGGCCGGCGGCTGCCGCGCAGGGCGCGGGAGTCGGCCGGCTGCGCGACGGCGCCGCTTACTACACTGAAGCGCTCAAGGTGAGCACCACCACGGACTACACGCCCGCTCAGGTACACGCGCTCGGTCTGGCCGAGGTCGAGCGCGTCACCCGGGAAATGGACGGGCTGCTCAGGACCGAGGGGATGGCCGCCGGCACCGTGGGCGAGCGCATGGCGGTGCTGGCCAGGGACCCACGCTTTCTGCTCGGCAACGACGACGCAGGCCGCCGGCAGGCCCTCATCCGCTACCAGAAGCTGCTCGATGAAGTGTCGGCGCGGATGCCGGAGTACTTCCGCACGCTCCCCGCCAGACGCCTGATCGTCGAGCGTGTGCCGCAGTCCCAGGAGAAAGGCACCTCGGGAGCGTATTACCAGCAGGCTGCGATGGACGGCTCGCGTCCCGGCGTCTTCTTCGCGAACCTGCGGGACATGAGCGAGTTGGCGACCTGGAAGATGAATACCCTCGCCTACCACGAAGGCATTCCCGGCCATCACCTGCAGATCTCGACTGCGCTCGGCCTCAAAGACCTGCCGCTGATCCGCCAGCTGACGCTCTACAGCGCCTATGCGGAGGGTTGGGCGCTTTATGCCGAGCAGCTGGCCGCGGAGATAGGCATGTACAGGAACGATCCGTGGGGCAACCTCGGGCGGCTGCAGGCGGAGCTGCTGCGCGCCGCGCGGCTCGTGGTCGACACCGGTATCCACGCGCAGAGCTGGTCGCGCGAGCAGGCCATCTCCTACATGGTCGCCACCACCGGCATGAGCGAGGCGGAAGTGACCTCCGAGGTCGAGCGTTACATGGCCATGCCCGGCCAGGCCTGCGCCTACAAGGTCGGTGAGCTCAAGATCCTCGAGCTGCGAGAGCGGGCCAAGGCCGCTCTCGGAGCCAAGTTCAGCCTCAAGGACTTCCACACAGTGATACTGGAAAATGGCGGCATGCCGCTCACGCTCCTCGAGCAGCTCGTCAACGAATGGATCGCGCGCGGAGGTGGCCCCGCATGACATCCCGCAGACCCGCATCGGGGCGCGCCGCGGCCGGCGCACATCCGCCACGCTCCGCACGCTATCGGCACCTCGTCAATCCGTTCGAGCCGGTGCGCATCTTCTCCGACGATCAGGTCGAGAGCATGCACCTCGCGGCACTCGGGATCCTGGAGAAGCAGGGTATGCGGGTGCTCTCGCCCCGCGGCCGCACGCTGCTCGCGGCTGCCGGTGCCCAGGTCGATGAGGCGACGCAGATGGTGCGCCTCGATCCCGGCCTGGTGGCGGCGGCGCTCACCACGGTTCCCCGCGAGGTCAATCTCGTGGCGCGCAACCCCGAGCGCACCTGTCGGGTCGGCGGCCGCCACGTCATCTTCGCGCCGGTTGCGGGCCCACCGAGTGCCAGCGATCTCGAGCGCGGCAAGCGCTCCGGCACGCTGGCGGACTACCGCGAGCTGGTGCGGCTGGCGCAGGCATTCGACGTCATACACGTGCTCGGCCAGATGACCGAGCCCGGCGACGTGCCGGTGCACGAGCGGCACCTCGATACCACTCTGGCGCAGCTCACCCTCGGAGACAAACCGCTCAACATCTACTGCCGCGGCGTCGGACAGCTCAACGACTGCTTCGCGATGCTGCGCATCGCGCACGGCATCGACGCCGACACCTTCCGCCGGGAGCCGCGCTGCTACAGCATCTGCAATACCAACTCGCCGCTGCAGCTCGACCTGCCGATGACCGACGGCATCATCGAATTCGCACTCAACGGTCAGTTGATGATTGTCACGCCTTTCACGCTCGCCGGCGCGATGGCGCCGATCACCATCGCCGGAGCCCTGACCCTCGCACACGCCGAAGCGCTGTTCGGCATTACGCTCAACCAGATCGCGCGCGCCGGCGCCCCGGTGATGTACGGCAGCTTCACCTCCAACGTCGACATGAAGTCGGGCTCTCCGGCCTTCGGTACGCCCGAGTACGCCAAGGCGGCATTCGGCGCGGGGCAGCTTGCGCGCCGCATCGGCGTGCCGTGGCGCTGCTCGAGCGCCACCGCCGGCAACGCCCCCGACGCGCAGGCCGCCTACGAGTCACAGATGAGCCTGTGGGGGGCGCTGCTTGGCGGCTGCCATTTCGTGCTGCACGCGGCCGGCTGGCTCGAGGGCGGACTCACCGCCTCGTACGAGAAGTTCATCCTCGACGTCGAGATGCTGCAGATGTTCGCCGAGCTCTTCCAGACCGTGCCGGTCTCGAGCGATGACATCGGCATCGAGGCGGTTGCCGAGGTCGGGCCCGGCGGACACTTCTTCTCGACGGCTCACACCATGCAGCGCTACCGCGATGCCTTCTACAGTCCGCTGGTCTCGGACTGGCGCAATTACGGACAGTGGTTCGACGATGGGGCGAAGACGGCGACCCAGCGCGCCTGCAAGGTATGGCAGCGCACACTCGCTGACTTTCAGCCGCCCCCGATGGAATCCGCGGTCGGCGAGGCGCTCGAGGCCTTCGTCGCGCGGCGCCGGGCCGAGGGCGGCGCGCCCCCTCAGACTTAGCGAGCCATCCGCAGAACGATCTTGCCGAGCACGTGCCCGGCGGCCATGCGCTGCTGTGCTTTCCCTGCATCCTCGAGGGGAAACTCGGCCGCGATCGGCACTTCGAGCTTAGCTTGCACGCTCGCCTCGTTCAGCCGCTCATACTCCGCGGGACCGGTGATGGCGTCGTATTTCGCGATGGACAGTCCCGCACGCGCCCTGGGCTCGGGCCGCACTCCGGTCGGGAATGCCACGCGACCTCCCGTGCGCAGCGTGTCGATGCACGCCTCGAGCGCATCGCCGCCGGCGAGCGCCAGTACGGCATCCACGCCGTGGGGCGCGAACTCGCGCGCACTCGCGCGGATGTCGCCGTGCCGGCCGTCGACGGCCGCCGTGGCGCCGAGACGCTTCACGAAGCTCACGCCATCCTCGCCGGACGCGGTGGCCAGAACCCTGGCCCCGCGAAGTCTGGCAAACTGCACGGCAAGACTGCCGACCGCCCCCGAAGCGCCGTGAATGATGAGGGTCTCGCCGGCCTTGATGTGCAGCGCATCATCGACTCCCTGCAGTGCGGTCAGCCCGCTCACCGCGAGCGCACCCGCCTCCCTGAGGCTCATGCCCGAGGGAACGTGCGCAACCCCTTTGGCCGGTACGGCGACGTATTCGGCATAGAAGCCGCCCTTGGGGTTGTTCCAGGCATAGGAATAGACCGCGTCGCCCACTTTGAAGCCGTGCACCTGGGCTCCCACCGCGGCCACCGTGCCCGCACCGTCGACGCCCAGTACGATCGGGAAACTCTGGCTCTTCCAGTAATCGAGACGCTCGCGTACATCGATGTCCCAGGGACCGACGCCGGCGCTGTCGAGGGCGATCAGTACTTCGTCCGGCGCGACCCTGGGCACCGGCAGCTGGTGCAGCGTCAGCACCTCGGGGCCGCCTTTTCGGTCGATGGCCGCAGCCTTCATGGTCGGGGGCACGGCGACGGCCGCGGCGGACGCGGTCAGGCAGGCGAGCAGCAGCAGGGCTGCGATCCGTGAAATCGGCATGGCGGCGACCCTCGCATCCTCGAAGTCGTTCATCATACGTCCGCGGGCTTGCGCGCGTATTCGCGATCGAAGAGCGCCTCGAGCTCCGCGCTCACGCCGCGCATCGGATCGACCACGGCCTTCGCCCAGTCGAAGTACTCGCGCTTGCGCTGCAACGACCAGTCGATGGGCGGGGAGACGGCGATGTCGTGCAGGTTGCAGATCTTGTCGGCGAGCTTCACCAGCTTGGCGCGCCGGCTCAAGTGCGCGGCATGCTCGATCTGCAGTCGTTTGCGCTCGGCCTTGGGCAGCGACTTGTCGTCCGTCACCTCACGCACGATGTCCGCCACCTCGGCACCGAAGGCGCGCTCGATGTCCTCGAAGCTGGTGGCGGTGTCCTCTACCGTATCGTGCAGCAGTGCCGCCATCAGCAACACCGGATCACGTTCACCGCGGGCGGCGAGCAGACTGGCGAGGGCCAGGGGATGATTGATGTAGGGCGAGGCGTCCTTGCCCTTGCGGCGCTGGCCGCGGTGGCGTTCGGCGGCGAAGGTCGCGGCGTCCAGAACCCTCGAGATCGGATCCGCCTGCGTGGCTGTCATGAGGACATTGTGCCAAAGGCACGTCCGCCCTGCCGGCCTTGCGCCGCCGGAACGGCACACGTAGTGTTCCTGCATGCAGACGCTGAGCGGCGGGTGTCATTGCGGCAACATCCGCATTACGCTTACGCTGTCGCGCGGTGCCGGCAGCTACAACCCCCGCGCGTGTGACTGCGACTTCTGCCGCAAGCATCGGGCAGCCTACCTCTCCGACCCGCAGGGCTCGCTCCTCATCCTCATAAGAAACGAAGCCGACTGCAGCCGCTACGCCCAGGGGAGCGGTCAGGCGGAGCTCCTGCTGTGCAGGAGATGCGGCGTACTGGTGAGCCTCCTGTACAGCGAGGGCGGCCACCTCTATGGCACCGTCAACGTGAACGCCGTGGAAGGACCGGGGCTGTTCGGCGCACAGCAGCCGGTGTCCCCGCGAACCCTGTCCGCAACCGACAAGGCGCAGCGCTGGAAGCAGCTCTGGTTCCATGACGTGATCATCCGATCGGAGGCGAAATGAGAACGCCCGTGTGCGGCGCCCTGGTGGCGCTCGGCGCATCCCTGTCGGCCGGCGGGCAGTCCCCCGTCATCACCCGCGCGCTCGCCGCGCTCAATTCGGTGCACGCCGTCAATGAGGTCGCCCTGGCCCCCGACGGCCGCCATCTCGTCTATGGCACTCTCGAGCGCGGCAAGCGCGGCGGCGCCGAGGTGGACGTCTCGGCGCTGTGGATTCTCGATGCGCGGGACGGCTCCCATGCGACCCGCCTCACCGCCTGTCCCGGCGCGGCGTGCGATGAGCATGGCGCCGCCTGGTCGCCCGATGGGTCCGAGATCGCCTTCGTCACGAGCGATGCCGGCGAGCAGCCGCAGATCGCCGTGGCGAGAGCCTCCGGCGCCGAGGTGCGAATCATCACCCAGGCGCACGGGCCCCTCGATACGCCGCGCTGGTCCCCGGACCGCACGCGCATCGCCTTCCTCTACTCAGAGGGAGCGCCCAGGACCCCGGGTCCGCTGAATCCGCTGGCGCGCGATGCCGGGGTTCTCTCCTCCACGGTGTACGAGCAGCGCCTTGCGGTCATCCCGGCGCACGGCGGGGCGCTGCGCCTGCTGGGACCGCCCGATCTCAACATCTACGAGTTCGACTGGTCGCCCGACGCCCGCCGCTTCGTGGTCAGCAGCGCGCACGGCTCCGGCGATGACAATTGGTGGATCGCCGGGATCGACCTCCTCGATGCGGAGAGCGGCGCGGTGACTGCGCTCGCGAGGCCGAAGGAGCAGATCGCCTCGCCGCGCTGGTCCGGCGACGGCCGGCGCATCGCCTGGATCGGCGGCATCATGAGCGATGAGACGATCACCGGCGGCGATGTGTTCCTGATGAGTGCCGCCGGCGGATCGCCGCTCGATGTCACCCCGGGTCTCGCCGCCTCGGTCCACACCATCACCTGGAACGGCTCGTCGACGCGCCTCATTGCGACCGAGTTTGCGGCGGGGGAAGAAGTGCTCGCCGCGATCGACGTCGACACCCCGGCGCAGCGGGAGCTGTGGCGCGCGCCGGAGATGATCTGGGCGAACAACGTGTCCGGCTTCACGCCCGGCGATGCCGGCATTTCCCTCTCGAAGGACGGGACCTTCTCGGCGGTCATTCGCCAGTCGTACACCTCGCCTCCGGAAGTGGCGACCGGGCCGCCGGGAAAGTGGCGGGCGATTACCCACGGCAACGCCGCCGTAAAGCCGATCACCGGCCGCGCAACCAACCTTCACTGGAAGAGCGACCGTTTCGACGTGCAGGGGATGCTGATCGAGCCCGCCGCGGTCGAGCCCGGCAAGACCTATCCCATGGTCGTGCTGGTGCACGGCGGCCCCTCGCACGCCCACTATCCGGTGTTTCCGTCCAGCCCGGAGTCCTTTGACGCGGTGCTCGCGAGCGAGGGTTACTATGTCTTCGAACCCAACCCGCGCGGCAGCTACGGCCAGGGCGAGGCGTTCACGCGCGCCAACGTCCGGGACTTCGGCTACGGCGACCTGCGCGACATCCTCGCCGGCGTCGACACGGTGCTGAAGAGCGCGCCGGTCGATCCCGCGCGCATCGGCATCGCTGGTTGGAGCTACGGCGGATACATGACGATGTGGGCGGTGACGCAGACCCAGCGTTTCCGCGCGGCGGCAGCCGGCGCCGGGCTCTCCGACTGGCTGAGCTACTACGGTACCAACAACATCGACACCTGGATGATCCCGTTCTTCGGCGCCTCCGTGTACGACGACCCGAAGGTCTACGAGCGCAGCTCGCCCATCGCCTTCATCAAGAGCGTCCATACACCCACGCTGCTGGTCGGCGGGGATCGCGATGCCGAGGTACCGATCACTCAGTCGTACGAGTACTGGAACGCGCTCAAGCGGCTCGGAGTGCCGACCGAGTTCGTGGTCTATCCGGACGAGGGGCACCTGTTCTTCAAGCGCGAGGACCAGGCAGATGTCATGACACGGCTGGTCGGCTGGTTCGACCGCTACCTCAAACCCGGCACTTAGGACCGGCTCAGGCGCGGCATGCCCAGACCACTCGACAGTGCGGGCCTGCAGGCTTACCTGAGTGCGCGCATCGCACCGGTGCGAGCCCTCGGGCTCGAGGTCGAATCCGCCGAGCCGGTGATCGTCGCGGCGCCTCTCGAGCCCAATGTCAACGACAAGGGAACCGCCTTTGCCGGAAGTCTTTTCTCGGTGGCGGCGCTCGCCGGCTGGGCGCATGTGATGCGCTGGTGCGCCGCGCAGCCGGTCGCAGCCGAGGTGATGCTGCAGGCCGCGAAGGCGCAGTTCCTCGCGCCTGCGCGCGGGCGCTTCCGCGCCACCGCACTCGAGCCTGCGCACATTCAGCGGGAGAAGCTCGCCCGGATGCTCGCGCGCGGCGGCCGTGGCCGCATCGAGATCACGGTCACGGTGAGCTGCGACCAGACAGTCGTCATGACTCTGGCGGCGGTCTACGCGGTGGTCGTCGGCGCCCGCTCGCAGGAGCCGGCGGCAAACAGCCATGGCTGATGCGCCTTTGAGGCGCCTCCGCTAAACTGCGCGACCTTCACAGGTCGAACTGCCAAGGACTGTGCCATGAGCCGCTGCCATCTGAAGAGCTGCCTGACGCTGCTCGCGACATTCGCATTCGGTGTCGCGCTCGCCGCCGCACCCGAGGAGCCGGAGAAGACGGAAAAGGCGGAAAGCCACAAATTCGAGCCTTTCAAGAGCGAAGCGGTGGCGAGCAACGGCAGCGTCACCATCGGCGGTCGGGCGATCGCCTACCAGGCAATCGCAGGCACGATCATCGTTCATCCGCGCGGCTGGGACGATGTGCCGACCGACCCGCATGCCAAGGGAGGCGAGGAAGGCGCGGAGCACAACCCCACGGCTGTTGCGTCCATGTTCTACGTGGCTTACTTCAAGAAAGACGGGGGCACGGGACGCCCCGTTACATTCCTTTACAACGGCGGCCCCGGCTCGGCGACCCTGTGGCTTCACATGGGCGCTTTCGGGCCGCGCCGTGTCGTTACCTCGACCGACACGCACACTCCGCCGGCGCCCTATGCGCTGGTCAACAACGCCGAGAGCCTGCTCGATGCCAGTGACCTCGTGTTCATCGACGCGCCCGGCACGGGCTTCAGCCGTATCGCCGGCAAAGACAAGGAGAAGGAGTTCTTCGGCGTCGATGCCGATGCCTACGCCTTCACTCAGTTCATCACCGAGTTCTTCACCAGGTACGGCCGCTGGAACTCGCCCAAGTATCTGTTCGGCGAGAGCTACGGCACGCCGCGCTCGGCGGTCGTGGCGCGTTATCTCGCCTCGGAGCGCTCGGTGGACCTCAACGGCATCATCCTGCTGTCGCAGATCCTCAACTTCGATCTGAGCCCGGATCGCCCCACCGGCAATCCGGGCATCGACCTGCCGTACCAGACCGCGCTGCCGACCTACGCCGCGACGGCGTGGTATCACAAGAAGCTGCCGGGCCAGCATCCGAATCTCGAGGCCTTCATCGCCGAGGTCGAGCAGTTCGCGATGGGCGACTACGCGCGGGCACTGGCGGCCGGCTCCTCGCTGGCGGCAAGCGAGCGTGCCGCCATCGCCGGCAAGCTCCACGAGTACACCGGGCTCCCGGTCGAGTACATCCTCAGGGCCGATCTGCGCATCGACGGCGGCGAGTTCCGCCAGAACCTGCAGGCCGATGGCGCTATCACCACCGGGCGACTCGATACCCGTTTCTCAGGACCGGACATCGATCCGCTCAGCCAGCGCGCCGACTACGACCCGCAATCCGCTTCGATCGGCTCGGCCTACGTGGCGGCGTTCAACGATTACGCCCGCAAGGAGCTGCACTACGGAATGAACCAGGAGTTCCATCCCAGCATCCAGACCTTCCGCACCTGGAACTTCGCCCATCAGCTGCCGGGACAGAGCGGTGCGCCGCTGTCGGCGCGGCAGGCGGCCAACGTCATGCCCGACCTCGCCGATGCGATGAAGCGCAACCCCAACCTCAAGGTGCAGCTGAACGCCGGGTACTTCGATCTCGCCACGCCGTTCTTCCAGGGCGTCTACGAGATGCAGCACCTGCCGATTCCGCAGAGCCTCGTCGGCAACATCGAGTTCCGCTTCTACGACTCCGGGCACATGGTCTATGCCAAGGAGAGTTCGCTCAAGCAGCTGCACGACAACGTCGCGGACTTCATCCGCCGCACCAGCCACACGGAGTAATGTCTGCGAAAATCGCCCCCTGATGCACAGCCGGCAAAAAACCCGTGCGCTAACCCTGCTACGGAGTGCTCGGCTGGCAGAGGTGGCTGCAACTGCTGCGCATCAGGCCCCGCTTTTTGCCGGCGGCCCACGGAGTAATGTCTGCTGAAATCGCTGGTGAGGACTGGAGTGCTTGCGCAGCAGGCAAAGACCACGCTCTTTGCCTGCGATCGACGGAGTAATGTCTGCGAAAATCGCCGTCAGGCGATTTTCGCCAATTAACGTAGATAACTCGCTCCGTTCACATCGAGAATCGCGCCGGTCATGCTCGGCGGCGCATCGAGCGCGCAGAAGGTGACGACCTGCGCCACCTCTTCGGGCGTCGCCACGCGCCCCAGCGGTTGATCGGCGATCACATCCGGCTCCTTCACCCTGCTCGCCACTCTCGCCGTCGATACCCAGCCGGGCGCGACCACGTAGAGATAGACACCGTTTCCGGCGAGGGCCCTGGCCATCGACTGGGTGAAGGCATTCAGCCCGGCCTTGCTCGCGGCATAGGCGGGCGCCGCCGGCTCGCCGCGAAACGCTGCGCGCGATGAGACGCTCACGATCCTGCCACCGGAGCGCTGTGCCATGGCTCGGGCGGCGAAATAGGAGAGATGGGCCGCGCCGGTGAGGTTGGCAGCGAGCGTGCGCTGCCAGGCGGCGGTCCACGCGGCATAGTCCGTCGCGAGCGGTGGGTGGTCGGGGAAGATGCCGGCGTTGTTCACCAGCGCATCGATCGGCTGCTGCGCGGCGCTGGCGTGCCACAGCCGTTCCACGGATGCCGGATCGCCGAGATCGGCCTGGACCAGTGCATGGCCTTCGCCCGGCAGCGAGCGCAGGACGGCCTCCGCGGCCGCGCGCGCGGACTGGTAGTGCAGAAGCAGCGTCAGGCCGCGTGCGGCCAGCGACTTCGCGATGGCTGCGCCGATACCGCCGGAAGCCCCGGTGACGAGTGCACGGGTCATAAGACGACCTCCTGTCCCACGCCGCGCCGCAGCGCCGCTGCATGCAGCGCCCGCGCGACGTACAGGTCGAACAACGCCATCCCGGCCGACTTGTAAGCGGTCGTACGGGTGATGTCGAGCGTGCGCTTCCCGGCTGCGAGCTCGCCGATGGTGAACACGTTCGCCTCCGGGATGAGGCGCTGCTCCACGGAATGCACCGCCTCCCCGACCTCATGACGCGCGAACTCCGAGTCGAGCACCAGATGGCCCGCGAGGCGGAACACCCCGTCGGGAAGCTCGCGCATGTGGCGCTCGTAGGAACCCATCGCAACGAAGTGCCGGCCCTCGAGCAGAGACGGCGTGTCGGGCAGCACCGGCGCGGCGGAAGTGGTTGCCGTCACGATTACGCCGGTGCGCTCGAGGAGCTCGGCGGCATTCGCACACGCCACCACACGCACCCCGGCCGCCCGCTCGGCCAGCGCTTTCTCAAAGGACGCAAAACTCGCGGCTGAGCGTCGTACGGCGAACACCGTGCGGATCGGCCGAACGGCGCAGGCCGAGATGGCAACCCAGGCGCCCTGGACCCCGGTGCCCACGACCCCGAGCGAAGGTGTAGCGGGCGGCGTCAGGTACTTCACTCCCAGCGCGCCCACGGCGCCCGTCCTCACCGCCGTGAGCGCCGCCGCGTCGAGGAGCGCGCGCGGCAGCCCCGTCTCGGAATCGCTCAGGACCAGGAGTCCATTCGTCACGGGAAGCGCGCGCGCGGCGTTGCCCGGCACGACGGAGACCAGCTTGACCGACATGGCGTCAGGCGCGATCGCGGGCATCGTGAGCAAGGTGCCGCCGGGCCAGCGGATGTGCTGGCGCGCCGGCACGATGCAGCCCTCGCGCCCGGCCGCAAGCGCCGCCGCCTCGACCAGCCCTACGGTCTCCGCCGGCGCAAGAAGCCGCAGGATGTCGGCGGCGCTGACTGCGATCAGTGAAGCACTTGAGCTCATCGGCCCCCTGGCGGTGGTGCCCCGATATTATCGGAGGCTCGCCGGCACGGCAGATGAAAATGACGTCGCCCGATCCGCTACAGTAGCGCGCCACTGACGGAGGCAGGAGGTTCATGTCCATGTCGATACGCGTCGCTGCGACACTGGCACTGATGTGGCTGCTGCAGGCGGCGGCATCCGCGCAGGAGGCGCCGATGGGGCCGCTGCGCCCCGACCAGCTGGCATTCCGTGCCCTGTTCAAGGAACTGGTCGAGACCAACACCGAGCTCTCGGATGGCAGCTGCACGCTGCTCGCCGAGCGCATCGCAGCGCACCTGCGCTCGGCCGGCTTCGGCGACCACGAGATCACTCTCTTCTCCGTTGCGGATCACCCGCAGGAGGGCGGCGTAGTCGCCGTGCTCGCCGGCAGCTCGAGGCACGCGCAGCCCCTGCTGTTGCTCGGTCATCTGGACGTCGTCGAGGCGAAGCGGGCCGACTGGACCCGTGATCCCTTCACGCTGATCGAGGAAAACGGCTACTTCTACGGACGCGGCACCGCCGACATGAAGGGTATGGATGCGGTCTGGGTCGACGCCATGATGCGCTTCAGGCAACAGCGCTACCACCCTAAGCGCACCATCAAGATGGCGCTCACCTGCGGCGAGGAGACCACGGGCGCCTTCAACGGCGCCAACTGGCTGGCGACCAACAAGCCGCAGCTGATCTCCGCAGCCTTCGCCCTGAATGAGGGGGGCGGTGGCCGCACCGACGGGCACGGCAAGCTCGTGGTCGAGTCGATGCAGGTTGGTGAGAAGGCGTCCCAGAACTACCTCCTCGTGGCCACCAACCCGGGCGGGCACAGCTCGACACCGGTCCGCGACAACGCCATCTACGAGCTCGCCGATGCACTGAACAGGGTGCGCGACTACGAGTTCCCGGTGAGATTCACCGCAACCACGCGCGCATTCTTCGCCAGGGCCGGAGCGGCGCGCGACGACGAGCTCGGGCGCGCCATGGTGGCGCTCGCCAGGAATCCCGATGACCATGCGGCCGAAGCCGTGGTCTCGCGCGATCGCTCGTACCACAGCATGCTGCGCACCACCTGCGTGGCGACGCTGCTCTCCGGCGGCCACGCCGAGAACGCCCTGCCGCAGCGCGCGACCGCGAACATCAACTGCCGCATCTTTCCCGGCGAGACTGTCGCAGGGACGCGCGCGGCCCTGGTGGCCGCGATCGCCGATCCGCGCATCGCCCTGACCGCCGACCACCCGCGCGGGCCGATCGCCCAGCCGCCGCCTCTCGATCCGAAAATAATGATTCCGGCGGAGAAACTGGTGGCGCGCTATTTCCCCGGCGTGCCGCTCGTTCCCACCATGTCGACGGGCGCGACCGACGGTATCTACCTCGAAGCCATTGGGATTCCCGTCTACGGGGTGCCGGGCCTGTGGGGCGATCCGGACGGCAACGGTGCCCACGGCCTCAATGAGCGCCGCAGCGTCCGGGCCCTTTATGTCGGACGCGACTTCCTCAACGATCTGATCCGGGCTTACGCGGACCGGGAATGAGCCGCGCCGCTCCCTGGCTGTGTGCGCTCGCGCTCGCCGGCTGCGCGCAGCTCGCGACGACGGACGGCGTCTATCACGTACGGCCGGTGCGGCCGGTCGCCGAGCTCCTGCCCGCGGCGCTCGCGGCGACGCCCCCCGTCGAGAGCGGCGAGTTCCGCGCGCCGGATCTCGTCGAGCTGACCTCTCTCGACCCGACGATCCGGCTCGATATCCGCTACGCCTCGACCCGCAACCTTCTCGGTACGGCGGTTTACAGCCAGGCGCGCGCCTTCCTGCAGCGACCGGCCGCCGAGGCGCTGGCGCGCGTCGAGAGCTCGCTTGCCGCCGAAGGCTTTGGACTCCTCGTGCACGATGCGTACCGGCCGTGGTACGTGACCCGGCTCTTCTGGGATGCAGTGCCGCCGGACCTGCACCGATTCGTCGCGGACCCCGCTCAGGGGTCGCGGCACAACCGGGGCTGTGCCGTGGACCTGACGCTCTACGAGCTGAAGACCGGGCGCGAAGTCGGGATGCCGAGTCTCTACGACGAGACCACCGAGCGCGCCTATCCCACCTATGCCGGCGGCACCGCGGCGCAACGCGCCGCGCGCGACCTGCTGCGCCGGCACATGGAAGCGCAGGGCTTCACCGTGTACGAATTCGAATGGTGGCACTTCGACTACCGGGACTGGAAATCGTACCGGATACAGAACGTGCGCTTCGAGGACCTCGGCGCGCAGCGGTGACGCCCGCTGCGCAGGGCAACGACGCTGATGTCCGCCGAAATCGCTTGCGATTTCGGCCCATCTAACCAGTCAGCTCTTGAGCTTGTAGCCGGTCCTGAATATCCAGCTCACCACCGCGACGCACAGCGCGAGGAAGGCGAGGATCGCGCTGGCGCTCGCCACCACGTTCACGTCGGAGGCGCCGAAGAAGCTCCAGCGGAAGCCGCTGATCAGGTACACGACCGGATTGAACAGTGTGATTTTCTGCCATACCGGCGGCAGCATGCTGATGGAGTAGAACGCACCGCCGAGAAAGGTGAGCGGCGTCAGAATCATGAGCGGCACGACCTGCAGCTGCTCGAAGCTCCCGGCCCACACTCCCAGGATGAAGCCAAAGAGGCTGAAGCTCACCGCGGTGAGGATGAGGAACACCGCCATCCACACCGGGTGCAGGATCTCGTAGGGCACGAACACCCGCGCCGTCGCCAGGATGAGAATCCCGAGCATCACCGATTTGGTGGCCGCAGCGCCCACGTAGCCGATGAGAACCTCGACATAGGAGACCGGCGCCGACAGCAGCTCGAAGATGGTACCCGACCATTTCGGCAGATAGATGCCGAAGGAGGCGTTGCCGACGCTCTCGGTGAGGATCGACAGCATGATGAGGCCCGGCACGATGAACGAGCCGTAGCCGACGCCGTCCACCTTGCCCATGCGCGCGCCGATCGCGGCGCCGAAGACCACGAAGTACAGCGCCGTCGACAGCACCGGAGCGGCAATGCTCTGCATCAGGGTGCGGAAGGTCCGCGCCATCTCGAAGCGATAGATCGCGCGGATCGCATGCACGTTCATGCGCGCTCGCTCACCAGGTCGACGAAGATGTCCTCGAGCGAGCTCTCGCTCGAGTGCAGGTCGCTGACCTCGATGCTCATCTCGCTCAGCCGCCTGAGCAGCGTCGGGATGCCGGTCTCGCGGCTGTGGGCGTCGAACGTGAATACCAGCGTGTGTCCCTGGTCCCTGAGCTCGAGCGCATAGCCCCCCAGCCCTTCAGGGATCTGCGCCAGGGGTCGCGGCAGGTTGAGGGTCAGCTGCTTCTTGCCGAGCTTGCGCATGAGCACCGCCTTGTCCTCGACCACGATCAGCTCACCCTTGTGGATCACGCCGATGCGGTCGGCCATCTGCTCGGCTTCCTCTATGTAGTGCGTGGTGAGGATGATGGTGACGCCGCTGTCGCGCAGCCGCCGCACCAGCTGCCACATCTCGCGGCGCAGCTCGACGTCGACCCCCGCGGTCGGCTCGTCGAGGAACAGGATTTGCGGCTCGTGCGACAGGGCTTTGGCGATCATCACCCGCCGCTTCATCCCGCCCGAGAGCGTCATGATCTTCGCGTCCCTGCGGTCCCACAGCGACAGATCGCGCAGCACGCGCTCGCAGAAGGCGGCATTCGGGGGTCGGCCGAAGAGCCCGCGGCTGAAAGTGACCGTGGCGAGTACGCTCTCGAAGGCGTCGGTGTGCAGCTCCTGCGGCACCAGCCCGATCCGGCTGCGCGCCGCCCGGTAGTCACGCACGATGTCGTGACCATCGGCCAGCACGGTACCGGCGCTCGGCGTGACGATGCCGCAGATGATGTTGATGAGCGTGGTCTTGCCCGCGCCATTGGGGCCGAGCAGCGCGAAGATCTCCCCGCGCTGGATGGTGAGGTCGATGTCCCTGAGCGCGGTGAGACCGTTGGCGTAGGTCTTGCGCAGGCCCGCGACCGTCACGACGGGCGCCGGTGCCGGCCGCGGGTCCGAGGCGCCGCTTGCTGTTGTTGCTTGCATCCCAAATATCCTAACCTTGCCGGCCAGACTTCCGCCTGTGCCATCATGCCCGACGCCGCGCCCGAGAGCCCTCCGCATCCACCGCCGACCGTGTTCCTCAGTTATGCCACCGAGGACCGCCCGGCCGCGCGCAGCATCCGCGAGGCCCTCCAGGGGCTCGGGGTCGAGGTGTGGTACGACGAAAGCGCGCTCGATGGGGGCGACGCCTGGGACCAGAAGATCCGCCGCCAGATCCGCGCCTGCGACTTCTTCATGCCGGTCATCTCGGCACAGTCCGCGGCCCGCCCGGAAGGGTATTTTCGCAGAGAATGGCGGCTCGCCGTCGAGCGCACCCTCGACATGGCCGACGATCATCTGTTCCTGCTGCCGGTGATCATCGACAACACCACCGAAGCCGGCGCGCGGGTTCCGGAGAAGTTCCTCTCGGTGCAATGGACGAAAGTCCCCGGCGGCCACTCGAACGCCGCCCTCGAAGGGCTGGCCCGGCGGGTGGTCTCGGGCCAGGCGCCGGAGCCCTCCGCGCCGAGACCTGCCTCGCCGAAAGCCGGGAGCCGCCGGCCGCAGGGCGGCGCCCCTCCCCCGGCCACGCCCGGTCTGCCGGATTTCCCGCGGCAGGAGCCCGGCCAGAAGATCCGCTTTCTGTTTCAGGTGCTCGGCTGGATGCTGCGGTCCGGCTGGATCTTCTTCCGGCGTTTCCCGCGCTGGATCAGGATCGTCGTGTACCTGTGGCTCGCGGTGCTGGTTCTCTCCAGCAGGAGCTGCATCCCATCTTCGGAGCATCGGTCCGCGAAGCTCTCGCCCGCCGACGCCGAAAAGCTGAAAGCGATCGCGCAGGACTGGCAGGGAAGCTCGGGCAAGTCCGACGCCGGCAAGCTCGGCGCGCAGATCGCGCAGGCATTCTCCGACGAGCTCGCCGCCCCGGCGCAAGCCGCACAGCCGATGCTGGCCGTGCCCTTCGGCGCGCCGGCGGGCGATGCCGCGGCGGCCAGGCTCGCCGATTCGACCTTCGCGGAAGTCTACGGCCGGATCGCCATCGCCCGTCACGGGCACGTGGGCCTGGGCGAAGCGGCGCTCCCCGATGCCGCCGCCGCGGTACGGAGCGCGCGCGAGCACCACGCGAGCTACGTTCTCTATGGTGCGGTGGACAAGCCGGCGCAGAGCCTCAGGGTGTCGCTCCTCGAGGCCAAGGACGCCTCGGTGCTCTGGTCCGGATCCTACCCGGTGACGGGCGCCGATCCCGCCGCGATCGCCCGCCAGGTCGAGGCGCAGGTGCCGGACCTCGAGGACGACTGAGCCGCCGTCGCCTTCAGGCTCCCGCTCAGGGCAGCTCACGCACCGTCGTATTGAAGAGATACTGACTGCTGAAGTCGGTCCGGTCGCCGGGTCTCGCGCCCTTCACCGGCTGGAGGCGCGCCGCCAGGGGCTTGTGCCACTTCCAGGCGAGGGTGGCCACATCACCGAGGATGCGCGCCAGCTGCGCCTCGCCGATATCCCCCGGGTAGGGAATCGTATCGAGACCCGTCCCGCAGACCGCCGAGTAGGCGAGCAGTGAGTCCGTGTTGAAGGTGCCTTCCGCCCAGCGCTCGGCGAGGCGCTTGTCCTCCATGACAGGAACCATCAGGCCCGAATAGCCGACCCGCCGCACCGGCACGCTCTTGACGGCGGTGGTAATGATCAGAGCGGCCGTCATCGTGCCGCTCGATCCGAACTTCGCGCCCGTATAGGACTCGATCGCCGACCCGATGGACACCTCCCCGAGCGGCGCGGGTGTCGGATCCACGCCCATGAAGGCCCACCCGTCCGCAGCGGCGGCGACCTGGGTTCCGATCGACTCGGCAATCTTCGCGTGCACGCTGAGCTGCTTCGTGAGCTCTGCGACCGACCCCGCGAAATCCCCACGCGTGTGCGCGAACACTTCCTGCACCACGTTGGCGCCCTGAAACCCGATCGACAGCTGCCGTCCGGCCCCGAGGTGATAAGCGCCGGGGTAGAAGGGGCCGTAGGGCTCGAGCATCGCGGTCGCCGCGAAATTGAAATTGCCCTGCCCGTGCGGGCTGTTCTCCGCGAGATAGTGCACCAGCGAGGCCGTCTCACGGATCACTTTCCAGTGAATGCCATCGTCGGCGGCGATGATCGAGCTGGCATTGATGTGCTGCAGAGAAACGAGCGCGCGCCGCAGCAGCCGCATGCTGCGGGGGTCGTCGCCATCGCGCAGCATCGCGGGCCCGACATTTGCGTTGAAGCCCTGGCGATCCGCTGCCGCGTCGAACTTCGTCAGGTACGCAAGCGCCTCCTCATCGCTCAAGCCCTGCACCAGCTGTGCCAGCGGCTGAGTGACGATGCGCAGCGTCTGCACCTGGTATCCGCGGCTCTCGAAAGCGGCTTTGGCCGCGTGCAGCACCTCGAGCGCGCCGCCGATCTGCTGTGTGTCGGTCTGTCGCTCGAGGCGCACGAAGGCCGTGATCGCCCGGACCCTGGGTTTGGTGTATTCCTGCGCCTGTCCCGTGCCGCTCGCGGCCGCGAGGATCAGCGCGACCCGCCATAGCCAGCCTGCTCGCAGACTCATTGCCGCTCTACGCGCGGGCGCGCCGGCGAGCTGCGGATCCCGGCGCTGCGAGCAGACTCACAGCGGCCCGGATGCGGCGCGCCCGGGTCTCGGGCTTCTTCGCTCCCACCACCCCCGCGACCTGCTCGCGCTGCAGGGTATAGCTCAGCTCGCTCCAGCGGCGCCACGCGGCAGGCGCGGCCTTGAGGGCACGGACGAGATCCGCCGGCGGCGCGACGACGCGCGGCTGCATGTCGAGCTCGAGCGTCACGGGGAGCGTCTCGCCGCCCTCGAGGCCGGCCGCCTCGCGGTTGCTCCGGCGCAGCGGAATGCATGGCCCGTGGCCGACCGACATGATGGTGCTGCGATAGCTGTGGCCGTTGAGCCGGACGATCACCGGAACGCGGATCTTGCCGAACACCGGGCGCGGATCGAACGGAACGGGAATGAAGCACATCGCGCCGTCGCGCACGATCGTCGCCTGAAATGACCTGGCAACCGCCACAGGGCGGGAGCATATCCGGCTGGCGCGAGGATTAGAATCGCCGCTGTGAGAACCGCCTTTCGCTGTACCCTCGCGGGAGCGCTTGCCGCCTTCCTGCTGCAGAGCGGTGTTCCTCGTGTTGCGATCGCCGCCGGGAGCAGGCCCCTGACCGCCATCCTGCTGGTCGCGCGCGCCCGCCTGCCCGATCCCAACTTCGCCGACGCGGTCGTGCTGGTCATGAACAACCTCGGCCCCGCTCCGGTGGGCGTCATCATCAACCGACCGACGCCGGTCACTGTGGCGAAGCTCTTTCCGGGCCTCAAAGATCTCGCGCGGCTGCACGACAAGGTCTACTTCGGCGGACCCATCGACATGGGATCCGTCTGGTACCTTTTTCGCGCCAGTGCGCCGCCGCGGCGTGCAATCCGGACTTGCGACGGCGTCTACCTGAGCGCCGATCGCGAGCAGCTGCTCGAGCTGCTGCGCCGCGAGAAACCCATGGAGGGATTGCGGATCTTCGTCGGCCATGCCGGATGGGGGCCAGGTCAGCTCGAGGGCGAGATCGCGCAAAAGGACTGGACGCTCGAGCACGCCGCGGCGGCGGCGATCTTCGGCGGCAAGCCCGATGCTCCCTGGCCGACGCCGCCTGCTGCCGCCACGCCGCAGTCCTGACGCCCGGGGTGACGGATTGAGCGCCGGCCGGGTGCGCGGTAACCTTCGCCGACCCATTCGAAGAAAACCAATGAGGGGTATCACGTGGGCTTCGACAGGAAATATCTCATCTGGGCGCTCGGCTACGCCGTGGCCGGAATGTGCCTGGGGCTTTACATGGCCGGCAGCGGCAATCACGGCGAGATGCCGGCGCACGCTCACATCCTGCTGATCGGCTTTGCCGTGTCCTTCTTCTACGGACTGATCCACAAGCTGTGGTTGCCGCAGCCCCGCAGGACCGTGGCACAGGTACAGTTCGTCCTGCACCAGACCGCGGCCTTCCTCACATCGCTTGGACTGCTGCTGGTTTTCGGCGGCTTCGTCGCGGAGTCGACGATCGGACCGTTCGTCGGCATCGCCGCTGCGGGCGTGCTGGCGGCCATGCTGCTGATGCTGTACCTGGTGATCAAGGCAGCCCCGCGGACGGCGTAATGTAGCCGTCGGCTCTGCGGCTTGAAGCCGATCTCCAACACCGCTTTCTACTGCTGCGGCATCCGCATGCGCGATGCCGAGAGTCCCCGTCCGATCTGCGGGGACCAATACGCGAAGCTCTTCATGAATGAGCACGGCATGGAGATCTTCAGCCGCTTCGGCAGCGAGCGCGGCCCGAATCTGAGCAATGTGGGGCGGGCGCGGTATATCGACGATCTGCTGCGCGCGCGGCTGCGCAGGGAACCGCATCTGCGCGTGGTGCTGATCGGCTGCGGCTTCGACAGCCGCGCTTATCGTCTCGAGGGCGGCTCGTGGCTCGAGCTGGACGAGCCGCAGCTCATTCACTACAAGGACGAGCGCCTGCCGGCCGCCGCAGCGCGCAACCCGCTGCGTCGCATCGCCATCGATTTCGAGTCCGAATCGCTGAGCGAGAAACTGCAGTCTGTGGCGGACTCCGCACCGACGGTGTTCGTGATCGAAGGCGTCACCATGTACCTCACCGCCGCAGCGCTGCGCGCGACGCTGGGAACACTTCGCTCGCTGGTCCCCCGTCATCAGGTCATCGCCGACCTCATGACTCGCGACTTCATCGACCGCTATGGGGGCACCATCAAAGGCATCATTGCGCAGCTCGGCGCCAGCATGATCCCGGGGGAGCAGCCGGCGCTGCCGTTCGAACAGGCGGGCTACCGGGAGATCTGCTCGCGCGAGATCGCCGCCGCCGCCCTGGGCTACCGCTCGCTGGGCTGGCTGGTGCCCCTCGCCCGTCCGCTCCTGCGCGGGCTCTTCACCGGCTACACGGTGCGCGTTTTCGAGCCCGCTTAGCCCTGGCCACGCCTCGCCGGCCACATGCGCGACAGCAAGCCGTCGCGCCTTACGAACTGGTGCCAGAGCGCGGCCAGGACGTGCACGCCGACCAGCGTAAACAGCGCATACGCCAGATAGCCGTGGATGTCCTCGGTCGGGTGGAAGATCGCGCGGTTCTTTGCGATGCCGGGATCCACCCTGAACAGGCCGAAGTCGAACACCCGCCCGTGCCAGATGAAAGTAATGATGCCGAGGATCGGGGTAGCGAACAGCAGCACATACAGCAGCAGATGCACGGGCACGGATAGCCCTCGTGCGACGGCGCCCGCGGCCGCCGGCAGCCCGGGCGGCGGGTGCCCGCGGCGCCACCAGAACCTCATCATCAGCAGCACCCACACGAGCAGCCCGAGAAGGGCGTGCAGATTGATCCACCAGGCCGCAGTCGCTTTGGGCCACGAGTCGTGCAGCAGCCCCAGCGCGCCCACGACGACGACCAGCACCACCATGATCCAGTGGAACGCCATCGCCCCGCCGTCATAACGAAGGCGGCTGTCAGCGCCAGGCTCACGCGTATTCACCGGTTGCCTCCCCCTGCGCCGCATGTTATCAGGCCGGCGATGACAGATAAGCAAAGCCCGGTCGCCGCGGCCATCGATGAAGGCGATGCGCTCAGGAAGGCAGGGCGGCTCACCGAAGCCATGGCCCGCTACGATGCCGCGGTGTCTGCGGACCCGCAGTGCGCAGCCGCGCATCTCGGTCGCGGCAACCTGCTGCAGGCGAGCGCCCGGACGGCCGAGGCCCGCAGCGCCTACCAGAAGGCGATCGCCTGCGATCCAGAGTCCGCGGTGGCCCACTTCAATCTCGCTAACCTCAATTACCGCGCCGGCGAATTGCTGCAGTCGGTGCGCAACTACCGCGCGACCATCGATCTGCGGCCGCAATTCGCCGACGCCTTCATCGGGATGGCGAATGCGCTGGCGGGCCTCGGGCACCTCGCCGAAGCGAGGCAGAGCTACCAGCACGCGCTGACAATCGACCCGCGGCACGCCGAGGCTCATTTCAACCTGGGTGTGCTCGAAGTAACCCAGGGGCATCCATACGAGGCCGCGGCCAGCCTCGCGAGGGCGGTCGAGTTCCGGCCCGACCATGCGCCCGCGCATCGCATGCTGGGGGTCGTGTTGAACGGGCTCGGCAATTTCGAGGGGGCGGAGGCCAGCCTGCGCCGCGCCTGCGACCTCGATCCGCAATCTGCAGAAGGCCTCTACAACCTCGCCATGCTGGTGCAGCACCGCGGCAGCTATGCGGAAGCGGCGCAGCTGCTGGCGCGCGCGTGTCAGTGCGCACCCGGCCCGACCACGAGGGCAGCGTTCGTGGCCTGCGTCGCGCGTGCGCGCTTTACCGCCCGCGACCCCTTGGTGCTCGCGCAGCTCCTCGGCGCCATCACCGAGGCCTGGGCCATGCCTCACGAGCTGTCCCGCCCGGCACTCGAGCTGATCATGCTCAATGAATCGATTGCCGCCTGCGTCGCGCGGGCTAACGCATCCTGGCCCGAGCGGCCCTCACCGGCCGCTCTGTTCGGCGCCCAGGGGCCCGCCGCGCTGGCCGCAGACCCCCTCTTCACGGCATTGCTCACCGTGGAGCCCGTCAACTCGATCGAGCTCGAGCGCTTCCTCACCTGCGCACGCGGCGCGCTGCTGCAGCTTGCATCGGAGCAGGCGCCCCCGGATCCCGCGGACCTCGCGGCGCTTGAGTTTTACGCCGCGCTCGCGCGACAGTGTTTCCTCAACGAGTACGTGTTCGATTGCAGCGCGAGCGAAGCGCTTGCGGCGGCCGGCTGCCGCGCGCGACTGCTCGGGCTGCTGGATGCCGGGGAAGCCGTACCGCCGCTGCTGCTGCTCGCGGTGGCCGCCTGCTCTCCGCTTCACCTGCTGGCCGCGGCGGACCGACTGCTGATTCGAAGTCAGCCGGGCGCCGTCGAGGGGGTTCTGCGGCAACAGATCCGCGAGCCGCTCGAGGAGCAGGCGCTGCGCGCCGACATCGGGCGGCTGACCCCGATCGCGGACGAGGTCTCGGCGGCAGTGCGCGACCAATACGAGCACAGTCCCTACCCACGCTGGACGGCGATGCACCTGCGCGCAGATCCGCCGCGCTTCAACGACGAATTGCGCCGGCTCCTGCCGGCAGCGCACTTCACGCCTTTGCCCGACGACAGCGCCCCGGACATCCTGGTCGCCGGCTGTGGCACCGGCAGCGATGCGATCTTCGTCGCCCGTCAGTTTCGCGGGGCGCGGGTACTGGCGATCGATCTGAGCCTGGCGAGTCTGAGCTACGCCAGGAGAAAGACGCAGGAGCTGCGCCTGCAGAACATCGAATACGCGCAGGCCGACATTCTCGGCCTCGGTGCTCTCGGGCGAAGCTTCGACGTCATCGGAGCGATCGGCGTCCTGCATCACATGGCGGATCCGTTCCAGGGTTGGCGCACGCTGCTGTCGCGGCTGCGGCCCGGCGGCTTCATGTGTCTCGGCCTGTACAGCGCGACGGCGCGCCGCGTCGTGGGGCGGGCGCGCGAATTCATTGCGGCACGCGGCTACGCCGCGACGCCCGATGGCATCCGTCGCTTCCGCCAGGAGGCCTTGTCGGAGCAGGCGAGCGCCGAGGTGCGCTCGCTCAGCAGGAGCCGCGCCTTCTATTCGATGAGCGACTGTCGCGACCTGGTATTCAACGTGCGGGAGCGGCAGCTGACTCTGCAGGAGATAGATTCATTCCTCGATGATGCGGGGCTGCGGCTGCTCGGCTTCGAGCTCGAGCCGCAGGTGCTGAGTCGATACCGCGAGCGCTTCGGCGATGACCCTTCCTGCACCAGTCTGCGTAACTGGTCGGCCTTCGAGGCCGAGCACCCGGATACCTTTACGGGCATGTATCGCTTCTGGGTGCAAAGCCGCTAAGACCCGCTCGCATCCCGGGGCGCTTAACATAGGGCGGCATGCGGATGTTTTACGGGCCGCGGCGGAATAGACTGACGTCCATGCACAAACTCTCGACCGAAGAATTAAAGGCGGAAAACGCCCGACACCTGCTCCACCCGATGACGCATCCCGGAACGGTGCGCGATGCCCCGCCCGATATCATCGCGCGCGGTGACGGCAGCTGGATCTGGGACGTCGACGGACATCGACTGGTCGATGCCGTGGGCGGGTTGTGGTGCGCGAACCTCGGCTTCGGACGCAGGGAAATCCGCGACGCCATCGTCGCGCAACTGGATGAGCTGCCGTTCTACAACACCTTTCGCGGCGCCAACCATCCGCGCGCCATCGAGCTGTCGCAGCGGCTGGTCAGGCTCATGGAAGCCGACGGCGTCGGCGCGGTGCACTTCAGCAGTGGCGGCTCGGATGCCGTCGACAGCGCGCTCAAGCTGGCGCGCCAGTACTGGAAGGTGGTCGGCCAGCGTGACCGCACCAAGTTCATCTCGCTCCGCCAGGGCTATCACGGCGTGCACTTCGGCGGCGCCAGCGTCAACGGCAATACCCCGTTTCGCCGCGCCTACGAGCCGCTGCTGCCCGGATGCTTCCACGTCGATACGCCCTGGCTGTATCGCAACCCCTACACGCAGGACCCGGAGCAGCTGGGCCGGATCTGTGCCGAGCTGCTCGAGCGCGAGATCGTGTTCCAGGGCCCGGACACGGTCGCCGCATTCATCGCCGAGCCGATCCAGGGTGCCGGCGGCGTCATCGTTCCTCCACCGAACTACTGGCCGCTGGTGCGCGAGGTGTGCGACCGCCATGGCGTGCTGCTGATCGCCGACGAGGTGGTCACCGGCTTCGGACGCACCGGCCACATGTTCGGCACGCGCCTCTGGGGCGTGAAGGCCGACATGTGGTGTCTCGCCAAGGGGATCTCCTCCGGCTACGTGCCCCTGGGTGCGACCGCGGTCTCCGCCCGGGTGATACAGGCCTTCAACGGCGCAGATCCCGTGCTGGGCACGATCATGCACGGCTACACCTATGGCGCACACCCGGTCGCCGCGGCGGCCGCGCTCGCCACCCTCGACATCATCGAGGCCGAGAACATCCCGGCGCGCGCCGCGCGTGAGGGAAGCTACCTCCTCGAGCGCCTGCACGCGATGCAGCGCTTCCGCATCGTCGGCGACGTGCGCGGAGTCGGTCTCATGGCCGGCATCGAGCTGGTCGCGGACAAGCGCACCCGTGCATCGTTTGCACGCGGGGCGCCGGAGCTCACCCGCGTGCATCGCGAGGCCTACCGGCGCGGAGCGATGCTCAGACTGTCGGGAGCGAACATCATCATCTCCCCGGCACTCACGATCGAGCGGGCGCAGACCGACCTGCTGTGCGATGCGCTCGAAGGCGCCTTCGGCGTGTTCGAGAGCTGAGGCGGCAGCTTGGACCTGCCCGGCGCACCCGATGCGGTGTTGTTTCCCGGACGCACGCAGCGCCAGGAGACCGATGACTACCTGACCCGTGCGCTGGCGCTTGCGCTGCAGCGCGTGCGCGCCGGCCCCGCGACGCCCGACATCGATATGGAAGCCTTCAGTCGCGAGCTGGCCGGTTTCGACTTCACTGCGCGCCGCCCGCTCGCAGAGCTCCTCGAGTGGTCGATAGGGATGCTCGAGCACGGCGTGACGCACCAGGTGCACCCGCGGTACTTCGGCTTGTTCAATCCGGCGGCGACCTTCCCCGCGCAGTGCGCCGACCGCATCGTGAGCTCCTTCAATCCTCAGCTGGCCAGCGCCACCACCTCGCCGGCCGCGGTAGCTCTGGAAATGCACCTGATCCGCAGCGTTGCCCGGCGCGCGGGTTTCCCCGCCGGGTCGGGCGGCCACTTCACATCCGGCGGCTCGGAGGCAAACTACACCGGCATGGTGTGCGCGCTCACGCGCGCGCACCCGGCCTTCGCCTCCGAAGGCGCGCGCGCTTTCCCGGGGCAGCCGGTTTTCTACGCTTCGCGGGAGTGCCACGGCAGCTGGGTAAAGATCGCGCACCAGGTGGGCATCGGGCGCTCGGCCGCGCACCTGGTGGCGACCGATGGCCGCGGTCGCATGTCGGCAGAGGCGCTGCAGCGGGCGATCGCCGCGGATACCGCGGCCGGCCGCGTGCCCTTCCTCATCGTCGCCACCGCGGGAACGAGCAACGCCGGCATGATCGATCCGCTCGACGCCTGCGCCGAGCTCGCCGCCCGTCACGGACTCTGGTATCACGCCGATGCGGCGTGGGGCGGATCGATCGTCGCCTCCGAGCGGCTGCGGGCGGCCGTCGCCGGCCTGGAGCGCGCCGACTCGGCCACCATCGATGCGCACAAGTGGTTCGCGACCACGATGGGCTGCGGCATGTTCATCGTGCGCGACCCGGCAGCATTGACCGCCGCCTTTCAGGTGGCGGCCACCTACATGCCCTCGCGCGAGCTGTCGCTCGATCCCTATACGAACTCGGTGCAGTGGTCGCGGCGCTTCCTCGGACTGCGACTGTTCCTGTCGCTGGCTGCGGCGGGCTGGGCAGGACATGCCGCGCACATCGAGCGTGCGGTGGCGCAGGCGGCCTGGATCCGCGCCGAGCTGGAAAAGAAAGGCTGGTCGGTCCTCAATGACTCACCGCTCGCGCTGCTCAACGTGGTCCCGCCCGAGGCGGTCGGCGACCCGCGCTCGGTGGTCGCCCGCGTCCTGAAATCGGGCCGCGCCTGGGTGTCGCTCGCGCGCTTCGAGGAGCAGGACGTGGTGCGCATCTGCGTCACGCACGGCGAGACGAGCGCCGAGGATCTGGGGATCCTGGTACAGGCGCTGCACCCCGATCCTCGCGGACCGGCGTAGCGGCACGCTGCGAGTGCGCCTCGACGAACGCCTGAATTGCGCTCCACGCCAGCCGGCTCTCTGCCAGCCACGGGAGAGCGAGCGGCCAGTCGTGCTGCATGCCGCGGCCGATGAATACGCTGGCGCTGCTTCCCTTGGCTGTTGCCGCGCTCGCGACACGCACGGCGTCATCGAGCAGCAGCTCGTTTGCTCCGGCGAAGAGCAGCAGCGGCGGTAGCCCCGAGAGGTCGGCAAATACCGGCGAGACATACGGCGACGCGGCGTGCGCACCGCCGACGTAATACCTGGCCCAGTTCTCGAGGTGTCGGCGGGTGAACCACAGATCCTTGCCGTGATTGCCGTCGACCGATGCGCCGGAAATCGTCAGATCCGTCCACGGCGAGAGCATGACCGCCCCGCTCGGCATCCGCAGCCCGAGATCCCGCAGCCGCAGCAGCAGGCTCAGACTCAGGCCGCCGCCCGCCGAGTCGCCCGCGACGAAGACGGGCACGTCGCGCCGCAGGCTGCAGACGAGACTCCATGCCGCGAGGGCATCCTCGAGCGCAGCCGGATAGGGATGCTCGGGCGCCAGCCGGTACGCGGGAACCAGGACCTCCGCCTGGCAGCGATAACTGAAGCGCAGCGCGCGGCTGCGGTAGGAGGCCGGAGAGCCCATGAAGAACGCGCCGCCGTGAAGGTAGAGAATGGCCCGGGTGGGGCTCTCGATGGCGCACACCGACTCGACCGCGAGCTCCTCCAGCGTGTAGTCCTGGAACCGGAGCTGCGGAAATTTTCTCCGCAGCTTTTCCCGCGATACCCGCCCCAGGCGCTCGAAACGGGTCCGCATCGTCAACGGCGAGGTGCTTGCTCCGAATAAGGTGCTGGTGAGGAGTCCGTAGGCACGCAGCGACAGCCAGCGCTTCACGGCTCCGCCAGCCCGCGACTCAGCGCGCAGGCGGCGCGGTCAGGGACGCGCCGCTCAGTCTGGCGATCGCGCCGAGCGTGGTCTGCGCGGCGTTGAGCCCCAGGCGGAAATCCGCATCGCTGAAGCTTGCGTAAGCGTCGGTGGGCTGATGCCAGTGCGGGTCCCACCCGGCACCGATCTGCGTACCGCGCTCGTTCTCCCGCACGCTGATCGCCGGCGCCAGGTCCATGAACGGCGTGCTGTCGGTGTTGGTCATGTGCGGCCCGACGCTGGCCGGATAGTCCGTGGCATAGGCCTCGTTGGCCGCGTAGAAGGCCCAGGCCAGCTGCTGCGCGCCTTCCGCCTGCTGCGCCCGTGACTGGAACTCGATGTTGACGTCCGCCTCGGGGCGCTGGGTCGGGCTGAGGCTGCCGTCCGCGCGCGGCATCCCGTGATCGAACAGCACCATGTCGTGCTGGACCATGCCGAGCCAGCGCGGCTCCGGATAGCGACCCGATCCCGGCGGCGACTCGATGCCCCGGAGGGGCGCGCGTTGCTCGACGTAGGCGTAGGCGCCGTTGAGACCGGTCTCTTCGTTGTTCCACAACACGAAGCGGATGGAGCGCTCGGTACGCACGCCGGAAGCGCAGAAGATCCGGGCCAGCTCCATGACCAGCGCCGTGCCCGAGCCATCGTCGTTGGCAGCCTCGCCCCAGCCGATGCCATCCATGTGCGCGCCTACGATGTAGGCCTCATCGGGATGGGTGCTGCCGACTTTGGTGCAGTAGACCTCCTCGCGCTCGCCGGGAAGGCTCGGCTGCGAATTCAGCGTGCGCAGCGCGACATTGCCCTGGCGTAGCGCATCGTCGTTCACTCCGGTCGGGCCACGCTGCCCGCGAAAGCGACCGCCGCCCTGTGGCGCGCCCCTGGCCACCGCCGGCCCGCTCGGATTGCGCTTCTCACCCGGTGTATAGGTGTAGCGCACCCTGGCAATGTCCGCGCAGCCGTAGGCGCGCAGCTGCGACTCGATCCAGTCGACGGCTGCCCGATTGCGATCGGTGCCCTGGCGACGGTCGCCGAAGCGCGTGAGTCCCTTGATGGTCGCCTTGTAGCGCTCGAGTTCCAGGCGCGCCACCAGCTGCGCCGCCGGATCGTCCGGCACCGGCGCGACCGCAGGCGCATCGGCCTCGGTCGGTGCTGGAAGTGCCAGCAGAGCCAGCACGCCGGCCGCGAGCGCCGACGCTACCCGAAGCCTTGGTTTTGATCTCACGGAACGCTCTCCTGCGGCTGCCCGGTGTGATCCTGGTTGGAAAAACGGGCGATAACTCTGGCGCCCCGAGGCTTGGCTGCAGCATACTGCCGCGTCGCCGCTGGAGTCGAACCCGGCGGTCTTTGCACACACAAGAACACAGTCGGGGCTCGGGGGCAGGCTCTATCGTGGTCTCGCGCGAGGATTTCGGGCGCCAGAAGTGCGCCATGATCGGTCGCTACGCCAGGTCGGACGACCTCAGGGGACTGTTGCAGGTCGTCACCACGCTGGTGCCGTTCGCACTGCTGTGGTGGATCGCCATCTGGTGCGCCGCGGCATACCCCGCGCTCACCGCCGTCCCGCTGCTGCTCATCATCCTGTTCACCGTACGCATCTTCGGCCTGATGCACGACTGCGGCCATGGGAGCCTGTTTCGCAGCCGCGGACTCAATCGCGGGGTCGGATTTCTCTTCGGCGTACTCTCGGGAATGCCCCAGTTCGTGTGGGCGCAGCATCACAACTATCACCATGCGCACAACGGCAACTGGGACAGGTATCGCGGACCGTACACGACGCTGTCGGTGGGTGAATACGCCGCGCTCAGCCGCACGCAGCAGCGCATGTACCGCAGCAAGTGCAGCGTCATCGCCTCGCCGCTCGCCGGTTTCATCTATCTGATCTTCAACCCGCGCTTCACCTGGTTGAAGGGCAGCACCGGGCTGATCATCCACACCCTGAGACAGAAGCTGGCGCAACCGGGCGTACCGCTGCGGGCGCACGCGGCGACCTACCGAACGCGCTACTGGAGCTCAGCCAGAGAGTACCGGCACATGCTCTGGAACAACCTGGTGCTCCTCGGCGTCTGGATACTGATGTGCTGGCTGTGCGGCCCGGCGCGATTCTTCTCTATCTATCTTCTGAGCGTGTCGCTGGCCGGTGCGCTCGGGATCGTGCTGTTCACGGTGCAGCACAACTTCGAGCACTCCTACGCGAGCGACGCCGCGCACTGGGACATCGACACCGGGGCGATCGCCGGCACGAGCTTTCTGGTCCTGCCGCGCTGGCTGGAGTGGTTCACGGTGAGCATCGGCTATCATCACGTACACCATCTCTCGGCCGGCATCCCCAACTACCGGCTGGCCGCCTGTCACGGTGAATTCCAACACCTCTTTTCGGACGTCACCCGCCTCAAGCTGCACGACGTGCTCGGCGCCCTGCAGTGCATTCTCTGGGATACACACGGTCAGCGCATCATCTCGGTGGCTGAGTACCGCCAGCGCGCCTGATCAGCGGCGCGCCTGGATCACCTTCCAGCCGTTTCCCGAGGGGTCGCGAAAGCCGGCGTCCACGGTGCCGTAGCGATCCACGGGCTCCTGCGTGAGCTCCACGCCCCGCTCGCGCATGCGCTTGCAGGCATCACGGCAGTCATCCACCACCAGCACCAGGGGTGGCATCGCGCCTTTGGCGAGCAGCGCGCGCACTGTTTGCGCGGTTGCGGCGTCCAGCGCCGGCGGACCCGGCGTAAACAGCCCGAGCTGCAGCGAGGGCTGCTCCGGATGCTGCACCGTGAGCCACCGATAATCGCCGTTGCGCACGTCCGTGTGGACGCGGAATCCGAGTTTCTCGACGTAGAACGCGAGCGCCTCATCCTGGTCCCGCACATAGATTCCTGCTACCTGCACACCTTGCATCATTCGGCCTCCTCTTCTTGGGAGGAATTTATAGCGTCTGCGGCGCGCCGCCGCTTCTCCGAAACTGCGGTAGTGAGGTCCGGCCGTTGCGCGGCGCTCAGGACACACGCCGGTACACGGCCGGGCTCCTGGGCCGTGGCCCTCGAGCGCGCGCGCAGCGCCCCCGGGCTCTCCCCGGTGATGTCGCGAAAGATGCGACCGAAAGTACCGAGACTTCCCCAGCCCGTCTGGAAGGCGATCTCGGTGATCGACAGATCGCTGTCGCGCAGCAGCGTCGTCGCGCGCTCGATACGCCGCGTGAGGAGGTAGCGGTGCGGCGGAACGCCGAACGCCTCCGCGAACGAGCGCGCAAAATGCGCCGCGGAGACTCCGCTCACGCGGGCCAGTCGCCGCACCGGCCAGCTCTCGTGGGAAGCGGCATCCATCCGGTCCTTGGCGCGCAGCAGGCGGCGCAGCAGGCCGGGATCCTGGGTTGCGGAAACTCTCACTCGCTGCCTACCGAGCCGCGCACCGATAGTCGATGATACCTTCCTCGTGGAGCCAGTCGGCGAAAACGAGTATCACCATGCGCCTCGCCCGCAACACCTGCCTCGTGCTGACCCTGCCCTGGTTCTGCGCCGCGGCGGCCGCAGGAAGCCCGGCGCTGCAGAAGATCGTTGCGGAGGAATCCGCCATCGAGCGGCAGACCGATCCCCGGGAGGGGCCGGGATGGCCCGATGTGAGCCAAGCCGCGCAAGAGCGGCGTACCGCCGCGCTCAGGGCCTTGGCTGAGCGACTCGTGGCTCTGCCGCCCGCGCCTTCGGGAAGCGAGGATGCTCTGACCCGGCGACTGCTCGGGTGGCGACTCGGCATGCGCATCGAGGCGGCACGTTTCGACGAGGCGCGCATTCCCTTCGACAATGGCGACGGATTCTTCAATACCGGCAATTACGCCGCCGAGACGACCGTGCTGCGCACCGAGGCGGATGCCGTTGCCTGGACAGCGCGGCTGCGGGCACTGCCCGGCTACTTCGACGAGGAGATCGCTAATCTCCGGCGCGGCATCGCAAGCGGATTCGTCCAACCGCAGACGACGGCCGCGGCGGTCCTGGCGATTCTCAGAGTCGCCGCTGAGCAGCCGGCCGCGGACAGTCCGCTGCTCACGCCTCTCAGGCACCTGCCCACGGCGATCCCGCCCGACCGTCAGGCCAGCTTGCGGGCCGACGGCCTGGCCGCTATCGAGCAGGCAGTCAAGCCCGCGCAGCGTAAGCTCGTCACCTTCTTCGAACATGACTACCTGCCCCACGCACGAGCCCCGCTCGGCGCCTCCAGCCTGCCGGACGGGCGCGCCTGGTATGCATTCGAAGTGCGGCGCTCGACGACCACTGAAATGACGCCGGAGGAGGTCTTCGCGGTGGGCGAGCGCGAGGTCGCGCGCATACACGCCGAGATGGAAGGGGCGATGCGCGCCACCGGCTTCGCCGGCACCTTGCCGCAGTTCATTGCGATGCTGCGCACCGACAAGCGCTTTTATGCGCCCGACCTCCAGACCTACATCGAGAAGGCCAGCGAGATCGGCAAGCGGGTCGATGGGCTGCTGCCCGCCTGGTTTGGACGGCTTCCGCGGCTCACCTGGACGATACGGGTCAAGCCACCCGAGCTCGAGGCTTCCTCGAGCGGTTATGACCTCGGCGATCCGCAGCAAGGCGCCCCGGGAACCGTGGTCGTGGGTGCTCACTCGTACGCGAGCCCCCTCTTCGGCCTGCCCGCCTGGATACTGCACGAGGGCGTGCCGGGGCATCACCTGCAGATTGCGCTCGCACAGGAGCGGACCGATTTGCCGCCATTCCGTCGCAAAGACGAGCCGACGGCGTTCGTGGAGGGGTGGGCGCTGTACTCCGAGCAGCTCGGCCAGGACATGGGAGTCTACCGGGACGCCTATGAGCAATTCGGCCGGCTTTCCTTCGACATGTGGCGCGCCTGCCGCCTCGAAATGGACGTCGGCATCCATTGGAACGGGTGGAGCAGGGAGCAGGCGGAGAATTGCCTGCGCGAGAACACCGCGCTCCCCGAGAAGTCGGTAGTGCGGGAGACACAACGCTATATCGCCTGGCCCGCGCAGGCGCTCGCATACAAGATCGGCGAACTGCAGTTTCTGGCCGAGCGGCGCCGAGCCGAGCAGGCGCTGGGTAGCCGCTTCGACGTGCGTGCCTTTCACGACGCGGTGCTGGACGACGGGCCCATGCCGCTCTCGATCCTCCATGACCAGATGACCGCATGGATCGAGGCGACGTCGCGGCAGCAGGCCGCTGCACCGCCGAAGTAGGTCGCTCACGAGAGCAAGAATCGGGGTGCCGAAGAGAGCGCGGGTAACGCAGGCTGGCAACCATGAAAGCGGCCGAATGGTCCGGGCTCGCGCAGTCACTCGACATGAGCGGCGTCGCCGTCGTGCGCAGCCTGCTGCCCGCGACGACCTGCCGCGAGCTCGCGGCGCTCTACGAGAGCGACGCGCTGTTCCGCAGCCGGGTCGTGATGGGCCGCCACGGCTTCGGGCGCGGCGAATACAAATACTTCGACTACCCGTTGCCCGCGGAGATCGCGCGGCTTCGAACCGGGCTCTATCGGCCTCTGGCAGCCATCGCCAACCGCTGGAACGAGCAGCTCGGCGAGCGGCAGCGCTTTCCGGCGAGCCACGCCCGCTTCCTCGAGCGCTGCCGCGCGGCGGGGCAGTGCCGCCCCACGCCGCTGCTGCTGCGGTATGTGGAGGGTGACTACAACTGTCTGCACCAGGATCTCTACGGTGAGCAGGTATTTCCGCTGCAGGTCACGATCCTGCTGTCGAAACCCGGCGATGACTTTGACGGAGGCGAGCTGGTGCTCACCGAGCAGAGACCGAGAATGCAATCGCGTCCCGAGGTGATTCCGCTGCAACAGGGCGATGCGGCAATTTTTGCGGTACACCACCGCCCGGTGCAGGGAAGCCGCGGAATCTACCGCGTCAACCACCGTCATGGCGTGAGCCGCATCCGCCGCGGATCGCGCCGCACGCTGGGCATCATCTTTCACGACGCTACATGACGGGTCAGAGGTCGCTCTTCGAGGAGCTTCGCGGCGCCGCTCCTGCGACCCTGGAGCTGCGCCCCGGCGCCGTCGTATTGCGCGGCTTTGCCCGCGCGGGCGCGTCAGCGTTGCTCGAAGAGCTGGATGGAGTGTGTGCCGCGGCTCCTTTCAGACACATGGAGACGCCCGGAGGCCTGCGCATGTCGGTTGCGATGACGAACTGTGGAACGCTCGGCTGGATCTCCGACCGGCGGGGTTACCGTTATGCGCGTGAGGATCCGCTCAGCGGGCAGCCCTGGCCGGTCATGCCGCCCGCCTTCCGCAGCCTCGCGAGCCGCGCCGCGACTGCGGGCGGCTATCCGCGCTTCGTTCCGGACGCCTGCCTCGTCAACCGCTACGCGCCCGGTGCGCGGCTGACGCCACATCAGGACAAGAACGAACCCGATCTGGACCAGCCCATCGTGTCGGTCTCACTGGGGCTGCCCGCGGTGTTTCAGTTCGGTGGCCCGCGGAGGACGCAACCCCTCGTCCGGATCCTGCTGGAGCATGGCGATACCGTGGTCTGGGGTGGCGCATCGCGACACTGCTATCACGGCGTCCTGCCTCTGCAGGACGGCGAGCATCCCGTCACCGGCCAGCGTCGTATCAATCTGACATTCCGCCGCGCCGGTTGAGCCGCTGTTCGAAACCTAGCGGTCGTTGGTCACGAGCCTGCTCGGCTGGCCCGCGGGCGGGGCGCGACCGCTGGTCAACTTCGCGATACGAGCCCCCAACCAGACGCAGAATCCGGACCAGAGACCGCGCCTGCCCGGGCCCGCGTCCGCAGTCGCCTCGGCAAGGAAAGTGAAAGCCAGGGCCTCGATCTCGCGTGCGCGCAGCTGGGTAGTCTTCACGGTGCCTCCGGCGTCAGAGTGTCCATACCAACTCGTCTGCCTGATAAATCGCAATCCGCGACCCGGACCCGCCATGCGAATCGATCAACCATGCCATTATCGCCTTCGTGAACCCGATCCTCGCAACCTGGCCGCTGCTGCTCGGCATGGGCATCCTCATGCTGGGTGCGGGACTGCTCAGCACGCTGCTCGGTGTACGCGCCACCAGCGAGGGATTCGCCACGACCGTCACGGGCATGGTCATGTCCTGCTACTACGTGGGCTATCTCGTCGGCACCCAGCTCGCGCCGCAGCTGCTGCGCCGCGTGGGGCCGGTGCGGGTGTTCGCCACTCTCGCAGCCCTCGCGTCCGTGGCGGTGCTGGTGCACGGCACCTGGGTGCACCCGGGTCCTTGGGCGTTGATGCGCCTGCTCTCGGGCATCTGCTTCGCGGGCATTTACGTCGTGGCCGAGAGCTGGCTCAACCACCGGGCCTCCGCCACCAACCGCGGGCAGCTGCTCGCGATCTACATGCTGGTGCTCTACGTGGGGCTCGGCGCCGCGCAGTTCCTGCTGGTGCTGTCGAACCCGCAATCGACGGCGCCGTTCATGCTGGTGTCCGCGCTGATCTCGGCGGCGATGGTGCCGATCGTGGCATCGGCTCAGGAGGTCGCCGGCCCCGCCACGCCCGCGCGCGTGCGCTTCCGTGACCTGTACCGCAACTCTCCGCTTGGAGTGGTGGCGGTGGCCGTTTCGGGCATGATCTCCTCCATCGTCTTCTCCATGGGCCCGGTCTACGCCCGGCTGTCGGGTTTCGGGATCAGTGGCGTAGCCGAGTTCATGGCGGTCACCATCTTTGCCGCCGTGCTCACGCAGTATCCGGTCGGACGACTCTCCGACCGCATGGAGCGGCGCACGGTCATCGCGACCGTTTGTCTGCTCGCGACGGTCGTGGCCGCCGCGATCGAGGTGTTCAGCCCGCTGCCACGAATCGTGTTCCTGACGCTGACCGCGATGTTCTCGGGCACGGCGCTGACTCTCTATTCGCAGTCGGTCTCGCACGTCAACGACAAGCTGGATCGTTCGCAGATGGTCGCCGCGAGCAGCCAGATACTGCTCATCAATGGCACCGCGGCCGCCTTCGGCCCGGTGATCACCGGCGGCCTCATGACGGCCTTCGGCACACGAGCCTACTTCGGCACGCTCGGCAGCCTCACGGCAGCCCTGACCCTCTTCGATCTGTGGCGCAAGATGCGACGCGGCCCCGTGCCGCGGAGCCAGAAGGGCTCGTTCATCAACACGCGCGAGCTGGCCACGTCCGTGGGCTTCAACCCGGCGTCCGGGACCCGCGCCGCATCCCTCGGTCGCTCTGCCGAATCCCCGGACTGAGATGCCTCCTGGGGTCCGGTCAGCCGATCTTCGGCGGCACGTTCGCGTTCAGCCGAAACAGGTTGGTCGGATCGTACTTGGCCTTGAGGGCCACGAGCCGCTCGAAGTTGGCTCCGTAATTTTCCCGATAGCCGGCCATGGTGACGTCCGGGTCCTGGTAGTTCGTGTAGAAGCCCCTGGTGAGCGGCGCAAGCTCCTTCCAGTTCGCGCGCATCCTGGCGATGTTCTCCTCGATGCCGTCCTTGCTCGGCCAGATACTGTGCGCCCCGATGGTGAACAGCATGTCGCGATTGGGGAACGCGGTCGCTGACGGCGCCATGCGCCGATAGGCGCCGCCGCAGTGATCGAAAAAGAGCAGATACCAGGGCGGCATGCGCTTGAACGAATCGATGATGAGATCGATGCCGTCATCCTCGAGCCGCGTCAACATGCCGCTCTTCAGATAGTAGTACCCGCCGGGGGCGAGCAGCCCGTCGGCGCTCGCCTGCAAAGCGACATAGGGCCTCGGAGCAATCTCGTCGCGCAGCGGCTTGCCGAAAGCACGCAGTCTCTTCAGCCACGCCTCGCCTCGCGTGCGGTCGCCGGACCAGCAGGCCTCTATTTCAATCACCGGGCCGTCGCGCCCGGTGTAGAGGTCCGGATCCAGGTTGACCACCTCCGGCGCATCGATCGCGATATCGCGGTAGAAGCGCAGCACGTCGCGCGCCTGCGCGAGCGGCCAGACGATGTTGCCGCCCAGAATGACCGGATCCATCTCGTGCAGCCGGTACTCGATCGAGGTCACGACACCGAAGTTACCGCCGCCGCCGCGCAGGCCCCAGTACAGGTCGGCGTTCTCCTTGTCGTTGGCGCGGCGGAACTTGCCGTCCGGGGTCACGAGATCGAAGGAAACGGCATTGTCGCAGGCCAGCCCGAAGCGCCGGCCCAGCCGGCCGAGGCCGCCGCCCAGGGTGAGGCCGGCGGCACCCGTGTGCGACACGGTGCCCGCGGTGGTGGCCAGACTGAAGGCGGCGCATTCATGGTCGAGCAGCCCCAGGAGCGAACCCGACTCGAGATAGGCGCGTCTGGCCTGGCTGTCGACTCGCACGCCCTGCATCGGCTGCAGGTCGATCATCAGCCCGCCGTCGCAGCTCGACTTGCCCGAATAGCTATGGCCGCCCGCGCGCACGGCGGTGAGCAGCTGGTGCTCGCGGGCGAAATTCACGGACTGCTGCACGTCGGAGGCGCCGGTGCAGCGCGCGATGAGCGCCGGCTTCTTGTCGAACGCCGCGTTCCAGACGCGTCGCGTCAGGTCGTAACCCGGGCTGTCCGCCAGCAGCACCTCACCACGCAGGCCCGCGGCGAGTGCCTCGATCGACGAACCTGGCAGCGTGACGTCTCCGCCGCTGAGGCTCCTGGCCTGAACGTTGCCGACGCCCTTGAGTACGGACGTGAATCCGCGCAGCGGCCAGCCAGCCGCAACTGCCAGGCCCGAACCTACGAAGTGACGTCGCTTCACGGATGCCCCCTTGCCGCCGTCGACACCATCGCGAGATCGCCTCATCAGTATGAAGCAAGAATGGAGTTATGCTGCACTGAAAATACCAGGAGAACGTCCATGAAGGTCGTCACCCTCGGCGCCCTGCTGCTCTTTCCCGCGGCCGACGCCGGCACGCGTCAGGACGCCAGGGTCGTAATGGCCCCCGATCCCCGGGAGGCCGCGTTCCAGGCGGAATGGGGCTACTCGAGCGCGATTCGCGTCGGCGACTTCATTTATCTCTCGGGGGTGGTCGCGGGCGTGCGCCAGGGAGAAACGGACCTGACGCTCGCCTATGAACGCGCATTCCAGGAGATTGGCGAGAGACTGAAGGCCGCCGGGGCCGGCTGGGACGATGTCATCGACATCACCAGCTTCCACACCGACCTCACCACCCAGATGCCGGCCATCGTCGCGGTCAAGAATCGCTATATCAAGGCGCCGTTTCCCGCATGGACCGCGATCCAGGTTGCCCGGCTGATCCCGACGAACGGGATCACCGAGATCAAGATCGTGGCGAAGGTCTCGAAATAGCGATGGAGTCGGGGCTTTCCGTCGGACAGGCTCTCGAGGCGGCCGCGCGAGCCTTTGCGAACGGGGACCGGATCAAAGCCGAGAGGCTCTGCCGGGCGGCTCTGCAGCTGCAACCGGACTGCTATGAGGCGCTCAATCTTCTCGGGATCATCAGGGCGCAGGCGGGCCAGCTCGCCGAGGCCGCCGACCTGCTCGAACGGGCGCTCGCGCGCCGGCCGCAGGATGCCGCCGCGCACAGCAACTACGGCAACGTCCTGTGCGACCTCGGGCGCTGGAATGAGGCTTTGGGACTGTACCAGCGTGCGCTGCAGCTCGAGCCCCGATACCTGGAAGCCTACAACAATCGCGGCCGGGCCCTGAGTGCCATGGGCGAGTTTCCCGCCGCCCTGGCGAGCTACGAGCAGCTGATCAGGCTGCAACCCGACGACGCCGCTGCGCACTACAACCGCGCCGCGACGCTCGAGAAGCTGAACCGCGCCGAGGAAGCGCTCGAGAGCTACGCCCAGGCCCTGCGCCTGCGTCCGAGCTTTTCCGAGGCCTGCTACAACCGCGGCATCGCACTGCATCGGTTGCAGCGTTTCGAGGAAGCGATACGCGACTACGATCGCGCGCTGGAGATTGCGCCGCACTTCGCCGCAGCGGCCAACAATCGCGGCGTCTCGCTGCAGGAGCTCGGGCGCTACGAGGAAGCGCTGGCGAGCTATGCGCGCGCATTGCGCGACCAGCCCGACCTGGCCGACGCCTACAACAACCAGGGCCACGCCCTCAGCGACCTCAGGCGCCCGCAGGAAGCGCTGCAGTGTTACCAGCGCGCATTGCAGCTCGATCCCGGGCTCGACTGGCTCTACGGCGCCTGGTTCCATACCAGGCTGCAGCTCTGTGACTGGGGCGGGCTCGAGGCGGCATTCGCGCGGATCACCAGCGAGCTGGGCGAGCGGCGCCGGGCGACACAGCCCTTCACGGTTCTGGCTTTCAGCGACCAGCTGACGCTGCAGCGCCGCGCCGCCGAGATCTTCGCGCAAGAGAGTGAGCGCCTCGACCGGCCTCTGCCGCCGCCGCCCCGGAGAGAGCGCGCCGGGGTGATCCATATCGGCTACTACTCCGCGGATTTCTACAGCCATGCGACCACGCAGCTGATGGCGGGCCTGATCGACCGTCACGACCGCAAGCGCTTCACCGTGAGCGCCTTTGCCTTCGGCAGACATGCCCCCGATGAGGTAACCCGCCGCCTCGAGCGCTCGTTCGACCGATTCCTGCAGGTGCGGGGCGCATCCGATCGCGAAGTCGCACAGATGTCGCGGCAGTTGGGCGTGGACATCGCGATCGACCTGAAAGGCTTCACGCAGGACTCCCGGCCGGGGATCTTCGCGCACCGCAGCGCCCCCATCCAGGTGTCCTATCTGGGCTACCCGGCCACGATGGGAGCTCCTTACATCGACTATCTCGTCGCCGATCGGATCGTGATTCCTGCCGAGGCGCGGCGGCACTACACCGAGAAGGTGATCTATCTTCCGCACAGCTACCAGATCAACGATCGGGACAGGGCCGAGGTGCAAGCCCGCTACACGCGCGCGGAGCTCGGCCTGCCGCAAACCGGTTTCGTGTTCTGCTGCCTCAACAGCTGCTACAAGATCAATCCCGCAGGCTTCGCCGGTTGGATGCGGATCCTCGGCGCGGTGCCGGGCAGCGTGCTGTGGCTGCTGACGGACAGCCGCGCAGCCGCCGCCAACCTCGCGGCCGAAGCCGAGCGTCAAGGAGTGGCTCGCGAGCGGCTGGTATTCGCTCCGACCCTGCCGGCCGCGCAGCACCTGCCCCGCTATCGGGCCGCCGATCTCTTCCTCGATACCTTTCCATGCGGCGCGCACACGACCGCGAGCGATGCCCTGTGGTGCGGATTACCCGTCGTTACCCGGCTGGGCGAGTGCTTCGCCTCACGGGTCGCGGCCAGCCTGCTGCAGACGCTGGGGCTGCCGGAGTTGATCGCCGCGAGCCAGGACGCCTATGAGTCGCTGGCGATCTCGCTGGCCGTCGATGCGCGGCGGCTCGGCCGGATCAGGCAGCGCCTGGAGCAAGGCCGTCTCACCGCACCGCTCTTCGACACGGCGCTCACCACGCAGCACCTGGAAACTGCCTACCGGCAGATCTACGACCGCCATCATGCGGGCCTGCCGCCCGAAGACCTGCAGGTGACAACCTGACTTCGTTTCGGTTCACAGGTATTCTCAGCTGCTGCTGCCACCCGAGCGGCGCGGCCGGCAGCGCGTTCGCCTCGTCCGTATTGTCCGGTTTCGTATGGTCCTGTCCTCGCAGTCTGTGTCAGTGCGCCTTGCAGCTGTGAGCCTGCTGCTGGCCGGCGGCTGCGCGGTCGGACCCGACTTCAGGAAGCCGGCAGCTCCGCCGGCCGACGCCTATGCCGTGAGCCCCGTCGCCACCGCCAGCACTGCGATCGCGGGCGGCGCGGCCCAGCGCTTCGTGCGCGGCGCCGATCTGTCGTCGGACTGGTGGACGCTGTTTCATTCGGCGCCACTCAACGCGCTCATAGAACATTCGCTTGCCAGCAATCCCGATCTGCAGGCCGCGCAGGCCGCGCTGGCGGCGGCGCATGAGGGAGTTCTCGCTCAGCGCGGCGTGTACTATCCGGCGGTCTCCGGCAGCTTCTCCGCGAGCCGCCAGCGGCAGGCGGGAACACTGGCGCCGACGCCGGCCTCCAACGCCGTTCTGTACAATCTCTTCACTCCGGAAGTGAGTGTTTCCTACGTGCCGGACATCTTCGGCCTGAATCGCCGTACCGTGGAGTCGTTGCAGGCGCAGGCGCAGGCGGTGCGTTTTCAGATGATCGCCACTTACAACACTCTCACCGCGAATGTCGCGGTAACGGCCATCCAGCAGGGCTCCATACAGCTGCAGATCCAGGCGACCCACGAGCTCATCGACCTCAACACCAAGAGCCTCGAGATCCTGCGCTACCAGTTTGCCAGAGGCTATGCCAGCGGGCTCGAGGTCGCGGCGCAGGAATCGCAGCTCGCGCAGGTCGCGGCCACGCTGCCCCCGTTGATGAAGCAGGCCGCGCAACTGCATGACCTCATGGCGACGCTGGCGGGCGAGTTCCCCGGAGAAGCGACCGCCGGCACATTCGAGCTCGCCAGCCTGCAGCTGCCGGAGGACTTGCCGGTCAGCGTGCCGGCGGACCTGGTGACGCAGCGACCGGATGTGCGTCAGGCAGAAGCCGACCTGCACGTCGCCAGTGCCAGGATCGGCATCGCCGTGGCAAACCGCCTCCCCAATGTCACGCTCACTGCGGCCACCGGCAGCACCGCCCTCGCCGTCAATCAGCTTCTGACGAGCGGCACCGGCTTCTGGTCGGTGGGCGCCGACCTGACCGCGCCCGTCTTCCAGGGCGGAGCGCTGTTGCACCAGGAGCGGGCCGCGAAGGCCGCGTACCAGCAGGCTGCCGCGCAGTATCGCAGCACGGTTCTCGCCGCCTGCCAGAACGTCGCCGATACGCTGGCGGCGCTCGCCGAGGACGCCGCAGGACTGCAGGCAGCAGCCGCCGCGGCCGATGCCGCCAAGACCACGCTGGATCTCGCGCAGCGTCAATGGCAGGACGGTTATGCGCCTTACCTCACGCTGCTCAGCGCCGAGCAGACCTACCAGGAAGCGCGCATCAACCTGGTGCAGGCTCAGGCCAGCCGCTACGCCGACACTGCCGCGCTGTTTCAGGCGCTGGGAGGCGGCTGGTGGCACCGGCAGGCACCGGGCATGGGTGCGCATGGAGAATAAGCCGGAGCACGCGCGGCCGCCGCCGCGCTTTGCGCCGCGAGCCGCATACGCAGCGGCACTCGCGGCCCTGGCGGCGGTCCTCGGCGCGAGCGGCTGCACTTCGCGGGAAGCCGACAGCGCCCAGACTGTCACCGCCCACAACGTGCGACTGAGCGCCGCGCAGCGCAAGAACATTCAGCTCTACACAGTTGCGCCGACGAGCTTTCGTCGCACGCTGGACACCACGGCGGCGGTCGACTTCGACAACGATCAGGCGACGAGCGTGCTCGCGCCCTTCTCCGGTCCGGTGTCGCGCCTGCTCGTCTCCCAGGGCGATGAGGTCAGCAAAGGCCAGCCGTTGGCGATCGTGGACTCGCCGGACTTCGCCGCGGCCGTCAGCGCTTATCAGAAGGCGCTGGCAACGGCGCGCACCGACCGCCGCCTCGCCGATCTCGATCAGGATCTCGTACAGCACAACGGGGTCTCGCAGCGTGAATACCAGCAGGCGCTCACCGATGCCGTCAACGCCGAAGCCGATCGTGACGCGGCGCTGCGGGCGCTCGTCTCCCTGAACGTTCCCTCGCAGATCATCGATGCAATCGGCAAGGGGCAGCCGGTTTCGGACCCCGGGGGGCCGATTCGCTCGCCGGTCGCGGGCACGGTGGTGGAGAGGCTCATCACGCCCGGGGAGCTGCTGCAGGCGGGCACTACGCAGTGCTTCACGGTCGCCAATCTGTCGCGCGTGTGGGTGATCGCACGGCTGTTCGGCTCGGACCTGACCGAGGTCAGCGTGGGTAACCCGGCCGAGGTGGTGACGGGAGTCGACGCGCACAACTTCCCCGGCAAGGTCGACAAGATCTCGGCGCTGGTGGACCCGGACACGCGCGCGGTGGACGTGCGGATCCTGGTCGACAACCCGCACCATGCCCTGCGCAAGGGCATGTACGTGCGCGTGCTGATTCACTCCCGCGCCGAGAGCACGGGGATTCTGGTGCCCGTCTCGGCGGTTCTGCGCGACGATGAGAATCTGCCGTTCGTCTACGTCGCCGAGCCTGATGGCAGCTTCGCCCGGCGGCGGATCACGCTCGGCTCGCGGGTGGCGGACCAGTACGAGATCCCGGACGGACTGCGCGCCGGCGATCAGGTGGTAGCCGCGGGCGGCCTGTTCGTGCAGTTCATGCAAAGCCAATGAGCGCGATCCCGCCGCCGCCCGGCGCCCCTGAGCCGCGCAGCGCCTCGATCATCAACCGCATCGTTGCCTCCTCGCTCCGGCAGCGCTTTCTCGTGGTGCTGATGACGATCGTGCTGATCGGCGCCGGTGCGCGCGCGCTCAACCGCCTGCCGGTGGATGCCTATCCGGATCTCTCGCCGCCGCTGGTGGAAGTCATCACGCAGTGGCCCGGCCACGCGGCCGAAGAGGTCGAGCGGCTGATCACCGTGCCGACCGAGCGCGTCATGAATGGTCTCCCGCGGCTCAGCATCGCCCGATCCATCTCGCTCTATGGCCTGTCGGACGTCGTCCTGACCTTTCAGGACGGCAGCGACGGCTATTTCGCCCGACAGCAGGTGCTGAATCGATTTGGCGAGCTCACGCTGCCGAACGGCGTTACCCCGACCCTGGCACCGTTCTCGCCCCCCTCGGGCCTCATCTACCGCTACGTGCTGCAGAGTCCGGACCGCTCGCCGATGGAGCTCAAGACTTTCGAGGACTGGACCATCGAGCCGCAATTCAAGTCCGTGCCGGGCGTCGCCGACGATTCCGGCTTCGGCGGCGGCACCATGCAGTACCAGGTTCTGCTCGATCCCGCGAAGGTCGCCTCGATCGGGCTGTCGGTACAGGAGGTGGAGGCAGCGCTGACGGCCAACAATGGCAACGCAGGCGGCGGCTTCTACTCGCAGGGCGGCCAGTTCTATTACGTGCGCGGCATGGGCCGGCTGCGGACCCTCGAGGACATCGGCAACGTGGTGGTGGCTGTGCACAACGGCACGCCGGTGCTGGTCAAGGACCTGGGACGCGTGGTCGTCGGCATCGCACCGCGGCTGGGGGAATTCGGCTACCAGGATCAGGACGACGCGGTCGAGGGCGTGATCCTCCTGCGCACCGGCGAGAAGACGCAGGATGTGCTCAGGGGGGTGGAAGCGAAGACGCGGGAGCTCAACTCCGCCATCCTGCCGCCGGACGTGCGCGTGGTGCCCTTCTACGACCGCAGCGATCTCGTCGACCTGACCAAGGAGGTCGTCGTGCGCAACCTGCTGCGCGGCATGCTGCTGGTCGTCGCGGTGCTGATATTTTTCCTTTACGACTTTCGCGCCGGCCTGATCGTCGCCACCAGCATCCCGCTGGCGCTGCTGTTCGCGTTCGTGTGCCTCGATCTGCAGAACGCCTCGGCCAACCTGTTGTCCATCGGCGCCATTGATTTCGGCATCCTGGTAGACGGCGCAGTGGTGATGGTGGAAAACATCTTCCGCCGCATGGCGGCCCGCCCCGCGGGCCCGCTCGATGTAATGCAGATCGTCCGCGAGGCGGCGGCGGAAGTCGATCGCCCGCTGGTGTACGCCGTGGCGGTGATCGTCGCCGGCTTTCTGCCGATCTACGTGCTGTCGGGGCCTTCGGGGAGACTGTTCAAGCCGATGGCGGACACCATGGTGTTCGCGCTGGTCGGCGCGCTCATCGTCACGCTGTCGCTGCTGCCGGTGCTGTGCGCGTGGCTCATGCGCCCGGGCGTGCAGGAGCGGCGCAATGCGGCCTTCGAGGCCGTCAAGTCGGTCTACATCCGGGGTCTGGACAGATGCCTGGCGCGCCCGTGGGCCACGACCTTCGCGTGTGCTGCGCTGCTCGCCCTGTCGCTGCTGCTGATACCGCGCGTCGGCGCCGAATTCATGCCGAAGCTGGACGAAGGTGCGTTGTGGGTGCGCGCCACCATGCCCTACACCATATCATTCGACGAAGCCTCGAAGATTGCCCCCAGGGTGCGGGCGGTGCTGCGCTCCTTTCCCGAAGTGACGGTCGTTACTTCCGAGCTCGGTCGGCCCGACGATGGCACCGACCCCACCGGCTTCTTCAATGTGGAATTCTACGTGGGGCTCAAGCCCTACTCGCAGTGGCACGGCCCCTATCGGAGCAAGGCCGGGCTGATCGAAGCGGTCAACGACAAGCTCGTGGCATTTCCGGGCATCACCTTCAACTACACGCAACCGGCCGAGGACGCGGTAGACGAGGCGGAGACCGGACTCAAGAGTGCTCTGGCCGTGAAAGTCTTCGGCACCGACCTGCATACGCTCGAGGAGAAGGGCAAGGCGATCAAGCGGGTCCTCGAGCACGTGCGCGGCATCAGCGACATCACCCTGGTGCAGGAGCTCGGTCAGCCGAGCCTGACCATCACCATCGACCGGGCCCGCATCGCCCGCTACGGCGTCAACGTGTCCGACATCAATGCGCTCATTCAGACGGCCATCGGCGGGGACGTGGCGACCCAGATCGAGCAGGGCGAGAAACAGTTCGATCTGATCGTGCGCCTCGATCAGCCGTACCGTGACAACCCGGATGAGATCGGCAATACGCTGGTTGCGACGCCGGGGGGACAGCAGATCCCGCTCAAGGAGTTCGCCGACATCGAGGTGACCAACGGCGCCTCCTTCATCTATCGCGAGAACAACTCACGCTACATCGGCGTGCAGTTCTCCGTCGAAGGACGCGACCTGGCCGGCGCGGTGAACGATGCCATGCAGCAGGTCAGCCGCAGCGTGAGCCTGCCGCAGGGCTACCGCCTGGACTGGGGGGGCGAGTACTCCGAATACACCGCCTCGCGCACGCAGCTGCGCATCATCCTGCCGCTGACGCTGTTCCTCATCTTCCTGCTGCTGTTCGCGCTCTACAGTAACCTCAAGTTTCCGCTGATCACGGTGCTGGGCGTGCTGCTGTCTGCGCCGATCGGCGGCCTCGTGGCGCTATGGCTCACGGGCACGCCGTTCTCGGTGTCATCCGGCATCGGCTTTCTTGCGCTCTTCGGAGTGTCGGTGCAGACAGCCGTCGTCTACGTCTCTTACGTCAACAAGCTGCGCCGCGACGGTACCGATCTGACAGAAGCCATTCGCCAGGGCGCCATCCTGCGGCTGCGCCCGATCATGATGACCGCGCTGGGCGAGGCCCTGGGGCTGCTGCCGGTCGCACTCGCCACCGGCGTCGGTACCGACTCGCAGCGACCTTTTGCCCTGGTGATCGTCAGCGGCATCTTCACGCGGCTGCTGATCATCGTGTTCCTCATGCCCGCGCTGTATACCCTGGTGGGCCGTCCCGGAGACCGGCTGGAAGTATGAGTGCCGCCCGCGATGTCGTTCCGCTTTACGTCTGGCTTGCTCCGGCGCTGATCGCACTCTTCCTCTATGGCCTCGGCCAGGGCCTCGTGAAGCAATGGATCGGCGAGGTACCGCCGGCGCGCTTCTGCCTCTACTACGTGCTCGCCACCTCGATCGTCAATTTCGGCTTCTTCATGACCCAGAATCATCCGCCCCTGCTGGCGGCGGGCGGCCTGGGATTTCTCGCCTTCGGAGTGCTGGCCTACCTGTTCGACGGCATGGCCTGGATTCTGTACTTTCAGTCGATAGTGCTTGGGCCGGTGGCTATCGTGGGCACGCTGTCGGCAGCCTACCCCGCGCTCACCATCGTGTTCGCGCGCGTGTTCCTTCATGAGGAGCTCACGGCGTTGCAATATCTGGCGGTGACGCTGGTCATCGGCGGCTGCCTGGGTCTTTCGTATTCGCCTTCCGCAGAAAGCAGTCAGACCACGAGCCGGCGGTGGATCCCGCTGTCGCTGCTCGCGCTGCTCTCCTGGGCTGCCTCCAACACCATCATCAAGTACTCCTACTCGCTGCCAGGCGCGAACGAAGCCAACCTCGCGGTCTGCAGCTCCATAGGCGGCGCTCTCACACTGGGCGTTTTCGGGCTGCTGCGCGGGCGCCGCGGGGCGCACTCGGTGCGGGCGTGGGTTCATTCCTTCGTGCCGATGGGGATGATGGCCGGCGGGAGCCTGGGGCTGATCATCGCGGCGCGCCACGGCCCGATCTCGATCGTGACGCCGTTGATCGGCTCCTATCCGGTCGTCACCCTCGTTTACGCGGCGTTGGTGCTGAAGGAGCGGATCACGCGCGCACAATACGGCTGCATCGGCTCGATCATCACCGGGATGACTCTCTGCTCCGTGTAGGATTCCAGCGATGATGGCTCAGCCCGATGCGGACGCTTTCCTGGCCACCATGGTCGCACCGTCACGGCCGACCTCCATCGAACCGCTTGCGGCGCTGCTGCGCCGGCACTACGGCCTGGAGGCGCGCGTCACCCGGCTGACCGGCGAGCGCGACGAGAACTTCAGGCTGGTCGGCGGGGACGGGGCTGAGTATGTACTGAAGATTGCGAACCCCGCCGAAAATCCCGCCGAGACCGACCTGCAGACCGCGGCGCTGCTGCACATCGAGCACCTCGACCCGGCCCTGCCGTGCCCGCGCGTGTTGCGCGACCGCAGCGGCGGCACTCACGTCGCCTTCGTCGACGAGCGCGGTGCGCAGCGCACCGCCCGCCTGCTGACGTTCCTGCGGGGCCGGCTGCTGGGTGAGTCGCTGCGGTCGCCGCAGCAACGCGCCGCCTGCGGCCTTATCGGCGCGCGCCTGGCGCTCGCACTACGCGGCTTCGCGCACCCGGCGGCGAGCCGAACGATCGTCTGGGACGTGCGCCATACCGGATACATGCGCCGGCTCCTCGAGGAGCTGCCTCGCTTCCCTTATCGGTCGGCCGCCGGCGAGCTGCTCGACCTGCTCCTTCCCCGGATCGAGTCGCAGCTGCCGCGCCTGCGGCACCAGATCGTGCACAACGACCTGAATCCTCTCAACATCCTGGTGGACCTCGGCGATGCGGAGCGCATCACCGGGGTGATCGACTTCGGCGACATGACCGATACGGCGCTGATCGCCGATGTAGCGGTCTGCGCCGCTGAGCTCATCCCGCAGGAGTGCTCGGATCCGCGGGAGGCACACCAGGCCATCCTCGATGTCGCCTGCGCTTATCATGAGCACCTCCCGCTCGTGCCGGAGGAAACGGCGCTGCTCGGCACACTGGTGGCGGCGAGGCTTCTCATGACACTCGTCATCCACGAATGGCACGTGCAGCGCAATCCGGGCAGCGGGCATTTCCGCGCGCTCGATGAGGATTTCATGCGCCAGCGGCTGCATATCGCCGAGCGATCGTTGCTCGAGGAGTTCCGGCTGTGACGACTCGGGCGCAGCCCGACCAGGTCCTGGCGCGCCGCACGCGGGTCCTGTCCCCTACTTATCGGCTCTTTTACGAGCAGCCGCTGCAGATCGTACGCGCCGCAGGCGTATGGATGTACGACGAGCAGGGCCGCCCTTACCTCGACGCCTATAACAACGTGCCGGTGGTGGGTCACTGCCATCCGTACGTCGTCGACGCGCTGGCGCGCCAGGCACGCACACTCAACACGCACACGCGCTATCTGGCCGAGCTGCCTCTGCAGCTCGCCGAGCAGCTGCTGGCCACCATGCCGCCCGAGCTCGGCAACGTCGTCTTCACCTGCACCGGGAGCGAGGCCAACGATCTTGCGGTGCGCGTCAGCAAGGCGGTGACGGGCGGCACCGGATTCCTCGTCACGGATTTCTCCTACCACGGGGTGACCGACGTGCTCTCCGGCATGTCGCCCGAAGACGGCGGCTCCCTCGGTCCCGGCGTCTACGCCGTGCCCTCGCCGGCGGCTGCGGGGGGTCCGGCGGCGTTCGGCGATCACGTTCGCGATTCGATCGAGCGCATGCGCAGCGATGGCGTGCAGCTCGCCGCGTTGATCACCGACACGATCTTCTCGAGCGATGGCGTGTTTGCCGATCCCCGGGGATTTCTCGCCGCTGCCGTACGCCACGTGCAGGCGGCCGGCGGCCTTTTCATCGCCGACGAGGTGCAACCGGGCTTCGGCCGGCTCGGGGATGCGATGTGGGGCTTTCAGCGCCACGGCATCGTCCCCGACCTCGTGACGATGGGCAAGCCCATGGGCAACGGACACCCGGTGGCTGCGGTTGCGGCGCGCCCGGAGGTGTTCGCCCGATTCGCCAAACGCAGGCACTACTTCAACACCTTCGGAGGCAACAGTGTCTCGTGTGCTGCCGCGCTGGCGGTGCTCGAGGTCATCCGCAACGAGGGGCTCCTGGAGAATGCCCGCCGTACCGGCGAGTACCTGAGGAGCGGTCTTCAGGCACTTGCCAGGCGGTGCTCGACGATTGGCGAGGTGCGCGGCGCCGGTCTGTTCGTCGGCGTGGAGCTCAAAGCCAATCCGGCCAGCGGACTTGGCGGCTCAGCCGAAGCCCAACGGGTGGTAAACGGGATGTGCCGCCGCGGCGTGCTGGTGGGCTCAACCGGCCGGCACGGCGATGTGCTCAAGATTCGCTCGCCGCTGACGTTCGAGCGGCAGCATGTGGACCTGTTGCTCGAGGCGCTCGGTCAGACACTCGCGGCAAAGGACTGAGGCAAACATCTGTGGTGAGGCCTAATGTGAAATACCATCTCGCTCTGGCGCTGATGCTCCTCTCCTTACGCGCGGCGGCCGCCGAGCCGATCAGCGACGCCAGCGGCGAGCAGCGCTTCCGCGAGCTCTACAGGGAGCTCGTCGAAACCAACACCACGCTGTCGTCCGGCAGCTGCACGCTGGCTGCCGCACGCATGGCGACGCGGCTCAGGGCGGCCGGCATTCCCGAGAGCGACCTGCACCCGTTCGCAGCGCCCGATCACCCCCGGGAGGGGGGACTGGTGGCCGTGTACCCGGGACGCGACCGGCGGCTCAAGGCGATCCTCCTGCTGGCCCACATCGATGTCGTCGAGGCCAGGCGCGAGGACTGGACGCGCGATCCCTTCAAGCTGGTCGAGGAGAACGGCTCCTTCTACGCTCGCGGTGCCATGGACGACAAGGCGGAGGCCGCGATCTGGGTCGACCTGCTGATCCGTTTCGCGTCCGAGAAATACCGGCCGCTGCGCACACTCAAGGTTGCGCTCACTTGTGGCGAGGAGACCAGCGGTGCGTTCAACGGCGCCGAATGGCTGACGCGCAACCAGCGCGACCTGATCGACGCCGGCTTCGCGATCAACGAGGGCGGCTGGGGCGAGCTCGATGCGAATGGGCAGAGGGTCTCGCTCGACATCGAGGCTGGCGAGAAATTCCCGCAGAACTACCTGCTCGAGGTGACCAATCCCGGGGGCCACAGCTCGCGGCCGGTGAAGAACAATGCGATCTATCACCTGGCGGCGGCATTGACCCGCATCGGCGGCTACGATTTTCCGGTGCAGTTCAATGAAGCGAATCGCGCCTACTTCGCCAGAATGGCGCAGATCCAGGCCGCCAGGGGCGAAACCGCCGTGGCGAGTGCCATGACCGCATTCCTGCACGATGCCAACGATGCCGCGGCGATAGCGCTGGTCACCGCCCGGGATCCGGGTTGGAATGCGACGCTGCGCACCACATGCGTCGCCACTACGCTCGATGGCGGTCACGCGACCAACGCCCTGCCGCAGCGGGCGCGCGCCAACATCAACTGCAGGATCTTTCCCGGAGTCTCGGTCGCGGCGGTGCGCGACAAGCTCGCCGAGCTCGTCGCCGACCCGCAGGTGAAGGTCGAGACGCTGGAGACGCGTGGTCCGGTCTCCTCGCCGCCACCGCTGACGCCTGCCGTGCTCAAGCCGATAGAGAAGCTGACGCAGCAGTTCTGGCCGGGCGTGCAGGTGCTGCCGATACTGCAGGCGGGTGCCACCGATGGTGAGTTCACCAATGCCGCCGGCATTCCGACCTACGGCGTGGAGCCGGTGTTCCTGGGTCCCGACCTTGGCCACATCCACGGGCTCAACGAGTACGTCGGCGTCAAATCATTGCTCGAGGGACGCGAGTTCCTTCACCGCCTGATCAGGATCTACGCCGAGCAGAAGTAGCCGGGAGCGATGCACCGTGAGAATGGATGACCAGGAAGAAAGCCGGAATGTCGAGGACGAGCGCGACGCGGGTGGGTTTCAGCTGCGCCCGGCGCACGGAATCGGGCTCGGGACGCTCGCGGTCGCACTGATCGGTGGTTGGCTGCTCGGCATCAGTCCGCTGCGCATGCTCGGACTCCTGAGCGGTGCCGGCGACAGTACCCCGACGCCGGGCATCCAGGGCACAGCGCCGCCGGCCGGCGATCCGCAGGCAAGATTCGTGTCGCAGATCCTGCGCAGCACGGAAGTCGTCTGGGCAGACGCCTTTGAAAGAATGGGACGGCAGTACCAGAATCCGCGGCTCGTCCTGTACCGCAACTCCGTCGGCACCGCCTGCGGCCTCGGTCGGGCGGCGGCCGGGCCTTTCTACTGCCCGAACGATCGCCGGGTCTACCTCGACCTCAGCTTCTTCGATCTCATGACGCAGCAGCTCGGCGCCCCCGGCCAGTTTGCTCATGCCTACGTGATCGCGCATGAAGTCGGGCATCACGTGCAGAACCTGCTCGGCATGGTCGGGCGCGGCGATGCCGACCGTGGCGCCGACGGACAGAGTGTCCGACTCGAGCTGCAGGCGGACTGCTACGCCGGGGTATGGGCCAATCTCTCGCAGCACGAGCATGGCTGGCGCCTGGAAGCCGGTGATATCGAGACCGCGCTCAACGCCGCGTCGCGGATCGGCGACGACACGCTGCAGCGGCACTCGACGGGCGTCGTCGTCCCCGACTCCTTCACGCACGGTACCAGCGCTCAGCGGGTCAGCTGGTTCAAGCGGGGCTTCGAGTCGGGGAGCATCGAGCGCTGCGACACCTTCGGTGCGGCCAGGCTCTGACGGCGTCGCCAAGAAGCACCAGCGGAACGCGCACGAGCTATTTGACGCCGAATGCAGACAGGTCGGACCTGAACCTGGCCTCAATTCCCCAACACCAACAGCCGCGACCAACAAATCGCGAGTTAACAGTTGGGGAGGAAATCGTGAACATTCGAAAACTGATCCCGGGAACGCCGGGAAGTCGCGCCTACGCGCTGGTGGCCATTGCGCTCACTGCGATGATCGTCGCCTGCGGCGGCTACGGCGGCGCGGCAAACTACACGACGCCGCCCGCCGCGACTGCGAGGGTGTCGGTCGGCGCCATCACCGGGTTTGGCAGCGTCCACCTCAACGGCCTGCGATTCGACACCACCCATGCTGCGATCAACGTGGATGGCAAGTCCGGCACGCAGGATGACCTGCGGGTCGGCGACGTCATCGAGGTGAAGGGGCATCACGACGACGCGACGAACACCGACCTCGCCGACGACATTGAATTCCGCAACAACGTACGCGGTCCGGTAAGCGCCATCGACACCACTGCGCAGACGCTGGTGGTACTGGGACAGACGGTGGTCGTCTCCGCCGACACGTCCTTCGACAGCAGCATTACGCCGGCAGCGCTTGCGTCGATCGCCGTGGGCGACATCCTGCAGGTCAGCGGCATGCCGAATGCGAACGGCCAGATCGTGGCGAAGCGCATCTCGCGGGCGCCCGCGGGCGCCCCGTTTCAGGTAATCGGCACGGCCAGTGCCACCGATGCGACCGCCCACTCGCTGAACATCAATGCTCTGGTGGTCGACTTCTCCGCCGCAAAGCTCTCCGGCTTCCCGGCCTCGGGCCCGGCAGACGGAGACCTGGTCGAGGCGACCGGGGCTGCGCTGGAGGCCGGCGGTGCGCTCAAAGCCGATGAGCTCGAGCTGCGCACCGGCAAGGAAATCGAGGGTGACGCAGGCTCGGAGGCGGAGATCGAGGGCATGATCACGAGCTTCAATTCCGCCGCCGACTTCTCGGTTGCCGGCCGTCCGGTCGCAACCTCCGCCAGCACCACCTTCGAGGAGGGCAGCGCCGTCGATCTCGCCCTGAACGTCGAGGTCGAAGTCGAAGGAACGCTGGACAGCGCCGGCGTCCTCCAGGCGAAGGAGATCCGCGTCGAGCACGCCGCGAACGTCCGTATGACCGCACAAGTGAGCGCGGTAGACACTACCGCTTCGACGCTCACTCTCCTCGGTGTCACCGTGCAGGTCAATGGACTCACACGCTTCGAGGATCAGAGCTCGCAGCAGATGAACAACTTCGGGCTCACGAATGTTCAGCAGGGCGACTGGGTCGAGATTCGCGGCAGTGAGAGCCCCGCCGGCAGCGGCAAGGTGCTCGCAGCCCGACTCGAGCGCGTGGACGCGCAGCCCGCGGTGTCACTGCAGGGCAGCGTGGCGAGTGTCGCGCAGCCGAACTTCATGATCCTCACGGTCAATATCGCGACGACCGGCACGACGAGCTTCACTGGCACGCAGGGCCCGACCACGGCTGCTGCGTTCTTCGCCAGCGCTCTCGGCCAGACGGTGACAGTGATCGGCAGCTTCGACGGCACCACACTGACTGCCATGCAGGTCGCCCCGGGCGAAGAGGACTGACGCCGGAAGTCCCGGTAGCGCAGCGGGCGCCGCCTCCTGCCTGGGGGGTTGGCGCCCGCTCGCGCACCGACCTGACGGAGCACGCAGTGGCGGCTTCAGTGAGCGGAACGGTTCGCTGCCGGCAAAGTCCCGGACTTTGCCCGGCGCGTGCCCAATCCGCACAATGCAGCCATGTCGCTGATCACGCTGCTCCATGCCCATATCGCCTTCGGCGAGCGACCGCTCCTCGATGAGGCGCAACTTACCGTACAGGCCGGCGAGCGACTCGGGCTGATCGGGCGCAACGGCACCGGCAAGTCGACGCTGCTCGGCGTGCTTGCCGGCAGGATTCCGCTCGATGACGGGGAGCTGCAGCGACGCGACGGTTTGCGCCTCACGCTCGTGGAACAGGAACCGCAGCTTCCCCAGGCACAGACTCTGCACGACAGTCTGATGCTGCGAGCCGGAGCATGCTCGGCGTGGCGCGATGGGGCGTCTGCCGACGAGCGCGAGCACTGGCGCCTGGAGTCTCGCCTCGGGGAATTCCTGCACCGCTTCGGTCTTGCCGCCGTCACCTCACCGGAAAATTGCTCGGGTGGGGAGCGCAAGCGGGCTGCGCTCGCCGTGGCGCTCGCGCTGCAGCCCGATCTGCTGCTGCTCGATGAGCCCACCAATCACCTCGATATCGAAGCCATCGAGCGGCTGGAGGAGCTGCTCCTCAAGGTCCCGTCTGCCATCGTCATCACCCACGATCGCGCCTTCCTCGATCGGGTCACCACCCGCATCATCGAACTGGACCGGGGCGTACTGCGCTCCTACCCGGGCAGTTTCACCGCCTACGAACAGCGCAAGGACGAGGAGCTGGCGGCGGAGGACACCGCGCGGCGCACTTTCGAGAAATTCTGGCAGCAGGAGGAGGCCTGGATCCGCAGAGGCGTCGAGGCCCGCCGCACGCGCAACGAAGGCCGTGTGCGCCGTCTCGAGCAATTACGTCTCGAGCGCGCTACGCGACGCGACCGGCTCGGAAACATCCGCTTCGCACTCGACGCCGGCGAGCGCTCGGGCGATCTCGTGGCCGAATTCGCCGGCGTGAGCAAACGCTTCGCCGACCGACCGCTGATTGAAGGTCTCTCGATGCGGATCATGCGCGGCGACCGCATCGGCCTCATCGGCCCGAACGGCGCGGGAAAGTCGACCCTGATCCGTCTCATCCTCGGCGAGCTCGCGCCGGACGCCGGCACGGTGCGCCTCGGGACGCGCCTGCACATCGCCTACTTCGATCAGCTGCGAGCCCAGCTCGATCCGGGCGCGACACTTGCGGAGGCCATCAGTCCAGGCTCGGACTGGGTACAGCTCGGCAGCGAGCGCCGGCACATCGTGAGCTATCTGGGGGATTTCCTGTTTCCCGCGCAGCGCGTGAACTCACCGATCAGCATGCTCTCCGGCGGCGAGAGAAACCGCCTCCTGCTCGCGCGCCTGTTCGCGCAACCTGCAAACCTTCTCGTGCTGGATGAGCCTACCAACGATCTCGACATCGAGTCCCTGGAGCTGCTCGAGGAGCGGCTGCAGGTCTACCAGGGGACGCTGCTGCTGGTGAGCCATGACCGACGCCTGCTCGACAATGTCGTCACCCAGACGTTGGCCGCCGAAGGTGAGGGCGTATGGCGCGAGTACGCCGGCGGATACAGCGATTATCTGCAGCAGCGGCCGCCCGGCCGCGCAAACGACGGCGCTCAGGCGCCCGGGCGGCGGGCCCCGCGCGGCCGCTCCGCGGGTGAGCCACCCGTCAGGACCCGCACGCGTCTCAGCTATAAAGAGGAGCGGGAACTCGCAGCCCTGCCCCAGGAGATTGAATCGCTCGAGCGCGACCAGGCCGAGCTCATCGCGCGCATGAGTGAACCGGACTATCACCGGCTGGGAGGTGAGCGGCTGCGAGACGATCGCAAGCAACTCGCAAGCTTCGAGGAGCTGCTGCTCGAGAAGTTCGCGCGCTGGGAGGCGCTCGAGGAAAAGCGCGCGCGATCAGCTCACGGCTGACAGTTCGAGTGCTTTCAGCGTTACCTAGCGGTAGACTGCATCGACCCGTAGCGTCTCGCTAAGCAGCGCATCGTCGTTGACGAACGCGCCGTTTTTCGCCAGCGAAATCACCGTAAACATCAGCCGGCTCTTTTCGTAAGCAGTGGTGAAGGCCTTGCTGACCTTCGCCAACCCATCGGCAGTCGGCGTCACGTAGGCCATGATTACCTGGCCGGCTGAATCGGCGGTGTAGCCGAAGACTTCCTCTCTGCCGATATCGTACTCGACGATGGTCCCGTCGCCGAGCAGGCTCTCGAACAGCGGCACGTAGAACCAGGCGAGCGCCCGCATGGCGTCGTTCGGATCAATTCCCCTCCTCAAGGTGAAGGACCACCTTTTCCCGTAGGCGCCCTTCCAGGACCCGCCCTTCCAATTGTAAAACGGGCTGGAGTACTTCTGAGTCCAGTGCTGGGTCGAGTTGATGAGCCGCGACGGGCTCGAGGCGCCGCCTTTCTCGAAAGCGTCGAGCACCTTCAGCACGCCGGGAGTCGAGTTGGCCAGCCACCAGTTACTGTGCGTGTAGGCTTCCCTGGAGCGCACCAGGTTCTCGTCGTCGCCGTAGCCGACGAGGGTGCCGTCGGCGAGCGCAGGTGCGAGGACCTTCTGGTCAGACGTGGCGTTGTCCCTGTCCACGTCAGCCCGGTGAGCCGGCGGAAACGCCCAGTACGACTCGTACCTGATGAGCAGCGGCTTCTCCTTCACTGCGTCGGTCTGTGCGCCTGCTGACGTTGCGGTCAACCCGAGCACTGCCAGGCCGGCGACGCCCGCCACGCGGCGCCACGTACAGCTTTTCTCCGCGTGGCTTGACGCGTGCCCGAACAGGCGGGCAGTTAAAGACACCTTCAGCGGTAATTTACGCATGGGCTATCTTCCTGATGTCTGGGAAACGGACCTGTGAGCGCTGCGATCGCGCGGTAGCAGTAGCCATGGCATTTTGCCCATCAGAAGGTGATGCACACCTTCCCCGTGTGCTTACCCTCCTGAAGATATTTCAGAGCTGCGCCGCTCTCCTCGAATGGGAAAACGCGGTCGACGATCGGCACGATGCCCTTTTGTTCAAACCAGGCAATCATCGCTTCCAGCATCTCCCGGGAACCGGTTTCGATCCCGTCGAGCCGAAGATTACGTTGGAATATTTCGGCGAGATTGATCGTCGCCATCAGACCGCCTGCGAGTCCCACAATCCCGACGGCCCCACCCACCGCTGTCGCACGGACAGACTCATTGAGTGAGGATCCGCCGCCTATATCGATTGCAAGGTCCACACCTCTGCCGTCGGTAAGCGCGAGCACTTCGTCCGCCCAATCGGCCCGGTCGCGATAATTCACCCCGGCGTACGCTCCGAGTACCTTCGCGCGGGCGAGTTTCTCCGCCGACTTTGAGGTGATCAGAACCCGCGCCCCGGCCGCGACACCGATTTGCAGCGCGAACAGGGACACGCCGCCTGTTCCCCCGACGAGGATGGTGGTCCCCGGATGCAGCACGTCAGCTCGGGTGATCGCGTGCCAGGCCGTCAGTGCGGCCGTGGGCAGCGTGGCGGCCTGCGCGTCGCCAAGATGTGCCGGGGCCAGAACCAGCCCTTCCGGGTCCATCAGCCGCAGTTCCGCCAGAACGCCGTCTGCTGCAGGGCCACCCAGACCGCCAATCCGCTTTTCCGGAGTCAACGGCCCGGAAATCCAGTTGGGCAGGATTGTCGTCATCACGCGATCTCCGGCCCTGAAGCGCGCTACGCCCGTCCCGAGCTTTACGACGTCGCCCACGCCATCTGACCCGGGAATGCGCCCGGTTGGGGGACGCCAGCGTTCGTATCCCGTCGCGACCAGGAGATCCCGAAAGTTCAGTGACACCGCCCTCATGCGCACCAAGACTTGCCCCGCTCCCGGCTTGCCTGGATCGGGCCGCTCAACCGGGATGAGATCATCGAGACTGCAGCTGGCGGGAACCTCGAGCTGGCGCATCATGATTCCGACGGAAGTTGGCGTCGGACGTTATTCTGTTAGAACGAGGCATTAAACTGCATGGACTAAGTTCGGACGATTGCGGATAGGTCCGTGATAAAATATGCAAATGGATACAAGCTCCGAATTTAAGAATGTCTCAGGCTTGGATCGCATCGACCGAGGAATCATCGAGATTCTGTCCCAGCGTGCGCGCATCTCCCTGAAGCAGCTGGCCGGGGCGGTAGGGCTGGCCTCGCCAACCGTTGCCGAGCGCTTGAAGCGTCTCGAGGAGCGCAGCTACATCCTTGGCTACACCGCGGTTCTCGATCAGCGCAGGCTCGGCTACCCTCTGCAGGCCCTTGTGAGGATCAATCCCTTGCCCGGATCCCTTCACGAAGTGGAGCGGATGATTCAGGACATACCCGAATTCGTCGAGTGTGACCGGGTAACAGGCGAGGATTGCCTCGTCGGACGGCTCTACATCCGCACGATTGAAGAACTCGATTTAATTCTGGATCGGTTCCACGAGAAAGCGCGCACCAATACCGCTATCGTCAAAGGGCAGCCAGTGAAGCGGCGCCTGCCCCCGCTCACTTCGGATTCGTGTTCCTGACGACGGTTCCGTGAGCGCCCTTGGCGAGCGCTTCCAGGTTCGCCTTCGACACCACCGCGCAAGCCGATCAGATGTCACGCGCGCCAGCCAATTCTCTCCACCAGCTCGCGAAATTTCGCGTCGGAGCGCAGGCTTTCGAAGGAAGGCTCACGAGTCAGCTCGATGAGATCCGGGTTGTGCTCCTGGTAGGCTTTCTCCAGCCATTCGAGCGCTCGCTGCTTGTCGTCGATGGCCCCGTAGACTCTTGCGACGTTGTACGGTGAAACATAGCGGCGACCACTGTCGCCGAGCTCCCTCACGATCCTCTCCATCGCGGACTTGTCTCCTGCGACAGCTTGCGCTTGCGCCAGCCCCGCCAGAGCCTCGGTGCTCCCTGCGGAATGCAGCACCGCCTGCCGCATCGCATCGACCGCTTCGTTCGCCAGTTTCTTTTGCAGGCACACGAGCCCCACGCGCAGGTGTGACACATAGTGGGTGGGGTCGGCTTCAAGCCCCCGGCGCAGGGCTGCCAACGCGCCATCGTAGTCGTGAGCCAGGTAGTGAATCATTCCCACCGAGGCGTTGATTACGGAGTTCAGCGGATCCAACTCCAGGCTGTGGTGCACTCTGCCGAGCGCTTCCCGGGTCCTGCCCATCGCCATGAGGTATTCCGCGTACCAGTAGTGAGCGATGGCGTAGCCGGGATCGAGCTCCACCGCACGCCGGAATTCACTTTCCAGGCCGACCCAATCCCAGTCGTGCAGGCGCACGTGGGCCAGCGACGCGTATCCTTCACCGAGCTCCGGCTGCATTCGCACTGCTTGTCTGGCCGCGGCCTTGGCCTTGTGGAATGACTCGACGGCGGGGGTCATGCCGCGGCAGGCGAGCATCGTATGGGCATCGGAGATTCCGTCATAGGCGGCGGCTAAGCCGGGGTCGTATCGCAGTGCTTCTTCGAAGCACTCTATGCCCCTGCGGATGCCCTCCTCGGTGCGCCGGTTCCAGAAATGGCGACCCCGAAGATACAGCTCGTACGCCTGCGGATTGACCGACCGCGCCTTGTCGGGATCCAGGCGCTGCTTCTCGTGCGGCGTCAACTTGATTTGGATTTCCCGCGCGACGGCCCGAGAGACCTCCGCCTGTACCTCCAGCACATCGTGAAGGCCTCGCTCGTAACTCTCAGCCCACAAGTGCGATTCGTCGCTGACCCGGATGAGCTGCGCGGTGATGCGCACACGCTCTCCTGCCCGGCGCACGGAGCCTTCCAGGACATGAGAGACGCCGAGCTCGCTACCGATCTGCGCGGTGCTTTTCGGAGTCGACTTGAACTGCATCGCCGAGGTTCTGGCGATCACTCCGAGCCGCTCCGGGCTCAGCCGAGCCAGCTCCGTGATCATTTCCTCGGTCAGCCCGTCGCTGAAGTAGTCGTATCTCTCGCCGGCGGTAAAGTTCTCGAACGGCAGCACCACCAGCATGGCCCTATCGACCCCGCGGTCCGGTGCCCCGGATCCAACCCGCTTCACGGACGCCACGAACCGGTAGCCGCGTTTCGGCAAGGTCTCGATGAATTCCTGCCCCTGCGGGCCCTCTCCAAGGGCCTTGCGCAGCAGGGAGACGTGGGAGGTGAGGCTTCCCTCCTCAACGACAGTGTCAGGCCAGAGTCGCTGCAGCAGGTGCTCCCTGGTCAGCGCCCTCCCCTCGGCCTGCACCAGGGCGACCAGGAGCTCGACGACCTTGGGAGGCAACGCCACGTGGTCCCCCTCCCTGAACAATACCCGGCCTTGCGCGTCGAGGCGGTAAACGCCGAACTCGTATTGACCGGAGTCCATCGGACGAGGTCCTGAGGAATTCATCAGAAAAATAGCAGGAGTCCCCAAGGACTACTAGCCGCAGGGTCGGTACGCTCCGCCCAATGGCAGCGCGTCCAAACGGAGGGAGGCGGTCACCATGAAGAGGCATTTGTCTGCGGTAACTTGCGGGCTGGCATCGGTGATGGCCTGCACCGGGACTTGCCGGGCCGACACCGTCACTGATTGGGACACCAGGGCAACCGCAGTGGCCTCTCCCGCCGCCCTCGGCGAACGCGAGGTGACCATCGTCGATCTCGCGATGTTCGATGCCATCAACTCAATCGAGCGCCGCTATCAGCCATATCTGCAGCAGTTGCCGACCGCAAAACCCACCTCGGCAGATGCGGCTGCGGCCAGTGCCGCAGCCACCGCTCTCACGGGTCTCCATCCAGAGGCCGCCGCGTCCTTCAAGGCTGCGTTGGCCGAGTATCTCGCGAAGCTCGACGCCGCCCCGGAAGCGCTCGGTAATGGTGTGCGCCTCGGGGAGGCTGCTGCGCTCAAGATCCTCGAAGCGCGCGCTAACGACGGTGCGACTGCAGCCGATTCGTACCGGCCCAGGACCCAGCCGGGACAGTACGTGCCAACCGCGGTCATGGTCTGCCCGACCTGGCCCACCATGCGACCGTTCGCACTCGCCTCGCCGTCGCAGTTTCGCCCCGGCCCGCCCCTTTCACTGAAGAGTCGTGAATGGGCGGTGGATTACAACGAGATCAAGGAGTTCGGGAGCAAGACGAGCGCCAGGCGCAGCGCCAAGCAGACCGAAACCGCACGCTTCTGGCTGATGACGGGTCCGCAGGCCTATCACCCGCTGGCGCGCCAGATGGTCGCCGAGCGCCATTTGAATCTCATCGACAGCGCGCGCTTCATGGCACTCTTCGCGGTAGCCCTGACCGACGCTTATATCGCCGTGTTCGACGCGAAGTATCACTACGAGTTCTGGCGGCCGGGGACCGCGATCCGCAATGCCGATCTCGATAACAATCCGGCCACCGAACGCGATGCGACCTGGCAGCCGCTCGACAATACACCCATGCATCCGGAATACCCCTGTGCCCACTGCATTGAGAGTGGCGCAGCGCAGGTGGCGCTGGAGTCCCTCGGTCAGCCGCTGCCGGAGCTCTCGCTCACCAGCGCGACCGCGCCGGGTGTAACACACAGCTGGTCGAACCTTGACGACTTCACGACGGAGGTGGCGAATGCGCGAATCTGGGCAGGGTTTCACTATCGGTTCTCAACCCGCGTCGGCACGGCGCTCGGGCGGCAGGTTGGCGAGTATGTGGCCAACACGATAATGCAGCCGGTCGACAGGACGGCGCAGCGTTGAATATGCCTCAACTGATTCCGCCGATTGGGGGACCGTGATGAAAAGCACCAACAGCCTGTGGCGGTGGGGCATCGTGAGCGCGCTGCTCTGCCTCGCGACCGTGCAGGCCGCAGCGGAACCCTCGCCGCTGCCAACGACACAACCAGTTACAGTGACAGTGGACGTCAGTGGCCTTCCCGCCAGCGAACAGGCTGCGCTCGTGCCGATCATCCGGGCCGCACGCCAAATGGATGCGTTGTATGTGCGACAGGTGTGGCCTGGCACCCGCGCGTTGATAAGAGACCGGCAGGCCGCTCAGACGTCCGCTGCAGCGGCGGAACTCGCTGCGCTGAATTTCTTCAAGGGCCCATGGGGACCCGCCGGGTCCGCCTTCATCGCCGGCGTGCCGTCCGAACAGCCGATCGGCGACTACTATCCCCCGGGGACTACCAGGCACGACATCGAAGCCTGGCTCGCGACGCTCCCGGAGGCTGACCGCAAACGGGCGCTCGACCCCTTCACGATCATCGAACGCGGGCAGAACGGTCAGTTGGAAGTGGTCCCGTATGCCCGCCACTACAAGGACGGGTTGACCGCGGCGGCTGCCGCCCTTCGTGAAGCAGCGGCGCTCACCCACGAACCGACACTCGGACACTACTTGACCATGCGCGCGCGGGCGCTGTTGGACGATGATTTCTACGCGAGCGATGTCGCTCTCGTCGGCCTGAAGGGACCGCTTGATGTGGTGCTCGGACCCTATGAGGTCGACGATGACGCCTGGTTCGGCGTCAAGACGGCTTACGAGGCTTCAATTGCAGTGGTGAACAAGCCCGCGACCGACCGCGTCAGCCAGATCGCGGCACGCTTGCAGGAGCTCGAGGATCATCTGCCGCTCAGCTCCGAGCTGCGCGGACGGAAACTGGCCGCTCTGTCACCGATCGTGATTCTCGACGTGATCTATCACGGCGGCTTGAGCGGGGCCGGCGGCGCCGCCGCAGGTTACGGACTTCCAAACGACTTGCGTGTTCTGCAGGCCGTTGGGGCGCGCACCGGCACGTACAGCAACATCCTCAAGCTGCGGTATGACAGTATTTTCCGGCCCCTGGCCGACGCCGTGCTCTCGGAGGAGGACCGATCGACATTGCGGTTTGAGGACGTACGCGATGCGGTCGTGTTTGTGCGTATGTTCGACTCGCTGGGTCCGCAGCTCGTGACCGGAACCAGGCAGCCGATCACCGAAGCCCTGGGCGAAAACGGCAGCGTCGCGATCCAGATCCGCTCGATGCTCCTGTCGTTGTGGGGTCACCGTTATCTGATCGAGCATGGCTATCTCGATCGGCACGAGGCCCCCTCGCGCTATAGCGGGTTTCTGATCGAGACATTGGCGCGCGTTCACGGCATCCAGGGCGGCAGTCCCGCCGCCCGTGGCTCCACCTACGTGCTCAATCATCTTCTCGAGTCCGGGGCGATCTCTGTTGGCGCTGACGGTCGGTTGAAGATCGATCGCGCCGCCGCTGACGCCGACGTCGAGCGGGCGGCGATGGAATTCATCTCACCGATGTCGAAGGGCGACGCGGCCGCCGTCAATGCGTTGCTGCGGCGCTATGTCGTAGTGACTCCCGAGATCCGCGCCGTATTGGCGCGGCGTGGACCGACGCCAGCGCTACTGCGGCCGGTGTACGCCACCGCCGATCGCCTGAGCCCGGCCGCCCCTTAGTTCAGCGCCGGCGCAATGCGCTCCGCGGGGTGGCGATCACATAAAGCAAGGTCAAGCACGCGATGCTACCAACCGGCCACTCAACGGGGCCACCTGAGTCTCCAGGAATCCGGCGAGCATATCTGCCACAGCACGAACGCGCGCGGAGTTGCGCGCCGTCTCATGATAAACAATCCACCCGCTGGCGTAGGCGACGGGCTCCGCAAACACCCGCACCAGATCCGGTGCATGATCGCCCATTATGCAGGGCAGAACTCCGACACCCATGCCGCTGCTGATCAATCCAAGCGCCATCTCGGTACTGTCGGCACGTGACACCGGGGCGCCCTTGCTGGCGTAGGACTCGATCCAGCCGAACCACGACAGGTGCAACATCGCCTCAGCGTATTGAATGAGACGGTGCCGAGCCAGCTCTTCCCGGGTCGCGGGCAACCCGCACCGGGCGGCATAGGATTTTGAGGCGAACACGCCGAAACCCATTTCGATCGCGCGTCGTGCGACCAGGTCAACCTCCGTCGGTTGGGTCATACGAACGGCGATGTCCGCGTCACCTTTGGCGAGGTTAACGGTGTGATTCGCGGCGCTCAATTCGATCGAGAGTTTCGGGTGCTTCGCGGACGCGATCGCGAGCAGCGGCATCAGGATGCGCAGCATTGAAGGGACGACTGAGACTTTGACCACCCCGTCGATATCGGTCTTGGCCGTCCGGATCGCTCTCGTGACGTTGGCGACAATGGACTCCATCTGCTCCGCCGCGACGACGGCAGCCTTGCCCTCTGCCGTGAACGTGAATTCGCGCCCGCCACGCAGCACGAGGCAGGCACCGAGGGACCGCTCTGTTGCAGCGAGCTGTCGGCTGACTGTCGAGCTGTCCACGCCGAGGATGCGTGCCCCACCAGCGATCGATCGACCTCGCGACAGGGCCAGCAGCAGTCGGTAATCGTCCCAGTTCGCCCCGCTCACCGGTCACCCGTCGTTATGCCTGTTTGACGAAGCCTAAGTACCGCCTTGCAAATCCGCAACCGAGCCGTGCAGGCCCGCACCTTGCAGTATTTTCGCAAGTGCCGATTGCGCTGGCGGGTATCGCCAAAGTCGGTATCCCAGGTTCACGATCGGGTCCAGACCGATCGGCAGGTTCACCCGACAACAGAAGCGCTGCTGATGTCGGGCGCGAGGAGGCCCTCGGTTGTCCCCGCGCAGACCCAAGGGAGGATTCGCCGCGCCTGTCAGCTGCGGCTGTGTCCCCGCCGTAACGTCATTCGCACGATTTACACAGAGAAGCTCATGCACGACCCGAATGCGATTCCGCCGCCCGCCGCCGTCATTGGTCTGGTTGCAGGAATGTGGGCCGCGAAGGCCACCGCCGTAGCCGCAAATCTCGGCATCCCCGACCAGCTCGCGCATGGACCGAAGACGGCCGAGGAGGTCGCGAAGGCGCTCGGCGTCGACGCCTCGGCCGTCTATCGTCTGATGCGCGCCGTCATGTCGCTGGGAGTGCTCACCCTGGAGCAAGAACAGCGCTTTGCACTCACTCCGCTCGGAGACGCTCTTCGCTCCAACGTCCCGGGCTCGATGCGTTCGTTCCTCATCGCCGAGATGGCGCCCGGTCATTGGCTTCCCTGGGGCAATCTGGAAGACGCCGTCCGCACCGGGAGGCCTTCCGCTCCGCAGGTGCTGGGGATGGACACATGGGAGTATTACAGGAAGAACCACGACGAAGGCTTCCACTTTGCCGAGGCGATGAGCGGCTTGTCGCACATGGCGATGCAGGCCGTGCTCGTGTCGTATTCCTTCGCCGGGGCGCGCAAGGTGGTCGACGTCGGAGGCTCGCACGGTGCGTTCGTCGCGGCGGTGTTGCAACGCGAGAAGGCCGCCTGCGGCGTTTTGTTCGATCGCCCCGAGGTGGTCGACGGCGCAGGCGCCACGCTGGAGGAAGCGGGTGTCAACGATCGCGTGGAGCGCGTCGGCGGGAGCTTCTTCGAGAGCGTTCCTGCGGGCGGCGACGTCTACCTCCTGAAGCACATCCTCCACGATTGGAACGATGATGAGTGCGTGAAGATCCTCCGCAACGTCCGTGAGGCCATGGCTCCCGACGGCCGGGTGGTCGTGGTCGAGATGCTCATCACTGACAAGGGTCCGCCCTCGCCTGCACCGCTGCTCGACTTGAACATGCTCGTGATGCTCACGGGCAAGGAGCGCACGACCAAGGACTTCGCAGCGCTTTTCGCGCAGGCCGGTCTGAAGCTCCACGCTGTCACGCCCACGCAGTCACCCGTTGCGGTGATCGAAGCGCGACGCGGGTAAATCTTGATCTGAATGGTGGCCAGGGGCGGAATCGAACCACCGACACGCGGATTTTCAGTCCGCTGCTCTACCAACTGAGCTACCTGGCCGCCGGCATGGAAAGGCCGCGTATTAGACCGGCCGGCGCACGGGGCGTCAAGCAATAGCCGCGCTAAGCCATTGATTCTCGTGATGCTTCGGAGCGGCCATGGGGGAAGCCCACCGCAGCAGGCAAAGGCGCCGTCTCTCTCTAAAGAGCGACCTTGAGGCCTGCCAGTCGGGCTGCGGGCGTAGAACCGCCCCCCGGCGCGCTAAACTTTCAGACCGCCCGCAGCAACCGGCTTCAAGATCACCCCCATGAGCGCCACCACCTTGGCCCCCGCAGTCCCTCTGGTCGCCTTCCCCTGTGACGAGGAAGTGACCCGCATCAACGAGTCGCTGCAGGGCCGCGAGCGGCTGCTCACCGCCACCGCGCGCGCCAGCCGCCTGCTGCTCGAGGCGGTGAACGTACGCGCCGCGATTCCCGGTGTGCTCGGCCTCATCGGCGAGGCGGCGCACGTCGACCGTGTGAATCTGATGGAGACCCGCACCGGCCCCAATGGCGAGCCCTGGCTGGTGACGGTGAACGAGTGGACCGCAGAGGGTGTGCCGCCACAGGCGCACAACCCGATGAACTGTGCGTGCGATGAGCGCAACTTCGCCGACATCTGCGCCGAGCTGCGCAGCGGACGCAGTGTCTGCTTCAGCAAGGCCGATGCGGTCGATGGCCACAGCGCGGGGTTTCGCGGCATCGGCACGCAGTCGAAGGCGGTGGTGCCGATCTTCGTCGCCGGGGAATTCATCGGCGTCGTGGGGTTCGACAACACCCGCCAGGACCGCGCGATCGACGCCGCCGAGCTCGCCGCTCTCGAGACCGCCGCCGGTGTCATCGGCGCCGCACTGCATCGCGAGCGGCTGGTGGACGATGTGCGTCATGAGCGCGAGCTCGCCTCCGAGGCGCGCTTCACGGAGCTCGCCAAGGCCAATGCCGTGATCCGCGTCAATCTCGAGCGGCTCGCGGGCGAGACCGACCTGCACAGTTTCATGGGCCACATGCTGCTCGAGGCCACGCGCCAGTTCGACGCGATCTCGGGAGCCGTGATCGTGCTCAAGGACTCGATGCAGGAGTGGCGCCTCATCGCCCACGTCCGCAATGGAGCGCTCGCCGAGCCCTCTTACGCGACCAAGGTCCCGGTTGCGGGCTCGACCTTCACGCACCGATTCGCGCAGCTGCGCGAGCCGCACTATGTCGACGTCGCCCGCGAACAGGAGGAGATCTGGCCGGGCGTGCAGGCCTTTCACCGCAGCGAGGGCGCGGTCGGCACGGTGTTGTATCCGCTGCTGTTCGGCGCGCGCAGCGTCGGCTTCTTCATCCTCACCTTCCGCCGCAACGCCGAGGACGTGCAGCACAGCGGACTGCTGGTGGCGCTCGCGCAGCAGGCGACGCTCGCCGTGCAGCTGACCCGCCTCGCCTACTCGGCCAAGGAGGCCGCCGTGCTCATGGAGCGTACGCGCATCGGCCAGGAGATCCACGACGGACTCGCGCAGGCCTTCACCGGCATCCTCATGCAGCTCGGGGCGGCCGAGGAGTTTCCCTCCTGCAAGAAGCGCAACTCCGAGCTCGCGGTCACGCTGTCGCACATCCGCGAGCTGGCGCGGGACGGCCTCGCCGAGGCGCGCCGCTCGGTCATGGCGCTGCGTCTCGACCAGACGCGGCGCGCGGGCCTGGAGCTCGCGTTGCGGCAGCTCGCCGAGCGCTCCACCGTGCCGGGCGGCGTCACCTGCACCTTCGACGGCAGTGGCATCATCACTGGGCTGCGCCCCGAGCACGAGCACGAGCTGCTGCGCATCGCCCAGGAAGCCGTCAGCAACGCGGTGCGCCACGCCCGGCCGCGCCTGGTGCGCATCACGACCACCGAAGAGCAGGCGCACTGGACCATGTCGATCGCCGACGACGGCGTCGGCATGGAGCAGCGGCCTGAGCTCTACGCGCGCCAGGGTTTCGGGCTCTCCAGCATGCGCCAGCGCGCCGGAGCGATCGGCGGCGAGTGGCAGATCGAGAGCCAGCCCGGACAGGGCACCCGCGTCAGCGTGCGCATGGCGAAACGGGCTTAGGCGGTGGCGGCGGAGCTGAGAGGCCGGATCAGCGTCGTCCTGGCGGACGACCATCCGGTGGTGCGCGACGGACTCGCCGCCATGGTGAACCAGCAGGCCGACATGGAGGTGGTGGCCGAGGCGGGCGACGGCGAGCAGGCGATCGCCTGCTACGAGCAGCACCGTCCGGACGTACTGGTGCTCGACCTGCGCATGCCCAAGCGCGACGGAGTCGCAGTCGTGCAGCGCGTGCTCGAGATCAATCCCAAGGCGCGCATCCTCATCATGACGACCTACGACGGAGACGAGGACATCTTTCAGTGCCTGTCGCAGGGCGCCAAGGGCTACCTGCTCAAGGACGCGCCGCGACAGGAGATCCTGTCAGCCATCCGCGCGGTGAGTGAGGACCGCCCTTACACCTCGACTACCGTTGCCGCCAAGGCGCTGCAGCGCATGGGGAAGCCGAGCCTGACCCAGCGCGAGCTCAACGTGCTGCAGCTCGTGGCCGAGGGGCGCAGCAACAAGGACATTGCGCGGCGGCTGTCGATCACCGAGGGGACGGCCAAGACGCACGTCAAGGCGATCCTCACCAAGCTCGATGCCATCAGCCGCACCGAGGCGGTGGCCGTCGCCCACAAGCGCGGCCTCATCCACCTCTAGAGCTCTGCGTTGGCCGCTCCCAGGGCTCGACGGCCCCGGGCCTGATCGCAAACAGCGGATTCGGCTGCGGACGCTCCTGCCGACGCCAGCGCCGGTGCAGATGCGGACTGCGCCGCGCCAGCTTGCCGAGCAGGTGCCGCCATTCGTACGCGAGCTGGCCCTGCGTCGCACGCAGCCGCACCGTGCCTCGCCGTGGGCCGATCTTGCGGCGGTCGAAGGCGTAGCCGCGCGAGCTGGCCTCCGCCGCCACGATGGCGAGATAGGCGTTGATGGCACTGAGCGGTGACCGATGGCCCCGGAAGCGCTCGAGCTGCGGGTGATGGCGGTAGCCGCGCGTCGCGCCCCTGAGCACGGCCCGCGCGAGCAGCGCCTCGCGCCACAGTGCCGTGAGGCCCTGCGCATCGAGGTACTTCGGGTGAAGCGTCCAGAGCCGCACGGGAGATCAGCCGCAGCTCAGCTCTTCGGCTGAAAGCCTTCCGGCGGCTTCGATCCCGTGCCGAAGAAGAATTTCTCCATTTCTCCCTCGAGAAACTTGCGCGCCTTGGGCTCGATCGGCGTCAGCCGGTATTCGTTGATCAGCATCGTCTGGTGCGCAAGCCAGCGCGTCCATGCCTCGCGCGACACGTTCTCGTAGATGCGCCGGCCGAGCTCGCCCGGATACGGCGGCCGCTCGAGCCCCGGCGCCTCGTGCTTCAGCAGCACACATTGGACCATTCGCGACACGAACCGCTCCCGGCTAACCCGCCGCCACCGCTCGATCGAACATGGAGCCTCCCGCAAGACGGTCGAGCAGCGCGCTGACCGGTGCGGGAAGACCCACGCGTGCGGGCGTGCGGATGTTATACCAGACGCTGCCACCCTCCTCCACGGCTGCCGCCCGGCCAGAGCAGTGCACCAGCAGCGGGTTGATGATCAGGCTGAAATGAGTGAAGGCGTGCTCGAGCGCATGCAGGGGCTGCACAGCGGCGCTGCTCGCGCCCAGTGTCTGGCGGATGAAGGTCCGGGCCGCGCTCGCGGTGTCGAACTGCGGCAGACACCACAGCCCTCCCCACACACCGCTCTCGGGGCGCCGCTCGAGCAGCACGCTGCCATTCTCGTGCAGCGCCACCACCATGAAGACGCTGCGGGTAGGTCGTGGGCGCGCCGTTCGCGGCGCCGGCAGCTCCTGCTGGCGGCCGGTGCGGCGCGCGAAACAGCGGGACTTGAGCGGGCAGTATGCGCACAGCGGCCGCGTTCGCACGCATACCGTTGCACCCAGGTCCATGATCGCCTGTGTGTAGCGCGCCACCTCACTCGCGGGCGTGCAGCGTTCGGCGAGCTCCCACAGGCGTTGCTGCTGCGCACCCGCTGCCCTGGCAGCGTCGACGCCGAAGTAGCGCGACAGCACGCGTCGTACGTTGCCATCGAGGATGGCGCAGCGCTCCCCGCAGGCGAGCGCGAGGATCGCGCCGGCCGTGGAGCGGCCGATGCCCGGCAGACGCATGAGGCCTGCGACGCTGCGCGGCAGCTCGCCGCCGAGCTCCGCACATACGACGACCGCGGCACGATGGAGATTGCGCGCGCGGGCGTAATAGCCGAGACCGGACCACAGATGCAGCACTTCGTCGATGCCTGCCGCGGCGAGTGCGCCTACGTCGGGGAAGCGCGCGAGGAAGCGCTCGAAGTAGGGCCTGACGGTCGCCACCTGCGTCTGCTGCAGCATGATTTCCGAGACCCAGACCCGGTAGGGCGTGCGGTTCGCACCCCAGGGGAGATCGTGCCGGCCTTTGCGCTCGTGCCACGCGAGCAGCGGCTGAGCGATGGGGGAGCCGGTTTGCCTGCTTCTGCTGCGGGAGGGCACGCGGGGATTCTACGCCCCGCGTGCCATGCCCCGCCCTTCAGCCGATCAGTGATCGCACAAATCGATCTCGCCGCTCATGGTCTTGAGGCGCACGTGCGCACTGCCCGCACCACGTGTGCCGTTGAGTTTCTCGCCCGGACCGTACTCGCTGCTGCGCTCCGCTTTGGCGTTGAAGCAGTCGCGGATGTCGCCGCTCAGGGACTGGACCTCGTACTGCAGGCCGTCCTCGGCAGCGGCGCGCACCTTGAGATCGCCGTTCACCGACACCGCGTCGAAGTCCGCGCCTTTCAACAGGCGTCCGTCGAAGCTGATGTCGCCGGAGGTGCTGCGCAGCCGCACCGAGCGCGCGGGGCTGACCTCCACCGAGACCTCGCCGCTCACGCTGGTCGCCTCGAGCTCGCCGGCGGCGTGCTTGAGCTCGATGTCGCCGCTCACGGTGCTGACGTGCAGCCGTGCCGGCTGGCCGTGACCGCGAAGCTTCATCGTACCGCTCACGGACTTGGCATCGAAGTCCGAGGGTCCCATCTCGGCGGTGACGTCCCCGCTCACTGACTTCAGGCGCTGGATGCCCTGTACCCCGGAGGAGCTGAGGTTGGCGCTCACGGTCGAGGCGTCGACCTCGCTGTCTTTCGGAACCTGCACGCGCAGGTGCGTCTCCTCACGGCCCCCCTCGAACCCCATCCCGTGATGCTTGAGCTGCACGCGCACCACCGTGTGGTTTCCCGAGCTCGTGACCTCGACGTGATCGACTTCGGAGCCGAGCTCCGCCTTGACCCCGACGAGGGCACGGTCCCAGGCCGTCACGTCCACCGTACCCGTGGTGCTCGTGATGTCCACGACTCCCTTGGGGTCGGCGGCCACCTCGCGCTCGAAGCTCGTGGAGCCGTCGGCGCACGCCCAGGCGCTCGCGAGCAGCGCGACCGCGGCGGGCAGCAACTGAAAAACGCGTCTCATGGTTCAGATCCCCTTGCCGGCGTTGCCGGCCTCGTGCACGTCGGTGAGGACGCGCATCTCATCCTGGTAAGTGTTCACGAGCAGCTCCTGCAGCAGCGCGTTGCTCGGGTCCCTGCCGAGCGCCTGTTCGAGCTCCTGTTTCGCCTCCCTGATCGTCGTGAGGCTCTTCATGACCTTGGCGCGGCTCGCGGGAGGGAGCGATGCCAGCTGCGCGCCGAGTGACTGCAGCAGCGCATCGTGCTCGCGCCGGTAACGCGGGTCGGTCACCCACGCGGTCTGCAGCGTGCCCTCGGCCGGCCGCACGACAGCCAGCGGTGGCTGCGCGCCGCCCGGGAGCGCGCTGCGCCCGATCCAAACGCCAAGCGCCACGCAACCGAGGCCTGCGGCGGCTGCGAGCCAGCGCAGCGGCGCCGGAACAGCGCGCCTTGCGGCAGCGCCCTGGGTAGCCACGATGCTCGGGCGGCTGGCGGGAACGGCGAGCTGCGCCTCGATCTGCGGCCAGAGGTCCCGCCCAGGCTCGATGTCCTGCGCCAGCTCGCGCAGCGAGGTCGCACGCTTCGGTGTGGGTTCAGTCATGTCAGGCAACCTCCACGTTCAGGCGCTCGCGCAGGAGCTTGCGGGCCCGGTGCAGCTGCGCCTTGCAGGTGCCCTCGGCCACGCCGAGCATCTGCGCCGCTTCGGTGTGCGAGTAGCCATAGAGGGCATGCAAAACCAGCGCGTCACGCGCCCCTTCCGGCAGCGAGCCGATCGCCGCCTCGATCTCCCGCACCTCGACCGGGGTCTCGAGGGTCCATGCGGCCACCGTCCCCTCCTCCTCCTCGACATTCGGCTCCGCCACGGGCTCGTGGTGTGAGCTCTTGCGGCGCTTCGCCAGCGTCACGTTGACCGCGATGCGGTGCAGCCAGGTGCTGAGCGCGCTGCGCGTCTCGAACTGGGCCAGTGCCCGCCAGGCGTTAATGAAAGTCTCCTGAGTACAGTCCTCGGCCAGCGATGGCTCGCGGGTCATGCGCAGGCACAGGCCGTACACACGGCCCACGTGCTCGCGGTAGAGCCGCTCGAAGGCGCGGCCATCCCCGGCCCGGGCGCGCTCTATCAGCGCCCCCTCCCAGTCGATCGCGGAACCCTCGACCTGCGCGAGTGTCATCGTGTACTTGGAGAGCCGGCCTCGGCCGTTCGTTTAAAGGGGCCCGGAACTCGGCCCCGGCGCGCCACTCTATGCCTCATGATCCCCGACGATGACAAGAGTGGCGAGATCGGCAAGGTTCTGGACGCCTTTGCGGCGACCCTGGGTGAGCACTGGCGCGCCGCGCGCGACAGCACCCTCAGGCTGTTCTCGACCCCCGTCAGCTGGCTCGAGGCACACAGGAGCCGCCCGGAAAATCACCACCTGACCAGGGGCGGCAAGCTCATCAGGTAAGCCTCCGGATCGGCGTCGGTACTGAAGCCGAACCGCGTCCCCCGGTCGTAGACCAGGTTGAACTCCACGTAGCGACCGCGCTTCACGAGCAGGCGCTCGCGCGCCTCCTCGTCAAAGGGGGTGTCCTTGCGCCTGGCGACGATACGCGGGTAGACCCCGAGCACGGCCTCACCGACCGCGCGCACGAAGGCGAACTCGGCGCCGCCTCCCGCCTCGCGCGTGGCGAGGTCATCGAAGAAGATCCCGCCCACGCCTCGCGGCTCCTGCCGGTGCGGGAGGTAGAAGTAGCGATCGCACCAGGCCTTGTATTCCTCGTACGCCCCCGGGCGGAAGCTGTCGCACGCCGCGCGCAGTGCCGCGTGAAAATCCGCCGTGTCCGCGGCGACCGGAAAGGTGGGGGTAAGGTCCGAGCCGCCCCCGAACCATGCGCGGCTGGTGGCGAGATAGCGCAGATTGAGGTGCATCGCCGGCACATGGGGGTTCGTCATGTGAGCCACCAGCGAGATGCCGCAGGCGACGAACCGGCCATCCGACTCCACGGCCCCGGTCACCTGGGGCCGCGCCTCGACCGGGAGCACACCCCACACGTGACTCACATTCACGCCCACCTTCTCGAACACGGCGCCGCGCATCAGCCGCGACTCGCCGCCGCCCTGCAGACGATGGCCCGCAGGCTTCGACCAGCTGCGGGACGCGAAGCGGCTCTCGGGCTCGAAGGCCTCGAAGGCCGCGCACATGCGTGCCTGCAGGTCGCGAAAATAGGCGGTCGCGGTGGCGGCGAAGCCCTGCGCGTCAGTGCTCATGCACGAAGTCCACGAGTCGCGCGACGGACTGCGGATCGGTATCGGGCCAGATGCCGTGCCCGAGGTTGAAGATGTGCCCGGAGTCCGTGCCGGCCTCGGCGATCACCGCGGCCGCCTGGCGCTCGAGCTCGGCGGGTGGTGCAAAGAGCGCCGCAGGATCGAGATTGCCCTGCACGGCCTTGCCCGGCCCCAGCGCCCGCCGCGCATCGCCGAGCGAGCAGCGCCAGTCGACGCCGACCACGTCCACCTCCAGCGAAGCAAGCTGTGGCAGGAGGGCGCTGCCCTGGTTGAGATAATAAATGAGTGGCACGCCTGCGGATTTGAGGGCCGCCACGGTTCGCCGCACGGCCGGCAACGCGAAACGCTGATACTCGCGCGGACCCAAGAGGCCTGCCCACGACTCGAACAGCATGAGCGCCTGTGCGCCGGCCGCAGCCTGCGCGGCGAGATAGGCGGCCATGGCGTCGGCGAGCCGGGTGAGGAGCGCTTCGGCCGCCTGCGGCTGCGCAAAGAGAAAAGTGCGCGCCGGGGCAAATTCCTTCGACGGCCGGCCGCAGACGAGATAGCAGAAAAGAGTGAAGGGGGCGCCGGCAAAGCCGATGAGAGGTGCGCCGCGGGGCACCGATGCACGCACCAGGCGGATGGTGTCGAGCACGAACGGTACGTCGCGCTTTGGCTCGAGCGCGGGCAGCGCCTCGATCTGCGCCATGCTGCGGATCGGCTCGCTCACCACCGGCCCCGGATTGAAGCTCAAGCTCACCCCCATTCCCTGCAGCGGGGTCATGATGTCGCTGAAGAGGATGGCGGCATCGAGCTCGAAGCGCTTGAGCGGCTGCACGGTAACCTCGGCCGCCAGCTCCGGCGTCCGGGTGAGGGTTTCGAAGTCCACCCTGGAGCGCAGCGCACGGTACTCGGGGAGATAGCGCCCGGCCTGACGCATGATCCACACCGGCCGGTGCGGCACCGGTTGCCGGCGGCAGGCGGCGAGAAAGGCGCTGCTGGCGGCGGTCACGTGCGCAGCCACGCGGCAACCTGCGGCGCGAAGTAAGTGATGATGAGATCCGCGCCGGCACGCGCAATGCCGGTGAGAGTCTCGAGTGCCGCGGCGCGCTCATCGATCCAGCCACGCTCCGCTGCCGCCTTGATCAGGCTGAATTCTCCCGACACCTGGTAGGCCACGACCGGAATCCGCACGGCATCGCGCACCTGGCGAATGACGTCGAGGTAGGGGCCGGCGGGCTTTACGATGACGAGGTCGGCCCCCTCGGCGACATCCGCGGCCACCTCGCGCAGTGCCTCGCGCGCATTCGCCGGATCCATCTGATAGGAGCGGCGATCGCCGAAGGCCGGTGCCGACTCGGCCGCCTCGCGGAACGGGCCGTAGAAGGCCGAAGCGTACTTGGCGGCATAGGAGACGATCGGCGTCGTCGCATGGCCCTCGCGATCGAGCAATGCGCGAATAGCAGCCACGCGTCCATCCATCATGTCGCTCGGTGCCACCGCGTCCGCGCCGGCACGCGCATAGTTGAGCGCCACTTCGGCGAGCGTCTCGATCGAGGAGTCGTTCTCGATCCTGCCCTTGGGGTCGATGTGGCCGCAGTGCCCGTGATCGGTCGCGCCACACAGGCAGACGTCCGCCCACACCAGCAGATCCGCGGCGGACTCCTTGATGGCGGTGATCGCCTGGGCGGCGAGCCCGCCTGCATCGCGCGCATCGCTCGCGCGCGCATCCTTGTGCGCCGGAGCCGCAAACAGCAGCACCGCACGCACGCCGGCGGCCGCGGCAGACTTCGCCTCCTTGACCGCCTCATCGACCGAGAGCTGGAAGATCCCGGGCATGCTCTCGACCCTGTGCCGCACGCCGCGTCCGGGCACGACGAAGAGCGGATAGATGAGCGCGTCGGCGGTGAGGCGGGTCTCGCGCACCAGGCGCCGCCAGCTCTCGGACTGGCGGGTGCGCCGTAATCTTTCCTGCGGGAAGGGCATGATCAGGCTCTCGTTTCAGCTCGCAGCAGCAGCAGACGGTAGGTGGTGAGCGCGAGTCCGGCGAGCGTCGCAGTCTCGGCGACCGCGGCACTGCGGCCGTGGGCGGCGAGCTCGCGCGCCGTGGTGCGGCCGATGGCGACCGGAGGCGCGCCATCGAGAAGCCGTGAGAAATCGCGCTCGCCGAGTGCCCGGGCGAGCTCGCTCACCGCCGAGGGACTCGCGAAGGTCACGGCGCCGAGCTCGCCACGCTCGATCTGCGCGCGGCATTCGGCGACATCGAGCGCGCCGGTCTCGGTCCGATAGGCCTCGACCTGGGTCACGGTTGCGCCGAGCTGGCGAAGGCCCGCGGCGATGGTCGGCAGAGCGCGCGAGCTGGCCGGATAGAGCACTCGCATGCCGGTATCCGCGCCCTGCCACTCGCTCGCAAAAGCGGTCACCAGTGCCCCGGCGCTCGCCTCCTCGGGTACCAGGTCCACCGGCCAGCCGCGCTGGCGGAGCGTAAGCGCGGTCGCCCGCCCGACGGCGGCGACGCGCAACCCCGGCTGCGGCTGCGGCACCCGATCGAGCACCGCGGCCACCGCATGCCGGCTCGCGAACACGACCCAGCCGAAGGAGCTCAGCTCCGCGAGCGCCGCATCGAGCGCACCCGGGTCGGACGCTGCAACGCTCACGGCGGGCCACGCGATCACGGTAAGCCCGAGGCGGCGCAGCTCGCGGCTGAGCGGGCCGTCGGGCGCTTCCGCGCGCGTGACCACGACGGGACGCGAGCTGCCGCTCATGGTGCCGCCACCGCGAGCGCTTCACGCTGGCGCGCGATGAGCTCGGCCGCACCCGCCGCGATCAGCTCATCCGCGACCCGCTCCCCGAGCGCCACCGCCGCGCTCACCGTCAGCGGCGCCTGCGCCGCCGAGTGCGATCCACGCGAGCGCAGCTCGCGCGAGCCATCGAGAGCGCAGACCGCAGCCATGAGGTGCAGCGTGTCGCCGCGCAGCTCCGCCAGCGCCCCGAGCGGCACCTGGCAGCCACCCTGCAGGCGCGCGAGCAGCGCGCGCTCGGCGCTCGAGGCGAGCCGCGCGCACCTCTCATCGAGCCCGCTCAGCCAGCCGAGTGTCGCCGCGTCGTCGGCGCGTGCGCACACACCGATCACGCCCTGGGAGACCGCGGGTGGAAACGCCTCCGGCGGCAGGTACTGCGTGACGTGCTCGCGCAGGCCGAGGCGCGTCACACCCGCGGCGGCGAGGATGATCGCGTCGTAGTCGCCGCGACGCAGCCGCTCGATGCGCGTCGGCACGTTGCCGCGCAGCTCGAGTGCCACGGCATCGGGGCGCGCGTGCGCGATGAAGGCGCGCCGGCGCAGGCTGCTGGTGCCGATGCGCGCGCCCTGGGGCAGCTCGCCGAGCCCCGCACCGCTGCGCGACAGGAGCGCATCGCGCGGGTCCTCGCGCTTCAGCGTCGCGGCCAGCGTGAGACCGGCGCTGAGCTCGGTCGGCAGATCCTTGAGGCTGTGCACCGCGACATCGATGGTGCCGGCGGTGAGCGCCGCATCGATCTCACGGGTGAAGAAGGCGCGCCCCTCTGCTTGCCAGAGCGGCACCTCGCGCTGTGCATCGCCCGAAGTCCTGATGTGCACCAGCTCGGTCGCGGGCGCCTCGGGCTGCGCGCGCAGCAGCGCCTCGACGTGATGCGCCTGCCACAGCGCGAGCGCCGAGGCGCGGGTGCCGATGCGCACTACCCGCGCGCTCACGGCTCGCCCTCGGACAGGAAACGGTATCCGACTCCCCACACCGTGAGGAAATGCCGGGGATTCGCCGGCTCGCGCTCGAAGCGCTTGCGCAGCCGCAGGATGAAATTGTCGACCGTGCGCGTGGATGGGAATACGTCGTAGCCCCACACCCGCTCGAGCAGATCCTCGCGCGAGACGATCTCGCCGGCGTGCTCGGCCAGCACCTTGAGAATCATCGCCTCCTTCTCGGTGAGCTCCTGCGGCTCGCCGTTCCAGCTGCGGGCGCGGAAGGCGCGGAAGTCGACCTCGTTGCCGCCAAAGCGCAGCACCGCGGTCGCGGCGGTCGCAGAGGCGCTGCGATACCAGTCCCAGCGTCGCAGTATGGCGCGCACGCGCAGCAGAAACTCGGCGAGGTGGAAGGGCTTGGCGAGATAGTCATCGCCCCCCGCCTCGAGTCCGCGCACGCGATCGGCGGGATCGCCGCGCGCGGTGAGGAACAGAACCGGGGTGGTGTCGCCAGCCTCGCGCAACGCCCGGCATACGCTGAAGCCATCGAGCTCCGGCAGCATCACGTCCAGCACGACCAGGGCGCACGAATTGGCCCGCAGCCATTCGAGCGCGCTGCGCCCGTTGTCGGCGGATTCGACCCGGTAGCCTTCGGCGCGCAGGTTCTCGATGACGCCGGCGGCGAGGTGCGGGTCATCCTCCACCACCAGCACGCGGCTCCTTTCCTGCGCCGGGGAGCTCATGCGGGCGGCACCGGAGCGGCGGGCCAGGTGAGGGAGAAGCAGGCGCCCTGCCCGACGCCGGCGCTCTCGGCCGTGACCCGACCCTGGGCGAGGTGCATCAGCCGCGCCACGATGTAGAGGCCGAGCCCCGTGCCGTAGTGGCCGCTGCCCCCGCCCGGATGCAGCCGCGTGAACTTCTCGAACAGCCGCGTGCCGTCGGCGGGCCGGAAGCCGACGCCGCTGTCGCGCACCGCGAGGGTGATCTCTCTGCCTGCCGCGCGCGCGCTGACCGCGATGCTGCCGCCGCCGACCGGGCTCACGGCCGCGAGCGCATTCTCGAGGATGTTGCGCACGACCACATCGAGCGCCAGCGGGTCGGCGAGCACATACAGCGCCGGGCCGACCTCGCTGGTGAGCGCGATGCGCTGCGAGCGCGCACGCTCCTCGAGCGAGCCCACGACGCGCGCCACCACCCCGGCAAGCTCCACGGGCTCGGAGCGCAGGTCGGCACGACCGCGCTCGAGCCGCACGCTCTCGAGGATCTGCGTGACCATCAGCGACATGCGCGCCAGGTCCGCGAGCATGCGATCGATGAGGGTCTTCGCCTGCTCGGGCGCGAGCGTGCGCAGCGTCATCGTTTCCAGCGACAGCTGCAGACTTGCCAGCGGGGTCTTGAACTGATGCGAGACGAGCGCGAGGAAATCGTCCTGCTCCTGCAGCACGCGCGCCTCGGCGCGCAGCGCACGTGCGATCACCAGGATGCAGGCGGCGAGCGCCAGGAGGAAGAACGATCCCTCCCAGGCGTACTGCTTGCTGCGGTGCTGCTCCTCCGACAGCAGCGCTTGCTCGAGCGACGGCGCGAGCGTCGCATGCCCTTCGCTCACCGTGATATCGGGCAGCAGCTGGCGCACCCGCGCCTCGCTCACGCCGGCATCCAGCAGCGCCTGGGCGGCGCGCGACTGGCCGGCGTAGAGCTCGTGTGCGGCCTGCACCCTCTGCAGCGTGTAGGCGCGCTGATCGAACAGCCACCAGCCAACCTGCACCGCGGAGACCCCGACCAGGACGAGCGCGGTCAGCTGGAAGACGCGGGTGGCCCTCATGAGGATGCCGCGGCGGCGAGCGCGGCGGCGAGCGCCGCCACGAATTCCTCGAGGTCCGCGCGCGTATGCGCCAGCGAAAGGAAGCAGGCCTCGTACGCCGAGGGCGGCAGGTACACGCCGCGCTCGAGCATGGCGTGAAACAGCGCGGCGAAGCGCGCCGCCTCGCGCTCGGTGAGCGCGGCGGCGCTGCGCGGAGCTCCGCCCTCGTGGAGGGAGAGCCAGAAGAGCGATCCCACCCGTACCAGCGACAGCGGAAATGGCGCGCGCGCGAGCACCGGCGCGAGCAGGCGCTCGAGCTCGGCGCCGGTGGCCTCGAGCTGCCGCCACCCCTGCGCGCGCTCGAGTACGTCGAGCGTCGCGAGTCCGGCCGCCATCGCCACGGGATTCCCGGAGAGCGTGCCCGCCTGGTAGGTGTCGCCGAGCGGCGCGAGCCGTTCCATGATGCGCCGCTCGCCGCCGAACGCCCCGACCGGCATCCCGCCGCCGATCACCTTGCCGAAAGTCGCGAGGTCGGGAGTGATCGACAGGAGCTCGGCCGCACCGCCGCGCGCCAGGCGGAAACCCGAGATGACCTCATCGAAAATGAGCAGCGCGCCATGCGCGCGCGTCACACGCCGCAGCGTCTCGAGAAACTCACGCCGCTGCGGCAGCAGCCCGTGATTGGCGGGTACCGGCTCGACGATGACGGCGGCGATGTGCGCTCCCTCGCGCTCGAATAGCGCCTCGAGCGCGGCTTCTTCATCGAGCGGCAGCACCCGGGTGCAGGCGGTGAAGGCCTGCGGCACGCCAGCCGAGGACGGCTTGCCTAAGGTCGCGAGACCGGAGCCGGCGGCCACCAGCAGGTGATCCGCATGGCCGTGATAGCAGCCGGCAAACTTGACGATCAGGTCGCGCCCGGTGAAGGCGCGCGCCACGCGGATGGCGCTCATCACCGCCTCGGTCCCGGAGGACACGAAGCGCACCCGCTCGACCGCGGGATAGGCGGCGATGATGCGCTCGGCGAGCTCGACCTCCGCCTCGCAAGGCGCGCCGAATGTCGTGCCGCGCGCGAGCGCAGCGCCGATCGCGGCGAGCACGTCCGGATGCGCGTGGCCCGCGATCAGCGGGCCCCAGGAACAGACGAGGTCGAGATAGGTGCGCCCGTCGGCGTCCGTCACTCTCGCACCCGCGCCGCGCGCAATGAACAGCGGCGTGCCGCCCACCGCACGGAAAGCGCGCACCGGCGAGCTCACGCCGCCGGGGATGGCACGGCAGGCGCGTTCGAACAGCAGTGCCGAGCGTTGCGGCGCCTTCATGACTCGCCTTTCGCGGTGGCCGCGGGCTGCGCCCGTCCCGGCTTCGCCGCATCGAAGAATGCATCCACCGCATCGGCGCTGGCGTGCACCGCCGCGGCGCGCAGCCCCGCGAGCGGCAGGTGCGCGAGCCGGTGGGCGACGGCCGCTCCCAGCCGCTCGAGCTCGAGGCGCTGCCGCTCATCGAGCGTACGCAGCTCGTGACGCAGCGCCCGCGCCACCTCCGCGGCGGCAATCTCCTCGAACCTCGCGCGCAGGTCCTGCAGGCGCGGACCCAGCGCACGCGTGGCGAGCTCCGCGCGCAGGTGCGCCAGGCGCTCGTCGATCGCCGCGCGCGCCGGTGCGAGACGCAGCAGCTGCGCGAGCCGCTGCCCCTGCGCCGCGTCGATGAGATCGCTCATGCCGACGCGTGTCAGGCCTGCGCCGCGCGCGGCTTCGGGGTCGATGTTGGGCGGGACACCGAAATCTATCAGCAGCGGCCGCGCCCCCTCGCGCGCCGCCGATCTTTGCAGCCGCTCGAGCCCCGCGGCATCGAGCAGGGCCGCACCGCCGCCAGCCGCCAGCACCAGCGCGCGCACCGGCGGCGGATCGGCACGGAAGGATTCGAGCGAGACGGCCCGTGCGCCGACCGACTGCGCCAGCTCCTGCGCCGTCTCGAGGGTGCGATTGACGATGAGGAGCGGGACGCCCGCGCGACCGAGGAGCGCAGCGCAACGGCGCGTCATGGGCGAGACGCCGAGGAGCGCCGTCGTGCCCGGCTTGCCGTCCAGCTGGGCGAGCACGCGCTCGGCCGCCAGGTCTCCAAGAGAGGGTGAGCGCACTCGCGCGCTCATGCGGCGCACGCGCCGCGCCATGCCGAGGGCCTCGCCCACGAGCCGATCGAGCAGCGGCCCGCAGGTGCGCGCTGCGCGCGACTCCTCCCAGGCATCGCGCAGCTGTGCGGCGATCTCCTGCTCACCGGTCTGAGCGGAATCCAGCCCGCAGGCGAGCAGGAACAGGTGCTCGACCGCCGCCTCCCCGGTCCAGGCACGCAGGGCGCGCGCAGCCTCCCCGGGTTGCGAGCCGCGGCCGGTCAGCGCCTGGAACACTTCCTGGCGGGCGTCCCCGGCGGGGCTGCCGTCGGCAGTGGCATAGACAACTTCGACCCGGTTGCAGGTGCCGACGTAAAGAATCTCGGCGGCCCGCAGCCGCTCGCGCAGCTGGGGCAGCCTCGAGGCGATTTCCGCGCGTGGGACGGCGAAGCGCGCGACCTCGTCGACCCCCGCATGTCGATACGAAAGGCCTACGACGCCGATCTGGAGCATCCCGGAAGCTTACCCGTGCGTACGCTGCGCGAATGTCACCGAATGGTCACGGACCCCTGCCCTGGAATGCAAGTCACGTAACGGAGACCGCAAAAGACCGTCCACCCCGGGGCAGGGCCCGTGATGGTGTCTGCCGAGAGACACTTCACGCCGCGCGCGCCGTCCAGTCGTCGCACTTGCCCTGCGGATTGGCGGGACCGTTGAATATCGCGCACTGGCCGCAAGCCGCGGCTCCGGTTGCGGCGGTGAAGAAGCGGCACGCGCTGCAGGTCTTGCCGGGATCCGGCGACTTCTCGGTGTAGTTGTCCAGTTTGCGTTGCTGCTTCTGCATTTCAGTGAGGGAGTCGGGCCTGGCGCAGACGAGCTCCTCTGCCTCGCGCCCACGTGCCACCGGGATCCAGCCTGTTGCAGCGGCCAGGAGGCAACTCGTCAGCCGCAGCAACGCGGCGCGACGGGACTCGGTCGAATCACGAGCCATCAGGACTACTTGAGCCCTGCCTGGGTTTCCGTGGCCGCTTTCTTTGCCGCCGCCAGGTCTTCGGATTTCAGTCCGGCCTGCGCTTTCGCCAGTGCTGCGGTCAGTTTGGCCTTCATCGCCGAATCGGTCGAGTCGGGAATCGCGCCGTTGCCGAGCTTCTGGCAGGGATTCGCCTCCTTGGCGTCGAATCCCTCCCCCTTGGGTCCCACCAGGCAATTGACAGTGTGGTGCAGGTGCATGTGGACCTGCTGGACGGTCGCGGCCTGGGCCGCGAGGCCGGCGTGCATTGCGCCGGTAGCCGCTTCCTGCGCAGGATCCGCCCCCTGCGCAAAGGCAGGTGAGGCCGTGAGACTTCCCGCGATGATACCGGCAAAGGACAGGTGAGCCGCCAACCTTGAGTTACGCATAGGTGACCTCTCGCATCGCTCCGCGCCTGGGGTGCGAAACGGTAGGCCCTTGTGCCCGGGATCGCAAGTGCAGGCCAACGCGAGCGCCGGCTCTCGCCAGTCGCGCTCGAAGTCTGTTGCGCTCAGCCCGGCAGCTAGGCTGCTTTGCGCCGCCGGTAGTATTCCGCGACGCCCGGATGGCTCGCCACGCGCTCTGAGTGCTTGACCAGCAGCGGCGCGACGCGGTCCACGAGCTCTTTCGGAATGTAGTCCAGCACCCCCGACCGCAGCCAGCGGACAAACATGAAAACCTTCAGGTCCGCCACAGTGAGACGCTGGTCGGCGAAATACTCGCCGCCCGCCGCCTTCAGGCGCGCCTGAAACTGCTCCAGGTATCGGGTGATGCGCCCGGCGACGAGCTCTTCGCGGGCCTTCTTCTTCGCGTCCTCGGCCAGGCCGAGCGTGTGTCCGATGCGGGTGGCGATGTCCTCGGCTGCATCCATGACCTCATCGCACAGCAACGCCTGCCAGTCGTCCCTGGGGTACAGGCCAGCCAGCTTACCGACATAGCGATTGATGCTGTTCGACTGCGAAACCACTTTACCGTCCACTTCGAGCGTGGGCATCGCCAGGAACGGCGTCGTGTCGCGGACGCCCGGCCAGTCCTTGCCCGGGATGCGGTGGTCTTCGAACGCAATGCCGCCGATGTGCAGCGCAAGGCGCGCGGGCTCGCCGCGCCCGCCGTCGAAATCGAAGTAGGTCAGCTTCAGCTTTGCCATGGCGAACTCCTCGGAATTGATGATTGCAATCGCTTCAACGCCGCAGGCTAACCGCTTCCGGCTGCCCTGAACATGATTCCGAAGAGAGAGCCGCTGCCGCGTCTCGGGTCGCGACTGCGTGTGAGGCGCCAGCCGAACTGCGTGCACGTCAGGTCAGTCCGGAAACTTCAACTCCCGTTCGATCGCCTGGAAGCGCGGCTCCTTGCGCAAGGGGTCCATGAGTGGATCGATCTTCAGGACTATCAAATCTGCGTCACGCACGCGCATCGCGACGTCGAGCCACTCAAGCGCCTCGGCCGGCCGACCCCACTGAGTATAGATCGCAGCGTAGAAATACGCCCCGGTGTCGCCCGCAGCAGCGCGAAGCCTGGCAAGCTCCGCGCGCGCGTCGCGGTGTCGTCCAAGCTTCTCGTAAGTCATCGCCAGGCACATCTGCACGTCAGGGAGTTCGCGTCTCATTTCGCACTCTTGTCGAGCGCGCTCGAAGTCGCCGAGCTTGTAATAGGTGATTCCGAGCCGTGCGTGCATGAATGGATCGTAAGCGAGAGGCAGGGCGATCGCTTCGTTCAGCACTGCGACAGCCTCGTCATAGCGCCTGGCATCTTCCAGGCCCTGGGCGAGCCACGCATAGTTCTGTGGATCCAGGGGACTCAGCTGGACGGCGCGGCGGGCATGGGCGATTCCCGAATCGATGTGGCCCATGGCCGTCGCAAATCCGGAGTAGTCTCGCAGTATCCGCTCACTGCCCGGCGCCAGAGCCATCGCATGCTCGAACTCTCTCTGCGCGCGCGTGAAGTCGAGGGACGTCGCAGCCGCGAGGCCCAGTGCCAGATGGCTGTCGGCAAGCTCGGGGGCCAGCTCCACCGCCCTGAGCGCCTCGGCCATCGCCGCCTCGAGCGTGTTGTCAGACGCGCTCCGATCCCATGACTGGATGGAAAGGAGTGCAATCGAACGGGCTGAGTGCGCGAGAGCGTAATCCGGATCGTGGGCAATCGCCTCGGTGTACCCGGCAACTGCTTCTGCCACGTTCGTTTTGCTGGATGCGGACCAAAAGATCCTCGAGGCGCGCAGGTAGGCGTCGAACGCGGCCGGATTGCGCGTACCGCCCAACTGCACGTTCAAGGCCGTGTCGCCCGTCAGTTTCACCTTCAGGGCCGTCGCGACGGCATTCGCAATCTCGCTCTGCAGTCTCAGGATGTCGCCCGTGTCCCGGTCATAGGTCTCAGACCACAGTTGGAACCCCGCCACGGTGCTCGTTAACTGTGCGGTGACGCGCACCGTATGAGCCGATCGACGTACGCTCCCCTCGAGGACCGCTGCCACGTTGAGTCTGCGCCCGACTGTCCCGAGATCGACGTCTTTCCCCTTGAAGTAGAAAGATGAAGTGCGACCTACGACCTGCAGCCCATCGATGCGGGAGAGCGAATTGAGCAATTCATCGGTAAGTCCGTCAGACAAATACTCCTGCTCCTTGTCTCCGCTGGTATTCACGAATGGCAGCACCGCTATGGCATGTGGAGGCGGAGCGAAGGCCATCGCGCCGGCGAGCGCAACACTCGCGGGAGGTCCGGAGTGCGAAAGCGCTGCCCCGCGGATCCAGCTGCCGATAAGCCACGCGGGCAGTGCCAGCAGCGTGACGCCGAGAGCCGCCCAGCGCCACCCGTGACGTGTGTAAACCGGACCTTGTTGCGGCATGCCCGCCGTCAACGCACCCTGCGCCGGTGGCGCGGCGTCGACCTGATCGGCGCCTCGCAGAAGCGGAATGAAGCGGTAGCCGTGCCGGGGGAGAGTCTCGATGTAACGCGGAGAATCGGCGTCATCGCCTAACGCGTGGCGCAGCTTCACGATCGCCTTGTTCAGGCTGCGATCGAAGTCGACATAGGCACCGTCGCTCCATAACCTGCGGCGCAGCTCCTCGCGAGTGACGACTTCCCCTGCTTGCTCGATGAGCGCCCGCAGAATCTCCAGCGGTTGCGGTTGCAAGGCAACGCGGTGCCCGCTGCGTCGGAGCTCGCCGGCAGTTGCATCGAGCTCGAACGTGCCAAAGCGCACCGGAGAGTTGGTGGGTGTATCCACCTCTTGTCGCTCGATTGGGGGCGGCTTGCGGGGAAAACGATAGTGCCGGCGCGCGCCTCATTGCAAGGGCGCTTGAGACTCGGGAATACCAGGGGCAATCGCATCGTCAAATCAAACACTTACGAGGGAGCACATTGGTCGCATCGCGGTGCATTGATCGTGATTCCACGCACCCCTAGCTTCGGGGCACGGCCCGAAATCCCAACGAGGAGAACAACGACATGAAAACGATCGTCACTGCCGTCGCGTCAGCCTTGTTATTCCTGCTCTCTCTTGCCTCCAGCCCGGTGGCTTCCGCGACCACGACTACAGGGTTCCAGTTCAGTGGACAGTGGGACTACACCTGCAATCCACCAGACTGTTCGCAGGCCTTCACGGAGGATGGCGTAGTGCGCGGGACGTTCGGAACAATGAAGCTGACGGACGTCGGCGCAGTCACGGGGGGCCCTGATGCGAACGGATGTTTTACTCAGGTCGTAACGTATACGTTCACCGCTAAGAGTCCCGAAGGAAGTTCGCTGGTCCTGGATACGCCTCACAACGTCTTCTGCCCTACTGCCGACCCGAACGTCTGGATGGTCACCATCAACTTTTCGATCGTCGGAGGCACTGGACAATTCGCAGGAGCGACCGGTTCGGGGAACGCGCTCATCGTATTCAAGATTCACCCGCAAACCGCCGAAGGTCTGTTCACGGGGACGTTAATACAGTAGGTGACGAGCCCGATGTGGTCCGAAGCTTGTCGCTGGTCTTACGTCTGATCGGCTTGGGGGTGGCCGGCTTCCTGTACTCCGACCCAGCGGCCTCGCTCTGATCCAATAGCGGTCGCCAAAAGCGCGCAAGAGAGGACGATCACGCCGTCACGTTGCGCAGGACTGGCTGCTCAGGGCATTCTCGCTCGGCCCAGACAAGGTCAAGAGGGCGAGGATGCAGGGGGAGCCGCCAAGCAAGGCGAGCGCACCGACCGGCGCGGTGTTCTTGAGCTATGCCTCCGAGGACGCCGAGGCGGCCCGACGTATTGGCGATGCGCTGCGGACGGCCGGAATCGAGGTGTGGTTCGACCAGAGCGAGCTCAGGGGCGGGGACGCCTGGGATCGCCAGATTCGCAAGCAGATCAAGGCATGTGCCTTGTTCATCCCGGTCATTTCTGCCAACGCGCACGCGCGCGTGGAGGGGTACTTTCGCCTCGAGTGGAAGCTTGCGGTTGATCGCTCGCATTTGATGGCTCCAGACCAGGCGTTTTTGCTGCCGGTCGCAATCGACGGGACTCCGCAGACAGATGAACGGATTCCCGACAGATTCCGCGAACTGCAGTGGACGCGCTTGATCGCCGGGGAAACGCCGCCCGCCTTCGTTGAGCGCGTATCACGTCTGCTGTCTCAGACCGAGCCCACTGGATCCCAGACTGTCGGACCGGACCCTGCGCGCGAGCATGCTATTTTGAAAGATGACAGCAGTGCGTCGGCTGCCGCGGCGTCGCTGACCGTTTGGGCCAGAATCAAGGCCCATAAGGTCCTCGAGTGGACGCTGGCCTATGCAGCGGCCGCCTATACGCTGCTGCACGTGGTGGAGATGGTGGGGAATGCTTTCGACTGGCCCCACGTCGTCGCGCGAATCTTGACGCTGCTGCTGGCTCTCGGCGTCCCGCTTGCTACGACACTGGCGTGGTATCACGGGCACCGGGCGCAGCATCGCGTGAGCGGGCCGGAGCTCACAATAATCGCCGTGTTGCTCGTGATCGCCGGAAGCCTGTTGTGGTGGCTTGGGCGTCCGAGTCATGAACGAACGCCTGCTCGAGACCTTACTTCCGCTCCGCAGGTGAGCTCCGGCACTTCGCCCGCAGCAGTCGCGCCGCCGGAAAAGTCCATCGCAGTCCTGCCGTTCGTCGACATGAGCGAGAAACACGATCAGGGGTACTTCTCGGACGGTCTGTCCGAGGAGCTCATCGACATGCTGACAAAGGTTTCGGAACTGCGCGTACCGGCGCGAACCTCTTCCTTTTACTTCAAGGGCAAGTCGGAGGACATCGCCACGATCGCCCAGAGGCTGCACGTGGCTCACGTGCTCGAAGGCAGCGTCCGCAAGTCAGGCAACGCCCTGCGTGTTACGGCGCAGCTGATCCGTGCGGACAACGGCTATCACCTCTGGTCCGAAACCTACGATCGGGACCTCAAGGATGTCTTCAAGGTGCAGGACGACATCGCGGGCGCGGTGGTCAGCGCACTGAAAGTTCACTTGTTGCCGACGCAGTCGGCGGCTCAAGCCGCGCGGCGCACGGCGAATACCGAAGCTTATAACCTGTATCTGCAGGGCAGGGAGAGCTTCAACCGCGGCGATGTCGAAGGCTACCGACGTGCGGTAACGAAATTCGCTGCGGCGACCGCGCTGGATCCTCATTACGCGGCAGCGCACGCGGCTCTGGCCTTGGCCCAATTCTGGCTTGCCGACGGCACGGCGGACGAGGCCGGCTACCAGGGCGCGCTTGAATCTGCGAGCAGAGCCGTCGCATTCGCCCCGGAACTGGGCGCCGGCTACGCCGCTCGCGGCTTCATGCGCGCCGTTCACTCGTACGATTTTGCCGGCGCGACGGCTGACCTCGACGAGGCCCGAGCCCTGAGCCCGCACGACGCAGACGTGCTGCACCGTTCTGCCGTCGTGCTTGCCATATACGGCAAGCTGTCGGCTGCTATCGCCAGAGAGAAAGAAGCTCTCGAGCTGGATCCGCTGTCGGCGGAGATCTGTATGCGCCTGGGTTTTTTCTACGCTGCAAATCAGCAGCCCGCAGAGGCCCGGTCATCGTACGAGAAGGCGCTTGTCATAGCGCCGAGCTCCCTTCGGGCACGTTTCAACCTTGGGCGACTCGACTTGTTTGAGAATCGGCCCGGGCGGGCACTGGCGGCCTTTCGCCAAGTTGAACTCAAAGAATGGAGCTTGTCGGGTCAGGCCATGGCGGAATACTCGCTGGGGCACGCCGACGCAGCACAGCGACTTCTCAATCAATTGATCGCCATGGGGGACGACCCGTCGGACCTCGCTGTAGTGTATGCATGGCGCGGCGAAAACGATCATGCCTTCGAGTGGCTTGAGCGCTCCTATGAGCGCCGCGACACCAACCTCCCGTGGATCAAAATCATGCCGGAGTTCCGCGGCCTCCGCAGCGATGCACGTTACCTGGCGTTGCTGCGAAAGATGAATCTGGAGGAATGAGGCGCTGGACGAGGCTCGGGGCGGGGACTGATCGGCCTGGCCGTCGCTGGCCCGGCCTGGCCTGGCTGGGATTGGCTATCGAGCGCCCTCTCGCGAGGTCTGTGCCGACCGTTTGATCGGCTGGCAGATTTCTGAGACGACCGCAGAGTCCGCGATCGGCATCTGAATACCGAGAGCCTCGAACTGCTCGAGCTGCCGGTTTCCGACCGCCGTAA
>DASQGK010000067.1:0-21049 GCA_035632655.1 Steroidobacteraceae bacterium | reverse complement strand
AGCGGCAGCAGCACCACGTTGCCGAAGTAGAGGCCGTAGCCCAGCAGGAGCGCCACGGTGGCCACCGAGAAGTTGCGGCGGCCGAAGAGCGAGAGATCGACGATCGGGTGCTCCTCGGTGAGCTCCCAGATGAGGAAGATCGCGAAGGTCACCGCAGCGACGCAGGCGAGTGCCACGATCTGCGGTGAGTTGAACCAGTCGAGATCCTTGCCGCGGTCGAGCATGACCTGCATGGCACCCACCCACACCACCAGCAGCCCGAGGCCGACGGTGTCGACCGGCACGCGCGCGGTGGGGGTCTCGCGCCGGTGATAGATTCCCCAGGTGAAAATCGCCGCCGCGATGCCGACCGGCACGTTGATGTAGAAGATCCAGGGCCAGGAGATGTTGTCGGTAATCCAGCCGCCGAGGAGCGGTCCGACCACCGGCGCCACCAGGGTCGTCATGGCCCACATGGCGAGTGCCGTGCCGGCGCGCGCCTTCGGATAGCTCGCGAGCAGGATCGACTGCGAGAGCGGGATCATCGGACCGGCGACGGCTCCCTGCACCACGCGGAAGAAGATGAGGAGCGTCAGGCTCGGCGCCAGCCCGCAAAGGAACGAAGCGAGGACGAAGAGCAGCGTCGATGCCATGAAGAGCTTCACCTGCCCGAAGCGCCGCGTCAGCCAGCCCGTCAGGGGAAGTGAAATCGCATTCGCAACGCCGAAGGACGTGATCACCCAGGTGCCCTGATCGGGTGAGACGCCGAGATCGCCGGCGATCGCCGGCAGCGACACGTTCGCGATGGAGGTGTCGAGCACGTTCATGAAGGTCGCGAGCGAGAGCGCGATCGTTCCGATCACGAGCTTGCTGCCGGTCAGCGGTGGCAGCTCGGCCGGCATCCCCCGTGAGGGCGGCGCCGCGGCGCCCTGGTCGTTCTCGCCGGACATGGTCGAACCTCTGCAGGCCTCTTGGGTCAGGGAGCCTTGAAGTGCGTGTCCGCCAGCAGCGCGGCCGCGCGGGCCCTCGCCGGCTGCGGCGCTGCCGTCGCAGCGGCGCGCCCGGCAGCGGGCTCGTTGGCGCTGATGATCGCGGCGACGCGGGCATCGGCCTGCCCATCGCTCGTGCCGAACACCTGCGTCGACCAGGGCGTGGCCGTGCTCGCAAGCTGCGGCAGCCGCGCTCCGCTCCCGTCGTGCACGTCGACATCGACACGCATCGAGAGCCCGACCTGCAAGGGATGCGCGGCGATCTCACGCGGGTCGAGCGTCACACGTACCGGTACGCGCTGCACGATCTTGATCCAGTTGCCGGTGGCATTCTGAGCCGGCAGGAGCGAGAAGGCCGAGCCTGTGCCGGCGCCGAAGCCTGCGACCCGGCCGTGGAACACGACGCGGCTGCCGTAGAGATCGGCGCTCAGGGTGACCGGCTGTCCGACCCGCATGCGCTGGAGCTGCGGCTCCTTGAAGTTCGCATCCACCCACACCTGGTCGAGCGGCACCACGGCCATGAGAGCCGTGCCGGGGGCCACGCGCTGGCCGAGCTGAACGTTGCGGCGGGCGATGAAGCCCGAGACGGGCGCCGGCAGGTCGGTGCGCGCCCAGGTGAGATAGGCGCTGCGCACCGCGGCGGCGGCATCCTGCACCTGCGGGTGATCCTTGAGCGTGGTGCCGTCGATGCGCGCACGGTTGGCGGCGAGCTGCTGGCGGGAAGCATTGAGGTCCGCCTGCGCCGCCTTGACCGCATCGCGGGCGTGCTGCAGCTCCTCGCCCGAGACGGCGCCGGAGGCGCCGAGCCGCGCGCGCCGCTCGAGGTCGCTCTGCGCACGGCTGAGCTCGGTCTGCCTCGCCTCGACGGCGGCCTGAAGCTGCGCGCTGGTGGCGAACTGGTTGCGCACGTCGCGCACCGTGCGCGCGAGCTGCGCCTCGGCCTGGTCGAGCGCCACCCGGGCGTCGGCGCGATCGAGCCGCACCAGGGACTGCCCGGCCTTGACGAACTGGGTGTCGTCGGCGCCGATCGCCACGACCGTTCCGGAGATCTGCGGGGTGATCTCCACCACGTTGCCGCTGACATAGGCATCGTCGGTCGTCTGGTGATAACGCAGTACCTGCGCCCAGTACAGGCCGTAGGCGAGCGCGACGGTGAGGACGCCGGCGCCGAGGCCGCCGAGCAGCCGCCAGCGGCGCGAGATGACTGTGGTCCTGGACTTGTCGTTGCTCATGGCATTCCTTGTTGGGAAATCCCTGTTCGGTTCGTATGTGCTAAGCGCTGGCGCGGGCCGCGGGCGCTGCCGCGTTCTCGAGCATGCGCGTCAGGAAGCCCTCGAGCTGACGCGCTTCCGTCTTGCTGAAGCCGTGCAGGAAGCGGTTGGCGACGCTCACGGAAAGCTCGCGCATCCGCGGGTAGGCCGCATGGCCTTCCTCGGTAAGCTCGAGGCGCACCAGCCGGCGGTCCTCGGGGCTGCGGCTGCGGCGGATCAGGCCCTTGCCTTCCAGGCGATCGAGCATGCGGGTCATCGCTCCTGCGTCGTACGAGATGCCCTTGCAGAGGTCGGAGGCCGACTTGCGCCCGTCTCCCGCGAGCGATGCGATGACGATGAACTGCGCCGCGCTCAGCTCGAGCGGCGCCAGCCGCCGGTCGGCGGCCAGCTCCGCATCGAGCGCGGCGAGCATCTCCACGCGCACGCGCGACAGCAGTGCACCGATCGATTTGCGCGGCTGGTAGCTCGCACTGTCGTAAATGTCGCCCATGATCGTGGCTCCGTGAATCCGTCGTTGGAGGGAGTGGCATACCCCCTCAGTGGATCGGAGCGCACAATACTTGCCTAGGCTGTTATTGTCAAGGCTTAAACTGTCTGGACGTCAATTGCCCCGGCAAGCCCTCCCCTCCCCGGAGGCCTTTCTTCGGGCGCGGGCCCATGGCGTAGAATCGCGGGCGCCTCGCGGCGGGGTGTAGCTCAGCCTGGTAGAGCGCTACGTTTGGGACGTAGATGTCGCAGGTTCAAATCCTGTCACCCCGACCAATTCCCTGAAAATTGGCACCTTCGGCACGCTCAGGCCCGCCGCCAGACGGTCACACCCCCTGGCTTGTCCTCGAGCACCACTCCCGCCGCGGCCAGCTCATCGCGGATGCTGTCCGATGCCTTGAAGTCGCGCCGTGCGCGCGCCGCCGAGCGCGCCGCGATGCGCTGCTCGATCTGCGCATCGCTCAGGCCGGCACCGGCGTGCGCCGCGCCCGACGTCGGCCTGAGGCGGAACCACTCCTGCGCCGGCACGGCGAGGAGTCCGAGCACCTTGCCGAGAGCCTTGAGCTCGGCGCCGAGCGCTGCGCCGCGCGCCTCATCCCCCGCATCCTTCGCGGTGTTGATCTCGCGCGTGAGCCCCTGCAGCACCGCGAGCGCCTCCGGGGTGTTGAAGTCATCGTCCATGCTCTCGTGGAAGCGCTCGGTGGCGGCGCCCGCCGCGGCCGGCGCCGCCGGCAGGGCGCGCAGCGCCGTGTAGATGCGCGTCAGCGCCGCATCCGCCTGCTCGAGCTGCTCGAGGGAATAGTTGATCGGCCCGCGGTAGTGGCTGGAGAGAAAGAAGTAGCGCAGCACCTCGGGGTGGCGCACCTTGGGCAACACCTCGCGCAGCGTGAAGAAGTTGCCGAGCGACTTCGACATCTTCTCCTCGTCGACGTTGACGAAGCCGTTGTGCATCCACAGGTTCACGAACTCCCCGCCGCTCGCGCCGCACGACTGCGCGATCTCGTTCTCGTGGTGCGGGAACTTGAGGTCCATGCCGCCGCCGTGGATATCGAAGTGCGGGCCGAGGAGCGCGGTCGACATGGCCGAGCACTCGATGTGCCAGCCGGGACGTCCCCGGCCCCAGGGCGAATCCCACCACGGCTCGCCCGGCTTGGCGCGCTTCCACAGCACGAAGTCGAGCGGATCGCGCTTGGTTTCGTCCACCTCGACGCGCGCACCGGCGCGCAGGTCGGCCAGTCGCTTGCCCGAGAGGCGGCCGTACCCGGGAAAGCTCGCCACCGAGTAAAGGACGTCGCCGCCGGTGCCGACGTAGGCATGGCCGCGTGCGATCAGCTGCTCCACCATGGCGATGATCTGCGGCACGTACTGCGTGGCGCGCGGCTCGGCGTCCGGCGGCAGGATGGCGAGCTGTGCGCAGTCCTCGTGCATCGCCGCGATGAAACGCGCGCTGAGCGCCTCGGGACTCTCGCCGTTCTCGGCCGCCCGGCGGATGATCTTGTCGTCGATGTCGGTGATGTTGCGCACGTAGGTCAGGCGGTAGCCCCGGTAGCGCAGGTAGCGGCTCACGGTGTCGAACACGGTGAGCATGCGTGCGTGGCCGATGTGCACGTAGTCGTAGACGGTGAGGCCGCAGACGTACATGCGCAGCGCCCCGGGCTCGATGGGCTCGAGCTCCCGACGGGTCCCGGCGAGCGAATCGTGGATGCGGATCATGCGAAACGCGCCAGCCGCTCGCGCGCCTTGCCCGGCGGCATCGCTTTCAGCAGTGGCGCGAGCTCCGGCCCGTGCGTGCGCCCGGTGAGCGCCAGGCGCAGCGGCATGTAGAGCTCGCGCCCCGCGCGGCCGCTCACCGCGCGCGCCGCGCCGACGATGGCCGCCAGGTCGTTGCCGCTCGCGGCTGCCGCGGCCGCGGCGGCCGCGAAGTAGCCGGCGCCGGCGTTGCGGACCACCGCCTCACCGCCCTCTTCCATCTCGGGCGGACCGCCGAACACGATGTCGATCCAGGGGCGCGCCTCTGCCGGCAGCACCAGATTGGGAAGCACGGCGCTCACGAAGGCCGTCACGGCGCGCTCATCCAGCCCTGCCGGCAGGACGCCCCCGAGCCAGCTGCGCGCAGCCTCGGGCGACAGCCGATGCACCGCGTCCTTCTGCCAGACATCGAGCTGCTGCCGATCGAAGCGCGCCGGCGAGCGCCCGAGGTGCGCCGCATCGAAGCCGCGCACCATCTCCGCCAGCGTGAGCAGGCCGTGCAGCGCCGAGGAGTGGCCGAGCCGGAACAGGTGGTTGAGCAGCGCCTGCGGGAGGTACCCCTGCTCGCGATATTCGCGCGCGCTCATCGCGCCGTGACGCTTGGAGAGGGGCGCCCCATCGGCGCCGAGCAGCAGCGCCAGGTGCCCGTAGGCGGGACGGTCGAGGCCGAGAGCCTCGAGCAGCAGCAGCTGCCGGGGCGTGTTGGCGAGGTGATCCTCGCCGCGCAGGACCAGCGTTACCCCCATGGCGGCATCGTCCACCGCGTTGGAGAAGAAGAAGGCCGCCGAGCCGTCGGCGCGACGCACCACGAAATCGCCGATGTCGTCGGTGGCGAAGCTCTGCGGTCCGTGCACCAGGTCCTCGAAATCGACGCGCACCCCGGAGGGTACGCGGAAGCGCAGCGTCGGCACCGCGCCCTGCGAGGCACGCCGGGCGCGCTCCGCGGCGGACAGCGCGCGGCAGGTGCCGGCATAGCGCGGCGGGCGGCGGGCGGCGAGCTGCGAGCGGCGCGAGGCCGCGAGCTCGAGCGGCGTGCAGAAGCACGGATAGACGGCGCCGCGCTCCTCGAGCTGCGCGAAGTAAGCGGCGTAGCGCTCGCCGCGCTGCGACTGGCGGTAGGGACCGAGGCCATCCTCGCGGTCGGGGCCGGCGTCCCAGTCGATGCCGAGCCAGCGCAGCTCCTCCAGCAGCGCGCGCGTGTGGACCTCGAGGCTGCGCTCCGCGTCGGTGTCCTCGATGCGCAGCAGGAAGCGGCCGCCGCCGTGGCGCGCGAGCAGCAGATTGAACAGCGCGGTGCGCACGTTTCCCAGGTGCAGCTCGCCGGTGGGGCTGGGGGCGAAGCGGGTGACCATCGGGGAGCTCATTGACGCCATGTTACGGGAAACCCGCAGGACGCAAAAAGGTCGAAAGCGCTGCGCGGGGCGCTGTCGCAGCTTAGAATCCGCCGCCCGCGTCCGCTTTCGCCTGCCGGAGGATCCATGTCCCTCAAGTACCGCGCACCGCTTGCCGCCGCTGCGATGCTGCTGCTCGCACTGCCGCTCGCTTCGGTGTGTGCGCGCGCCGATGAGCCGCCCACCCAGGTACGGGTGGTGACCAACATGGGCGAGTTCGTCATCGAGGTGCGCGCCGACCGCGCCCCGCTCACGGTCGCCAACTTCCTGCGCTACGTGCGCGAGGGCTTCTACACCAACACGCTCATCCATCGCGTGGTGCCGAATTTCGTCATTCAGGGCGGCGGCCACGATGCCGCCACCATGAAGCTCAAGAGCACCCACGAGAATATCGTCAACGAGGCGGGCAACGGGCTGCAGAACAAGCGCGGCACGGTGGGCCTGGCGCGCACGCCCGAGCCGCACTCGGGCAACGCCGAGTTCTACATCAACCTGGTCGACAACCCCGACCTGGATCCGGTGCCGACGCGCTGGGGCTACGCGGTGTTCGGCCGCGTGGTGCAGGGAATGGACGTGATCGACCGGATCGGCGAGGTTCCGACGGGCAGCGTCGGGCCCTTCAAGCAGGATGCACCGCTCAAGCCCGTCGTCATCGAGAGCGCCACGATCGTGGCGGCGGGCGCACCGGCGCCGGCGCCGGCGGCCTCGGCAGCGCCGCCCGAGCCCAAGATTCTCTCGCCCAAGTAGCCGTCCTGCGCGAGCGCCGATGACGCGCCTGTTCGTCTCGGACCTGCACCTGGGAGCGGACTCCCCGGCCGCGATCGATCAGTTCCTCGAATTCCTCGCGACCCTCGCCGCCCGCTCGCAAGCGCTCTACATTCTCGGCGACCTGTTCGAGTTCTGGGTCGGGGACGATGACCGCAGCGGCGCGGCGCAGCGCGTGTGCGCGGGGCTCGCCGCGCTCACCGGCGGCGGCGTGCCCTGCTTCGTGATGCACGGCAATCGCGATTTCCTCCTGGGGCCGGGCTTCGCGGCGCGCAGCGGCTGCCGCCTGCTGCCCGATCCGGTGGTCGCAGAGCTGGAGGGCGAGCGGGTGCTGCTCACCCATGGCGATGCGCTGTGCACCGACGACTACTCCTATCAGGAGCTGCGCAGCTTCGTGCGCGACCCGGTGCGGCAGCGCCGCTTCCTCGCCCTGCCCCTCCCCTCGCGTGAGCTGCTCGCGGACCAGGGGCGCGCGGGCAGCCGCGCCCATACCGCGCGCACCATACCCACCATCATGGACGTGAACGCAGCGGCCGTGACGCGCGCCTTCCGCGCGGCGCGCTCGCACCGCATGATCCACGGACATACCCACCGCCCCGGCGTGCACGATGGCGAGGTCGACGGCAGGCCGGCCCAGCGCATCGTGCTCGGCGCCTGGTACGAGCAGGGCAGCTACCTGCGCGCCGAGCGCGGACAGTTCGAGCTGCTGGCGCTGCCGCGTTAAACGCAGCCGGAGTAATGTCCGATGAAATTGCCGCAGGCAATTTCATCCAATGGATCACTGAGGCGGCGCACCGGGGGGCGGCCCGTGGTGCGCAAAGCCGTGGGCGTGCATCTGCTCGAGCGCCTGAAACTTCTTCAGCTGCGTGGGCGAGAGCACCGCGGACAGCTTCTGAAGTGTGTCCTGCCTGATCTGCTGGTGCGCGGCGTGCATCGCCTGGAAATCGGGCTTGCCGCCCGCGGCCTGGGTCTGCTCGAACAGTTGCCGCATCTGCGTGTGAGCGCCCTGCAGGATGGCCTGCACCTGCGGCTTCTGCGCATCGCTCAGATCGAGCAGCGTGGCGAGGTTCTCCATGCGACTCTCTGCCGCGGGGCCTTGCGGGGACTGCGCCACAGCCGCGCACGCCCACAGCGCGGCAAGCGCCGCCACCGAAGCTTTCATCAGCACTTTCATGACCGCATCTCCTCACGCAGGGCGCGTGATTTCAGTGATTCCGGTCATCAGAGTAGGTGCCCGCCGCGGGGGCGCTCGTGAGCAATCGTGAACCATTGTCACGCCACCCGCCGCGGCAGGGTGAGCCTCGCCTCGAGCCCACCCTGCGGCAGATTGGCGAGGGTCAGCGTGCCGCCATGCGCCTGGGCAATGTCACGGGCGATCGTGAGCCCTAAGCCGGTGCCGCCGCTGTCGCGGTTGCGCGAGGACTCGAGGCGATAGAAGGGCTCGAACACGCGCTCGAGCTCGGTTTGCGGAATGCCGGGGCCCGCATCCTGCACCCGAAGGACGAGCTCGGCCTCATCCTCCACGAGCAGCTGCGCGCCGCCGCCGAAGTTGACCGCATTGGCGATGAGATTGGTGAGACAGCGTTTGAGCGCCTGCGGCCTGGCGCTCACGGGACTCAGCGCCCGCCCGCGCACCTCGACCTGCGCACCCATCTCGGTGAACTGCTCGCGCAGCTCGGCGAGCAGCGCATTCATGTCGACCGGCACGGCAGGCTCGCCGTCGTCCAGCCCGCGAAACAGCGCCAGCGCCTCGCGCACCATGGCTTCCATCTCATCGAGCTGCCGGCCGATGCGCTCCTGCAGCGCCGGATTTTCCAGCGTCTCGACCTGCAGTCGCAGCCGCGTAAGGGGTGTCTTCAGGTCGTGGGAGATCGCCGCCAGCACGCGGCTGCGGCTGTCGAGGTAGCGGCGCAGGCGGTCCTGCATGGTGTTGAAAGCGCGCGCCGCATCGCGCAGCTCGCGCGCGCCGCGCACGGGCAGCAGCTCCTGGCGCGCATCGCGCCCGACCCGGTCCGCAGCGCGCGCCAGCGCCGACAGGGGGCGGGTGATGCTGCGCGCCGTGACGTACAGCGCGAGCACCAGGATCAGGACGAGGAGCGTCAGGTTGATCAGCAGGTTGCGCGGCAGCGGTGCACCGCCCGGCATCCTGACGATGCGAAACAGCGCGGCATCGCCCGTCGGAAAGCGCACCGTCACGTCGTAGCGCAGTGCGCTTGCCTGATGCGCCGCCAGCTCGTGTGCCTCGTAGAAGGGTGCCGGCAGGAGAATCGCCGGCCGCGCGGGCTCGCCCGTGCGCTCGACCGTCACCTCGTAGCCCGGCCCGAGCGCCGCCCGCAGCTGCTCGCGCAGCGTCGGCTCGAAGTCTCCGAGGAGCGGCAGCCGCAGGAACGGACGCGCCTGCAGCGCGGCACCGCGCCCCATGCCGTGCGCCATGCCGTGCGGTCCGACAGGGGGTGGGCGCTCGGGTCCGCGCGGCGCCGTCAGCCGCTCGAGCGCGGCGGCCCGCTCGGCGGCATTCAGCGGCGTGAGCATGGCCGTCGTCTCGGCGATGCGCCGCGACCACTCGCGCACGCTCCCCTGCATGACGAAGTGCTCGCGCTCCTGGGCGATGAGCACCAGTCCCACGACCTGCGCGATCAGTACCGCCGCCACCGAGGCCGCGATCAGCCGCCCGAACAGCGACTGCGGCCACAGCCGCAGCCGCCGCGGACGGTCACTCGCTCGCGACACCGACGCCGATGACATAGCCCTCGCCGTAGACGGTCTTGATGATCTGCGGCGCGCGGGCGTCGTCGTCGAGAATCTGCCGCAGGCGGCTGATGCGCACGTCGATGCTGCGGTCGAAGGGGTCGGCATCGCGCCCGCGCAGCAGCTCCGTCAGCTGCGTGCGGGTGAGGACACGGTTGCCCGCCGCCAGCAGCACCGCCAGCAGCCGGTATTCGGCGCCGCTCAGTGGCGCGTCCACACCGGCCGGGTCGGTGAGCGTGCGCGTGACGGTGTCGAGCTGCCAGCCTCCGAAGCGAAAGCGGCGCACCTGTTCGGGATTGGGGTCGCGCGGGGTGTGCGCGCTGCGCCTCAGGACGGCCTTGATGCGCCCGAGAAGCTCGCGCGGATTGAAGGGCTTGGCGAGGTAATCGTCGGCGCCGAGCTCGAGCCCGACGATCCGGTCCACATCCTCGCCGCGGGCGGTGAGCATGATGATCGGCAGCTGCGAGCGCCCGCGCAGCTCGCGGCACAAGGACAGGCCGTCCTCGCCCGGCAGCATCACATCGAGCACCAGCAGGTCGACGTGCGAGCGCTCGAGCACGCGGCGCATCTCCCTGCCGTCGGGGACCGCCGTGGTGCGGAACTCGTGCTTCTCGAGGTACTGCGCGAGGAGGCCGCGGATCTCGCGGTCGTCGTCGACGATCAGCAGGTGGGGGCGGTCGTTCATGGCGCTTCTGGTGCCGGAAATCGAGGATACCGGCGCCTTGAGACAGCGGCGCGGAAATTTGGTGCCCGGCCGCAGGTGTTGTAAGGAAATGTCAGCAGGGGCCGGCGGGCGGCGGCCCGGAGTGAAAGCGCAGCTCCGTGTCGGGCGAGGTGGCGAGCTGCGCTTCGCGGGCCGCGAGCGTCGCGAGACGCGCGCGCCATTCGAGCGGTGCGCATGCTTTGGCAAAATCGAGGTACAGCTCGAAGTGCCGCGCCTCGGATACGGCCAGTTGCCCGTAAAGCTCGCGCAGCGGCGGCGGCATGCGCGTGACCAAAAGGCCGAAGCGCTCGGCCGAGCGCGCCTCGATGAGCGCCGCGACGAGCAGCAGATCGAGCTTGCGTCCCGGGTGCGAGGTGCGCAGCGCGCGGCGCAGCTCCTGTGCATAGCGGCCCGGACGCTGACGCAGCACGGGAACCCCGAGCGCACCGATGGCGCGCTGCACCTGCTCGAAGTGGCGCAGCTCCTCGCGCGCCAGGCGTGACAACGCCAGCGCGAGAGAGGTGTCCTCGGGATAGGCGAAGATCAGCGCCATGGCGCTGGAGGCCGCCTTCTTCTCGCAGTTGGCGTGATCGACGAGGAGCTCGGGTAAGCGCGCCACCGCCGCCTCGACCCACGCAGGCGGCGTCGGCGCCGCGAGGATCGCATCCCTGCCGGCGTCTGCCGCGGCGCCGCCCTTCATGCGGGAGCTCCCCGCGCGCGCCATTCATCGAGGATGCGGCTGAGCGCCTCGGCGGCGGCGTGCGCATCCGCGAAGCGGTCCGCCGGCGATTTGGCCAGCAGCCGCTCGAGCAGCGGCTGCAGCTCTGCGAGAGGCTCGGGCAGCCGCGGCAGCGGCTCCTTGCGGTGCTTGTAGACGATGGCCATGGGATTGTCGGCGCGGTATGGCTTCGCGCCCGTGAGCATCTCGAAGAGCATCACGCCGAGACTGTAGAGATCGCTGCGCGCATCGATCGGCTCGGCGTGCCCCTGCTCGGGGCTCATGTAGTGCGGAGTGCCGAAGATGGCGCCGCTGTCGGTCAGGTCCGCAGTGAGCGCCGTGTCCTTGGAGAGACCGAAATCGATGAGCGCTATGCTGCCGTCGGTGCGCAGCATGACGTTACCGGGCTTGAGGTCGCGATGCAGCACGCCGGCGGCGTGCACACTCGCGAGCGCGCGCGCCACCTCGAGCGCATAGCGCAGCGCCTCGCGCGGGGTGAGGCCGGCCCGCAGCCGGCGGCGCAGGTCTCCGAGCGGAAAGTATTCCATCACCACCCAGGCGTGCTCATCGCTCACTCCAAGATCGAACAGCCGCACCGCGCCGGCTCCCGCGATGCGCTGTGCGATCTCGTACTCCTGGAGGAAGCGTTTGAAGATGTCGATCGGGCCGCCCTCTGCCTGCCGGTCGCGCGCCACCTTGAGAGCCACCAGCATCCCGGCACGCTCGCTCTCGCCCACATAGAGATCGGTCAGGGGGCCGGCGGCGAGCCGCCGGATGCGCCGATAGCCGCGGATGAAGGCATCGCCGAAGCGCTGCGCCTCGCGCCCCGCCTGGCTCGTGCGCCACACGGCACGCGCATAGGCCTGACGCTGCTCGGCCGCGGCGAGGACCCGCGTGAACTCCTCGCCCTCGAGCTCCTCGCACCTGAGCGTCCAGGCGCCGAGCGCCTCCGTCTCGCTCGTGCCGCTGACGGCGGCCCCATCGCGCAGCAGCACGATCGGCGCAAAGCCCGTACGCCCCGATAGCTCGCGCGCCCAGGCAAGCCCGCCGCCGCCCGGCCACTGCTCGGCCAGCAGCACCGCGTCGTACCCCTGAGCGAGGAACTCCGGCGCCAGCTCCCCCTGTGACAGCGGGCTGTGAACGGTGAGCTGCGCGTGCGGCCGCCAGGAGGCGAGCCGCCGCCGGATCTGCGCGCAGCGTCGCGCGTCTTCTTCTACCAGCAGCACCCGCATGCGGGCGCGATTAGAGCATGCGCGCCGCCGCCCCGCCACGCGGCGCCAGGGGCAGCCGGGCTGCCTCCTCGCGAGTCAGCTTCAGGCCGATGACCAGATCCCCGACGTTGGTTCCGGTGGGCCCGAGGTGCAGCAGGTCGCCGCTGGCTGCGAGCGCGCTGGCCGAGTCCGCGCCCTTCAGGCACGCATCCACGTCGAGTCCGCCGAGCGCCACGCGGGCGCAGCTGTCGGCGTCCACCAGGGCCCCTGCGTCCTCGGTCACCCCGTCGGTGCCGTCGGTGCCGGCCGCGAGCAGCAGCAGGTCCGCCTGTCCGGCGATCAGCCGCGCGGCGGCCAGCGCCAGATGCTGATTGCGGCCGCCGCGCCCGGGGTGCGCCGGCAGCTGCACGGTCGACTCCCCGCCCCAGGCACACACGGCGCTGCGTGACAGCCGCAGCTCGTGCGCGAAGCGCGCCGCGAGCCGGACCGCATCGCCATCGAAGCGCTGCGGCGGCGCATGCACCGTGAGGCCGCGGGCAGAGGCGGCAGCGGCCGCCCCGGCCACCGCCTGCTCGACCGAGGCGATGAGCGTGCGCTGCACCCGGTCGGGGCCCTCGCTCGCCGCACCTAAGAGCCCCGAGCCGATCAGGCCCGGGTCGTCCCCCGGCACGTCCGACACGAACAGCGCCCGGGCCGCTCGCCCGCGCAGCCGCGCGGTCAGACGCCCGCCCTTGATCATCGAGAGCGCGATGCGCCGCGCGTTGAGCTCGCCGATCGGCGTCCCTGCGGCGAGCTCGCGCGCGGTGAAGCTCTCGAGCTCGGCGAGGGTGTGAGGGGCGCGCAGCACCTCGACCAGGCTCGAGGCGCCGCCCGAGATGAGGAACAGCGGTTGCGCCGCAGCCGGCAGCGCCTCGACCCACTCGAGCAGCCGCGCGCCGGCGGCGAGCGAGCGCTGGTCGGGAACCGGATGCGAGCTCGCGATGAGCTCCATGCCGCGGCGCGCCAGCAGCTCCGGCGGCGCATGGCCGTCGCGCGTGATGATCAGGGAGCGGGCGATGCGCTCGCCGAGGGTGTCGTAGGCGCCGAGCGCCATCGCCGGGGCCGCCTTGCCGACCGCCGCCAGCCACACGGGACCTGTGAGCGCGCTGCCGGCCTCCGCCTGCAGGGCCTCGCGCACGCAGCGCCGGCCGTCCACGCGCGCCAGCGCCGCAGCGAGCAGTGTCAGCAGCAGATCCCGCCGCGGGTCGCTCTGTTCCGTCACCGGGGCCCCGGGGAAATCGCGCGTCGTGCTGGCAGGCTGTCGCTCACTGGACGGGGCAGGCGCGAGCCTGCCGGCTGGCCTTCAGCTCCCGCGCACCACCTTGAGCTTGCGCCGCTCGCGGCGCGCGAGCCTGGCTTTGTCGGAGCGCTCCTCCTGCAGGCGCTCGAGATACGCGGGCGTTACATCGCCGGTGACGTAGACGCCGGAGAAGCACGACGTATCGAATTCCTCGATGCGCGCATCCTCGTGCTTGCAGGCGGCGATCAGGTCGTCGAGGTCCTGGTAGATGAGCCAGTCCGCCCCGATGAGCGTGCGGATCTCCTCCAGCGTGCGCGCGCTCGCCACCAGCTCGCTCGCCGCCGGCATGTCGATGCCGTAGACGTTGGGGAAGCGCACCGGCGGGGCGGCGGAGGCGAAGTACACCTTGGCGGCTCCCGCCTCGCGCGCCAGCTCGATGATCTGCGCCGACGTCGTGCCGCGCACGATCGAGTCATCGACCAGCAGCACCGTCTTGCCGCGAAACTCCAGGTCGATGGCGTTGAGCTTGCGCCGCACGGATTTCTCGCGCTCCTCCTGCCCGGGCATGATGAAGGTGCGGCCGATGTAGCGGTTCTTGATGAAGCCTTCGCGGTACTTGACGCCGAGGCGCTGCGCCAGCTGCAGCGCGCTGGTGCGGCTGGTGTCGGGAACGGGAATCACCACCTCGATATCGTGGTTGGGGCGCTCGCGCATGATCTTGTCGGCGAGGCGGTCGCCCATGCGCATGCGCGCGCGGTACACCGAGATGTTGTCGATCTTCGAGTCGGGGCGCGCAAAGTACACGTACTCGAAGATGCAGGGCGTGTGGCGTTGGGTGGCGACGCACTGCTGCGCGTGCAGGCGGCCGCTCTCATCGATGAACACCGCTTCCCCGGGCGCCACGTCGCGCACCAGGCGGAACGACAGACTGTCGAGCGCCACGCTCTCGGAGGCGAGCATCCACTCGGTGCCGCGCGGAGTGCGCCGCTCGCCGAGCACCAGCGGCCGGATGCCATTCGGATCGCGGAAGCCGAGGATGCCGTGGCCGACGATCATCGCCACCACCGCATAGCCGCCGCGGCAGCGGCGATAGACGGCGCTCACGGCCGCGAAAACGTCCGCGGGCGTGATGCGCGCCGTGCCGACCCGCTGCAGCTCGGAGGCGAACACGTTGAGCAGCACTTCCGAGTCGGAAGTGGTGTTGAGATGGCGGCGATCCTCGCGGATGAGGATCTCGGCGAGCTCGGCGGCGTTGGTGAGGTTGCCGTTGTGGCCCAGGCACAGGCCGTAGGGCGCATTGACGTAGAAGGGCTGCGCTTCGGAAGCGCTGTCGCAGCCGGCGGTCGGGTAGCGTACGTGGCCGATGCCGGCATTGCCCTTGAGCTCGAGCATGTGGTGCTGCTGAAAGACATCGCGCACCAGCCCGCTCCCCTTGCGCACCGACAGCTCCCCCTCGACCGAGGTGGCGATGCCGGCGGCGTCCTGGCCGCGATGCTGCAGCACCGTCAGGGCGTCGTAGAGGCGCTGATTCACCGCGCTGGTTCCGACGATGCCGACGATGCCGCACATGGCTTCAGTGTCCTTCGGGTCTCAGACCCTGACATCCCTGCCGTGGGCGACCGGCCCCTCGCCGACGAGGAAGCGCAGCCCGTTCGCGACCGACTCGCCGTAGGGCATCAGCCGCGACTGGCGCCACCAGGGCTCGCTCCCGAGCTGCATCAGCTGCGCGAGCATCACGAACAGGCCGAACAGCAGCAGTCCGCGCAGCAGGCCAAAGGCGAATCCGAGCAGGCGATCCATGCCGCTGAAGATCGACAGCCGCACGAAGTGACCGGCGGCGCCCCCGATCATGGCTCCGGCCAGCAACACCAGCAGGACGATGATGAGACGCGCCACCCACGGCTTCACCAGGGGCCCGGCGAGCAAGCCGCCGAGGTGCGGCTCCACCAGACCCGCGAAATGCCCCGCCAGAACCAGCGCAATGATCCAGGTCGCGAGCGCGATGGCCTCGCGCAGGAAGCCGCGCACCAGGCCGATGCCCGCCGAGACGATGATGGCGGCCAGAACTATGTAGTCGGTTATGTCCATTGGCGAGCCGCAACGTCACGCTGATTACGCGCGGCGCGAATTGTACAAGAGCCTTCGCGGGCGTGCCGAGTGCTCCATCGCAATCGCACGCGCTCACTTCGGCACGATCGAGCCGGCGTGCCCCAGGGCGCGCAGTTTCCCCGCCAGCTGCTCGGCGGAGGTACGGTCGTGCGCGGGTCCCACCTGCACGCGATACAGCCGCCGCCCCGTGGTGGCCCTCGACACGGCGACCGAAAAGCCGCGGCTGCGCACCTGCTGCGCGAGCCGCTCGGCGTTCGCCCGGCTGGCGAAGCTGCCGAGCTGCACCATCCAGCCGCCCTTGACGCTCGTCGACTGCGCTGACGATGCGGTCGTGTCCGCCGGCGCTGCGGCCGCTGCCGGACGGACCGGATGCTTCGCTGGCGCGGCGGTCGGCGCGGGAGGCTGCGCCGTCGCAGCCGTTGCCGTCGGCGCAGTGGCCGCCTGAGTGGCTGCGGCCGACGGGGCGGGCGCGGCTGCGGCCGGCTCGACCGCCGGTGCCAGCGGCGTCGGCGCCTGCGGCTGCGCCGCGACGCTCCCCCCATGGGTCTCGTCGGCGAGATTGATGGTGTAAGCGCGTAATGGCGGTTCCTCGGACGCGGCTGCCGGGCCGCGCACACGCGATGCCGGACCAATCGGCCCGTGCAGCAGCTCGGGCACCAACAGCACGATCAGGCCCACGAGAATGCCTGCGCCCGTCAGCCGTTCTTTCAGAGCGTCCACGATGAGGGCGAAACCGCGAATTCCAAGCGCGCGGCGGCGGAAACCGCGCTGTTGCCCGCCGCTTTCAGTATAGCCCAAGCCACTCGAGCGCCGGCCCGACCGTATGAAAAGAGCCAAACACCACGACGCGGTCGCCCGCGCGCGCCCGCGTGCGCGCAATTTCGCAGCCCGCGGCGACCGAGTCGGCGAGCAGCGGATGCTGCACGGCCGGTGCGAAGCGGGCGGCGAGCTCGGCGGCGCTGCCGCCGCGCGCGCCCGGCAGCGTGCACAGGATCCAGTCGTCGACCAGCGGAGCGAGCGCGGCGGCGATCCCGGCTGCGTCCTTGTCGGTGAGCACCCCCGCCACCGCCAGCGTTCGCCGGGCGGCGGGGCGCTCGCGCAGATGCGCGGCGAGAACGCGCGCCGCCGGCTCGTTGTGCGCGATATCGAGGATCCATTCGACCGGGCCCGGCACGATCTGCAGTCGCCCCGGCAGACGCACTTCGGCGAGCGCGGCATTCACGCTGCGCTCATCCAGCGCGCCGGCCAGCGGCGTCGCCGCGGGCAGCGCTGCGACGGCTGCGATCGCGGTCGCGGCGTTGCGGTACTGGATGGAGCCTGCGAGCCCCGGAGGCGCCAGCCGCTCGAGCGCGACCCCCGGCCCCCGGTAGCTCCAGCGACCGCCCTGCACCTCGAAGGTGAAGTCGCGTCCGGCGATGAGCGGGCGGGCGCCGAGCCGGTCGATGGCCGCATAGACGCTCGCGGGCATCTCGGGGGTGCCGAGCACCGCCGGCCGGTCGCGGCGGAAGATCCCGGCCTTCTCGGCACCGATCTCCTCCAGGCTGTCGCCGAGCCAGTCGCGATGGTCGAGCCCCACCGAGGCGAGCACCGCGACGTCGGCGTCGAGGAGGTTCGTGGCATCGAGGCGGCCGCCGAGTCCCACCTCCAGCACGGCAACTTCGACCCGCCGCCGGGTGAAGATCCCGAGCGCGGCGAGCGCGTTGTACTCGAAGAAGGTCAGGGTGGTCGCGCCGCGTGCCGCTTCGATGCGCTCGAACTCATCGATCAGCTCGGCATCGCTCGCCTCGACGCCGCCGATGCGAATGCGCTCGTTGTAGCGCACCAGGTGCGGCGAGGTGAACAGCCCCGTGTACACGCTGCGCGCACGCAGCAGCGCCTCGGCGTGCGCGGCGACCGATCCCTTGCCGTTGGTGCCGCCCACGGTGATGACGCGGAACGCGGGAGAGGTGAGCCCGAGAGCCTGCGCGACGCGAGTGACGCGCTCGAGCGTGAGATCGATGGCCTGCGGATGCAGCGACTCCTGCAGGCGGAGCCACTCGGCAAGCGTGCGCACGGCGAAGCGCTGCGGCGAAGCGGGGTCCGCTGCGTTCAGGCGGCAGCGGTGACCGGCAGCTTCAGCAGCACGCGCAGGACCGAGGCGATCTTGTCACGCATGTCGCGCCGGTCGACGATCATGTCGATGGCGCCGTGCTCGAGCAGGAATTCGCTGCGCTGGAAGCCCTCGGGCAGCGTCTCGCGCACGGTCTGCTGGATCACGCGGGGACCGGCGAAGCCGATGAGGGCGCGCGGCTCGGCCAGGTTGAGGTCGCCGAGGAGCGCGAGGCTCGCCGACACGCCTCCGGTGGTGGGATCGGTGAGCACGGAGACGTAGGGCAGGTGCGCCTGCGCGAGGCGCGCCAGAGCCGCCGCGGTCTTGGCCATCTGGAAGAGCGAGTACAGCGCCTCCTGCATGCGCGCGCCGCCGCTGGCGGAGAAGCACACGAAGGGGCGGCGCTCCTGGATGCAGTAGTCGATGCCGCGCTTGAAGCGCTCGCCCACCACCGAGCCCATCGAGCCGCCGAGAAACTGGAACTCGAAGGCGGCGGCGACCACCGGCAGACCGTGCAGCGTCCCCTCGAGCACCACCATGGCGTCGCTCTCGCCGGTCGCCTTCTGCGCCTGCGTCAGGCGGTCGCGATAGCGCTTGCTGTCGCGGAACTTCAGCGGATCCTCAGGCACGATCGCCCCGCCGATCTCCCCCTGATTGCCCGGGTCGAGGAAGCGCTCCAGCCGCTCACGGCCGCGGATGCGCATGTGATGGCTGCACTTGGGGCAGACATAGAGATTGCGCTCGAGCTCCGCGCGGTAGAGCACCGCATCGCAGGCCGGGCATTTGATCCACAGGCCCTCGGGTACCGAGCGCGTGCGCCGCTCGGTCTTGATGCGCGACGGCATGATCTTCTCGAACCAGGACATGCGGCCTCACGCGGAATGAGCACCGGAAGCTCCGGCGACGCCCGATCATAACTGATCGGCCGGGATGGGCTCGCAGGCAGGCGGTGCCGGCAGCCCGAAGGCCGCCGGATAACGCACCTCCCACAGATACAGCCCCTCGGCGGGCGCGGTAGCGGCGGAGCGCGTGCGATCGCGCCCCGCGAGCACCGTGCCTGCCCACGCGGGAGGCTGGTCGCCCTTGCCTACCGCGATCAGGAGCCCCGCGATGTTGCGCACCATGTGATGGAGAAAGGCGTTGGCGACTGCCTCGATCAGCACCCAGTCGCCGCGCCGCACGACGCCGAGGCGCTCGAGACGCCGCACCGGGGACTTGGCCTGGCACTCGGACGAGCGGAAGGCGCTGAAGTCGTGCTCACCGAGGAGCAGGTTCGCCGCCTGCGCCATCCTTTCGGCATCGAGCGCGCGCGCCACCCAGGCGGCACGCTGTGCAGCGAGCGCCGAGCGTGCGCTGCGATTGAGGATGAGGTAGCGGTAGCTGCGCGACTCGGCGCTGTAGCGCGCATGAAAGTGATCGGGCACGGGCTGCGCCCATGTGACGGCCAGGTCCGGCGGCAGCTCGCTGTTCGCGCCGAGCATCCAGCTGCGCGGCGCGCGCTGCGCCTGAGTGTCGAAATGCGCCACCTGGCCGCGCGCGTGCACGCCCGCATCCGTCCGGCCCGCGCCCGTGAGGCTCACGGTCTGCGCGGCGACGGCGCTCAGTGCGCCTTCCAGGACCTGCTGCACCGTGCGCAGCGCGCGCTGGGTCTGCCAGCCGGCGAATGCCGAGCCGTCGTACTCAACGCCAACGGCAATGCGGGCCATGGTGGCTATTCGCCCTTGGTGTAGCGGGCGAAAGTCGCGCCTTTCGCCCGCGGGCTCGAGTCAGTTGCCACGTTGGCCTGCTGAAACGGCCGCAGGCCGTTTCAGCCAATCAACCAGGAAGGGATGCCATCAGGCGCTGGGCTTCCTGCTTCTGCGCCGCCGAGCCCTCGCTCATCACTTCCTCGAGGATGTTGCGCGCGCCGTCGGGGTCGCCCATGTCCATGTAGGCGCGGGCGAGATCGAGCTTGGTGCCGACCTCACTCATCGTGACCGGCTCCAGGTCGGGGAGTGCCAGGTCCTCGGAGGCCAGCCGCTGCGTCGCCGCGAAGGCGGTGTCCGGCACCGTGGCGGTGCCCACATCGAGGTCCAGGTTGCCGCCGTTGGCGCCCACATCGAGATCGACGCCGGAGGAGCGCATCTGCGGGTGCGTGCCGGTCGAGGCGCCGCTCAGGTCGACGTCAACCGTGTCGCCGCGCAGCGCCGCGAGGCGCGAGGTCGATGCGGGGTCAACCGGCCCGGCCTGCGTCAGCGCCGATTCCAGTGCCTCCTGATCGAACTGCCACTGGCCGGTCGTCGAGGTCTTCACGTGCGCGGCCTGTGCCGCGGTGTCTTCGAGATTCTTGCGGGTCCTCTCATCGAGGCCGGCCACCATGGTAGGCGCCTCGGAGCCGACGCCCCCGAGGACGGGCTGTTCCTGCGTGTCGACCGAGCCCAGGTCGAGCCCGAGATCGTCGATCGCGAGCTCAGCGGTCTGATCGGCGCCGCTGCTGCGCAACCCCGGTCCCGGCTTGGTGCGTATCGTCAGCCCCTCGTCCGGGGATTCCAGCGTGGGCTGTTCCACCGTCGGGCCTTCGGTCTCGGACTGCTGGCGCATGCGGCTGGTCATCTGGCGCGTGCTGCCGGTCGCGGCAGGGCTGTCGCCGTAGCCGCCTTCGAGCACGGTCAGGTTGCGGTCGGTCACGCCGGTGCTCGCCTCGGCCATCTGCGCCGTGCCTTCGCCGATCGCCGAGCCGATGTCGAGATCGACGCCCTGCGGCACATCCGTCGGCACCGGCTCACCGAGCAGGTCGAAGTCGACGCGGCTCTGTCCGCCCTCGAGATTCAGATCGACGCCGCCCGCCGTCGCGCCGCTCACGGCGGCGCCGCCGGAGAACAGCGGATCCTCGGGCGCGAGCTGCTTGCCCATGATGAGGATCTTTTCCCATTCGCCGGGGCCCGCCTCGCCGCGCGTCTGCGCGAGCTCGTGGGCGGTCTGCAGGAACTGCTCCTTGTTGCCCCAGACGAAGAACACTTCGAGAAGCTTCAGCTTCAGATCGCGCCGTCCGGGCTCGCGGCCGATGGCGATGCGGATGAGGTCCGCCGCCTGGTCGTAGAGGCCGTAGGCCATGTGGAAGTCGGCCTCGGCGAGCGGATCGCCCTGATCGAGGTTGATCGCGGTCTCGCTGCTGATGGTGTCGTCGGCCGTGACGTGCTTTGCCGCAGCCGCCGGGGCCGCGCCCGCGGCCACGATGCGCGGCCGCTCGTGTGTGCCGGTCTCCTCGACCACCACGCCCGAGTCGGGCTCCGAGAGCGGCGCGGCGCGCATGGACGGCGTATCGAGTCCGCCGAAGCCGGCCCCGCCGCGGCCCTGGCCGCCGCTGAGTGCGCCGCCGGCGCCGCTGGCGCCGGCCACGGCCGCGACCGCCAGCCGTCCGAGGGAGTCATCGAATTCAGAGGCGCGGCGCGAGCGCAGGTAACGCAGTGCCGCGACTGCCGCGAGCACCAGAGCCACGAGCGCGAGCACCCACCAGTAGCCCATGAGCGTATCGACGATCGACCCACCTTCGGCGGCAGCCGGCGCGGGTTTCGTTGTGGGC
>DASQGK010000066.1:0-18120 GCA_035632655.1 Steroidobacteraceae bacterium | reverse complement strand
CACCCACGGCACTAGGGGACACGGCGCGCTCCTCCCGACCAGTTGCGCTGTGCACGCTCGTCGCACTCGAACTGCTCGCGCCGCTCATGCTGGCGCTGCTCTTCGGTGAGGCCGCGCTCGAGCGCGCGGTCGACCGCCGCCGATTGCCGCGCGGCGCCCCGCCACTTGTCGAGGAGCTCCTCGCGCTGGGCCCGGGCACGGGCGACGATCTCGGCCTGCTCGCGCAGCGCTTCCTCGAGACGTGCGAGGAAGGCCTGATAGTCGCGGGCACGGGCAGCCGTCATGCCGCCGCCCGCACGGCTGGCGAAGTCGCGCAGATACGCATCGCGATAGTTGCCGAGCTCGGCGAGCCGGGCCTCCCCGTCGCGCACCGCCCGCTCGCTGCTCGCGAGCGTCTGCGCCTTGCGGCGCTCATCGTTGCCGAACACGCCGCTCGCGGTCTTCAACTGCCGAATGCGTGGCACGGCTTATCCTTTCGCTGCGGGCGCTTCTTTGACGGCGGGCTCGGCCATCAGGGTCTGGAGCGAGCCGAGGCTCGCCCCGAAATCCACCCGTTGGCGCATGTCCTGCTGCAGGAACTGCTGCATCTGCGGCCAGAGCGCCACCGCCGCATCGACCCGCGGGTCGCTGCCGCGGGCATAGGCGCCGAGGCTGATGAGATCGCGGTGCTGCTCGTAGATCGAGAGACTGCGGCGAAACTGCTGCGCGAGCTGTGCGTGCGGCGGGGAAGTGATCTCGTGCATGGCGCGGCTGATCGAGGCGCCGACGTCGATCGCCGGATAGAGTCCGGTCTCGGCGATGCGCCGCGACAGCACGATGTGGCCGTCGAGGATGGCGCGCGCCGCGTCCGCGATCGGATCCGACTGGTCGTCGCCCTCGGTGAGCACGGTGTAGAAGGCGGTGATGGAGCCGCCGCCGGCCGCGCCGTTGCCGGCACGCTCGACCAGCGCCGGCATGCGCGCAAAGACCGACGGGGGAAAGCCCTTGGTGACCGGCGCCTCGCCGATGGCGAGTCCGATCTCACGCTGTGCCTGCGCGAAGCGCGTCAGCGAATCCATCAGCAGCAGTACGCTCATGCCGCGGTCGCGAAAGTATTCGGCCACGGCGGTGGCGAGCCAGGCGCCGTGCAGGCGCAGGAGCGGCGGATTGTCGGCGGGCGCCGCGACGATCACCGCGCGGGTGCGATCCTTGGGCTGGAGGATCCGCTCGACGAATTCCTTCACCTCGCGGCCGCGCTCGCCGATGAGTCCCACGACGATGACGTCCGCCCGGGTGTAGCGGGCCATCATGCCGAGCAGCACGCTCTTGCCCACGCCGCTCCCGGCGAAGAGGCCGACGCGCTGCCCGCGACCGATGGTGAGGAGCGAGTTGATCGAGCGGATGCCGACATCGAGCGGCTCGGAGAGCGGCGCCCGTGCCAGCGGGTTGATCGGCCGGCCCGCCAGGCGCACGCGCGCCTCGCAGTCGAGCGGCCCCAGGCCATCGAGGGGCGCGCCCGAGCCGTCGATGATGCGCCCGAGGAGCTGCGGCCCGACCGGCACGAAGCCGGCCCCGGGACGTGGAATCACGCGCGCCTGCGGCCCGAGCCCGTGGCTGTCGCCGGTCGGCATGAGGAACAGGCGGTCGCCGGAAAAACCCACGACCTCGGATTCGATGCGCGAGCCATCGCGCGCGATCAGCTCGCACTGATCGCCGACGGATGCCTGACAGCCGACGGCTTCGAGCGTGAGACCCACCATGCGGGTGAGCGACCCCTCGACCGTCGGCGGGGGCGTGCGCTCCACGCGCCGGGTGAGCCGGCCGAGCCGCTCGCTCCAGGCGCCGGTGCGCTCAAGCGTGAGGTCCGTGCCGCTCATGCGGGGGGACCGGCAGGCGTCGCCGGGACGCGCTCGGCGGCGCGCTGCTCGCCGAGCGCACTGGAGAGTACGGCGTTGACGCGGCTCTCGAAGCGCGCATCGATCTGGGAGACATCGCTCCGTACCACGCAGCCGCCGCGCGCCAGCGTCGGATCCTCGATGAGGCTCCAGGCACGCTCTGCGGCGGGCGCGGCCAGCCGCTCGCGCACCACCGCGGCGTCCTCCGGATGCAGGTGCACGCGCACCTCGCGGGCGGCAAGCGGCAGCTGCTCGAGGCATTCGCGCAGCACGCCGAGAATCTGCGCCGGATCGGCGGCGAGCTCGCGCCGCGCCAGCTGCTTGCCGACCGCGAGGGCGAGCTCGAGGAGCTGCTTCTCCACCTCATCGTCGAGCGCGCACAAGGGCTTGCCCAGGAGCTGCAGCACCGCATCCAGCCGGTGCACCCGCTGGGTGAGCTCTTCGAGCCGTGACTGCATCTCCGCCTGCGCGCGGGCCATGCCGGCCTCGTAGCCGCGCAGCGCATCCTGGGAGGCGCGCGCGCCGGGTGCGGCGCGGCCGCGCGGATCGGGGGCGGAGCTCGCCAGCGGCCCTTCGACGGCCGGGAGCGCCCAGCGCTCGATGGGGATGGCGCTGCGCTGTGCGCTTCGCGCCCGTGAATCAGACATGCCTGTGTTCCTTCACTCGTCCCGAACCCTTACTTCCGTGGGAAGGCGGCGTCACAAATCGCTCAGTTGCGCCGATGGTGCGGGAAAGCCCCGTCGCAGAACTGTGACGCGCATCTTGGCTTGCGCCTAAAGAAAGCGCCACGGCCGCCGAGCCGCAGTGTTCGTGAGGAGCTACCGCGGCGCGGTAGGAGCGTGCCGCGCCGGCGGCAAACATCTGCCGCGCGCTGATGCGCCGCCGCAACGCGGATGCGGAAGCGCGTCACAGGGCGCGCAGCGCGGCGCGCGCGCGCCCTCATGGCAATTCAAGAATCCCAACCCCACGCCGATGCTTACAGTTGCGCGACATCGCGGCCGCGCGATTTTCTTGAACGGCGTCACACCGAGTCGGTGACGACCGCAGCGCCGCGTACTGGCTGTGAGGGACGCTATGAAAAAGGATTTGCGGTTCCTGGTCGTGGACGACTTCTCCACCATGCGGCGCATCGTCAAGAACCTGCTGCATGATCTCGGCTACGCCAACGTGCAGGAGGCCGACGACGGCAAGACGGCGCTGCCGCTGCTGCAGGCCGAATCCTTCGACGTGCTGATCACCGACTGGAATATGCCCGGCATGCCCGGTCTCGACCTGCTGAAGGCGGTGCGCTCGGACCCCAAGCTCGCCAAGATCCCGGTGCTGATGCTGACCGCGGAAGCCAAGCGCGAGCAGATCGTGGAAGCGGCCAAGGCGGGCGTCAACGGCTACGTGATCAAGCCCTTCACGGCCCAGGTGCTGGCCGAGAAGCTCGAGAAGATCCTGACTCCCGCCGCCGCGGGAGCATGAGTGCCACGCCCATGAGCACGGCACTGCAGCAGCAGTGGGGAGAGGTTTGCGTCTCCCTGCTGACGGCGCTCGAGGCCAACGACGAGGGGCGCTTCTTCGCCGCCGTCGACACGCTCACGGGCCTGCGCGAGCGCGGACTGTGGGACTCGCTGCGCCAGCTGGATAACCGGCTGCGCTCCGCGCTCGATCAGTTTCGCCTCGATCCGCGGCTGTTGCGGCTCGCGGGCACCGACATTCCCGATGCCCGCGCGCGGCTCGACCACGTGCTGCGCCTCACCGACGAGGCCGCGCACCGCACCATGGACCTGGTCGAGAAGTCGACGCCGCTGGTGGCGCGCACCGCCGCCTCGGCCGCGACGCTCGGCGCGGAGTGCAAAGAGGCGCGCGAGAGCGGCGCCGCATCGCCTTACTGGAGCGAGCTGCTGGCGCGGCTCGAGAGCCACTTCACCGCCGCGCACGCCGACGGCGAGACCGTCAAGACGAATCTGGTCGAGGTGCTGATGGCGCAGGGCTTTCAGGACCTGAGCGGCCAGATCATCCGCCGGGTGATCGAGCTCGTCGCGCAGCTCGAAGCCGAGTTGGCACGGCTCGTGCAGGACAGTGGGCCCGGAGCGGCGGAAAACCGCCGCGTGCCGTCGGCCGACGAGGATCACACCCGCGGCCTCGGTCCGAGTATTCCCGGAGTGAGTACCGGCACCGTCGACGGCCAACAGGATGTGGACGAGCTTCTCGCCATGGGCGTGGCGATGAAAGGTGTGTGAATGACTGCCGCAGAAAAGAGCTCCGCGACGACCATCGGAACGGTCGCGCTGTCGCCCGAAGCCGTGCTGCGCCTGCCGTCGCAGTGCACCATCCGTGACGCGACGCAGCTGCTCGGTCAGCTGATGTTGCGTCTCGAGCATTCGGCGCCGGTATACATCGACGCGGCCAAAGTCGAGCGCATCGACACGGCGGCGCTGCAGCTGCTGGTGGCCTTCCTCGCCGACCGCAAGGCGCGGCGGCGCGCCGTGGTGTGGCTCGAGTGCAGCGAGGCCCTGATGCGCGCCGCGGGCGCCCTCGGCCTCACCGGCGCCCTGGCCCTGGCCGCGGCGAGCTGAAGTCTCATGGGCATCGATCTCGCACAATTCCACGAGGCCTTCTTCGAAGAGAGCTTCGAGGCGCTCGAGTCGATGGAGGCATCGCTCCTCAAGCTCGACGTCGCCGCTCCCGACGCCGAGACCATCAATACGATCTTCCGCGTCGCGCACTCGATCAAGGGCGGCGCGGGCATGTTCAACTTCGCCGACATCGCCTCCTTCACGCACACCCTCGAGACGCTGCTCGACGGGGTGCGCGCGGGACGCACGCGCCTCAGCACGGCCATCATGGACCTGCTGCTGAAGTCCGTGGACGTGATGCGCGAGATGCTGCGCGCCGCGCAGCGCAAGGAAAGCTTCGACCCGCAGCGCGTCGCCGACCTGCAGTTCGACCTCGAGGTCGCGGTGGCCAACAACGCGGCGGCAGCGGCGCCGACCGTCACCGCGGCTCCCGCCGCCACCGCAGCTCCCGCCGTCACGGCAGTCCCTGCCGTCGCAGCCACGCCGGCTCCGGCGGCACCGGCTCCGGCCGCGGCGCCGCAGCCGCCCGCCGCTCCCGCCGCCGAGGCGGCTACCGAATGGCTGATCAGCGTGCGGCCGCTTCAGAACATGCTGTCGCGCGGCAACGAGCCGCTGGCCCTGTTCGCCGCGCTCGCCGAGCACGGCGAGCTCAGCGTTACCGCCGACGTGCGCGCTCTCCCGGCGCTCGAGGCGATCGAAGCGCACCGCTGCTATCTCACCTGGCAGGTGCGCCTCACCGGCGCCGTCACACGGGAGCGCATCGCCGAGGCCTTCGAGTGGGTCGAGGGCGATTGCGATTACCGTATCGAGGCGGCCGCGGCGTCCGCGGCGACGCCGGCAGTTCCCGAGGCGGCCGCGCCCGAGGCCGCGCATCCGACACCCGACTTAGTCGCCGAGCCGGCGCCGGCCCCGGCGGCCGCGGCCGCCCCGGCCGGAGAGACTCCCGCGGCGGCCCGCGCCGCGCGTACTGAAGCCGCGCCCGCGGCGAGTGGCGGCGATGCCGCCTCGATTCGCGTCAGCACGCAGAAGATCGATGAGCTCATCAATACGGTGGGCGAGGTCGTCATCACCCAGTCGATGCTCGCGCAGCTCGGCGCGCACGCCGAGGGCCCCACGGCCGAGCGGCTGCGCAGCGGGCTCGCCCAGCTCGAGCGCAACGTCCGCGAGCTGCACGAGAGCGTCATGCGCGTGCGCATGCTGCCGATCGGCTTCGCCTTCAGCCGCTTTCCGCGCCTGGTGCGCGACGTCGCCCAGCGCCTCGGCAAGCAGATCGACCTCAAGCTCACCGGCGAGCAGACCGAGCTCGACAAGACCGTGCTCGAGAGGATCGGCGATCCGCTCGTGCACCTGGTGCGCAACAGCATCGACCACGGCATCGAGAAGCCCGAGGCCCGGGTGGCCGCCGGCAAGCCGGCCGCAGGCACCGTGCACCTGGAGGCCTTCCATCGCGGCAGCGCCATCATCATCGAGGTGAGCGATGACGGCCAGGGGCTCGACAGCGAGCGGATCCTCGCCAAGGCGCGCGCCCGCGGGCTCATCGCGGCCAACGAGATCCCGAGCCAGGAGGCCATCCACGAGCTGATCTTCCTGCCCGGCTTCTCGACCGCCGAGCAGACGACCGACCTCTCGGGGCGCGGCGTCGGCATGGACGTCGTCCGGCGCAACATCAAGTCCCTGGGCGGCAAGATCGACATCCGCAGCGAGCGCGGCAAGGGCTCGCGCTTCTCCATCTCGCTCCCCCTGACGCTCGCGATCGTCGACGGACAGTCGGTGTCGGTCGGCGATGAGACCTACATCGTGCCGCTCGTCTCGATCGTCGAGTCGCTGCAGATCCGGGAGAGCGGCGTCAACCGCCTGTCGACGGCGGGTGAGGTCATCTCCTTCCGCGGCGCCTATCTGCCGCTGGTACGGCTGCATGACCTGTTCGGCATCGAGCCGCGCTCGCGCGCCATCCAGGACGGACTCGTCGTGGTGGTCGAGGGCGACGGACAGCGCGTCGGCCTCTTCGTCGACGACCTGCGCGGTCAGCAGCAGGTGGTCATCAAGTCGCTCGAGAGCAACTACGGACACGTCCAGGGCGTCTCCGGCGCCACCATCCTCGGCGACGGCTCGGTCGCGCTGATCCTGGACGTGCCGGGCCTCATCCGCTCCACCTCATCGCGGCGCGAGGCCGCCTAGCGCGCCCGCCATCCCTTTCTCTACTCAGGAAATCATCATGAGCACCAACGCCAGCAAGAGCACTGCAGAAGCCGAGTCCTACCAGGTCCTCACCTTCGTCCTCGGCAACGAGACCTACGGGGTGGACATCCTGCGCGTGCAGGAGATCCGCGGCTGGTCGGCGGTCACCAAGATCCCGAACTCCGCGCCCCACGTGCTCGGCGTGCTGAATCTGCGCGGCTCGATCGTACCGGTCGTGGACCTGCGCAAGCGCTTCAGCCTCGAGCAGGCCGAGTACACGGCCGTCACGGTGATCATCGTTCTCTCGGTGCGCAACGAGGCCGGGCGGCGCGACTTCGGCGTGGTGGTCGACGGCGTCTCCGACGTGGTCGACGTCCAGGCGAGCGAGGTGCGCCCGACCCCCGATCTCGGCTGCCGCGCCGCGACCGATCACATCCGCGGCCTCGTGCCGGTGAACGATCGCATGGTGGTGCTGCTCGACCTCGACCGCCTGATCGGCGCCGAGATGGTCGAAGCGGCGGCCGGCGTGCCCGAGCCGGTGGCGGCCTGAGCCGCAGGTTCCCAACAGTTTTCAACCCCCCTTTCAAGTGCATTCACTTTCTCTAAGGACAGACCCATGAACCTTCGCAACCTCAAACTCAAGCCCCGGCTGCTCCTGACGTTCGGCGTCATGGCGCTGGTATTCAGCGCGGCCGTCGCGCTGGCGGTCACGCGGCTCTCCGCGTTCAACCGGGCGGTTCAGATCCTCACCACGGAAACGGTGCCGAACCTCGAGAATACCGACGGCTGGCTGACCGCGATCATGGACACGGCGCGCCGCACGCGCAGCATGGTCATCCGCGACAAGGACCACGTGCAGGAGGAGATCGACGGCGGGCGGCGCAGCATCGAAAAGCGCACGAAGGCCCGCGAGATTGCGGTCGCCGCTGCCGTGACCGCCGATGAAAAGCTGGCCCTGAAGCCGCTGCTCGAGGCCTCCGAGCGTACCGTGCCGCTCGAGGCCAAGTATCTGGATCTGTTCCAGTCCGGGCACAAGGACGAGGCCATCGCGCTCATGGACTCGCAGATGCGCGCCGCGGAGCACGACCTGCTCGATGTCTTCAAGCCCTACCAGGAGTTCGAGAACGCCGCGGTCAAGGCCCGAGCCGATGAGCTCGCTGCGACCTACCGCTCGAGCATGACACTGCTGCTCGCACTGAGCGCCATCGCGCTCATCGTCGGAGCGGTGCTCGCCTTCGTGACCGCCCAGGCGCTCTCGAATCCGATGCAGCGCATCATCAAGCACTTCGAGGCCTTCGCGGCCGGCGACTTCACCGACAAGATCACCGTCGACTCGAGCAACGAGATCGGGCAGGTGCTCGCCGCGCTCCAGGCGACGCAGAAGTCGCTCGGCCAGATGGTGCGCCAGGCCAAGCAGGCGGCCGGCGCCGTGCATCGCGGGGCGGAGGAGATCTCCCAGGGCAACGCCAACCTCTCGCAGCGCACCGAGGAGCAGTCCTCGTCGCTCGAGGAGACCGCCTCCTCCATGGAGGAGATGACCTCGACCGTCAAGCAGAACGCCGACAACGCCGGCCAGGCGAATCAGCTCGCCACCGCGGCGCGCGATCAGGCGGAGAAGGGCGGTGCGGTCGTCGGCAAGGCGGTGAGCGCCATGACCGAGATCAACGAATCCTCGAAGAAGATCGCCGACATCATCGGTGTCATCGACGAGATCGCCTTCCAGACCAACCTCCTGGCGCTCAATGCGGCGGTGGAAGCCGCCCGCGCCGGCGAGCAGGGCCGGGGCTTTGCAGTAGTGGCGACCGAGGTGCGCAGCCTCGCCGGCCGCTCCGCGACCGCGGCCAAGGAGATCAAGGACCTGATCCAGGACTCGGTGCGCAAGGTCGAGGACGGCTCGGCGCTCGTCACCCAGTCGGGGCAGACGCTCGAGCAGATCGTCGCCTCGGTCAAGAAGGTATCGGACATCATCGCCGAGATCGCCGCGGCCTCCCGCGAGCAGTCCTCAGGGATAGAGCAGGTCAACAAGGCCGTCATGCAGATGGACGAGATGACCCAGCAGAACGCCGCGCTGGTCGAGGAAGCGACCGCGGCGTCGCAGTCGATGGCCGAGCAGGCCTCCGAGCTCAACACCCTCATGGAGCGCTACCGGATTGCCGACGGCGATCATGTACCGGCACCCGTGGCGGCCGCGCCCGAGCGTGCCGTCGAGCGGCGCAAGGCGAGCCGCCCCTGGACCGAGCGCGCAGCCAAGCCCGCCAGGACGGCCGCGCCCGCGGCAGGTGAAGCGGCAGCCGCGAAAGCTCCGCCGCCGCCCAAAGTCGCCAATGGCGAGACGGAGTGGAAGGACTTCTAGTCCGCAGCACCGGGCCGGTGCGGCTGCCGTGGCAGCCGCATCGTGCCCGCTCGGCCGATGGCGATACGGAGTAGAACGATGGCACGGATCCTCGCAGTAGACGACTCACCCTCGATGCGGCAGCTGGTCAAGCTGGCGCTGGCCTCCGGCGGCCACGAGGTGGACGTGGCGACCGACGGCGTCGAGGCGCTCGAGGTCGCGGAGAAGCGGCAGTTCGACGTCGTCATCACCGACGTCAACATGCCCAACATGGACGGCATCTCGCTGGTGCGCGAGTTGCGGCGCCGGACCAACTACCGCTTCGTGCCGCTGCTGATGCTCACCACCGAGTCGACCTCGGAGCGCAAGCAGCAGGGGAAAGAGGCGGGAGCCACGGGCTGGCTGGTGAAGCCCTTCGATCCCGCCCGGCTGCTGTCGATCGTCGCCAAGGTACTCACCTGATGTGCGCCGCGGCTTCCGAGCCGCCGCCCAGCCGTTGCAAGACGCTCGAGGTCTCGGCGGAGGCGGCTTCGATCCTCCTGAGCTTTGCGATGCGCGAGAGCGAGGCGCCCGCGGTCGAGCTCGGCACCGCGCTCGAGCGCTTGAGCCAGGGACTGCGCCCGGCCGAGGGCGGAGCGATGCGCGAGACGCTGGCGCGGGATATCGCCGACTGCGTGCGCGCGCTGCAGTTTCACGACCGCCTGATTCAGCAGCTCGCCGTGATCCGCAACCTCCTCACCCGGCTCACCGATCACCCGCTGCCGCAGATGGCCGGCTTCGGCGCCATGCGCTGGGAGGAGCTGCTGACGGAGCTGCGCGAGCGGCTCGCCGAGCACTCGCACCACGAGCTCTTCGAGCTGCTGCTGCGCACCGGCGGGGTCGCACCCGGAGCGCAGCTCGGGCAGGGCGAAGGGACCAGCGAGCTCTTCTGACGGAGTCGAAATGGAAACCCTGCGTCTGCGCCGGCTCAGCTTTGGTGAGGACGACTTCGCGGCGCTGCGCGCGCTGGTGAAGCAGCACACCGGCATTCACCTCTCCGAGCAGAAGCGCGAGCTGGTCTACGGGCGGCTGTCGCGCCGGCTGCGCGCGCTGGGACTGGAGAGCTTTCGCGACTATCGCGAGCTCCTCGAGCGCGGCGATGGCGAGGAGCTGGTGCAGTTCTGCAACGCCATCACCACCAACCTGACCTCCTTCTTCCGCGAAGCGCACCACTTCGAGTACCTGCGCGACGAGCTGCTGCGGCCGCTGGCCGCCAATCCGCGCGGCGCACGGCGGCTGCGCTTCTGGTCGGCCGGCTGCTCCTCGGGAGAGGAGCCCTATTCGCTCGCGATGACCATCCAGGAATCGCTCCCCGAGGCCTGGCGCTGGGACATCAAGATTCTCGCGACCGACCTCGACACCGAAGTGCTCGGCAAGGGGCAGCGCGGCGTCTACGACGAGGAGCGGGTGCGGGGACTCAGTACCCAGAGGCTCGAGCGCTTCTTCAGCCGCGAGGAGCGCGTCCCCCCGGGCTACGCGGTGAACGCGGCGCTTCGGGAAATGATCACCTTCCGCGAGCTGAACCTGATGCATGCGTTGCCGATGAAGGGTCCGCTCAATGCGATCTTCTGCCGCAACGTCGTCATCTATTTCGACAAGGACACCCAGCGGGCGCTGTTCGCGCGCTTCGCGCAGCTGCAGCGCCCGGGCGACATTCTCTTCCTCGGCCACTCCGAGAGCCTGTTCCGCGTCTCCGACGCCTACACCCTGGTCGGCAAGACCATCTACCGGAGGAATTGAGATGCCGCTGGCGGTCCCTGCCGGTATCGAGCCCTGTCCGCCGGCCGTTCCGGGCTTCCAGGGCGTGCACCGCTTCTGGGATCCGGTCTCGGCACGCTGGACCGCCAAGGTGCTTCCCGGGGAGTACTACGTCACGCGCCACGACGAGGCCATCTCGACCGTGCTCGGCTCGTGCATCTCGGCCTGCATCTCCGATCGCCGGCTCGGCTGCGGCGGCATGAATCACTTCATGCTGCCCGAGGACTCGAGCGGCGGCGCGGCGCCTGACCGCTGGCTGGATCCCGCGGCGGGCCTGGCGACGCGCTATGGCACGCATGCCATGGAGTGCCTCATCAACGAGCTCATGAAGCTCGGCGCACGCCGCGAGCACTTCGAGATCAAGCTGTTCGGCGGCGGTCGCATCCTCGCCTCGATGACCGACGTCGGGGCGCGCAATGCGGAGTTCGTGCGGTCGTTTCTCGCGTCGGAGGGACTGAAGGTCGCCGCCGAGGACCTCGGCGACATCTATCCGCGGCGCATCATCTATTTCCCGGAGAGCGGCAAGGTGCGCGTGCGCCGGCTGCAGCCGCTGGAAGCCACCGCCATCGCCGAGCGCGAGCGCCGCTACCAGGGCGATCTGGCGCGCAACAGCGGCGGCGGCGACGTCGAGCTGTTCGATTGACAGGGAGGTATGTCGTGTCGCTAGCCGGGCCCCGCGGGGCCAACACCCAACCGAAGCCGAAAGTGCGCGTGCTGATCGTGGACGACTCCGCGCTGGTGCGGCGGATCCTGAGCGAAGTGCTCGGGGCCGACCCCGCGATCGAGGTGGTGGGCACGGCGAGCGATGCCTACGTGGCACGCGAGAAGATCAAGCAGCTCAATCCCGACGTGCTGACGCTCGATGTGGAGATGCCGAAGATGGACGGCGTCACCTTCCTGCGCAACCTCATGCGGCTGCGGCCGATGCCGGTGGTGATGGTCTCATCGCTCACCGAGCACGGGGCCGAGGTGACGCTCGATGCGCTGGCGGTCGGGGCCGTCGACTATTTACCTAAGCCCAAGATCGACGTCGCGGCGACGCTCACCGACTACGCCGAGGAGCTGCGCGCCAAGATCCGCTCGGCGGCCACCGCGCGCGTGCGACCCTACACCGGCGCGGTCAGCGGCGCGGCCGCCCCCGGGGTCGCCCCGCGCCTTCCCGTCGATGCGGTGCTCGCCAAGGCGCCGGCGCGGCGCCAGCTGCGCACCACCGACCGCATCATCGCGATCGGCGCCTCCACCGGCGGCACGGAGGCGATCAAGGAAGTACTGGTGCAGCTGCCCGCCGATACGCCGGGCATCGTGATCACGCAGCACATACCGAAGGCCTTCAGTACGCCCTTCGCGCGCCGCATGGACTCGTGCTGCCAGATGACGGTGTACGAGGCGCAGAACGGCCAGATGATCCTGCCCGGGCACGTCTACATCGCGCCCGGGGACCAGCACCTGCTGATCGAGCGCGACGGCGCGCGCTATGTCTGCCGGCTCGACGACGGGCCGCCCGTCAATCGCCACAAGCCGAGCGTGGACGTGCTGTTTCGCTCGGTGGCGCAGCAGGTCGGACGCAATGCGATCGGCGTGATCCTCACCGGCATGGGGAAGGATGGCGCGGTGGGCCTTCGGGAAATGCGCGAGGCGGGCAGTCCCACCCTCGCGCAGGATGAGGCGACGAGCGTCGTCTGGGGGATGCCGGGAGAAGCCGTGGCGCTCGGCGCGGCGGCGGAAGTGCTGCCGCTCGGGAAAGTGGCGGCGCGCGTGCTCGCGCTCGCCGAGTCGATGGACATCACCCGCAGCGGCAACGGCAACGGCAACGGCTAGACGTACTGCTCGCCCTTGCCTCCGAGGGCGATGGTGCCGGCCGCCGCGAGCTTGCGCGCCGTCTGCAGGATGATTTTCTGCGCCGACTCGACGTCGGCGACCCGCACCGGGCCTTTCGCCTCGAGATCGTCCTTGAGCATCTCGGCGGCGCGCTGCGACATGTTCTTGAAGATCTTCTCCTTCAGCGGCTCGTCCGCCCCCTTGAGGGCGAGCAGCAGCTGATCGGCCGGCACCTGGCGCAGCAGCTCCTGCATGCTGCGATCGTCGAGGTCGATCAGGTCGTCGAACACGAACACCAGGTCCTGGATGGTGGTCGCAAGCTGCTCATCGGTCTTGGTGATCTGCTCCATGATCGCGCTCTCGTGGCTCGGCTCGAGCGCGTTCATGATGTCGGCGGCGGCCTTCGGTCCCCCGAGGAGGGAGGTCTTGGCGGCACCGTTGCCTGAGAACTGCTTCTCGATGATGTCGTCGAGCTCGGTGAGCGCGGTCGGCTGGACGCCATCCAGGCTCGCGATGCGCACCACGACGTCCGCGCGCAGCCCGCTCGGCAGGATCGACAGCACCTCGGCGGCCTGATCGGACTCGAGGTACGCGAGCACGATGGCGATCATCTGCGGATGCTCGAGGCGGATCAGCTCGGCGACCGCACGGGCGTCGAGCCACTTCAGGGCCTCGAGCCCCTTGGTGGAGCGTCCGATGCTGATGCGGTCGATGATGGCGGCGGCCTTGTCCTCGCCGAGCGCATTCACCAGCGCCTTGCGCAGGAACTCATCCGACCCCACGCCCACCGAGGTCTGCGCCTCGACGTTGGTGTGGAAGTCGGCGACGACCTTCTCGACCTCGCTGCGCGAGACGTTCTTCACCTTGGCCATGGCGGCGCCGACGCGCTGCACCTCCTTGGCACTCATGTGCTTGAGGATCTGCGCGGCCTCCTGCTCGCCCAAGGTGAGGAGCAGGATCGCGGCACGCTCGGTGCCGTTGCGGTTGGGTTCGTTACGCTCAGGCATCCTGTTCCACCCAGTCGCGCACCACACGCGCGACGCGTTTGGGATCCTGGTTCACGAGCGTGCGCGCCTGCGCGAGCTGCTGCTCGTGCTCGAGCACGGCGGCGGCGGCCGCCTGCGGGCTCGAGAGCGCGGGTGAGGCCTCGGCGCTCGCCACCCGCGGCGTACGGAGCGAGGCGAGCAGCGTGCGCACCAGCGGGCGCAGCACCGTGAGGGTGAGCACGACGAGCACCACGGCTCCGGCGACCAGCTTCAGCAGCGCGAAGAACCAGGGCTTCTCCCACAGCGCGGGCTTCTCGAGCTCGCCGGCCGGGGCGCTGGGCTCCTCCGCGGTGAAGGAGGAGTTGACGACGTTGACGACATCGCCGCGCGACTCGTCGTAGCCGACGGCGTCCTTGACGAGCTGCGTGATGTGCTCGAGCTGCTCGGGGCTCATCGGCACCGCGCGCGACTTGCCGTCCTTATCCAGCACGTGCGCATCGTCGATCAGGACCGCGACCGTGAGGCGCTTGAGCTTGCCGGCGGGCTGGCGGGTGTAGGCGAGCGTACGGTCGATCTCGTAGTTGCGGGTCGACTCTTTCGAGGTGCTCCCGGCGTTCGCGGCGCTCAGCGCGCCGGCGACGCCTGCGGCAGCGGCCTGGGCCGCGCCCGCGGGGGGCTTGGCGCCCGCGGCGGCCGTGGCCTGCGCATTCGCGGGCGGGGGAGCGATCGGGGGCGGGGTGCTGGCCACGCCGGCGGGCGGGGGCTGATTGCTGAGCGCGCCCGGCACGCCCTGGGAGCCGCCGCCATCGTGCGTGGTCTGCTCGGAAGTCTGTTCGCTGCGCACGATCTGGCTGTCGGGCCGGTACTGCTCGCGCGCCTCCTCGGTGACCGACATGTCCATCTGCGCCACGACCTGGGCGCGCACGCGTCCGGCGCCGACCAGCGGGGCGAGGAGCGCCTCGAGGCGCGACCGATAGTCGTCCTCGAGTCGATGCGCCATGTCGAACTGCTGCTCGCGGAGCGAGAACTCGTCGTGTCCGTCGGGGGTCGAGAGGAGGTGTCCCTGCTGGTCGACCACCGTCACCTGCCCGGGCTCGAGCTCCGGGATCGAGGAGGCGACGAGATTGACGATGGCCTGCACCTGGCTCTGGTCGAGGCGTCGGCCGGCTTTGAGCTGTACGAAAACGGAGGCGCTCGCCGCGTGGTGCTCGCGCACGAAGGCCGACTGGCGCGGCACCGCGAGGTGCACGCGCGCGGCCTCGACGGGGCGCAGGCTCGCGATGGTGCGCGCGAGCTCGGTCTCGAGGGCGTGCTGGTAGCGGGCGTTCTCGACGAACTGGCTGACGCCGAAGCCCGGATCCTTATCGAGCGCGGCGAAGCCGCCGCCGCTCTCGGGCAGGCCCTGGCCGGCGAGCTTGAGGCGCGCATCGGTCAAGCGATCGGTCGCGACCTCGATGGCGTTCGAGCCGGGCTGCAGGCGGTAGGGAATCTGCGCGGCATCGAGCGCCTGGGCGATCTGCGCCTGGTCCTCGGCGGCGAGGTTGCCGTAGAGGAGGCTGTAGCTCGGGCCGTGCCACCAGAGCGCGACCGAGAGGCCGACGGCCACCGCGGCCGCGAGCCCGACGAGCAGCAGCACCGGCTTGAGTCCCGCCGGCAGTCCCGGGGAGGGCACGACGACGCCAGCTTCAGCGGCCATGGGTATTCACCATTGATGGCTTCAGGCTCTTCATAAAGAGAGGTTCATGATTTCCTGGTAGGCGCTGACCAGCCGGTTGCGCACCTCGTTCAGGGCGCGGAACGAGACGCTCGCCTTCTGCAGCTCGAGCATCACCTGCGGCAGCTCGACGCCGGGCGTGCCGCGCTCGAAGGCATCGGCCAGCTGTCCGGCGCGCTGCTGCTGGCTGTTCACCTGCTCGACCCCGGCGCGCATGATGCTGGCGAACTCGCTCACCCCGCCCGCCTGCGCCGGCTTGGCCGGCGCGGGGTTGGGACGCATCTGCGCGGAGAGCTCGCGGATCTGCGCCAGCACGCGGTCGATTTCCATCTGACTCATGGGTTGCGCTCCCTTAAAGTTCAGGCTGCCGGCACTTCGACGCCGGCTTCGCGCAGCCGTGCCAGCTTGTAGCGCAGCGTGCGCGCGCTGATGCCGAGCGACTCGGCGGCTTCGCGCCGGCTGCCCTTGCCGAGGCGCAGCGCATCGAGGATCAGATCGCGCTCGCGCTCATCGAGCGAGGCGGCGAGCGAGGCCGGTGTCACGGGCTGCCTCGCCTGCGGCGCGGCGGCATCGCCGGCGAACTCGAACTGGATGTGCTGCGGCAGGATCACCGGCCCGTTGACCAGGATCAGGGCGCGCTGCAGGAGGTTGTCGAGCTCGCGGACGTTGCCGGGCCAGGCATAGGTGAGGAGCAGATGCGCAGCTTCGGCGCCGAGCGCCGGCACCTGCGCCCCGGGGCGCACGCGCGCCGCGAGCAGCTGCATGGCGAGCGGCAGCACGTCGTCACGGCGCGCGCGCAGCGGTGCGATCGCCAGCGGAAACACGTTGAGGCGGTAGTACAGGTCTTCACGGAAGCGGCCCGCGGCCACTTCCTCGCGCAGCCGGCGGTTGGTGGTGGCGAGCACGCGCACGTCGAGGGGCAGAGGGCCGCGGCCGCCGATGCGCTCGACCTCGCGCTCCTGCAGGACGCGCAGGAGCTTGGCCTGGAGCCCGAGCGGCATCTCGGTCACCTCATCGAGCAGCAGCGTTCCGCCCTGTGCCTGCTCGAACTTGCCGGCGTGGCTTGCGTGCGCGCCGGTGAAGGCGCCGCGCTCGTAGCCGAACAGCATCGCCTCCAGCATGTTCTCGGGGATGGCCGCGCAGTTCACCGCCACGAAGGGCGCCGCGGCGCGCGCGGAGTTGCGATGGATGAAGCGCGCCAGGACTTCCTTGCCGGTCCCGGACTCACCGACGATCAGCACGCCGCACTCGGTCGCGGCGACGCGCGCGGCGAGCTCGAGCAGGCGCTGCGAGCTTCCCGCGCTCGCGACCGGCTCGGGATCGGGGCGCGGGGTGCGCTCGAGGGCCGGCTGGGGATCGGTACTGTTCTCGCTCGTCATCTTGCCTCCCCGCGGTTAGCTGCGGGCAGGAAGGGAAGTGCAAGAGCCGTGCCTGGGAGGGGCGGGGTAAAACGTGCAGCCGGTCACAAAGGCGGCACGTGCTTGCCGCCGCAAGCGTCAATCTTCCGTCAGGCACTCCGCGGTACCGATGCCGAGCTTGCGCAGCTTCTCGACGAGGGTCGTGCGGCGCAGGTTGAGAAGGCGCGCGGCGTGGGCCACCGTGCCGTTGGCGCTCACCAGGGCCTGCTCGATGAGCCGGCGCTCGATCGCGGTCAGGTAGGCGCGCAGATCGAGTCCCGCGGCAGGCAGCTGCACATCGGGCGTGGGCTCGGTCGCCGCGGCGGCGCCGGCCACGGGCTGTGCGCCGGTTTCATTCCCGAGGCACGCATCGGCGAGCGCCGCATCGTTGACGACGATCGCATCGTCGGCGGCAGCGAGCGCTGCGAGGGAATCGGTATCGGCCACCGCGATCTCACAGGCGGCCAGGTCGCCCGGCTGGTAGCGCGGCGGCAGATCCTGGATCTCGACGATCCGCCCGGCACAGACGATCGAGAGCCGCTCGATGAGGTTGGCGAGCTCACGGACGTTGCCGGTCCAGGAGTGGCGCGCGAGAGCTGCGAGGGTGCCCGGGGCGAGCTGCACCCGGCCACGACCCTCGGCGGCATTGTGCGCCACGAACTCGCGGATCAGCACGGGTAAGTCCTCGATGCGCTCGCGCAGCGGGGGCATGTCGATGGGGAAGACGTTGAGGCGGTGAAAGAGGTCCTCGCGAAAGCTGCCGCGGCTGATGGCTTCCTCGAGATTGCGATGGGTGGCGGCGATGATGCGCACGTTGCAGGAGACCGGCACGTGGTTGCCGACCCGCTCGAAGACGCGCTCCTGCAGCACGCGCAGCAGTTTCACCTGCATGGCGACGCTCATGTCGCCGATCTCGTCGAGGAACAGCGTGCCGCCCTCGGCGATCTCGAAGCGGCCCTTGCGCGCGGTGATGGCGCCGGTGAAGGAGCCCTTCTCGTGGCCGAAGAGCTCCGACTCGAGGAGCTCGGCAGGGATCGCGCCGCAGTTGACGGCGACGAAGGGGCGGTTGCGGCGCGGGCTCGACTCGTGGATGGTGCGCGCGGCCACTTCCTTCCCCGTCCCGGACTCCCCGAGGAGCAGGACCGTCGAATCGTGGGCGGCCACCTGGCGGATCAGGGTCGTGATCCTGCGAATGGCGAGCGAGCTGCCGCTCAGCATGCGCGAGGGACGCGCATCGCCAGGGGAATTGGGTGACTTGGGACCGGTTATTGTCGAACCGGTGAAGGAGCTTGCGAGAGATTCGGCTGTTGCGACCATTCTTCTCGAACCCGTCCCTGTGTTCCGAACTTTTCGAGGTCTGCCCTGACCTGAGCGCGGCCGTATGTTGCGGGAACGGGTGTTGGGATTACTGTGAAGCGGTTGGATGTTTGACAAAAGGGACGCAGGACCCGCGTGACCTG
>DASQGK010000065.1:0-7442 GCA_035632655.1 Steroidobacteraceae bacterium | reverse complement strand
CCCCCCCCGCGACCGCATTTGAAGGCGGGGAGCCGCTTCAGTAGACTGCGCGCCCCGCCGCCCACGCACCGATTCTTTTTCGGGGTGTAGCTCAGCCTGGTAGAGCACTACGTTCGGGACGTAGGAGTCGCAGGTTCAAATCCTGTCACCCCGACCATTGAATCAATGACTTACAGGCGCCTACTGCTCGTAGGTGCCGGCCTTGAAGATCAGGTCGTCGGAGCGCTCCCAGTAGGCGAGCTTCTTCTCGATCTTGCCCGAGACCGGGTTCTTGCGCATGTAGTTGATCCAGCCGCTCGGCTTGCTCTTGGCCGTCTCGACGATCTCATTGATGAACTTCTTGCCATTCGGGTCGGCCTGCTCCAGGCGATTGAGTCCCACGATGCCCGGTGACACCGGATGCGCCACGCACACGCCGTTGATGTCGTGCACGTCCACATAGTCCTCGCCTTTGGCGAACTGGCCTTCCTTGTTGTTGAGCTCGGCGAGCGCCTTCTCACGACCGTTGGCCTTGTAGAAGGCGACGGCCTTCTTCACCTGCGCAACGACTTCATCCTTGCTGGGTGCATCGCCGCACAGGCCGGCGACCGGCGTCAGTGCCAACAGCAGTACCGCAAGACCGACATACCTACGCATAAACATACAAGTCTCTCCTGGTTGGAAAAATGGCGGGCTAGGCGCGATGCAGGGACGCGACCTTGGGCGCCCGGACGGCTGAACGGCCGACCGCACGCGCGGGTGCGCTCACGGTCCTGGGCGAAGCCGACGAGCGCGCCGGCTCCTCGGCAAGCCGATAGCGGCTCATCATCATCCTCAAATTCGCCGACTGGTCGGCGAGCACGCGCGAGGCAGCGGCGGCCTCCTCGACCAGGGCGACGTTCTGCTGGGTCATCTCGTCCATCTTGCTGACGGCGCCGCCGACCTGGTCGATACCGGTCGCCTGCTGGCCGCTCGCGTCGGCAATCTCGGCGATGATCTGCCCGACTTTCTTCACCGCGAGCACCAGCTGCCCGAAGGTGGCGCCGGACTCGTTGACGACCTGCGTGCCATCGGTCACGCGCGCGACGCTGTCCTGGATCAGGGCCTTGATCTCCTTGGCCGCCTCGGCGCTGCGCGAAGCGAGGGTGCGCACTTCGTTGGCGACCACGGCGAAGCCGCGGCCCTGCTCGCCGGCACGCGCCGCTTCGACCGCGGCATTCAGCGCCAGCAGATTGGTCTGGAAGGCGATCTCGTCGATGACCCCGGTGATGTCGGCGATGCGGCGGGCGGCGCCGTTGATGCCGTCCATCGCCTGGACCGCACGCGCCACCACCGAGCTGCCCGCTTCGGCCCGCTGCTGCGCCTCGATCGCCAGATCGTTGGCCTGCCGGGCGTTGTCGGCGTTCTGACGTACGGTGCTCGTCAACTGCTCCATGGAGGCGGCCGTCTCCTCGAGCGAGGCCGCCTGGCTTTCGGTGCGCTGCGAGAGGCTCTCGTTGCCCTGGGAGATCTCGGCGGCGCTGCGCGCCACCTCCTCGGCCGCGGCCTTCACCTGAACCACCATGGAGGCCATCTCGGCCTGCGTGGTCGCAAGTCCCGTGAGCAGCTCGCCGACTTCGTCGCGCCGAGTGGTCTCGATGGGATTGTCGAGGCGGCCGCCGCCGATCTCGCGCAGCAGCGCCACCGTGGCCTGCAGGGGTCGCGTGATCGCGCGCGTCATGGTGAATGCGATGGTGCAACCGATCGCGGCGGCGAGTGCCAGCAGCACCAGCACGGTGCGGCGGGCGCGCGAGGCCGCGGCGCTCGCAGCCAGGCGGGCCCGTTCCGCTTCCGCATTGCTGAAATCCATGAGCTTGCGGACGGCGCTCTCCACGGCATCGAACTTGGTCTTGCCGAGGCCGATCAGAACCTTCTGCGCATCGCCCGCGAGGCCGTCATCGGCCACTGAGATAGCGCGATCCTGTTCGCGCTTGTATACATCCCACCTGGCGCTCACCTCGGTCCACAGTGCGCGCTGCTCGGGTGTCCGGATCAGCTTCTCATAGGCAGCCGCATTGGCCTGGCGTTGTGCCTCGATCGCGATCAGGGCCTTCTTGCCGGCCTCTGCTTCCGCCGAATAATTGAGACCCAGCTGGATCAGCTCCTCGAGCGCCGCCTGGCGGCTCTGGGTGGCGTTGGTGCTGACGGCGGATACGCGATAGACGCTGCCGAGCGCATCGGTGGCAATCCGATCCGCCTCGGCCTCTACACGACCGAGCTGGGTAATGGCTGCGAAGCCGATCACGCCCGCGAATGCGAGCATGAGCAGAAATCCAAGCAATAGCTTGGGGCCGAGCCGGGCGTCCCTTATGAGTTTCATCAATGGCGTTATCGCCTCGCCGGGGCAAAACTTGAGCGCCCTTCGCGCTCATTCCGGAGTGGCGGCGCTCTGCGGATTGAAGGCCAGAAAGATGCTCGGGGTCACGGGCGAGGTGGGGTTCGGGATCCGCTGCCAGACCTCGATGCTCTTGTTCAGCCACCCGCGCCCTTCGGCTTCGAGTGCGACGCGCTCGTCCCCGGCGCTGCCGGCGGCCCGGACGGCCAGGATCTGCGCGTGCCGCGCGTAAGCCTCGGCCGCTACGTACAGCGCCGGCACGTCCTGGTATGCAGCAACGAGCGACGGTGTGATGATCTCGAGGCCCCTGGCCGCGGCCTCCTGCGCCTGCGGCAGGCGGTGCAGGCCGGTCAGCGCCCGGGCCGCGCGCACGTAGCTCAGTGCCAGCCGGCAGCGCGCGTCATCGTCCGTGTCGGCATTCGGCGAAGTGCCGAGGACCGTGATGCCGCCCTCATAGCTCTGCAGTGCGGCCTGCCAGTTGCGCTCTTTGCCGTACGCATCGCCGAGCCACAGATAGATCGTGCCTTCCGCCTCCGCGGCTTCGTTCACCTCGCGCAGCGGGCCGTGCAGCTCCTCGAACCGCCGGATCGCCCGCGCGAGCTGCCCTCGCGCGGACGCGGAGTGGCCGCGCAGCAGCTGCAGCTTGCCCTCGTGGTAATCGAGCCAGGCGACATCGTCCTGCAGCAGTACGTTCTTCGGGTCCTGGCGCGCAAGCGGCTCGAGCGCGCGCCGGGCCTCGCCGAAGCTCGCCTGCGCCGCTGCGATATCGCCGCGTATCAGCAGCGCGTCGGCGTACTTCACCCGCGACACGGCCAGCTCGCGTGCGATGTGGACATCGTCGAGACCCCTGGGCAGGGCCTGGTAGCGGGCGATGCCGTCGCGGATGTTCGTCACGGCCTCATCGAGCAGGCCCATGTGCGCCTGGGCATCGCCCAGAATCACGGTCGCCATCCCGATGCCGCGCGCGACGCGCAGGTTGCCCGGATCGTTGCGGATGAGCTCGAGCTTCAAGTCACGGTTGGCGGCGTACCATTTCAAGGCCGCGGCGCGATCGCCGGCGGCATCCCGCATCAGCCCCAGATCCTGGTATTCGATGGAGCGCTCGTCCATCACCCTGGAGTTATGCGGGTCCAGCGCCAGCAGCCGCTGCGTGATGGCGAGCGCGCGCTCGAGCTCCTGGCGGCCTTCTTCCTGCGCGAGAGCCGCGAAAGAGAGGATGCGATGCATCATGGCGACGTTGAGCTGATCGGCGATGCTGTCGGGATTGGCCCTGGCCGCCGCTTCAAAGTGAGCCAGCGCCTTGCGATTGCTCAGCAGAGCCGCCTTGGCATCCCCGAGACTCGATTCCGTCGAGCTCCCCTGCACGGTCGCAAACCGCTGGTAGCCCCACGCGAGCTCGCGCTCGAGGTCGGGTTGCCCGTCGGCATCCTTCGCCATGCTGTCCAGATAGGCGACCGCCCGATCGAGCAGCACCTGGCGCGCCGGGGTCGCTCCGGGGAGATTGCGGATCGCGTCGTTGACGTCGAAGATCAGCGCATCCGACAGTTTCCGCACGTCGGTGAAGCGCCGCTCGGCGCGCGCGCGTTCCGCCTGGGCAATCTGCGCCTGCCCGCGGGCGACCGCCGCCTCGCGCAGCGTGGCCGCCACTCCGGCGGCGATCGCCAGCAGCACGATGACCGCCGCGGCGACGCCGAATCGGTGCCGGCCGATGAACTTGCGCACCCGGTAGCCGAGCTGATCGCCGCGCGCGGCGACCGGGAGCCCGGTGAGGTAGCGGCGCACGTCGTCCGCCAGCTGCTCGACGGCGGCGTAACGGCTCCTGGGCTCCTTGCGCAGCGCCTTGAGCGCAATCGCATCGAGATCCTTGTCGATGCGGCGTCCCTCGCCCGTGCCGCCGGCCCCCTCGCTCGGCCGCAGCGGCTCGCGCTCGCAGACTTCGCGGATGGCGTCCTGCGTCGTCAGCACCGCGCGCCCGTAGGGGCTGCGTCCGGCGAGCAGGTGATACAGCACGACGCCGAGGGAATAGATGTCGCTGGCCGTCGTGATGGTCAGGCCCAGAATCTGCTCCGGGCTCGCGAAGGTGGGAGTGAGTGCGTGCATCACCGTTACCGTGGGAGCGGCCGCCATCTCGGCCGCGCCCGGCTGGAGCAGCTTCGCCACCCCGAAGTCGAGCAGCTTCACCGTTCCTTCGTGGGTGACGAGGATGTTGGAAGGCTTCAGATCGCGGTGCACGATGAGGCGCTGATGCGCGTAGCTCACGGCGGAGCACACATCGCAGAACAGCCGCAGCCGCGCGCCGATCGGCAGGCCGTGGTGCTCGCAATAGGCGTCGATGGGTTCCCCCTCGACCAGCTCCATCACCAGGTACGGGAGTCCCTCCTCGGTTGCACCGCCGTCGAGCAGGTGCGCGATGTTGGGATGCTCGAGGTTCGCGAGGATCTGCCGCTCGGCGCGAAAGCGCTGCAGCACGTAACCGACATCGTAGCCGCCCCGCACCAGCTTGACCGCCACCTCGCGGTCGTATTGCGCGTCGGCGCGCCGCGCACGGTAGACCTCTCCCATGCCGCCGCGGCCGATCAGGGCGGTGAGCTCGTAGGGGCCGACGCGCCTGCCCAGCCAGCGCTCCCCGGCCGCGGGCACGCCGCCGCCCGTCAGGTACTCGAACGCCGGCTGATCGACCACGACGCGCGATGCCTGGTGCGCCTGCAGCAGCGAATCGAGCTCCGCGCGCAGCTGCCGGTCCTCGCAGACCCGATCGAGATAGGGGGCGCGCTCGGCCGCGCCCAGCTCGCTCGCCGCAGAGAAGAGCTCTTTCAGCCGCAGCCAGCGCTCGCGATTCATGCGGCCAACATCATAGTTGGGGGCTGTACGCTTGCGACATAATTCGGGCACCCCGTTGCGGGAGCACGTGCGCTCCCCGATTGCTGACGCGCAGGCCGCGGCCAGTGTGGCTCATTTCCACCGTTCGGCACCTAGGTATGTAGCCTACTTGCGCCGTCGGCGCGGCGTGTAATGATTCCCCGCAGGGGGGTCGCCAACATGGCGGCGAATTCGAGCAACGACATCACGCGGCTGCTGCTGGAATGGAGCGACGGCAACGGCGCCGCGCTCTCGGAGCTTTTCCCCCTGGTCTACGAGGAGCTGCGCCGGATGGCGGAGCAGCACCTGCGGCGGGAGCGCTCGGCTCACACGCTGCAGCGCACCGCGCTGGTCCATGAGGCCTTCCTGCGGCTCGCCGACCAGAAGCACGTGACCTGGCGCTCGCGGGCGCAGTTCTTCGGACTGGCCTCGCAAATGATGCGCCGCATCCTGGTCGACTATGCGCGCAAGCGCAACGCGGCAAAGCGCGGACAGGAGCCGGTACGCATCGACCTCGATGGCGCCGGAGAGGATCTGCCGCCGCAGCTGCTGAGTGTCGAGTCGCACCTCGACTTCGACCGCTTCGACGACGTGCTGCAGCGGCTCGAGCAGCTCGATCCGCGCCAGGGAAAACTGGTCGAGCTGCGCTTCTTCGGAGGACTCAGCCTGGAGGAGGCGGCCGAGGTCCTGGGCGTGTCCCTCGCCACCGTAAAGCGCGACTGGGTGTTCGCGCGTGCCTGGCTGCAGCGCGAGCTCGCCGACTGCGCCAACTGACCGTCGTCGCGCCCTCGAGGCGCCCGGCCGCGAAGGCCCAAACGCCCGGTTGAGCCGTTCTCCCGCCGCTCTGCGCGTTAACAGCTGAGAGCCCTTTCTCACTGTTCGCAGGTGCGGCCATGAATACCAAGAACCTCACCCGACTTGTCCCCATGCTGGCGACGCTCGCGCTGCTTGCGGGCATACCCTGTGCAGGCGCTGCCGCAGGCAGTGGTGTAACCATCGGGGTGCCGCTCCCGCAGCTGCAGCTCGGGCAGGGAGCCGATGCGGCCGAACCGCTGCGCCAGACCGTCATGAACCGCCTGCGTTCGCCGGGTACCGAGCTCGTGGCGCTCGCCGGAACTACCGCGGCCGAGATCGACGCCGACGCGAAAGCGAAAGGATGCAGTCACGTGCTCTACACCCATGTGGAGCAAAAGCACGGTATGGGGGGATTCCTGAGCAAGATGGCTCCCGTCGCCGGTTTTCTGCCGGTGCTGGGCGCCGCCGGTGGGGGTGGCGGTGGCGGCGGCGGAGTGACCGGTCTTCTCACCCAGGTCGCTGCCAACGCGGCGACCAACGCGGCGACTTCGGCGGCGCAGAAGCAGATGATGGGAGCGCAGCAGCAGATGCTGGGCGCACAGCAGCAGATGGTCGATCCCAGCCTCGCTCTGCAGAACGCCACCCGTGCCGGGATCAAGCGCGGTGACAGCATTTCGCTCGACTACCGCCTGATGACGGTCGGGAGCACAACTGCACTCAGATCCGACACCCTGCATGCCAAGGCAGACGCGGACAATCAGGACCTGCTGACGCCAATGGTCGAGCAGCTGGCCCAGGCCGTAAGTCCCCAGACGCCGAGCGGCGGCGGCACCACGAGCCCCGGCACCAGCGGCAGTGCCACCCCGCCCGGCGCCGCTCAGGGCGATCACACCGGCTTCATGCACGGAATCTTCGGCTCTCGCGACAAGGGCGCGAGCAAACCGGCATCGACGCCCACCTCGACCGGCGGTGGGATGCCCGACTGCGCGCAGATCGCCAACATGCCGAACGCGCCGGTGTCGTTCGAGGCGTGTCAGAAGATGGCGAGTGCACAGCAGGCCTACAACCGGGCGATGGCGGACCCGAGCGCCGCCCGGCCCGGCGATGAGCAGATGAGCTGCGACCAGATCCTGGCCGAGCTGCGCCAGCAGCAGGTCAGCGCTCCCGACAAAGCCACGGCCGCCGCGGCGACCGCTGCCGCGACAAACGAGCAGGCCCTGCTGAAGAAGCACATGGCCGAGTCGACCGCGATCATGGCCGAGGAGCAGGCGAAGGTGGATGCGGCGGCCGCGGTCGATCGGGCGACCGGTGGCCTCACCAACACGGCGGGAGCCGCCGCGGAAGCGGCTCAGGCTCGCGCCAAGGTCGTGGGCAAGCGCCAGGCTGAGGAGCGCAGGCCCACGGAGCAGAAGCTGATCGGTGGCGTGGCCGACTT
>DASQGK010000064.1:0-2057 GCA_035632655.1 Steroidobacteraceae bacterium | reverse complement strand
CGGTAGCGCAGCCAGAAGGCGCTGGTGAATGCGCCGAAGGCGAGGGCGAGGGAGAGCAGCAGCGGTCGGACCAGGCTGCCGGCCGTGGCGCGCACCGGGCCCAGAGCCGCGACCGTCGTCCAGTAGGTCGCGGAAATCCCTGCCGCGGCCGCCGTGCTGCCGGCCAGAATTCTGGAGGTGCTTGGCTCGCTCCCTGCGAACACCGCCAGCATTCCCATGAGGTCGAGCACGGCGACCGCGAACGCTGCGAAGAGGATCACCACGTCGGTCTCGCCCCAGCTCTGCGTACCGAGAGCGAGCAGACCGACCAGATCGAGGGTCCACAGCCCCGCACCGAGCGCGAGTGCGCCGGACACAGTCCTGCACAGCACGCGCCGGCGCGAAGAGGCCGACAGGCGTGTGGTCAGGTCGAGGATGGTATGGGAAGCAGCCAGGGCGATTCCCGCCGCAAGAACTGCCAGCCACCCGTCGACCGTCACGCCAGGCACCTTCCGTAGTAACGAGTCCCGTCCCTGGACCTTCCGTGGTTGTCACTGCCTTCCATGGGCGTGCACTGTACGGAGCCGCCCGCCCGCGCAACATTGCAGGAATTCGGTACTTGCCCTCAGGGAGATTCTGTACGGGGCTTGCGCACGGCCCCGCCGGGCGCCTCAACGACTGTTGAGGAGCCCCCCGCGCGTGATCGGCTTCACACCTCTATGATCTTGTTGCGCACGGCGTAGCGCACCAGATCCGAGAGCGACTCGAACTGCATCTTGCGCATTATGTTGCTTCGGTGAGTCTCGGCGGTCTTGACGCTGATGCCGAGCGCGCGCGCGACGTCCTTGTTGCTGGCGCCCTCGGCGAGCAGCTGCACGATCTGCCGCTCGCGCGCCGAGAGGAAATGCGCCGGCTGGGACCCCGCGCTCTCAGGCCCCCCGCGCAGGTAGCCCTCGAGCACCAGCCGTGCCACTTTGGAGGTGAAGAACGTCTGGCCCTCGAGCAGCGCCTCCACCGCGCGCACCAGGATGCGTCCGGCGTCGGACTTGAGCACGTAGCCGCGGGCGCCGGCGGACAGCACTTCGCGCACCAGCTGCTCGGACTCATGCGCGGTGAGGATCAGGATGCGCGTCTCGGGACGTGCGTCGAGAATCTGCCGGGTGGCATCCAGCCCGTTCAGTTCCGGCATGCTGAGGTCGAGGATCACGACGTCGGGCTGGTGGGCCTCGACCAGTCGCGCGGCATCGCGTCCATTGTCGGCCTGGGCGACTACGGTCCAGCGTCCGGTATCCGTGAGGGTTGCAGCCAGCCCCCGCCGCACCATCTCGTGGTCGTCGGCGATGACGATGCGGGCGCTCTTGCCCCCCTCAGGCACTGCGCGCCTCGTTCAGCGCCTGCAGCGGCACCGTGGCCCGGATGCGGGTGCCCGTGGCCGTCGATTCCACGGCGAAGGTGCCGCCCACCTGGCGGATGCGCTCGCGCATGCCGGCAAGACCCACACCCAGGGTCGGTACGGCCGCCGTGCTCCAGTCGCGGCTGACGATACCGCGGCCGGCGTCCTCGACTTCCAGGGCGACCGCGTTTGCCGGCACCGTGAGGCGCACCCCCACCCACGGACTCGCCGAGTGGCGCTGCACGTTGGTGAGCGCTTCCTGCGCCACGCGAAACAGCGTGAGCTCGTTGGCGGCGGACAGGCGCGGCATGCTCTCCGGCAGCTCGAGCCGCACCTCCAGGCCGCTGCGCTCGCGCAGACCGTCGGCGAGCCAGCGCAGCGCGCTCACCAGGCCGAGCTCGTCGAGCAGCGGCGGGTGCAGCAGGTACGAGGCGGTGCGGATCTCGCTGGAGCACTGGCGAGCGAGGCGCACGGCATTGTCGAGCAGCTCGCGCGGCTTTTCGGCGAGCGACCTGGTGAGCTCCGCGAGACGCGCGAGGTCGAGCTCGAGCGCGGCGAGCGTCTGACCGGTGGAATCGTGCAGCTCGCGCCCGATGCGGCGGCGCTCCTCGTTCTGGATGCGGGTCAGCTCCCCGGCGAGCACCTGCAGGTCCGCCAGCACCTGCTCGCGCTCGAAATGCAGCAT
>DASQGK010000063.1:0-25067 GCA_035632655.1 Steroidobacteraceae bacterium | reverse complement strand
CCGATCACCAGGAAGCTGCCGCTCCAGAAATGCTCGTAGTCCTCGCTCTGCACGTAGTGGCTCGATGAGCCCACGTAGTGCGCCTGGCCCGGACGCACTTCGATGGTCACGAGGCCTCCGCTCGCGGCGCGCAGGACGCCGGCGTGCACCGCGGCGGCACAGATCGAGGAGCCGTCGGTGTAGGGGCCGCTACCGATGACCTGCCCTGCGGCCGGCTTGCCGGGCGGACAGCGAAAGCGGAAGCGCTCACCGTTGAAGCCGCGCAGATTCAGGTCGAGGGGGCTGGTGCGCCAGTCGACCTCGTGCACCGCCGGGGCCGGCGCCAGGGTGGCGCTCGCGAGCGAGACGGCCGCGGCCTGTGCAATGAGCAGCCGGCACAGCAGCCCGATACCGAAGCGCCAACCACGCCATCCAGCTCCCATCCCTCACCTCGCGCGCCTCGGCCGCCGCAGCGGCCGAATGCCTGTGTTTGACGGTGCGGGAGCCTGGGCCGGTCGGGGGCGCCCGTCGCTGCCGTACCGCTGGCATTTTTCTGGCAAACTTCCTGCCCGCCCACGGCGCCCTCAAGTCCATGCCCGCGTTGGAAAACCCCGTGTATCGATTCGCGGGCTTCGTGCTCGAGCCGGCGGAGCGTCGCCTCTCGGAGGGCGGCAAAGCCATCGCCCTCACCCCCAAGGTGTTCGATACGCTGGTGCTGCTGGTCGAGCGCGCCGGCCACGTCGTCAGCAAGGACGAGCTGATGAAGCTCCTCTGGCCGCGCGGCTACGTAGACGAGTCGAACCTCACCAAGCACGTCTGGCTGATCCGCCGGGCACTCGGCGACGGCGAGCACGACTCGCGCTTCATCGAGACGGTGCCGAAGGTGGGATACCGCTTTCTCGCGCCGGTGGTCATCGGCGCAGCAGGGCCGCAAGCGCCCGCGCCGGCACCCGCTGCCAATGCGGCCGAAGCGCTCGCCGGCGCGAGCCCTTCAACCTCCCGTGCCCCCATCCCGCTGGGGCGCGCGCTCGTGCGCCGCCACTGGCTGCTGCTCACCGGCATGGCCGCGGCTCTCCTGGCGCTCGGCATCGCCTGGCGGCTTGCGGCCGGACCGCGTCTCGCTCCCTCACCGGCCCATCGCGGCCGCACGATCGCGGTGGTCGGCTTCAGCAATCTGTCGCGCAACGCCAAGGACGCCTGGCTCGCGCCGGCGCTGAGCGAGATGTTGGGCGCGGAGCTCAGCATCGCCGACGATGTCCGGGTGGTACCCGATGAGCTGGTGCGCGATGCGACCTCCGACCTGTCGGCGCCGGCGGCAGGCGGCTACTCGGCCAGCAGTCTGGCGCGACTGCGCCAACGCCTCGACGCAGACTACGCCGTCAGCGGCAGCTATCTGGTCTCCGGCCCCGCCGACAATGCACCGCTGCGGGTCGATATCGCCTTGCAGGACACCCGCAGTGGCGCCCTGGTCACATCCATCTCGCATCAGTCGCCGGTCTCGGCGCTGATCGCGCTCGCCACGCAGGCCGGCGCCACGCTGCGCGCGAAGCTCGGCGTACAGGCGCCGGATGCACAGACGCTCGGCCTGCTCGCCAATGCGCAGCCGCCGAACCTCGACGTGGCGCGGCGCGTCGGCTTTGCGCTCGACGCGCTCCAGCACTACGACGCCGCGCGTGCGCGCGACGAGCTGCTCGAGGCGGTAGCCGAAGCCCCTGGCTACGCACCCGCCTATATCTACCTCGCCCAGGCCTGGTCGGCGCTGGGATTCCATGACAAGGCGCTGGCGGCCGCCGAGCAGGCCGCGCAGAGGTCGGCCAACCTGCCGCCGGAGCAGCGGCTGCAGACCGAAGCGGTGGTCGACGCCGCGCATGGAGAATGGAGCAAGGCCGCCGCCGCCTGGCGTGCGCTGAGCAATGTCCGCCCCACGAGCATCGAGTACCGGCTGCAGGCCATCGATACGCAGATCGCAGCCGGCTCGGTGGCCGCGGCTCAGGCGACGCTGCATGAGCTGCAGGGGCTGCCGGAGGCCGCCGGCGATCCGCGCGTCGAGCTCGCCGCGGCACGAGTGACCGGCGAGCTGAATGACCCCAAGGGGAGCGAGCAGCATGCCGCAGCAGCGCTGCGCCTCGCGCAGCGGCACGATGCCACCGGACTGATGGCCGACGCCCAGCTGAGTCTCGCCGGGGCGCGCACGCATCTCAACAGGAACGAGGAGGCGCGCGTGAGCCTGCTCGCGGCGATCGCCGCCTATCGCTCGATCCGCAACCCGCGGGGCGAAGCCTCCGCGCGCACCGACCTGGCGCAGGCCCTCTCGAATCTCAATCGCCACCAGGAAGCGCGCGAGGAGTTCCAGCGGGCCATGGAGCTCTATCGCAGCATCGGCGACCTGGCGGGAATTGCCGCGGTCTATCGCAACCTCTGCAGCATGCTGTGGCTTGCGGGCGACCGCGACGGCGCCCAGGCCGCGGCGCGCAATTCCCTCGAGCTGAGCCGCGAGATATCCGACCTCGGCCTGCAGGGCTGGAACCTCCAGGCCCTGGCCACCATCGCCGCGGACGAGGCGGCGAGCGATCAGGTGCTGGCCGAGTATCGCGAGGTGGCGGCGCTCGCGGCGCGCACCGGCCACCAGTCCTCCTGGCCGCTCACCAATATCGCCGACGTACAGAGAATGCGCGGGGAGCTCGCGGCTGCCCGCGAGACCTGCGCGCGCGCGATGGCGCAGGCGGCACCGCTCACCGACTCGCAGTTCGCGATATTCGCCGGCTTTACCTGCGCGCTGATCGAGAGCGACCGCGGCAACGCGGCCGGCGCGCGCGCCGGATTCGAAGAGGTCATCCGCCGGGTCGGCAGCGGGGGCGACAACAGCTATCGCAACAACTCGCTGATGATGCTGGCGCAGCTGGACATGGACGACGGGCACTGGAGCGCCGCGCGCGCACGCCTCATCGAGGCCAGCCGCGGCTTCGCTGCCGCCGAGGAGCGCACCGGGGAAGCGGACGCCGAGGCGATGCTGGCTCTGTGTGCGCAGGAGCTCGGCGATGCCGCCGCCCGCGACCAGTCGCTCGACCGCGCGCGCACCCTGCGCCAGTCCATCACCTCACGCCAGGAGGTCTACCTGGTGGACATCGCGCTGGCGCAGCTCCCCAGTGCGTCTCACTCCGACCAGAAGTCGGCCGCCGACCGCCTGCTCGCCCTGGCCGCCGACGCCGAGCAGCGGCACTGGATGGTTTGGGCGCTGGAGGCGAGGCTCGCCGCCTGGAGACTGATGCGCGGTCAGTACGCCGGCGATGCGGACAGCCTGCGTCGGGAGATCGAGGCCGCCGCACGCCGCGACGGCTTCGGCCGGATACTACGGCTCCTCAGGCAGGCCGACTCCGGTCACACACGCGCTTGATAGTAGACTCACGCAACACTCAACGAGAGAAACGGGGAATCTCATGAGCATGCGCAATGCGGTCGGCTTGCTGCTTCTCGGCCTGCTCACCGTGAGTGCGCGGGCAGCATCGTCCGACTCCGTCGCAGCCTCTTCCCCACCCGATACCAAAGCACTCATCGACAGCCTCGGCCTGCACGTCGCCCCCGCTCCCGTGCGCGAGCGCAGCGGCTGGCACCCGCCGCGCGTGATCCTGGTCGGGGAGCCGATGCGGGAGCTCCTGCCGCAGCTGCGTCAGGCCGCCCCCGGCGCGCGCCTCATCGAGATCGACAAGGCGAGCGCGCGCGACATCGCCGCGGCGGATGCCACTTTCGGCGTCTGCACCCCTGAAGTGCTCGCAGCCGCGCAGCACCTCGAATGGATTCAGTGGCCGGCCGCCGGCGTCGAGCGCTGCGTGCAGCAACCGCTGCTGCAGAAGCGCGCGCCGCTGGTCACCAATCTGCAGCGCACCATGGGGCCGAGCATTGCCGAGCATGTCATCGCGATGATGCTGGCATTGAGCCGCCACCTGGAGGACTTCCAGCAGCAACAGGACCAGGCGCACTGGCAGTCCGGCGATGCGGCGCCGGAGCTCGAGGATGTCGAGGGCAGGACGGTACTGGTTGCCGGCCTCGGCGGCATCGGCACCGAAGTGGCGCGCCGCGCCCACGCACTCGGCATGCGCGTCGTGGCCACCCGCGCGAGCGGCCGCGAAGGACCCGACTTCGTGAGCTACGTGGGGCTCCCCGATGAGCTCGGCAGGCTCGCGCACGATGCGGACTTCGTGGTCAATTGCCTGCCGCTCACTCCCGAGACCACCGGCATATTCAACAAGCAGTTCTTCGGCGGCATGAAGCGCAGCGCCTACTTCATCAGCATCGGACGCGGGCGCAGCACCGTGACCGCCGACCTGACGGCGGCGCTGAAGCAGGGCACGATCGCCGGGGCGGGGCTCGACGTGGTCGATCCGGAGCCCCTGCCGCCCGACAACCCGCTGTGGCACGCGCCGCACCTGATCCTCACGCCGCACATCTCGGCCAACACCGCGGTCGCCGAGCGCTACCGCGATGCGGTACTGCTGGAGAACCTGCGCCGCTATGTCGCGGGTGAGCCGATGCTTTCGGTGGTGGACATCACCAGGGGCTACTGAAGCCTCAGGCGCGCACGCGGCGTGCCCGGCCGCCGGAATGCGCCTCGAGCCAGGAAATGATCCGCTGCGGGATCTCTTCGCGCGCCTTGCGGCTCACGTACATGCCGATGTGACCGGTGTCGATCGCCGCGGCGGTGTAGTCGCGGCTGCCGACATGGCGGCCGAGGCAGGCGCAGGCGGCCGGGGGCACGATATGGTCGGCGCTGGCGTAGAGATTGAGGAGCGGCTGGCGCACCGCCTTGAGGTCCACGGCACGGCCGCCGAGCTCGAGCGTGCCGCGCACCAGGCGATTCTCCTGGTAAAACCAGCGCACGAACTGCGCCAGGGCCGCCGCAGCCTGCGGCGGACTGTCGAAGATCCAGCGCTCCATGCGCACGAAATCCTCCACCGCGCGCTGATCGGCGCGTGCGGTCAGGAGGCGCACGTACTTATGCTGCATCAGCCTGAAGGGCAGCAATGACAGGAACAGCGCATTCAGCAGCTCTCCCGGTACGTTGCCCATGCGCTCGAGAAGCCGCGTGTCGAGCTCGCGCACCCACTTCGAAAGAAGATCCGCCGGCGTCTGGAAGTCGACGGCCGTGGTGAGTGTCACGAGATTTGCGACCCTCTCGGGGTGCAGCGCGCAGTAGCAGAGGCTGAAGACACCGCCCTGGCACACTCCCATGAGATCGAGGGCATCGAGCGCGTGCGCGGCGAGGATGTGCTGCACACAGCCCCCGAGCCGGTGCTCGAGGTAGTCGTTGAGATCCTGAAGCCGATCGGCCTCATCCGGGTCGCCCCACTCGATGAGATAGACGGTGCGACCCGAGGCGAGCAGCCGCCGCACCAGCGAGGTGTCAGGCTGCAGATCGAGAATGTACGGGCGGTTCACCAGCGCGAAGCAGACGAGCAGCGGCCGTGCGCCGCGACGTGGCTCGGTGACCGGGTCATATCGGTAGAGAGTCGTCTTGCCCCGGCTGAAGACCGCGCGCCGGGCCGAGCAGCCGACGGTGACTGCGCCCGCGAGGCGCAAACGCGCGAGTGTCTCCGCGACGCGGACACCGAGATCGATGAACGGCGAGGAAGCCTCAGCGCCGGGTACGCTCAACGAGGTTTGCTCCGCGCGGCCGCGCGACGGCCGCGGCTCCCGCCCTTCGCAGCGCCGCCCTTCGCAGCGCCGCGCTTCGAGCCGCGCCTGGCGCGGGCGGCTGCCGCCTGCGGCGCGGTGCGAGGCTGCGGGGGGGCGGCGCGCCGGTCGAGCTCGTCCCGCAGCTCGCGGATCTGCCGCTGCAGCGCGTCCGCCTCCTCGCGCGTCGGCAAGCCCCACGCGCGCGCCAGCGATTCGGCCTGGCGGCGCTGCGCGAGCAGCAGTGCCATCGCTGTGTTGGTGAGCTGCGCCTGCAGGTGGGAGAAATCTTCTCTGCGCACCGTCGCGGCGTAGGCCTCCTCCGCGCACTCCACCCACGTCTCATAGAGAGCCAGCGCGCTTTCGCTGGAGAGATCCGCGGGCGCCCGGGTGCGCATCCGCGCCAGGAACAGCCGTGCCGCGCTGCCGGCGATCTCACTCCAGTGTTGCGCGAGCTGCCCCTGCAGCTGTCCGAGCTTCATCAGCAGCTCCCAGACCGATGCCTCCGCCCCCGGCGCGGCCGCCGGCCCGAGCGGCACCGACCCCGGCGGCCACGCTCCGGCCGCGGGGGGCAAACCCGCAGCGGCGGCGAAAGCGGCGCCGGCGGCGGGGGCGGACTTAAGCCACTGCTCGAACTGACTCGCGAGGGTGGCGCCGAATGAGGTCCAGTCGGGTGCCTGGCCGGGGGCGCCCGGTGGCTGTGCCGCAAAGGTCTTCAGCAGCTCGAAGAAACGCGCCGCGGCGCCCGCGAAGGCAGCCTCCGCCTGCGGCGACTGGTAAGCAAAAAATGACTGCATCACAGCCCCACTCTGTATGCGCTGCGGAAAGGGGGAGCGGCGCCCGGGGCCGCCGCGACGGCCTCAGGCAGCGAATTTTCTCGTAAAACATGGCCTCCGGAGGGGATTTTACCCCATCGGCCAAACGTGAGGCGCATCATTGTGCGTTGCATACAGCGGAGTTAGTATCCGCCCCCAGCCCGCGCCCCAACTGAAACTCTGGACGCGTGCCGGAGGCTCGTCTCACCATGGCCGAAGAGCGCCTGATACGCAAATACGCGAACCGTCGTCTCTACGACGCCCGGGACAGCCGCCACGTTACGGTGGATGACCTGCGAAAGCTGGTCGCCGCGGGCGAGCACATCAAGGTCGTGGACGACAAGAGCGGCGAGGACGTGACGCGCAGCATCCTGCTGCAGATCATCGCCAGCCAGGAGCAGTTCGGCACTCCGGTGCTCAGCACCCAGCTGCTGGAAGCGATCATCCGTTTCTACGGCAACCCGATTCAGCAGATGCTCACGACGTATCTCGAGCGCAGCATCGGGGGACTGCTGCGTCAGCAGAACGTCATGCAGGCGGAGATGGCCAAGGTCCTCGAGACTCCCATGGCGCCGCTCGCGGAGATGACGCGCCAGAACATGGAGATGTGGGCCAAGATGCAGGCCTCGATGCTGTCGGCCTTCTCCGCGCCTTCCGGATCTGCGGACGCCGACAAACCCACCGGGCCGCCGCCAAGCAAGCGCCGCGGCTGACGCGTCTGTCGATCGATGCTCAAGGTGCGCCCGCACCCCACTGGCCCGAAGTCGGCCCTGACACCGAAGCTCAAGGTAAGCGCACCGCGAGCCGTTACACAGCTGAAGGAGTGATCTCAAGTGGACGTTCGCGGTAAGACCATTCTCGTGACCGGCGCCGGACGCGGCATCGGTCGCTCGCTGTCACAGCATTTCGCGAGAAAGGGCGCGCAGCTCGCGCTCCTCGACCTGAACGACAAGGACATCGAGGAGACGCGTGCGCAGTGCGTGCAGCTCGGCGCACTCGCGCGCAGCTATGTCGCGAACGCCGCCAACGAGGACAGCGTCATCGGCGCGCTCGATCAGGTCACGCGCGACTTCGGCAGCCTCGACGGGCTCGTCAATAACGCCGGCATCGTACGCGATGCCATGCTGGTCAAGGTCAAGGACGGCCAGGTCGTGAGCAAGATGACGCTCAGCCAGTGGCAGGAAGTCATCGACGTAAACCTGACGGGGGTGTTCCTGTGCGCACGCGAAGCCGCGCAGCGCATGATCTCGCTCGAGAGGCGCGGCGTGATCGTGAATATCTCGAGCGTGTGCCGCGTGGGTAATGCCGGGCAGACCAACTACAGCGCCGCCAAGGCCGGTGTCATGGCAATGACGGTGGTGTGGGCCAAGGAGCTCGCGCGGCATGGCATCCGCGTGGGTGCCGTCGCCCCGGGCTTCGTGCGCACACCGATGGTCGAGAGCATGAAGCCCGATGCACTCGCCCGCATGACCGCTCCGATTCCGCTCGGGCGCCTGGGCGAGCCGGATGAGATCGCGCATGCGGTCGGCTTCATCTTCGAGAACGATCTGTTCACGGGGCGCTGCGTGGAAGTGGATGCGGGATTGCGCATCTGAGATCGAGTGCGTCGCAAAACAACTGCTGCAATATCACTGACGTAGTTCTAATTAACTATATAAAAATCATATAGTTAATAAAATCCAACTCGATCTACAGATTTCTCTTGCAGTGCATACAAACTCGTGTAGAATGCTCGCCATGGAAACCCCATACCGGAGCACACACATGATCGACCGCACCTTCGACCCCAACACCCTGATCAATGCCACCCGCGAGGCTTTCGCGCCCGTCCTCAAGGCGCAGCAGGAAGGCTTCAAGACCTTCGAGCGTCTGGCCCGCCTGCAGTTTGCAGTCGCCGGCGACGTCCTCGAGTCGGGCCTGGCCCGCGTGCACGCCACCTTCGGCGCCACCAATGCCAGCGAGCTCGTGAGCAAGCAGACGGAGCTCCACAGCCAGCTCGTCGAGAAGATGCGCGAGCGCATGCAGGAGTTCTCGAGCGTCGCTTCCGAGATCCAGACGAAGTTCAGCCAGCTCGGCACCGAAATCGCTGCCAAGGCAGTGCCGGTCCGCAAGGCGGCCTGATATCTTGGCGGTATCCCGCACCCGGGGATGACGACATCCCCGGGCGCTTTTTTTTGGAGTCCGCCTTTGACCGCGCACCCGCACGACAAAGCCGACGCGCCCTCCGCAGGCCCGGAGCTCAAGGCCGACGTCGCGCGCCACCTGCGCGCCCAGCTGGCAGCTCTCACCGGCGGTCTGGCACCCGATGATTACGCCCGGGCCTGGTGGGAGTGGTACCTGAAGGTCGCCAGCCATCCTCCCCGACAGGCAGAGCTCGCCCGCAGCGCTTACGAGAAGATGCTCGACAGCTGGAAATTCGCCACCCAGGCGGCTTCCGGCCAACCCCTGCCCCCGGGCCACGAGGACCAGGGCTTCGGCGACCCCGCGTGGAATGTCTGGCCCTTCAACGTCTACGCACGCGCCTACAACAACTGGGCGAGCTGGTGGCACCAGGCGCTCTCGCACCCGGGCAGCTCCGATCACGGGCTGGCGCGCGCGAGCTTCGCCGGACGGCTGCTCATCGATGCCGCGTCCCCGGCAAATTTCCTGCACACGAATCCGGAGCTCCTGAAGAAGACCGCGGCGGAGTCCGGTCAGAATCTCATCCGCGGCCTCAAGCACTGGGTCGAGGATGTGCAGCGCATGGCCGGCGGCACCGGCCGGGCTGCGGCGAGTGAGCGCTTCCAGGTCGGCAAGGACGTCGCCGTCACGCCCGGCAAGGTGGTCTTCCGCAACCGGCTCGTCGAGCTGCTGCAGTACTCGCCCCAGACCCCGAACGTCTACGCCGAACCGATCCTGATCACGCCGGCGTGGATCATGAAGTACTACATCCTCGATCTGTCGCCGAAGAATTCGCTGGTGCGCTACCTCGTCGAGAAGGGGCACACCGTCTTCATGATCTCCTGGAAGAACCCGGACGCCACCGACCGCGATCTCGGGCTCAGGGACTACGTGCAGCTCGGCTTCCTCGATGCGCTCGCCGAGGTACGCCGCATCGTGCCCGACCAGAAAGTGCATGCGGTCGGCTACTGCATCGGCGGCACGCTCCTAACCATCGCGGCGGCGCAGCTGGCCGCCGCCCACGACCATTCGCTCGCGAGCGTTTCGCTGTTCGCCGCCCAGGCCGACTTCAGCGAGCCCGGGGAGCTCGCGGTGTTCATCACGCCGAGCCAGATCGCGATGCTCGAGGCCATGATGAACAAGACGGGGGTGCTCGAGAGCGAGCGCATGGGCGGAGCGTTCGCCTTGCTGCGCTCACGCGACCTCATGTGGGGACCCGCGGTCGCCCAGTACGTGCGCGGCGAGCGCCCCGAAGTGAACGATCTCATGGCCTGGAACGCCGACGGCACGCGCATGCCGTGCCGCATGCACAGCGAGTACCTCGAGCGGCTCTACCTCAAGAATGAGCTCGCCACCGGCGAGTTCGCACTCGAGGGCGGCGCGCCGGTGGATCTGAAGAGCCTGCGGATGCCGCTGTTCGTGGTCGGCACCGAGACCGACCACGTCGCTCCCTGGCACTCGGTCTACAAGCTGCGCGGCCTGACGAGGTCCTCCGACTACACCTTTCTCCTCACCAGCGGCGGACACAACGCCGGCATCGTGAGCGGACCGGTGCACCCGCGGCGCAGGCACCGCCTCATCACCTGGTCGGACGCGAAGACGACGCTGACGCCCGAGCAGTGGCACAAGCGCGCCGCGCTCCATGAAGGCTCCTGGTGGCCCACCTGGGAGCGCTGGCTCGCCGAGCACTCGCGCGCCACGCAGGTACCGGCCCGTGCCCCCGCCGCGGGCGCGCTCGATGATGCCCCGGGGCAATACGTTCGCGGCTGAGCGTCGGGCGCGGCCGATGGACGCACGCGGTAAATCGGCGTACTAATGTGCCGAAAACGGCGGGGCAGATCATGAGCACGACACCCAAGAGAATTGCATACGTCACCGGCGGCATGGGCGGCATCGGCACGGCAATCTGCCGGCGCCTGGCGCAGGAAGGCTGCACGGTGATCGCCGGGTGCGGCCCCGGGTCGCAGCGTAAGGATCGCTGGCTCGCCGACATGCGTGCGGAAGGCCTGGACATGCATGCCTCCGAAGGAAATGTCTCCGACTGGGAGTCCACCCGGCGCGCCTTCGAGACGGCACGCGCGGAGGTCGGCCCGATCGACATCCTCGTGAACAACGCCGGCATCACGCGCGACGGCCTCTTCCAGAAAATGACCAACGAGATGTGGCACGCCGTGATCGAGACCAATCTCAACTCGCTGTTCCACGTCACCAAGCAGGTGATCGACGGCATGCTCGAGCGCGGCTGGGGACGCATCATCAACATCTCCTCCGTCAACGGCCAGCGCGGGCAATTCGGTCAGACCAACTACTCGACCGCCAAGGCGGGAATCCATGGCTTCACCATGGCGCTTGCCCAGGAGCTCGCCAGCCGCGGCGTCACCGTCAACACCGTCTCGCCGGGCTACATCGGTACCGACATGGTGAAGTCCATCAAGCCCGAGCGGCTCGAGAAGATCGTGGCCGGCATCCCCGTCAAGCGGCTGGGAACGCCCGAGGAGATCGCCTCGATCGTCGCGTGGCTCGCGGGCGCCGAGTCCGCGTTCGCCACCGGCGCCGACTTCTCGCTCAACGGCGGCCTGCACATGGGCTAGGCCCGTCGCCGGACCACGCCGAGCTCGCCTTTGAAGATCTGCGTAGTGGGCGCGGGAGCCATCGGTGGCTTCCTCGGCACGCGCCTCGCTCTCAACAGCGACAACGCGGTGGCGGCGCTGGCGCGTGGCACGACGCTCGTGGCGCTGCGCGATCACGGCTGGCGGCTGCGCCAGGACGGCGAGCTGCTGCAAGCCGCGGCGGCAACCGCCTCGGACGATGCGCGCGAGATTGGTCCTCAGGACCTGGTGATTCTCGCGCTCAAGTCGCAGGCCCTGCCGGCACTCGCCCCCTCGCTCACCCCGCTCCTGTCATCCGACACGATCGTAATGCCCGCGATGAACGGGGTGCCATGGTGGTTCGGCTTCGGTATCGAGGCGCTCGCGGCAAAGCCGCTCGAGAGCGTCGACCCCGGCGGGGGCATAGCGGCGGCGATCCCCGCACGCCACGTGGTCGGCTGCGTGGTACATGCCGCGGCCGCGGTCGCCGAGCCCGGCGTGACCGCACATCGCATGGGGCGCGAGTTGATCGTGGGCGAGCCCGGCGGCGGTGAGTCCGCTCGCGTCGGGCGGCTCGCAGAGACCCTGCGCCGCGCCGGTTTCGAGGTCACCTGCTCGCCGCGCATCCGTTACGAAGTCTGGTACAAGCTCTGGGGCAACATGACCATGAACCCGGTGTCGGCGCTCACCGGCGCCACCACGGATCGGGTGCTCGATGACGACCTGGTGCGCACCTTTTGCGCCGAGGCGATGCGCGAAGCGGCCGCGGTCGGAGCGCGCATCGGCTGTGAGGTGCGCGAGTCTCCCGACGACCGCCAGGCCGTGACGCGCAAGCTCGGTGTCTTCAAGACCTCGATGCTCCAGGATGTCGAGGCGAGCCGCAGCCTCGAGCTCGACGCGCTGGTCGGCGCGGTGCGCGAGATCGGCCAGCGGGTGGGCGTCGCGACACCGATGATCGATGCGCTCCTGGGTCTCACGCGGCTCTTCGGACAGGTGCACGGCCTCTACCCGCTGCATCGCACGGGTTAAGTGGCGCGCGCCTCGTCCTCGCGGATGGTCGCACCGGCCTTCCACAGGTGCCATGCGGCCCAGAAGCCGGTGGGCGCCAGCAGCAGCAGCGCCCAGCGCAGCGACTCGGTTCCCGCACCGAAGGAGGCCGCGAACCAGTCGCTCAGCGCCCCGATCAGCTGGGGCGCGAGGAACAGGTTCGCGAGGTTCGCGAGGAACAGCAGAATCGCGCACGCCGTCGCCCGCATGCCGGGCGGCATCACGTTCTGCAGCAGGCCGAGGATCGGCCCGATATAGAAGTACACGCCCGGCACGAACAGCCACAGCATGACCGTCGCGGCACGCTCGGAGCCTGCGGCATACGCCAGAATCGACGGCACCGTGGTGAGCAGCGCCGCCCAGGTGAGAACCCGCGTGACGTAGCGCGGATCGCGCGCCGCGGGCAGGCCCATCAGCGCGCCGGCGAGCAGCGTCCCGGCCGTTCCGGCCACCAGGTGCATCGGCCCGAGGAGCCCGCCCGCCGCGCCGATCGAGAGGTGATGAGAGCGCTGCAGAAAGGTCGGCGTCCACCACATGAGCCCCCAGCTCCAGAAGGTCGCCACCGAGCCGCCGACGATGAGGTGCACGGCCGAACGCTGGCGCTCCATGAAGCGCAGCGTGTCGATCAGCTGTTGCAGAATGAGCCGCAGACTGAGCGGTGCCGTCTGCGGCTGCTGCGGCTCCGAATCGAGCTGCCCCCGGCGCGGCTCGCGTACCGTGAGCCAAACGATGAAGGCGAGTACCACGCCGGGAATGCCGAGCACGAGGAAGGCGAGCCGCCAGCCGCCGAGCTCGGCTGCCTTGCCGGCGACGGATGAGCCGAGCCAGGCGCCGATGCAGGCGCCGAGCGCGTAGAGGGTGAGCGCCATGGGGCGCCGCGCCGGAGGAAAGTTGTCGGCGACGATCGAGGTCGAGGGCGGAGTTCCTCCGGCCTCGCCGATGCCGACGGCGAAGCGCGCCAGCAGCAGCTGCCCGTAGCTTTGCGCGAGGCCGCAGAACGCGGTGACGCCCGACCAGACGAACAACGCCAGCGCGAGAATGTTGCGGCGGTTGACGCGGTCGGCGAGCGCGGCGATCGGGATACCCACGGTCACGTAGAAGAAGGCGAGCGCACTCCCGGTCAGAAACGCGATGCCCGTGTCGGAGAGCGCAAACTCCTGGCGGATGGGCTCGATCAGGGTCGAGATCGAGAAGCGGTCGGCGATGTTGAGGGCGTAAGCCACCGTCATCACGGCGAGCACGTACCAGCGGTCGCGCGGTGCGGGGACGGGCGGCGGGGGCGGCGGGTCGGTCATGACGCCAGAGGTAGCCGCGCCACGACCTCGCCGAAGCGGTGTATCTCCTCGGGCGTGTTGTAGTGAACCAGTGAGGCACGGACGGCGCCGCTGGTCGCGGCGAGCCCGAGCCGCTGCATGAGGCGCGGCGAGTACATGTGACCGTCGCGAATGGCGATGCCGGCGCGCGCTGCAGCCTCGGTGACGGCCGCCGGAGCGATCCCCGGCAGGTTGAAGCATACGGTCGGCACGCGTTGCGCCACCTGCGCCTCATCGCTCACCCCGTAGATCGTCGCTCCCGCATTCCGCAGCACCGCGATCAGCTCCCGCGACAATCGCTGCTCGTAGGCACGGATGGCGCTCATCGCGGCGCGGCAGTCCTCGCGCAGCGCGCGCGCCTCGCGCGCCGCGCCGCCCGCGGTAAGTCCGCGGCCGAGCTCCGCCAGATAGTCGATGGCGGCAGCCATCCCTGCGACGTTTTCGTAGATGAAAGTGCCGGCCTCGATCTTGCCCGGCGGCGCATCGGCGATGAAGTCTTCGCGGAAGGTGGGCAAGGCCGCGAGCGACGTGTACCGCCCCCAGAGAAACCCCATGTGCGGCGCAAAGATCTTGTAGCCCGAGCACACGAGGTAGTCGCAGCCGATCGCCTGGACATCGATCGGACCGTGCGGCGCGTAATGCACGCTGTCGAGGAACAGCTCGCCCCCCGCCGAGTGCACCAGCTCAGCGGCGCGGCGCACATCCACCGTCGAGCCGAGCGCATTCGAGGCAACGCTGCAGGCCAGCAGCCGGGTGCGTGGTCCAAGGAGCGGCTCGAGGTCGGAGCACTGGAGACTTCCGTCATCGCGTACGCGCCACCACTTGAATCGGGCGCCGGCACGCTCGAGGGCGAGCCAGGTGGCCACGTTCGCCTCGTGGTCGAGGTCGGTGACGATGATCTCGTTGCGGGCTGCGAGCGTCTGGCCGATGGCGAGGCTCACCAGGCGGATGAACGAGGTCGCGTTCATGCCGAAAGCAATTTCCTCGGGACGGCCCGCGTTGAGAAACGCCGCCACCTTCTCCCGCGCGCTGTGAATGGCGGCGTCCACCGCGAGGCTCTGCGCATAGCGCCCGCCGCGTTGCACGTTGTGTTCGATCAGGTGCGTCGTTACCGCATCGAGCACCCGTTGCGGCACCTGGGCGCCCGCGCCATTGTCGAAGAAGACGCCGGCGCCGGGACGCCCGAGCGCGGGGAACTGTGCCCGCAGCGCCTGCGCAGGAAATTCCGCGGCGGGCTTCTGCGCCATGGCCTGCGCCCCGGTCATGAGAGGCCCGTGGCCCCGGGGTGGTGCCGGTCGCGGCAGGCCGCAAGGGCCGACACCAGGCGGTCGATGTCATCCTCGGAATTATAGAAATGCACGGTCGCACGGAGTTTGCTGTCGCGAAAGGAGGTCACGATGTCCTGCTCGCCGAGCCGCGCGAACAATTGCGCCGGATCGCGGGCCGGCACGCACACCATCGGTCCGCGACGCTCGTCCGATGAGGGCGTGACACTCGCCCAGCCGATGCTCTCGAGGCCTTCCAGGCAGCGCCGGGTGAGCGAGCGCACCCGCTCCTCGATTACATCCGTACCCACCTCCAGGATGATCTTGAGGCCCGCTTCGGCCGCGTAGCAGTTGACCACCGCCGGAGTACCCGCCTCGAAGCGGCGTGCGCTCGAGGCAGGCCGATTGGCCGTGATATCCATGGCAAAGATATCTTCCTGGGCAAACCAGCCCGAGTGGGTCGGGGTCAGCGCCGGGATCAGGGACCCGCGCACGTAGAGAAAGCCGATGCCCGCCGTGCCGAGCAGATACTTGAGCATGCCGCCCACGGCGAAATCCACGTCGAGCCGCTTCACGTCGACGGTGAGGCCGCCGACCGCCTGATAGCAGTCGAGCAGCACCCGGGCGCCGCGCTCCCGGGCGAGGCGCACGATTCCCGGGATGTCGAGGCGCGCACCGTTGCGGAAGCAAACGTGCGTCACCGCCACCAGCTGCGTCTCACCGTCGATCAGCCGCGCGAAGCTCTCGAGCGGAATGTCGCCGTCGGCGTTTTTCGGCGCGTGCACGACGCGCGCGCCGCGCGGCTCCTGGGCGTGCCAGATCTGGGCATTGGTCGGAAACTCGAAGTCACTCACCACGACCTTGTTGCGCGGCCCGCTGAAATCGAGCGCGCTCGCGAGCGCATTGAGCCCGGCGGAGGCCGAAGCGGTGACCGCGATCTCATCGGGAGCCGCCCGCAGCACCGCAGCCATGGCGGAGCGTACCGCCTCGTTCTTCGTGACCCATACGTCCCAGTTGGCGCCCACCTGCAGCCGATCGTCCATGTAGGCATTGATGGCGTCGCGTACGCTGTCGGCGAGCGCGCAGTAGGAGCCGCTGTTCAGGTAGGTCTTGCGCTCGAGCACCGGAAAGCGGCGCCGCAGCGCCCGGAAGTCGGTCATGCCTGTCGCTCCCGGCGGCGCGCCCGCCACAGGAAATACGCCGCCGAGATCAGGATCAGCCACGGGACCCCGTACAGCCACGAAACGTAGAGATTGGCATCGAGTCCCATGGTAACGAGGATCGCGGCGAGCATCAGCAGTCCCGCGAGCTGCATCCACGGGAAGAGCGGCATGCGCACCGGCAGCTCGCTCGCGCGGTGGTGGCGGCGGAAGCTCAGGTGGCTGAGAAGGATGAAAATCCACACCAGGATGGCGGCGAACAGGGCGACGCCCAGCAGGTAACCGTAGGCGTTGGGTGTCACGATCGAGACGGCGGCCGAGACCAGGATGCCGGCGCCCGAGAGCATCACGGCCGCGACCGGGGTGCCGCGGGCGCCGAGGCGCCCGAGGCTCTGCGGAGCGTAGTTGCCGCGCGACAGCGAGAACAGCATGCGGGCGCACAGATAAATGTTGGTGTTCATGCTCGAGAGCGCCGCGCTGATCACCACGAAGTTCATGACACCGGCCGCGTGCGCGATCCCGGAATGCTGAAAGACGCTCACGAACGGACTCTGGGCCACGACTTTGACGCCGGTGGCCGTCCACGGCGTGGTGGTGACGATGATGGTTACGGCGAGCACGTAGAACATGAACAGCCGCAGCAGCATGCTGCGCAGCGCCGCGGGGATGGCGCGCTGCGGATCGCGCGCCTCTCCCGATGTCACGGCGATGACCTCGATGCCGTTGAAAGAGAAGATCCCGACGATGACCGCCATCCACACGCCCGCGAGCCCCTTGGGCAGGAACCCGCCGGGGAGCCCGGTCAGGTTGTGCACGCCGGCGGCGAGATGGTCGGCACTGAAGATGCTCACCGCGCCCAGGATGATGAACAGCACGATCGCCGCGACCTTGATGAGCGCGAACCAGGATTCGATGGTGCCGAAGTTACTCACCGAGCGCAGGTTGAAATACAGCAGCACCACGCAGAAGCCGCACGCCCACATCCACACCGGTACGCCGGGAAACCAGAAGGCCATGTACAGGCCCGCGGCGACCGCCTCGCCGCCGATGGCGATCACCTGCGCGATCCAGTAGGTGTAGCGCACCACGAAGCCGGCCCAGGGATTGAGATAGGTTTCGGCGTAGGTGCCGAACGAACCGGCAGTGGGATGCACCACGGCCATCTCCGACAGGCTGAAGACCATCACCAGCGCCACGAACCCGGCAAGCATGTAGCTGAGGATCACCGCCGGTCCCGCATAGCCGATGGCGAGCCCGCTGCCCATGAAGAGGCCCGTGCCAATCGCCCCGCCGAGCCCGATCATGACGATCTGAGTCTTGCCGAGGCCGCGCTGCAGCCCGCTCTCGCGCTCGCCGATCGGGGTGAAATCCCCCGTCTCAGTCATGGCTGGCGATGCTGAAATTGGCGCCGGGCCGGATCATGCCGGCGATGCCGCTACGCTCGCGGGCAGTGAGCTGATCGCGCGGGCGAGCGCCGTGCCCTCCTCGTCCGCGAGCGCCGCCTCCTGCAGCCCCGACAGCAGCACGGCGCCGTCCGGACGCGCCGCGAGTCGCTCCAACTGCTGCGTCACGGCCGAGAAATTGCGCCAGCCGCGCTCGTAGGTCTCGCCGTAGCCTTTGATGAGACGTTGCGACCGCGCCAGCTCCACGGCGAGGTCCGGGTGGGTGGATGCATGCCGCTCGATGGCCGCGAGCCAGCTCTCGATCCGGGCGTTCTCCTGCCGGAAGCGCCAGGTGGCGCGCCGCCAGCGCTTGAGGCGCGCCACGGCACGCAGCAGCAGGAAACCACTCACGGTCGTCGTACGAACCTGTCTGCCGCCGGTGAGACGGCCGAGGCGGCGGACGACCCGTGGCGAGCGCAGCACCCAGCCCCCGAGCGCGGCAGGCAGCGTGCCGGCGATCTCGGCCACTCCGGGCCTGAGGAACTCCGTGATGCCGAACAACTGACCCGGAGCCGCGCCGATCTCGGTCCGCACCCGCGCAAAGCGCTCCAGGCGCGTCTTGAGGTCCGCCACGCGAATCGTGTCCTCGAACGTCATCCACAGCGCCAGCGAGCGCGCCACGGCCTGCGTCAGCGCGCCGGTGCCGGATGCCGTACGCGAGGTCTCGAGCAGCGCGATGCGCTCGAGGCGCTCGAGGTAAAGGCCCGCATAGGCTGAGTCCTGATAATCGAGAGTACGCCGTACGCCTTCGAGAGTGAGCGGCTGCGCGGGTCGAGGCAGGCGGCGTACGCGCTCGAGCAAGGGCTGCAGGGCGGGCGTGCGCGCCGTCTCCGGAACCGGACCGAGCTCCGCGCGCTCGCGCGCGGCTGGCTGCGCTGCGCCGCTCCCGGCCTGCCCGTGCGCGTCCTCGAAGGCCGCGAGATTCGTTGCGACCGCGATGCCGCTGCGCACAATGGCCTCGGTAAAACTGTCCCTGGGAAAAGGCAGTACGCCCGCCCCGCTGATCGCACCGAGCAGCACCGCACTGATGACGCTTCGGTGCTTCTGCGCGGTTTGCTCCATGTCGAAGAGAATCGACCGCTTGCCCTGCGTGCGCACCAGCTCCAGCAGCTGCTGCGGATCGGTGAGACCATCGCCGAGTGCGCTCTTCTCGCCGATCGCGTAAACACGGTGGGTCGAGGAGATGAGCGTGGTGCGCCGAGGATCGACGAGGCCCCGCGCAATCGCGCGGCCTGCCTCGGCGAGCTCCGAGGCGACCACGCAGTCGACATCCCCCGCGACCGGCATGAGCGCCATCACCGGCTCGGCGCCGTGGCGAACGGCTTCCGCCCGCGGGCAGAACTCCAGGTAATAGATGGTGGCGCCGGTGCGCTGCGCCACTCCGGGCACGGAGGTTGCCTGAACGATGTAGTCGTTGGCCTCGGCAATCGCGATGAGCCAGTCGGTGAGAACCGCGCCGCCCTGCCCGCCCAGCGCGGCGATCGTCAGTTTGATGATTCGCGGAGGCACGCGCGGCGCACCTACAGGCTGTAGCGCAGGCGTCTGCGGGCGCTGCGCCGCTGCAGCAGGCCGATCAGCGCCGCGCGCACCCCATGCAGGAGGCGATCCCAGCGGGACGGGTTGGAAATGAGCTCGGCGCGATAGAACGAGGGGCAAAGCGCGGCCGCCTCCGCCACCTCACCGCACACGCCGCAGCCGACGCAGGTGTTATCGACGTGCGCCACCGGATCGGTCCGCAGCGGATCCGGGTTTTCCTTCACGGTGAGCGAGGGACAGCCGGACAGGCGGATGCAGGAATGGTCGCCGGTGCAGGTGTCGGGGTCGACGCCAAAACGCTCGGTCACGACCCGCTTGCCCTCCCGGATCGCCGCGCGCCGCAGCGGTCCCACGCGCCGCTGCCGGTTCAACTGGCACTCGCCCTCCGCCACGATCACCTTCGGACCGCGCTCACGGGTGCTCAGAGCTTCGCGCAGCACCTTGAGAGTGGCACGCATGTCATAGGTATGGGTACGCCTCACCCAGCGGACGCCGACGCCCCTGACCGCAGCGACGATCGAGTTGTTGCCCTGGCGGTGACTGCTCGCCGCCCGCGAGGAGGGAATGTCCTGGCCGCCGGTCGCGGCGGAGTAGCCGTTGTCGATGATGACCGTGAGGCCGTCATGCCTGTTGAACACCGCGTTGCCGATGCCGCTGGTGAGGCCGTTGTGCCAGAAGCCCCCATCGCCCATCACCGACATGGCGCGTCTGCCGTGCTCGCCGCCGAAAGCCGACGCCGCGGCGGCGCCGAGCCCGTAGCCCATGATGCTGTTGCCCATGTTGAAGGGCGGCAAGGTCGCGAAGGAATGGCAGCCGATGTCGGCACTGATGTGCAGCGGACCGATCTCCTTCTGCAGCAGCTTCAGGGCCGAGAAGAACGGACGCTCCGGACAGCCGGTGCACAATCCCGAGGGCCGCGCCGGCACCAGCGCCGCCAGCTGCGCGGACGGAAGCAGCGGCACTTCGCGGACCGGCGCTGCCGCTCGCGCCGCGCGCAGTGCGGGCGCCCACTGATCGAGGAACTCTGCGAGCCCCTTGCGCAGCACGTCCACCGTGTATTCGCCCTGCATCGGCAGCATGCCCTTGCCGCAGATGCGGGTCGCGAGGTCCGCTTGCCGCAGAATCTGACTGGCCGCCTGCTCGAGGTATTCGGGTTGCCCCTCCTCGACGATGAGCACCGCGCGCTTGCCCTCGCAGAAGCGCCGCCATTCCCCGGCGACGAGCGGATAAGTGACGTTCAGCACATAGAGGGGAATGCCGCTGGCGCCGAATGAGTCGGCGCAGCCGAGGAGCTCCAGGGCGCGCAGCACGTTGTTGTAGAGCCCTCCCTGAAGCACGATGCCGATGTCGGCGCGCTCGCCGCCGATCATCTCGTTGAGTCCGCGTTCGGCGATGAAGCGTTGCGCTGCGGGCAGCCGCTGCTCGATCTTTTCGCGCTCCTGGGCGTAGGTCGAGGGCGGCAGGATGATGCGCCCGTAATCGCGCACCGGGTGCGCGAGCGCATCGGCCGCCGAAAAGGCCGGCCGCAGGTTGTCCTGCGCCATGAAGCGGCCGTAGACGTGGCAGGCGCGGATGCGCAGCATCAGCATCACCGGCGTGTGGCTCGCCTCGGAGAGCTCGAACCCGAGTCCGACGCTGCGCACGATCTCGGGCAGGTGCGGACGCGGATCGAGCAGCCAGATCTGCGACTTCATCGCAAAAGCGTGGGTGCGCTCCTGCATGATGCTGGCGCCCTCGCCGTAATCCTCGCCGAGAATGATGAGCGCCCCACCCTTGACTCCCGCCGAGGCGAGGTTCGACAGCGCATCCGAGGCCACGTTGGTGCCGACGGTCGACTTCCAGGTCACCGCCCCGCGCAGCGGGTAGTTGATGGAAGCGGCCAGCATCGCCGCCGCGGTCGCCTCCGAGGCGCTGGCCTCGAAGTGCACGCCGAGCTCGGTGAGGACATCCTCGGCGTCCGCGAGCACGTCCATCAGGTGCGAGATCGGTGCGCCCTGATAACCGCCGACGTAGGCCACGCCCGACTGCAGCAGCGCCTTGGTGACGGCGAGTATGCCTTCGCCGCGGAACTCCATGCCGCGCCCCAGACGCAGCGACCGGACTTCACTGGCGAAGGAGCGCTCAGCCACGCAATCGCCTCAGGCGGGCACGAACGCCAGTACGCGCAGGGGACTCCCCGAGCCGTTGACGATCTTGAGCGGCGGGGCGACGACCACGGCGCCCGTGGGAGGCAGCTGATCGAGATTCGTGAGGCTCGCGAGACCGAAGCGGTTCGAGCCGTGCATGATCGTATGGCAGGGAAACATCGGCTCGAAGGTCGGAGCCTGGCCGGCATCGGTCCCGACCGTCTCCACCCCCACCCCGAGGATGTCGCGCTCGCGGGCGAGGAACGGCACCGCCTGCGGGTGGAAACCCGGAGTGTGCGCGCCGTCGGCGGCAACGTTGAGGAACTCACGCGCGCCCAAGCGGTGCGACCAGTCGGTGCGGATCAGCACCCACGCGTGCTCGGGAATCCGCCCGTGGCGGCTCTCCCACTCCAGCACCGTCTCACGGGTGACGAGAAAGTCCGCATTTGTCTTCGCCTGCTGCGCAACGTCGATGACGCATGCGGGACCCACGAAGCGGTCGACCGGAATGTTGTGGGTGGCATTGTTCGGGTAGTCCTTGCCCGTAACCCAGTGAATCGGGGCATCGAAATGCGTGCCGGTGTGTTCGCCGCAGGCGATGTTGTTCCAGTACCAGGCGGGACCGCGCGCGTCGTAGCGTGAGATCTCCTCGAGCGTAAAGGACTTCGACGGCGCGAACTGCGGCGGCAGCTGGATAGTCGGCGTGGCCGGCTCCAGCGGCACCGTGAGATCGACCACGCGGATACTGCCGCCGACTATACCTTCGACGAGCTGTGCCAGAGTCGAGGCGGATTTGGCGTGTGCTGCTGCCGTCATGATTTTTCCCGGGCCGTGCTTGACTCCCCAAGCCCGCGGCAATATGACACAGGGGGCAGGTCCACAATAGGGGCCGGCGGGAAATCCGCGCGCGGCGGGCGGCCGACTTGGCCGGCGCCGGCCTGACGCGCAAGATCCCGCTGCGCAGGCCCTGGCGGGAACGCGTCGAGCCCGCAGCGCTTGCGGGCCGCAGCGATTTCTGGCCATCCATAGGGAGGACTCCGGTGAAGCTGCATTCCCTGATTGCACCCGCACTCCTTGTCTTGCTCGCCGGCGGGCCGGTGCGCGCCGACGATGTGGTCATCGATCATGTGACGCTCATCGATGGAATCCACGCCCCGCAGGCCGACATGACCGTGGCGACCGCCGGGGAGCGCATTGCAGTCATCAGTCCGAGCTCGCTGACGCACGGCCTCAGGGGCCGCCACATCGACGGCCGCGGCAGATACCTGATCCCGGGCCTGATGGACGTGCATATCCATCTGCGCGGTGGCTTCGACTCAGGTCCCAGGCCGGACGCCGACCCAGGGCCGCCGAACCGCCAGGAGGGTGTCGAGGCGCTCGCGAGCTTCCTGTACGCCGGCGTCACGACCGTGCTCGACGTCGGCAACCGCCCGGATCACATTCTTCCGCTGCGCGCCGACGAGCGCGCCGGCCGCATTCTCGCGCCGCGTATCTTCGCCACCGGCAACCTCATCACCTACCCCGGAAGCCACGGCGATCGAATGGCGCTGCGCATCAGCGACTTCGAAAAGGACAAGGCGCTGCTCGATAAGCACATCGCCGAGCAACAGCCGGACGTGCTCAAGCTCACCCTCGAGGAGGAGGGCTGGGGCTCGCGGCCGATGATCCCGCTCATGCCGCTCGACCTGCTGGCGAAGATCATCCGCTACTACAATCTGCATGGCATCCGCACGACCGTGCACGTCTCGAGCGAGTTGCGCTCGCTCGAGGCCATCTACGCCGGCAGCGACACCCTCGCCCACCCCGTCATCCAGGGGCCGGTGAGCGATTCATTCGTGAAGCTGATGGCGGCGAAGAAGACCCCCTTCGCGAGCACGCTCACGATCGGCGACAACTACAACCGTCTGGTCGAGCATCCGGAGTACCTCGATCAGCCGCTGTACGCCGCCTCTCTGAGCGCGGCGGAGCGCGACCGGCTCAGGACGGCGACGCGCGAGGAATGGAAGACCCGCACCTGGACTGCATGGATGAAGGTGATGAATCCCATTGCCCAGGAGAATGTGCGCAAGGTGCACGCCGCGGGCGGCGTGGTGGCCTGCGGCACCGACCAGAGCAGCGGAGCGGCGACGCAGCGCGAGCTCGAGCTCCTGGCCCAGGCCGGCATCGCGCCGCTCGAGGTAATCCGCATCGCCACCTACAACAGCGCGGTCTTTCTCGGCAAAGCCGATCAGCTCGGCTCGATCGACACCGGTAAGCTCGCGGACCTCGTGCTGCTGGAGAGAAATCCCGCCGCCGACATCGACAACGCCAAATCGATTCTGCTCGTCATGAAAGGCGGGCGGATCATCGATGAGAGCGAGCTGCCGCTGGCCGGAGGGAGACAGAAGCGGCGTCTTGCGCTCTGAGGTGGCGTCCCCAAGGGGATTCGAACCCCTGTTACCGCCGTGAAAGGGCGATGTCCTGGGCCTCTAGACGATGGGGACGCGGACAAACCCCGCCGGTATCCGCCAGAGAGGGCGCGCAAGATTACACGCCCGGCAGCCGGGGAACAATGTCCGGCCCCCGAGGGGAAGGACGGCCCGCCGCTGGTGAAAACCACCAGCGGCGAGCCCTTCACGAGCTGCCTCAGAACTTGTAGCTCGCCCTCGCGTAGTAGAACCCGCCGGGCAGGTCGTAGGTGCCGGCGTCATAGCCGTTCAGCGTGCAGGTGTAGCAGATCGGCGGGTTGACACCGAAGACGTTGGTCCCGCCCACCTCGAGTCTCAGGCCCTTGGTTCCCAGCGCGTTGGCCCAGGCGACCTGAACGTCGTTGTACACCACGGCATCCAGCGTGTTGAACGCGTTGGCATCGAAGTTGCCGCCGGAGTCGGTGCATCCCGCCACCGGAATCGTGGTCGCTGCGTTACCGCACGACTCCTTGACCGAGGAGATGTAGCGCAGGCTCCAGCTCACGTCGATCGGCCCGAACCCCCAGCCGAGCTGCAGGTTGACGCGCCAGTCGGGAATCGCGCTGTTGTTGACCTCGATGCCGACCGCACGCTGCGACACGAGTCCGAGTGAGTCCACCGCTTTGTAGCTATTGACCTTGGTCGCCTGCAGCGCCGCCGTGAGGCGGCCGAAGCTCAGCTCCTCCGACGCCCAGTTGATCTTCAAGTCCTCGCCATTGGTGGTGATCTGCGCGAGGTTCGCCAGGAGGTTCTGCGGCGGATTCAGATTGCCGCCCGCCATGCGGCTGAACGGCGCGCACAGAGCCGGGTCGGTGCCGCCACCGGTCGAGAGGCACGCGTTGAGCAGCGCCTGAATGTCCTCCGCCTGGATCGCTCCCTTGACCTTGACGTTGTAGTAAGTGACCTCGGCGTTCAGCTTGGCGGTCGCGGCGACCCCCTCGGCCCAACCCGCGTTGTACACCACACCCAACGTATAGTTGTCGGAGGTCTCGGGCTTGAGATTCTTGTTGCCTCCGGTAAACGTCGTGATCTGCGTGTTGGCCTGCTGGAAGCCGACCGGCACACCTTGCGCGGCACAGCCCGCCACGTACTTCGCCGCGACGCCGCCGCCCGTCGGCCCGCAGGGATCGACCAGCGTGGCGCCGAACTGCGTGAGTCCGTAGAGCTCGCCGAGGTTCGGTGCGCGGAAGCCCGTCGAGTAGTCGCCCCGCAGCGCGAAGTCACGCACCGGCTGCCAGCGCAGGCCCCCCTTGTAGGTCGTCTCGTTGCCGAACGTCGAGTAGTCGGAGTAGCGCACCGCGCCGCTGGCGCCGAGGCTCGTGAGCAACGGGAGGCTGAGCTCCGCGTACGCCTCGTTGACGTGGTAGCTCTGATTGACCGGGAAGGCGAGCGAGTCCTGCGACTCTCCTTCCTGGCGCAGCGGGTCCGGACTGAAGATGCCGACGTACTCGCGATGCTCGCCGCCGATCGCCAGACCGGCGTTGCGATCTTCGATGTGGAAGATCGTGCCGGTGATGTTGCC
>DASQGK010000062.1:0-33308 GCA_035632655.1 Steroidobacteraceae bacterium | reverse complement strand
GCGGTACGCGAAGCTCGCTTCGGCCGCGTCGGGTCAGGACTCGGGCTTCTTCAACGCCTCGCGGTACGCGGCCCCGAATGCCTCGACGAAGGTGTGCGGCAGGTGGTCGGCCGGCATCTCGATGAGATTCCGATAGAAGGTGACGAACAGGTCCCAGTACTGGGACTTGTCCGCGCTGCGCGCCTTGCCGCGCCGCGCGGCGCGCTCGAAGCGCGTCTCGAGCTCGGCGGGATCGAGGCGGTCGACGAATTCGACGAACGCTGCGCGGGTTGCCTGCGCCGTGGCCTTCTCGTGCAGCTTGGCATCGTCGACGAGCTCGCGCAGCCACTGCACCGAGTCGAGCTGCCGGCTCTCGTGCTGCACCAGCAGCGCGATCAGCAGGTCTTCCACCATGGAGTCCGCGAGCGAGGGCCGCGGATCGTCCGCCTCACGCACCGGGGACTCGATGCGGTAGCGGTTGCGGGTGGCGGTCCGAGTGCGCTCGAGGTCCTTCAACCCCACCAGGATCTCGCGGAACAGCCGGCCGGCGAGGTGCAGCAGGCGCCCCTGCGCATCCGCGGGCAGCCGCTCCGGGTCGATGCCGGCGCCGCGGCAGAAGGCATCGAGTCCCGTGTGCACGTCCGCCAGCACCATCGCGCCGTTGCCATTCTTCGGCTCGCGCGCCACGGCCTCGGCGAGTCGCGCCATGCGCTCGCCGTGCGAGTCGGCCGGCGGCTCCTCCGCCGGCGGGGGACTTGCCTGCGCGGGGTGGACGGCATCGTCCACCAGCACCACGTCCGGCTCGGCCAGCTTGCGCACCGGGCCGGACTCGACCGTCTGGCCGTAGATGTTCACCGGCAGCGCCGGGTCGCGGCGCGGCTCAGGAACCAGCAGGTCATCGAGGTTGAGCGCCGCCCCGATGTCGCGGTCCGGCGGGTAGGAGAGCGAGCGCAGCGCGTGAATGCTGGTCGGCACCGCCGCCGCCACCGGATCCTCTTCCGGCGGCGGTGCGCGCTGCGATTCGAGCGCCGCGACGATGTGGTACTCGCCGATGCGCAGCACGTCGCCGTTGGTCAGGCGGTAACCGCTTGAGCCGCGCTTGGCGAGCGGCTCCATGTCGTCGTTGACGTAGACGCCGTTGGTGCTGACGTCCTGAAGATAGAAGTGCCCTTCGCGGAACTGCACCCGCGCGTGATGCGCGGACACGTAGCGCAAGGGGTCGGGCAGCACCCAGTCGTTGTCCGCCGAGCGGCCGATGGTGCCGCCTTCCACGGAAAAGATGGCGCTGCTGCGGTCAGCCAGCGAGCGTCGCTGGTCACTGACCACGCGCAACCGAAGTGTATTGGTTCCCCGACTCAAAAAAGCTCCCGGTGCGGGGCAGGCGCGGCAGCGTCCCCGGCTTGCCCGGACATATAATGCCAGCGTCAAAGCTACCCGACGGCACCCCTCAGGCAATGGCAATCAGTCACATTTTCCGCATTATGTTCGTGAATCAGGGCAAGGTTTATGAGGTGTATGCCCGCAAGGTGAGTCACGGGGAGCTGTTCGGCTTCATCGAGGTCGAGGAGCTGGTGTTCGGCGAGCGTTCCTCGGTGGTGCTGGATCCTTCCGAGGAGCGCATCAAGGGCGAGTTCTCGGGAGTGAAGCGCACCTTCCTGCCCATGCATTCGATCCTGCGCATCGACGAGGTCAAGAAGCAGGGCACGGCCAAGATCACCGCGCTCGAGAGCGGTGCCAACGTGACCCAGTTTCCCGTGCCGCTGTATTCGGCACCGCCCGGCGGCGAGAAGAAATGAGGCGCGGGTAGCGCATGCTGGAGATCCCGGGGGCGCCGGCACTGTCCGCGTTTCGTATCGCCAAGCTCCTCGATCGGCTGACTGCCATCGAGCCTGCAGTCAGGGGCTTGAGCGCCCGCTTCGTGCATTTCGCCGACCTCGGGCAGCCACTGAATGAGGCCCAGCACGGCGTGCTCGCGCAGCTGCTCAGCTATGGACCGAGCCTGCCGGCGGATAGCGCTTCAGGCGGCGCGCGCGTCCTCATCGTGCCGCGCGCCGGCACGATCTCGCCGTGGTCGAGCAAAGCGACCGACATCGTGCGTGTGTGCGGCCTGAGCCAGGTGCGGCGCGTCGAGCGCGGCATCGAGTACCGGCTGCACAGCGCGCAGCCGCTCGCTGCGGCGCAGCTCATGCGGCTCTCGTCCGCGCTGCTCGACCGCATGACGGAGATGGCGCTGCTGGATTCGGCCGACGCGGCGCGCCTGTTCGCGCATACCCGGCCTAAGCCGCTCGCCACCGTGTCGCTCGAGGGCGGACGCCCCGCGCTCGCCGCCGCCAACGACCGGCTCGGCCTCGCGCTCTCGGACGATGAGATCGACTATCTGCTCGCGAGCTTCGCGCAGCTCGGGCGCGACCCGACCGATGTCGAGCTGATGATGTTCGCACAGGCCAACTCCGAGCACTGCCGGCACAAGATCTTCAACGCCGCCTGGACCATCGACGGCAAGGCGCGAGCCGATTCCCTGTTCGCGATGATCCGCCATACGCATGCGGTGAGCCCCGCCGGGGTCCTCTCCGCCTATCGCGACAATGCAGCGGTGATCGCCGGCAACACCGGCACACGCTACTTTCCGGATCCGGACTCGCGCATCTACCGCCGCTCGGTCGAGCCCATCGACATCCTCATCAAAGTCGAGACCCACAATCATCCGACCGCGATCTCCCCCTTCCCGGGAGCTGCGACCGGCTCGGGCGGTGAGATCCGCGACGAGGGCGCTACCGGGCGCGGGGCGAAGCCGAAGGCGGGGTTGACCGGGTTCTCGGTGTCGAACCTGCGCATCCCGGGATACGAGCGGCCCTGGGAGCGCGAGCTCGGCGCCCCGGCGCGCATAGCCTCGGCGCTCGACATCATGATCGAGGGTCCGATCGGTGCGGCCTCCTTCAACAACGAGTTCGGCCGCCCGGCGGTGTGCGGCTACTTCCGCACCTTCGAGCAGCAGCTCGACGGCGACGTCGCGGGCCGGGTGCGCGGTTACCACAAGCCCATCATGATCGCGGGCGGGCTCGGCAACATCCGCCGCCCCCACGTCGAGAAGGCCGCGGTGCCGGTGGGCGCGAAGCTCATCGTGCTCGGCGGCCCTGCCATGCTGATCGGTCTCGGGGGCGGCGCCGCTTCCTCGCTCGGCAGCGGCAGCTCCAGCGCCGATCTCGATTTCGCTTCGGTGCAGCGCGGCAACCCGGAGATCCAGCGCCGCGCCCAGGAAGTGATCGATCACTGCTGGTCGCTGGGCGAGCGCAATCCGATCCTGCTCATTCACGACGTCGGCGCCGGCGGCCTCTCCAACGCGGTGCCCGAGGCGGTCGCCCACGGCGGACGCGGCGCGCGCGTCGATCTGCGCGCCATCCCGAGCGCCGAGAGCGGCATGTCGCCGATGGAGCTGTGGTGCAACGAGGCGCAGGAGCGCTACGTGCTGATCGTTGCCGCCGGGTCGCTCGCAGAGTTCAGCGCGATCGCCGCGCGCGAGCGCTGCCCGTTCGCGGCGATCGGGGAGATCGATGCCGGCGGCCGCCTCACGGTGAGCGATCCGCTGTTTCGCGACCGGCCGGTGGACATGCCCCTCGAGCTGCTGCTCGGCAAGCCGCCGCGACTCACCCGCGACGTGCGCAGCGTCGCGCCGCTGCGCCGGCGCTTCGACGCGAACGGCATCGAGCTGCGTGAAGCGCTCTACCGGGTGCTGCGTCTGCCGGCGGTGGCCGACAAGACCTTCCTCATCACGATCGGCGATCGCACCGTCGGGGGCCTCGTCAGCCGCGATCAGCTGGTGGGTCCGTGGCAGGTGCCGGTGAGCGATGCCGCGGTGACGCTGGCCGATTACGAGGGCGTCGCCGGGGAGGCCCTCGCCATGGGCGAGCGTACTCCGGTCGCGTTGCTCGATGCGCCGGCCTCCGGACGTCTCGCGGTCGCCGAGGCGATCACCAATATCCTCGCGGCCGACGTCGAGTCGCTGTCGCAGATTCGCCTGTCGGCCAACTGGATGGCCGCGAGCGGAGAGCCGGGCGAAGATGCGGCGCTCTATGCAACGGTTGCCGCCGTGGGGCTGGAGCTGTGTCCCGCGCTCGGGATCGCCATCCCGGTCGGCAAGGACTCGCTCTCGATGAAGACCCGCTGGAGCGAGGGCGGGATCGAGCGCAGCGTGGTCGCGCCGGTGTCGCTGATCGTCTCGGCCTTCGCTCCCGTGAAGGACGTGCGCCGTACCCTCACGCCCGTGCTCGAGCGCGAGGCGACTCCCAGCTCACTGTGGCTCATCGATCTGGCCGGCGGCCGCAACCGCCTCGGAGGCTCGGCGCTCGCACAGGTCTACGGCGAGAGCGGCGAGGAGCCCGCGGACCTCGATGAGCCGCGGCGGCTGATCGCGCTCGCGGCGGCGCTCGCGGAGCTGCGCGCCGCGGGCCTGCTGCGTGCCTACCACGACCGCTCCGACGGCGGGCTGCTGGTCACGCTGCTCGAGATGGCCTTCGCCGGGCACTGCGGCCTGGAAGTGGCGCTGCCGGCGGAGCGCGGTCCGGCGGCCGCGCAGCTCTTCAGCGAGGAGCCGGGCGTAGTGGTGCAGCTGCGGCAAAGCGATGAGCCTCTCTTCCAGGAGATCCTCGCGCGCCACGGTCTCGCCGCCGCGGCGCTGAGGGTCGGCGTACCGCTGCACGAGCTGCGCGTGCGGGTGGCGGTGGGCGCGCAGCGGCTGGATGAGTCCTGGGGCGACCTCAGGCGCGCCTGGTCGGAGACTTCCTGGCGCATGCGCCGGCTGCGCGACGACCCGCAGTGCGCCGATGAGGAATTCGCCGCGCACAGCGCCGAGGGCGATCGGGGTCTGGACGTCGACCTGCGCTTCGATCCGCGCGAGGACATCGCGGCCCCGTACGTGGCGCGCGGCGTGCGGCCGAGGGTCGCGATCCTGCGCGAGCAGGGCGTCAACAGCCAGACCGAGACGGCGGCGGTGTTCGATCAGGCCGGCTTCGAGGCACACGACGTGCACATGACCGATCTGCTCGACGGTGCGCGCACGCTGGCCGGGTTCAAGGGGCTGGTCGCGTGCGGCGGCTTCAGCTACGGCGACGTGCTCGGGGCGGGAGAGGGATGGGCGAAGTCGATCCTGTTTCATGAGGCGGTACGCGAGGAGTTCGTGCGCTTCTTTGCACGGAGCGACAGCTTCGCGCTCGGAATCTGCAACGGCTGCCAGATGTTCGCCGCGCTGCGCAGCCTCATTCCCGGAACCGAGCACTGGCCGCGCTTCGTGCAGAACCGCAGCGAGCAATACGAGGCGCGCTTTCCGCTGGTCGAAGTACTGCCATCTCCCTCGGTGCTGCTCGAGGGCATGGCGGGATCGGTGCTGCCGATCGCGGTGTCGCACGGCGAGGGGCGCGCGGAATTTCCCTCGGCGGAGTCTGCCGCCGCATGCGCCGCCAGCGGGCTGGTGGGCTTTCGCTACGTGAATCACGATCGCTCGGTGGCCGGCAGCTACCCGCAGAATCCGAGCGGCAGCCCCTTCGGGATCGCGGCGCTCGCCAATGCCGACGGGCGCATCACCATCACCATGCCGCACCCGGAGCGCTCGTTCCGCTACCTGCAGAACTCCTGGCGGCCGCGCGGCGCCGACGGCTACAGCGGCTGGATGCGTCTGTTCCGCAACGCAAGGCGTTTCGTCGGTTGATCGGGCGGAAGGCGCGGCTCTGGCCGGTGGCGTCGCTCAACGTCCGGCGATCAGCTCCCGGAACTCCGCATCTTCGCGCAGCGGGTTCATGTCCGGATCCTGGCTGATCCAGGCGAAGGCCGTATAGCCTGCGGCGATGGCCTGGCGCAGCGACTCGACCGCGCGGCGGTGCTCGCCGAGCCGCGCGAACAGGCAGGTGACGTTGTAGAGCATCACCGGGTCACCCGGGCTCGCCTCCTGGGCCTGGGCACCCTCGCGCAGCGCCTCCTCCTTGCGGCCCATGTCGGCGAGGTAGACCGCGTAGTGGATGCGCGCGCGGGCGTCGTCGGGGTTGCGCAGCAGGTGGTTCGGCAGCAGCTCGAGCAGCTGGCCGCGCAGCCGTTCGGCCTCGGCTTTCTGCCCGAGGCGCTCGCAGGTCATCTCCAGGTCCGCATAAGCGGAGAGGAACGACGGCTTGAGCTCGGTGACGCGCTGGTAGAGGGCACGTGCCGCCTCGAAGTCGCCGTTGGTGAATTGGATCCGTCCGAGCGTCCAGTGCGCGATGGCGTCATCCGGGTCAAGCTCGATGGCTTTACGCGCCGAGGCGCTCGCTTCGTCGAACTTGCCCCAGATGTAGTACGACATTCCCATCGCCGTATAGGCTTCCGCGAGGTTGTTGTCGTACATGAGCGCCTTGAAGCTCAGCTCGCGGGCCCGCTCGCGGGTGCGTTCATCGCGCGAGAAGAGCCAGTACATCTGCCCGTAGGCCCCCGAGCAGGCGGCGTAGGCTGCGGCATAGCGCGGATCGAGCTCGATCGCTTTCTCGAACAGCTGGATCGCGCGCTCCACGCTGCGCTTGGTGAGGCGGTAGAGGTAGTCCTGGCCGCGCAGGTACAGGTCGTAGGCCTGAGCGTTGACCGTCTGCCGCTTGGTGAGGGAGACGCGCTCAGAGAAAGTCAGCTTGAGCTTGAGTGCCTCGACGATCTGTTGCGCCACCTGCTCCTGAATGTCGAAGATGTCGTCGAGCTTGCCCTTGTAGCTGTTACCCCAGATCTGGCGGTTGGAGCCCGTGTCCACCAGCTGCACCGTGATTCGAACCGAGTCCTGGAAGCGCCGTACGGCACCGCCGACGATATAGCGCGCGCCGAGCTCGTTGCCGATTGCGCGGATATCGCGCCTGGGGTCTTTGTACTGCATCGACGCCCAGCGCGAGATGAGCTCGATCTCGCTCACGAGCGACAGCCGCGCGATCAGCTCCTCGGTCAGCCCGTTGCTGAAGTAGTCGGTCTCCTCGTCCGGGCCAGAGTTGTCGAAAGGCAGCACCGCGAGCGCGCCGCGCTCGACCGGCGTCGAGCCCGGGCTGGCACTGACGGCTTGCTCTGCGGAAGGGGACTTGCCGACCAAGGTGGCAGACGGCGGCGCCATGCTCACGCCGATCCGCTCGAGCGAGCGCAGCAGCGTCTCGAGGCCCCGCTCACTGTCGCCCGGGCCGAAGCACTCTATGTGCTGGATGCCCGCCAGCTGGTACCTGAGGCTCGCCGGGATCGGCGTCGGCTCGAGGTGCACCGGCAGGATGTGTCCCTTGCGCTCGCTGACCAGCGTGACTTCCTTGGCGACGTGGTCGGAGCGGACCGCTGCCTCGCTCACCATCAGCAGCAGCACCTTGGCGCTCTCCAGCGCGTTGACGATCTGCTCGCCCCAACGCGTGGCGGCGTCGATGCCGCTCGTATCGAGCCATACGGAGACACCGGCGGCGCGCAGCTTCCCCACCCACTCGAGGACGCGCTCCTTGTCGGTCCTCGAGTAGCTTACGAAGACCTCGGCGTGCTCAGCCACGGATGCTGCCTCGTACGGGGTGCGGTCTAGCGCAGGCTTTGATTGGCCTTATCCGCAAAGCGTAGCACGAACTGCGCCTCAGCTCGCCGACACGAACGGCGTCACTTTGTGGCTGCCGGTCTCGTCGAGGAAGAAGCGGCGCACCATGATCGCCTGCTGCAGCCTGCCCTTGCGCACGTAGGCCTCGTACAGCAGATCCTTCATCACCTCGAGCATGACTCCGGCCTGGTAGCCATCGAGCGGCGGCACGGCGGCGCGCGCATCGAGCTCGGCGCCGAACAACACGGTGCGGATGCAGCTGAACAGCTCCGGGGAAATGTCGGTGAGCTCGCGCAATCCATTGAGCTCGTCGAACAGCCGCAGCTTCCCCGCCTCGCCGAGGTCGGCGAACATCGCCTGCATCGTGCGCCGGCACATGGAGCCGAAGGCGTTGAAGGCGTCGTGGGTGAAGCAGGTGAGCGCCTCGCGGAACAGCAGCTCCACGTCCTCGGCAACATAGGTGAAGCTGAATTTCTCCCGCGCGCGCTCGACCTCGGCGAACTGCGGCGACAGCTCGATGCGCGCCGCGCCGTAGACGCGCACCGTGAAGCGCATGAACACCGGTGCGTGGCAGGCATCGCACAGGTACACGACCCCGACCTGCTTCGGACGGTAGAGCTGCAGGTCCTCGAAGCGCGGCACCGCGCTCTGGGTGATGTGGGCGACGGTGAGGCAATGCGGGCAGGTGACCACCAGGCTCTTGTCCTGGTCGTGATGCAGACGGCTCGCGGAATCGATGTACAGGGACATACTCTTCAAGCGCTTGCGGCCTGTTGTTCTGGTGTGGCCGCACCCGTCGTTCCATGTTAACCGATCGCGATGCGCGCCACCCATTCGCCCCGGCGGATGCGCGGAGCGACCACGGGCAATCAGCGCGGGCCGCGTTATGTCACGGGCCGACCGCGGCGTGCAAAGGCGAGGATGCGGTCCGCGAGCGTTGCGTACTCGCCGCTGAAATGGTGTCCCTTGCCGATCTGCTCGCGCGCCAGATGTGTCCCGGGCGTGAGCTGCGGACAGATGGAATCGGATTCGCCCTCACCGTAGAGGCAGAGCACCGGAGTTGCGCCGAGGCTCGAGAGCTCCGGCCGTGTCGCCGGGCCCGCGCCGCTTCCGACCCAGTCGGAGATGGTCACCTCGAAGGCGGCGTTGGAGTCGATGCCGAGCAGGCTCACGCTCGCCACGCGCGCGCGCAGGTCCTGCGGCAGGCGGTTGACCACGAAGGGCAGCACGTCGGCTCCGAAGGAATAGCCGATCAGCAGCACCCGCTGCTTGCCCCAGGCGGCGAGGTAGTGGCGCATGAGCCGCGCCACATCGCGTGCGGTCTCATCCGGCGTGCGCCTGGTCCAGAAGTACTTCAGTGAGTTCAACCCGGCCGTCGGCACGCCGCCGGCGGCGAGGCGCGCGGCGAGCTCCTGATCGAGGCCCGCCCAGCCTCCGTCACCGGTAAGGAGCAGCGCCAGCTCATCCGCTGCACCGCTGGCGGGCACCTCGGTGACCGGCAGGTCGCTGATCTCCGCCGGCCGCGCCGCTGCGGGGCTGGCCGGCGCGCTCAGCCTGGCGTACGCCGCGCGGAACTGCGGCATCCAGTTGCGCTCGACCGAGAAGCCATGCCCGACCAGCGGCAGGCGCACGACCTCGCCGTTGGTGACGTGCGCTGCGAACTCATCCACCGCCGGCGCGCTGCAGACCTCGTCCTTCTGGCCCTGCAGTGCAATCCAGTGCTGCCTGAGGCTGGTGGCCGGCGCCAGCACGAGCTCGTGCTCCTTGTTGGTCGTGTAATGCAGCCCGGTGCCGGGGCAGAGCTGCGCGCCGGAGAAATCCTGATCGGCGCAGAAGCCGAGGCTGAGCGCGCCGGCGAAAGTGCCCGGCGGCGACTGCACCAGTGCGCCGTAGACGATCGTGGCGCCGGAGGAATAGCCCACCAGGACCGGCACGTGGTACTCGCGCATGCCGATTTCCTTCTGCACCTGGTGGCTCAGGGCCTCGAAGTCCTGGGCGAGCGGCTGGCAGGGCGCCGCGGGACGCTGCGCGGCGGCGCCGAGGCTGGCGAGGTAGCTGCGCACGTTGGCGCCGATCACCACGGCCCCCGTATCGCGCAGCGCGCGTGCCATGTTGATGACGCCGAGCTCCCAGCCGCCGTCGCCCGAGAGAAAGATCGCCACACTCGTGGGCGTGCCTTGCGGAATGTAGACGCTCACCGTGCCGAAGCGGCCGGCGGGAAGATGCGCATCGGCGCCATCGTCGGGGTGAGCCGGGGCGGCGGCATGCGCCGGCGCCGGCGTGGGCGCGGCCGCAGCGGCGGTCACCGTCACGGCGCCGAGCAGCGGGGCCGCCAGGACCAGCCCCGACCAGACAGTCCAGGATCTCATCGCGCGAACAACTCCTTCATTCCTCCGGCGATCAGCGTCGAGACGTCGATGAGCACGCGTGGCAGGGCGATGCCGCCGCGCGCCACCAGGTAGCGCGGCTCCCAGACGGGGTCGAATTTTCCCTTGTAGCGGCGCAGACCCTCGAAGTTATAGAAGTGCTCGCCGTGACGGAAGATGAAATTTCCCACCCGATGCCAGGCAGGCGCGAGCGGATGCGCCTCGAGGCCCGAGAGCGGCGCCATGCCGAGGTTGAAAGAGCGGAAGCCGGCGCGCTGCCCCCACAGCATCAGCTCGATGAAGAGGTAATCCATCGCGCCGCGCGGCGCCTCGGGGCCGAAGCGCATCAGGTCCACCGACAGCTCCGCCTTCGTGCCCGTGGTCCAGAGGTTGGCGAACGCGGCCGGTGCACCGTCGGCCCGCACCAGCGCCAGCGGGAACTGCTGCAGGTATCCATCCGAGAAGCGTCCGACCGAGAAGCGCTTCTCGCCCGTCGACTTGGCCGCCAGCCAGGCGTCGGAGACGCGCTGCAGCGATGGCAGCAGGGCCGCGACGCCCTGCGGCGGCACCACCTCGAAGCTCGCGCCGTCCCGCTCGGCGCGACGGTGCGCCTGACGGAGCTCGGCGCGCGCGCCGCCCTCCAGCGAGAATGAGGCGAGCGGTACGCGCGCCTCCTCACCGATCTTGAGGGCGGCGAGACCCAGGTCGACGTACAGGGACAGGCGATCGGCGCACACCTGATAGAACACGGGCTCGCTGCCGTGACGGTCCGACATCTCGCGCAGGCGCCACACCAGCTCCTCCGCGCCCTCGCGCGCGCCTACCGGGTCGCCGAGCGCGATCCAGCTGCGCCCGGCGATCTGGTACATGACGAAGGCAGTGCCCGCGTCGTTGAACAGCAGACGCTTGTCGCCGGTGAGCGCCGCGTTCGCCAGGGTGCTGTCGCACTGCTCGATGAGCGGGCGCGCGCGGGCGAGCTCTCCGGGGCCCGCCACCGCGGGCTCGGGCCGCGCCGGCCGCAGCATGTTGAGCAGGACGTAGGCGGTGCCGAGCACCACGATCGAAAGCGAGGCGCGCAGCATGCGCGGCGCGTTGCCGTCGAAGGCGAAGGTCCACCACAAGTCGTGGCTGTAGGCGATGTGCCGGTAGGAGACGACGCCGAGCCACACCGCCATGGCCACGACGCCGGCGATGCTCGCCACCCACACCGGCGTGAAGCGCTCCTCGAGGATCGCGGTCGGTCGGTAGAACGCACGCCGGCCGAGCATCAGCACCGCGAGCACCAGCGCCAGGAGCAGCGCTTCCTCGAAGTCGAGGCCCTTGAGGAGCGAGGCGAAGATGCCCGCCAGCAGCAGCCACACGGTGATGTGGTAGGCGCCTTGCACGCGGCGGAACAGTGCGCGCGCCAGCACCAGGAGCCCGATGCCGATGATGCTGCCGGCGAGGTGCGACAGCTCGAGCACGGCGAGCGGCATGAAGCGGTTGAGGAAAGCGAGTCGCTCCTCGACCCCGGGCGTCGCTCCCGAGAACAGCAGCAGGGCGCCCGAGAGAAACGTGAGCGCACCGGCGACCTGCGGTACCACCGGGATGATGTACGCGGAGGCGAGCTCCTGCGCGCGCCGCATGCGGCTGCGCTGCGCCGCCAGCTCCTTGGAGCCGAACAGCAGCGTGCCGAACACCAGGGGCACGAGGTAGTAAACGCCGCGATAGGCGAGCAGCGAGCCGAGCAGCGCATCCGCCGGAATTCCGGGGAGAGTGAACAGCATCACCGCCTCGAACACGCCGACGCCGCCCGGTACGTGGCTGATGATTCCGGCGATGACCGCGAGGGCGTAGGTGCCGAGAAAGGGAACGAAGCCGACGTGCGCGTCCGCGGGCAGGAGCGACCAGAGCACGGCGGCGGACAGCGACAGGTCGACGACCGACTGAGCGAGCTGCGCGAGTCCCAGCGCCGGCCCCGGGGCGCGCAGCGCCCAGCCGCGCAGCTCGAGCCTGCCCCGCGCGAGCGTCGCCCACAACGCGTAGAGGGCGACCGCGCCGAGCAGCACCGTGCCGGCGAGCAGCGACCAGTTGCGATGCAGATGCAGGATCTGGGTCGCGTGCGTCGGCGAGAGGAACAGCGACAGCCCGGCGATGGTGGCGAGCCCGATGCCGAGCGAGAGACTCGCGAATGCCGAGATCGTGGCGACCTCCACCGCACTCACCCCGGCCGTCGCATAGAGGCGGAAACGGATCGCCGCACCGGTGAAAGCCGCGAAGCCGAGCGTGTGCCCGAAGGAGTAGGCGATGAAGGAGGTGAACACGATCCGCGGGTACGGGAGCCGGCGGCGCAGATAGGCGAGCGCCAGCACGTCGTAGTTGGTGAGCAGCCAGTAGCTCGCGGCGGTGAAGCCGAGCGCTGCGAGCACCTGGCGGCGCGGTATGGTGTGCAGGTGAATGAGGACACTGCGCACGTGCAGATGCATGAGCTCACGGTGCAGGATCAGCGCCACCGCGGCGAACACCAGCAGCGCCGCCAGCGGCCCGAGCCAGCGCCAGTGGCTGCCTTGCTTGCCGGAATCCGGCGGTTTTGCGATCGGCGCAGACACGGTTCGCGGCCGGTTGCTTCAGCGCGTGAGCGGCTTGTACCTGATGCGGTGGGGTTGCAGGGCCTCCGCGCCGCGGCGTCGCTGGAAGTCGGCCATGTACTCCTGGTAGTTCCCCTCGAACCACACCACCTGCGAGTCGCCCTCGAAGGACAGGATGTGGGTGGCGATGCGGTCGAGGAACCAGCGGTCGTGGGAGATCACGACGGCGCAGCCGGGAAAGGCGAGCAGCGCCTCTTCCAGCGCACGCAGCGTCTCGACGTCCAGATCGTTGGTGGGCTCATCGAGCAGCAGCACATTGCCGCCGGCGCGCAGCACCTTGGCGAGGTGCACGCGATTGCGCTCGCCGCCGGAGAGCTCGCCGATCAGCTGCTGCTGCTGCGCTCCCTTGAAGTTGAAGCGCCCCACATAAGCGCGCGAGGCGGTCTCGTAGGCGCCGACCTTGATCGTGTCGAGGCCGCCCGAGATCTCCTGCCACACGGTCTTGCTGTCATCGAGCGACTGGCGCGACTGGTCGACGTAGGCAAGGCGCACGCTCGGTCCGGAGCGGATCTCGCCGGCATCGGGCTGCTCGCCCCCCGTCAACATGCGAAACAGCGTGGTCTTGCCGGCGCCGTTGGGGCCGATGACGCCGACGATGCCGCCGCGCGGCAGGCTGAAGCTCAGGTTGTCGATCAGCAGCCGCTCACCGTAGCCCTTGCGCAGCCCCTCGGCCGCTATTACCAGATCGCCGAGCCGCTCGCCCGGCGGAATATAGATCTCGTTGGTCTCGTTGCGCTGCTGGAACTCGCGCGAGGCGAGCTCCTCGTACCGCTGCAGGCGCGCCTTGCTCTTGGCGCGCCGTGCCTGCGGATTCTGCCGCACCCATTCGAGCTCGTGCGCCAGCGTGCGCCGCAGAGCTTCGTGCTCGCGCTCCTCGAGCGCCAGGCGCTGCTCTTTCTGCTCGAGCCAGGAGGAGTAGTTGCCGTGCCAGGGAATGCCGTAGCCGCGGTCCAGCTCGAGAATCCACTCCGCCACGTTGTCGAGGAAGTAGCGGTCGTGCGTCACGGCGATGACGGTGCTCGGATACTCCTCCAGATAGCGCTCGAGCCAACCGACCGACTCGGCATCCAGGTGATTGGTCGGCTCATCGAGCAACAGCATGTCGGGGGCGGACAGCAGCAGCCGGCAGAGCGCCACGCGGCGCTTCTCACCGCCGGAGAGAGTCGCAATGCCGGCCTCCCACGGCGGCAGACGCAGCGCGTCGGCTGCGATCTCGAGCTTGCGCTCGAGCTCCCAGCCGCCGGCGGCGTCGATGGCATCCTGCAGCTCGGCCTGGCGCTCGAGCAGCGCGCTCATCTCCTCTTCGGACATGGGTTCCGCAAAGCGCTCGCTGATGTGGTTGAACTCCTCGAGCTGGCGGAAGGTCTCGCCGAGGCCTTCCCTCACGGTGACACGCACATCCTTGGCCGGGTCGAGCTGCGGCTCCTGCGGCAGGAAGCCGATGCGGATGCCGCTTTGCGGGCGCGCCTCGCCGTCGATATCGCGGTCGAGTCCGGCCATGATCCGCAGCAGCGTCGACTTGCCGGCACCATTGAGGCCCAGCACCCCGATCTTGGCGCCGGGGAAGAACGAGAGGCTGATGTCGCGCAGGATGACCCGCTTAGGTGCCACCACCTTGGAGACGCGGTTCATCGTATAGATGTATTGAGCCATGGGGCGCGGGATTATGGGCGAGGCGGGGCCGCCTTGGCGATGGGTCGGGGCCGCTGTGTTAGGCTCCCGCCATGAAGCCCAGCGTGGCGGTGGTGGTGAGCGAGCGTCTCGCTCGCTACAGCTTCGGCGACGGTCACCCGTTCGGCCCGGACCGGCTCGCCGCCTTCACGCGCGAGTTCGAAGCGCGCGGCCTCGATCGCCGCGTGCAGCTGCTCGAGCCGCGCACGGCCTCCGAGGAGGAACTGCGCGCCTTCCACAGCCCCGCCTACCTCGAGTTCGTACGCGAGCGCTCCGTCAGCGGCACGGGATTGCTGGATGCCGGCGACACGCCCGCCTACCGCGGCGTGTATGAGGCGGCGGCGGGTGTGGTCGGAGCCACCCTGAGCGCGATGGAGGCCATCATGCGCGGCGAGTGCCGCCGCGCCTTCGTGCCGATCGCGGGACTGCATCACGCCGCGCGCGACCGCGCCGCCGGCTTCTGCGTGTTCAACGACTGCGGCGTGGCCATCGAGATGCTGAAGCGCGCCGGGCTCAAGCGCGTCGCCTACGTCGACATCGACGCGCATCACGGCGACGGCGTCTTCTATGCATTCGAGGACGACGCCGCGGTGGTGTTCGCCGACCTGCACGAGGACGGGCGCTATCTGTATCCGGGCACGGGCGCGAGCGGCGAGACCGGCCGCGGGGCCGCGGTCGGCATGAAGCTGAACGTACCGCTCCCTCCAGGCGCCGACGATGAGTTCTTCAGCGGCGTGTGGCCGCGTGTGGTGGCGCACCTCGAGCGCTTCGAGCCGGAGTTCGTCATCCTGCAGTGCGGCGCCGACAGCCTCGAGGGCGACCCGATCACGCATCTGCGGCTCACGGCCCGCTCGCACGGGCAGGCGGGCCGGTCCCTGAGCGAGCTGGCCGAGCGGCTCGGGCACGGTCGGGTGCTGGCGCTCGGCGGCGGCGGCTACAACCGCAACAACCTCGCCCAGGCCTGGAACGCGGTGCTGGAAAACCTCCTCTAGAGCGGCGTGTCGCGCGCTTTACGCGACCGCGCCGCCGCACGACAAGGGCGGCGGTGGGGTCGATCCGGTACAATTTTCGAGCCCTGATTCCCGCCGCCGCACCGCGTAAGGCTGAGCCGTATGTTCCGCACCACCGAAACGATCGCCGACTTCGATCCCCAGCTGTGGCGTGCCCTGGAGGGCGAGCGCCGCCGCCAGGAGGAGCACGTCGAGCTCATCGCCTCCGAGAACTATGCGAGCCCGCGGGTGCTCGCGGCGCAGGGCTCGGTGCTCACCAACAAGTACGCGGAAGGCTATCCCGGCAAACGCTACTACGGCGGCTGCGAGTACGTCGACGTGGTCGAGCAGCTGGCGATCGACCGCGCCAAGCAGCTGTTCGGCGCCGATTACGCCAACGTGCAGCCGCACTCCGGCTCGCAGGCGAACGCCGCCGCCTACTTCGCGCTGGTACAGCCCGGAGATCCGATCCTCGGCATGAGTCTCGACCACGGCGGACACCTGACGCACGGTGCCAGGGTCAATTTCTCCGGGAAGTTCCTGCGCGCGGCCCAGTACGGCATCCGTCCCGAGAGCGGCGAGATCGACTACGCGCAGGTGCGGCGCCTCGCCGAGGAGCACCGCCCGAAGATGATCATCGCGGGCTTCTCGGCCTATTCGCGCATCGTCGACTGGGCGCGCTTTGCCGAGATCGCGCGCGCCGTCGGGGCGTACTTCGTCGTGGACATGGCGCACGTCGCGGGGCTGGTGGCGGCGGGACTCTATCCAAATCCGCTGCCGCACGCCGACGTGGTGACGACCACCACTCACAAGACCCTGCGCGGACCGCGCGGCGGACTGATCCTGGCGCGCGCCAACGAGGAGATCACGAAGAAGCTCAATTCGATGGTGTTTCCGGGGACCCAGGGAGGACCCCTGATGCACGTCATCGCCGCCAAGGCGGTGGCGCTGCTCGAGGCACTGCAGCCGGAGTTCAAGGACTACCAGCGCCAGGTGCTGGCGAACGCGCGCGCCATGGCGGCGCGCTTCATCAAGCGCGGCTACCCGATCGTGTCCGGTGGTACCGACAACCACCTGTTCCTCATGAGCCTCGCGGACCGCAACATCACCGGCAAGGATGCGGACGCAGCGCTCGGCCGGGCCAACATCACCGTCAACAAGAACGCGGTACCGAACGACCCGCGCCCGCCGATGGTGACCAGCGGGCTGCGCATCGGCAGTCCCGCGGCCACCACCCGCGGCTTCCGCGAGGCCGAGGTCGAGCAGGTGGTCGACCTCATCGCGCAGATCCTGGACGCCGAGGGCGCGGCGGCGGCGGTCGAGCGCGTGCGCCCGCAGGTGGTCGAGCTGTGCCGGCGCTTCCCGGTGTACGGCTCCTGACGCATGCACTGTCCCTTCTGCGGCCACGAAGAGACCAAGGTCAACGACTCGCGGCTCGCCGGCGAGGGGCGCCAGATCCGCCGCCGGCGCGAGTGCCTGAAGTGCGGCGAGCGCTTCACGACCTTCGAGACCGCCGAGCTCGTCATGCCGATGGTGGTCAAGGGCGACCGTGCGCGCGAGACCTTCGACGAGGCGAAGCTGCGTGCCGGCATGGAGAAAGCGCTGGAGAAGCGCCCGGTGGCGCGCGAACAGCTCGATGAGGCCGTGAGCCGCATCGTCCACGCGGTGCGCAGCCTCGGGGATCGCGAGGTGAGCTCGCGCGCGATCGGCGAGCTGGTGATGGAGGAGCTGCGACACCTCGATGAAGTGGCGTATGTGCGCTTCGCCTCCGTCTACCGACAGTTCCAGGACGTCGAGGCCTTCCACGACGAGATCGAGCGGCTGCGCCGCGCACGCAGCGCCACGCCGCTGCGGGCGGCGCCGCGCCCCGCCCACAAGCGCCGCGCAGGGCGCGCCGCCGACCGCGATCAGCTGCCGCTCCTGCCGCTCGAGCCGGCCAACGACGACGGCGAGCCGGGTCCCGGCGGCAAACCGGAATGAACCGGGGAGCCGCATGAGCCGTGACGACGATGTTCACTGATTTCGACCGCAAGGCGATGGCGCGCGCGCTCGAGCTCGCCGCGCGCGGACTCACCACGACTCACCCCAACCCGCGCGTCGGCTGCGTGATCGCACAGGGCGAGCGCATCGTCGGCGAAGGCTGGCACGAGCGCGCCGGGGAAGCGCATGCCGAGGTCGCAGCGCTGCAGGCGGCGGGCGGACGCGCCGCCGGCGCGACCGTCTACGTAACGCTCGAGCCGTGCAATCACCAGGGCCGCACGCCGCCGTGCGCCGCGGCACTGCTGGCGGCGCGCGTGGCGCGCGTCGTATATGCGGTAGCCGATCCCAACCCCCGCGTGGACGGAGGCGGCGCGGCGCGCCTGCGCGAGGCGCGCGTGCGCGTGGAGGAGGGCCTCATGGCCGGGGAAGCCGCCGAGCTCAACTGCGGCTTCCTCAAGCGCATGCGGCACGGACGTCCCTGGGTGCGCGTGAAGCTCGCGATGAGCCTCGACGGCCGTACCGCGCTCGCGAGCGGCGCGAGCCGCTGGATCAGTGGCGCTGCGGCGCGCGCCGACGTGCAACACTGGCGCGCACGCAGCTCCGCGGTGCTGACCGGCGTCGGTACGGTGCTCGCCGACGATCCACGGCTCGATGTGAGGCTGCCCGCCGGGGAGGGCGCGGAGGGGCAGCAGCCGCTGCGCGTGGTGCTCGACAGCTCGCTGCGCACACCCCCTGAAGCGCGCCTGTTCAGCGTGCCCGGCGAGGTGCTGATCCTGAGCGCCCTGCCGGCGGCAGATCCGCGCTGGGAGGCACGGGCAGCCGCGCTCGCAGCCCAGGGAGCGCGCATCGAGACGCTGCCGGCGGAGGCGGGGCGGGTCCCGCTGTTCATGGCGCTCGAGCGTCTCGGCGAGCTCGAAATCAACGAGCTGCAGGTGGAGGCGGGCGCGACCCTGGCGGGCGCACTCGTGCGGCAGTCGCTGGTCGACGAGCTGCTGCTCTATGTGGCGCCGAAGCTGCTCGGACCCGATGCGCGGCCGCTGGTCGCGCTGCCGCGTCTCCCGGACCTCGCCGCTGCGCCGTCCTTCGGCCTCGTCGAGGCGCGCGATCTGGGGGGAGATGCGCGGCTGCGCCTGCGCGCCGGTGCCGAGCTCCCGGCGGAGGCTGACGAGGCGCGCGCCTCGGCGGCACAAGCTGGCGAGGGCGGCTGATGTTCACCGGAATCGTGGCGGATATGGGGCGCATCACCGAGCGCGAGGACCGCGGCGGCGACCTGCGCCTGGCCATCGCCTTCACCCGCCTCGATGGGGCGCGCCTCGGCATCGGCGACAGCGTCTGCGTGCAGGGCTGCTGCCTGACGGTGACCGCGCGTGCCGGCCGCAGCTTTAGCGTCGATCTTTCCCGCGAGACGCTGGCGCTCACGACGCTCGGCTCACTCGCGGTCGGAGCCGCCGTGAACCTCGAGCCAGCGCTGCGCGCCGGCGATGCGCTCGGTGGACACCTCGTGTCCGGCCACGTCGACGCGGTTGCGCGGGTGACCGGCAGCGAAGCCGATGCGCGCTCACGGCGGCTGACGATCGCCGCGACGCCGGAGCTGATGCGCTACATCGCTCCCAAGGGCTCGGTGACCGTCGACGGCGTGAGCCTTACGGTCAACGAGGTCGCCGGCTCGAGCTTCGGCGTCAACATCATTCCCCATACTCAGACCGCGACCACGCTCGGTGGGGCGATGGCGGGAACGGCTGTCAACATCGAGGTCGACCAGCTGGCCCGCTACCTCGAGCGGCTGCTGGCCGTTCGCGGCTGATCAGTGAGGCGATCGGCACTCGGAGCGGTGACGGTCATCGCCTGCGCCGCGCCGGGGCTCGGCGCCGCCTGTGCCTGCGGCTGCGGCGTGTTCGATGTCGGCACGAGCTCGATGTTCCCCACCCACACCGGCGGCATGGTCTTCGTGGAAGAGGACTATATGAACCAGGACCGCAACTGGAGCGGTCCCGCGAGCGCACCCGCGCCAGCCAACCCCGACAAGGGCATCCGCAGCTGGTTCACGACCCTGGGGGGCGAATATCTCTTCAACCGATCCTGGGGCGTCATGCTCGAGGTGCCCTGGTGGCGGCGGCAGTTCACCACCACGCTCACCGACGGCAGCCTCGGCAGCTTCGATCACTCCGCCATCGGCGACGTGAGGCTGAAAGCGGTCTACACGGGCTTCTCGGCGGATCTTTCCAGCGGCCTCACCCTGGGAGTCAAGCTCCCGACCGGGGACTCGAGCTATCCGTACTTCGATCCGGACGTCGAAATCGGCTCCGGCAGCACGGACCTGCTGCTCGGCGCCTATCACCTCGGCAGTCTCAGCGCCGATAACCGCTGGAGCTGGTTCGTCAACGCACAGTGGCAGAAGCCGATGGCTCACAAGTCGGGCTACCGCCCGGGCGGCGAGCTCGACGCCGCGGCGGGGGTCTACTACGGCGGCCTGAGTTTCGGCACGATGCGTGTGACACCGATCGCACAGATCGAGCTCAGCAACCGTGCTCACGACGGTGGACCCGGCGGCGACCCGGCGGATACCGGTTATACGCGCGTCTTCGCGACGCCGGGTGTGGAGCTCGACCGCGGGGCGCTGCGCATCTACGCGGACGTGGGGCTCCCGGTCTACACCAACGCGAGCGGCAACCAGTTGATGGCACCGGTGATCTTCAAGCTCAATGTGAGCTGGCATTTCTGACAAGGAGGAATCGACCATGCGCAAACTCACTGCCAGCGCGCTCGCGATGCTGCTGCTGATCGCAAGCGCCGCCCTGCCGGCCGACGCGCCAGCCATCGGCAAGAGCGCTCCGCCGCTCATCGCACCGCAGCTCGACGGCCAGACCTTCGACCTCGCCGCCCTGCGCGGCAAAGTCGTGATCGTGAACTTCTGGGCGAGCTGGTGCGGCCCGTGCCGCGCGGAGATGCCGCTCCTCAACCGCTTCTATCTCGCGCACCGCTCTCAGGGACTCGCGCTCGTCGGAGTCAGTGTCGATGACAGCCACGACCGCAAGCAGGTCCTGGAGATCATGCGCCAGTTCGCCTACCCGGCGGTGTTGGCAGCGACGGCGCGGGCGAACGGCTTCGGCCCGCCGCTCGCGGTGCCGATGACCTGGATCATCGATCCGAGCGGCGTGGTGCGCGCACGTCTGCTATCCGCCAATGGAGTCACGGAAGAGACGCTGACGCAGGCGGTGTTGCCGCTCCTGCCGCCCGCGGCCGCGGCGCACTAGCCACCGGGCCGCCGGGCGCCGGGGCGGCGCGAACGGTCGGGTATACTGACCGTTCATGTCCAAACTCGTCTCATTGCCTGGCAAACCGGCCGCCCCGCCGCCCGAGCTCAGCTCGATCGACGAGCTGCTGGCGGAGCTGCGTGCCGGGCGGATGGTCGTGGTCGTGGACGACGAGGACCGCGAGAACGAGGGCGATCTCATCATGGCGGCCGAGCACGCCAACCCCGAAGCGGTCGCTTTCATGATCCGCCACACGAGCGGGATCATCTGCGTGCCGATGGAAGAGGAGCGCCTCGCCTCGCTCGAGCTGCCGCAGATGGTGCCGGCCAACAGCGAGTCGCAGCGCACCGCCTTCACGGTATCGGTCGACCTGCGCACCGGCACCACCACGGGCGTGTCATCCGCGGACCGGGCGGCCACCATTCGTGCGCTGGCCGCGGCGCAGTCGGCGCCGGCCGATTTTGCGCGTCCGGGCCATATCTTCCCGCTGCGCGCGCGCGCCGGCGGGGTGCTGGTGCGCGCCGGGCATACCGAGGCGGCGGTCGACCTCTGCCGGCTCGCGGGCCTGACGCCCGTCGGGGTGCTGTGCGAAATCATGAACGACGACGGCACCATGGCGCGCCGGCCGCAGCTCGAGGCGTTCGCCGGCCGGCATCGTCTCAAGATGGGCACGATCGCCGCGCTCATTCGCCATCGTCTGCGCACCGAGCGCTCCGTGGAGCGCATCGGGGAGCAGACCGTGCAGACCGCGCTCGGCGACTTTCACCTCTACGCCTACCAGGATCGCGTCAGTCTCGAGGTGCACCTGGCGCTCGCGCGCGGCCGGCTCGATGGCCCGCAGCCGCCGCTGGTGCGCGTGCACCTGCCCGATACGCTGCGCGACCTGCTCGGGGTACGCACCGCGGGGCGCGCCTGGACCTTGCAGGCCGCGCTCGCGCGCATCGCCGAGGCAGGGAGCGGTGTGGTCGTGCTGCTGCGCCAGCCCGAGACGCCGGCCGAGCTCGGCGCGGCGCTGCGCGAACTGGTTGCCTCAGCCGGGCCCGGTGGCGCCGCCGAGAGCGCGCCGCCGGTCGGCGAGGGCGCGGTGCTGCGTACCTTCGGGATCGGGGCGCAGATCCTCAAGGATCTCGGCGTCACCCGCATGCGGGTACTGTCGGCGCCCAAGCAGATGCACGGCATCTCGGCCTTCGACCTGGAGATCGAGGGCTATGTCGGGGAAGAGGGGTGAGCGGCTCGCGGCCAGCCGACGCCGAGGTCAGCGCCCGCGGCCGCCGGGTCGCGCTCGTGGCCGCGCGCTTCAATGATCTGATCGTCGACGCGCTGGTCCAGGGCGCGAGCGCCACCTGGCTCGAGCGCGGCGGCGCCGCCGACGATCTCGCCATCGTGAGAGTGCCGGGCGCCTTCGAGCTGCCGCTCGCCGCGGCCAGGCTCGCCGGCAGCGGCCGCTACGAGGCGGTAGTCGCTCTGGGGTGCGTGATCCGCGGCGACACGCCCCACTTCGAGTACGTCGCCGGCGAATGTGCGCGTGGGCTACAGCAGGCGGCGCTCGACACCGGCGTGCCGATCGCCTTCGGCGTGCTCACGGTCGAGACGCTCGAGCAGGCGCGCACGCGCGCCGCGCCGGGCGCCGGCAACAAGGGCGCCGAGGCCATGGACGCGGCGCTCGAGATGGCAGCGCTGCTCAAGCGAATTTGATTTCAGCCAATGAGCGCCCGGCCACAGCAGTTCTCCGGCGCGCGCAGCGTGGCACGCAAGCTGGCGCTGCAGGCCCTGTACCGCTGGCAGCTGAACGAGGGTCCCTGGCAGGACCTGGTGAGCGAGTTCGCCGATGCCGAGGACATGCCGCGCGCCGATCGTGAATATTTCCGCGCGCTCATCGAAGGTGTCGTGAGCCACCGTGTGGCGCTCGAGGCGCGGCTCGCGACCGTCAGCGACCGCGAGGGACCGCTGCTCGATCCGATCGAGCACGCGGTGCTGCTCATCGGGCTCTACGAGCTCGAGTTCGAGCCCGCCGTCCCTTATCGCACCGCGATCAACGAGGCGGTGACGCTCGCCCGGCGCTTCGGTGCGACCGACGGCCACAAGTTCGTCAACGCGGTTCTGGACCGCGCCGCGCGCACGCTGCGGCCCGCCGAGCATTAGCCCGGTAGTACATACATGGCGCTGTCGGAAACGGAGCTCATCTCGCGGTTCTTCCGCAGCTGTGGCGCGCAGCGCAGTGACGTCGCGCTCGGCGTCGGCGACGATGCGGCGCTGCTCGAGTGTCCGCCGGGCATGCAGCTGGTGGCGACCACCGACACGCTGGTCGCGGGCGTGCACTTCCCGCTCACCGCGCCCGCGGCTGCGATCGGCCATCGCTCGCTGGCGGTGAACCTGAGCGACCTCGCGGCGATGGGAGCGCGCCCGGCCTGGGCGCTGCTCGCCCTGACGCTCCCGCAGGCCGACGAGCGCTGGCTCGAGGAGTTCGCGGCGGGCCTGGGTTCGCTGGCGCGCGCACACGAGGTGGCTCTGGTCGGCGGCGATACCACGCGCGGGCCTTTGTGCATCAGCGTGCAGCTGCTCGGGCACGTGCCGGCCGGCCGCGCGCTCAGCCGCGCCGGCGGGCACCCCGGAGATCTCGTGTTCGTGTCGGGCACGCCCGGCGATGCGGCCGCGGGCCTGAGGCTCGAGCAGGGGCAGCTCACCGCGCCCGCGGAGGCGGCCGCCTACCTGCGCGAGCGCTTTCTGCTGCCGACGCCGCGGGTCGAGCTCGGGGAACGGCTGCGGAGTTACGCGAGTGCGTGCATCGACGTCTCCGACGGGCTGCTCGGGGACGCCGGCAAGCTCGCGAGCGCGAGCGGCTGCGGACTCGAGATCGGGTTCGAGGAGCTGCCGGTGTCGCAGCCGCTGGCGCAGACCCTCGGAGGCGATGCGGCGCGTGAGCTCGCCCTCACGGGCGGCGATGACTACGAGCTGTGCTTCACCGTGCCGCCGGAGCGCCGCGCGCAGCTCGAGCGCGAGCTCATTCCGGCGCAGTGGAACTACCGTCGCATCGGCGCCCTGCGCGCTGCACGCGGAGCGGCGGTCGTGCGCTCGGGTACTGTGATGGAGTTCTCGCATTCGGGATACCAGCATTTCCGCTGATCCTCTGCGCTGAGCCTGCGGGGTGCGGGCGGCAGCCGGGCGTGGCAGGGGCAGGGAGGCTGCGGCGTGCATCACAGTCGTGCCATAGGTGACACCGTATCCTGACGCGCCTGCGGCTGCTGCCGAACGCCATGACACTACCGGCCTCAAGATCCATACCGCCCGCCAAGCCGGGTGTGCGCATGCCCGACAAAATCGGCAAGTATGCGGTTATCAAGGAAGTCGGACGCGGCAGCACCGGCGTCGTCTACCTCTCCCACGATGCCTACTACGGGCGCGACGTCGCCATCAAGGTGTACAACATGGACACCGGCGGCGACGAGGAACGTGCGCGCATCGCGCGCAAGATGTTCCTGTCGGAAGCGCACCTCGTCGGGATGCTGCAGCACCCGCACATCCTGCCGATCTACGACGCCGGCGAGGAAAACGGACACTGTTACATCGTCACCGAGCACGTGCACGGTGCGCGCACGCTCGCGGCCTACTGCCGCCCGGACAATCTGCTGCGCATCGACGACACGGTGGAGATCATCTTCAAGTGCGCCAAGGCGCTGCACTACGCGCACTCGCGCGGCGTGATCCACCGCGACATCAAGCCATCCAACGTGATGCTCACGCAGGACAGCGACGTGCGCATCATCGACTTCGGCATCGCGCTGGTGCAGGACTCGGACATCTCGCGCATCGAGGGCATCGCCGGCAGCCCTTCCTACATGTCGCCCGAGCAGGTGCAGAGCCTCGATCTCACCAACGCCTCCGACCTCTACTCCCTCGGCGCGGTGATGTACGAGCTGCTCACCGGACAGCGGCCGTTCCGCGCCGGCAACCTGCAGAAGCTCCTGCATCAGATCGTCTACGCCACACCGCCGCCCATTCACACGCTGCGCAAAGACGTGCCGGAGGAGCTGGAGGCGGTGGTCGCCACGGCGCTGCAGAAGGATCCCACCAAGCGCCACAAGAGCGGGCTCGATTTCGCCGCCGAGCTCACCCGCGTGCACCAGCACCTGCGCGAGGCCAACGCGCGCATCGATCGCCAGGAGCAGTTTGGCGTGCTGCGCCGCCTGAAGTTCTTCCACGAGTTCTCGCACGCCGAGATCTGGGAAGTGCTGCGCGCCAGCAGCTGGCAGGACTACACCGCCGGTGAGGAGATCGTCAAGGAAGGGGAGATGGACGATCGCTTCTACATTCTGGTGACCGGCGCCTGTGCGGTCGAGCGCCACGGCCAGCGCGTCGGCGGCCTCGACACCGGCGACTGTTTCGGCGAGGCCAGCTACGTCCCGGGCGCCAAGCGCACCGCGACCATCCGCGCCGCCGCCGCAGTCACCGTCCTCAAGGTGAGCTCGACGCTGCTCGAGCAGGTCTCGGCCTCCTGTCAGCTGCGCTTCAACCGGGTGTTCCTGCGCTCGCTGATCGCGCGCCTGCAGAGCGCCGAGCGCTCGCCCGCCGCGCGCGCCTCCTGACCCGGCAACAGCCCCGGGCAGCTGCGCCCGCCCCCGGCCCGCACGGGCTGCGGCGCTAGAATCGCCGTCAGGCGATTTTTCCAATAGATTATTTCCCCGTGCACGTACTGCTGATCGAGGATGACACCGAGGCCGCGCGCTTCCTGGTCAAGGGGCTGCGCGAGAGCGGCTACACGGTCGATCACGCCGCCGACGGGCGCGAGGGACTGTTTCGCGCCACCGAGGGCCAGTTCGACCTGGTGGTCACCGACCGCATGCTGCCGCACATCGACGGCCTGGCGATCATCGAGCTCATGCGCCGCAAGGGCCTCAGCACGCCGGTGCTGGTGCTGTCGGCTCTCGGCAGCGTCGATGACCGCATCCGCGGACTCAAGGCGGGGGGCGACGACTATCTCACCAAGCCATTCTCATTCGCCGAGCTCCTGGCGCGCATCGAGGCGCTGCTGCGGCGGCGCACCAGCGCCCCGCAAAGCACGCGGCTCAAGGTCGAGGACCTGGAGTTCGATCTGCTGGCGCGGCGCGTGACCCGCGGCGGACGCGAGGTCGAGCTCACCGGGCGCGAGCTGAAGCTGCTCGAGTTCCTCATGCGGCGCGCCGGGCAGGTGGTGACACGCACCATGCTGCTCGAGGGCGTGTGGGACCTGCACTTCGACCCGCAGAGCAACCTGATCGACGTGCACATCAGCCGGCTGCGGCAGGCGATCGACCGCGGCAGCGATCACCCCCTGATCCATACGGTGCGCGGCTCGGGCTACGTGCTGCGCAGCGATGCCTAGTATGAGGCTCGCAGCGGACGTCCTGTCACGATGCTCGCGGCAGCGAGCCAAGAGCGCGTGAAGCCCGCCCTCTTCAACACCACCGCCTTCCGCCTGTCGGCAGCCTATACGCTGCTGGTGACCCTGGCGGTCGCCGTGACCCTGGGCAGCGCCTATCTGCTCACCGAGAGCCTGATCACCGATGAGGTCGACCTGATCATCGACACCGAGCTGAAGAGTCTCGAGGAGAAATACGCGCGCAGCGGACTGGACGGCCTGACCGACGAGATCAACCTGCGCATCGACAGCTGGGGCCGCATCGGCGCCGTCTACATGATCGCGGACGCAAACTTCGAGCGTATCGCCGGCAACGTCACCAGCTGGCCGTTCGACGGCATGCCGGTGGAGACACGCCCGGAATTCGAGATCGCCACCATCGAGCCCGGCCGGCGCGCCGTTCACCCGGTGCGGGCCGCGGTGCACCCGCTCCCCGGCGGCGACCTGCTGCTGGTCGGCACCGACATCTCTCAGGGGAGGCGCTTCGCCGAGAAATTCCGCGCCGCGACCCTCTGGGGCATCGGACTCTCGGCGCTGGTGGCGGCGCTGGCCGGCTACTGGTTCAGCTTCCGCCTCGCGCGTCGCGTGGACGAGGTGACGCGTACCTGCGAGCGCATCATGGCGGGGGATCTCGGCTCGCGCCTGCCGGTGGCGGGCGCCAACGACGAATTCGACTCGCTGGCCCGATCGGTGAACCGCATCCTCGACCGGCTGCAGGATCAGGCCGGGACGCTGCGCGCCACCTTCGACAGCACCGCGCACGACCTGCGCGCGCCCCTGCACCGGCTGCGCACGCGCATGGATGCGCTGCTGCTGCGCTCCCCGGCGCTCGAGCCCGCCGTGCACGAGTCGGTCGAGGCGGCGCTGCGCGAGGTCGATCAGCTGCAGCGCACGCTCGCAACACTGCTGCAGATCGCACTCGCCGAATCGGGCGCCCCGCTGGCTGCGCCCGCGGCGGTAGACCTCGGCGAGCTGGCCACGGAGCTCGTGGACCTGTTCGAGCCGGTGGCCGGCGCGCAGGGGGTGCAGCTGGCCTGCCAGAACGAGCCGCAGGCGCTGGTACAGGGCAACCGTCAGCTGCTCGCGCAGCTGCTCACCAATCTGATCGAGAATGGTCTCAAGTACGTTCCCGCGGGCGGCCGCATCGAGGTTGCGGTGCGCCGGCTCGCCGACTCGGTGCGGCTCACCGTCAGCGACAACGGCCCGGGCATTGCCGCGGAGGATCGTGCCCGGGCCGGCCAGCCCTTTGCGAGGTTCGGGCCCGGCAAGCAGGAGGGCAGCGGGCTCGGCTTGAGCCTGGTGGCCGCGATCGCACGGCTGCACCGCGGGCGGCTGCAGCTCGAGAGCAACGACCCGGGACTGCGGGTGGTAGTCGACCTGCCTCGTTGATTGTCTATGGGCCGAAATTGCCTGCGGCAATTTCGGCGGACATCACTGCGTGGGCCGCCGGCAAAAAGCGTCGTTTTTGCCGGCTACGCATCAGGGACTGGGCTCCAGCAGGCCGGTTCGGGCCTGTCACTGACTGTGCGGTGGTGCCACCGGCGCCGGCGTCTTCTTGTTGGCCAGGCAATCCTTCACGAACTGCTCGCGCTCCTTGCCGGTGAGCTTCTTCGTGGTCGCTTCCCGGCTGCAGGACTTGAGCGTCGGATGCTTCACGGGAACGGCGGCGGGCGCCGCCGGCGCTGCGGCGGCGAGCGTCGTGCCGACGGCCAGCAGGGCCAGTGCGGCAATCACCGCCTTGATGTTGGTCATGGGCACAAGTTAGCGGCAGGGGCCTGTCGCAGGGATGACGGGCGCATTAAGAAATCGTCATCAGGCGTCTTTGTCGTTCTCGATCAGGGCATAAGCCGAGTGGTTGTGGATCGACTCGAAGTTCTCCGCTTCGACCACGTAGGCGGCGACGCGCTCATCGGCGTTGAGGCGCGCCGCGACGTCCCGCACCATATCCTCGACGAACTTGGGGTTGTCGTAGGCGCGCTCGGTCACGAACTTCTCGTCCGGGCGCTTGAGGATTCCGTAGAGCTCGCACGAGGCTTCGCTCTCGGCGATCTCTATCAGCTCCTCGATCCACAGGTGGCTGCGCAGCTTCGCCGTGATGGTGACGCGCGAGCGCTGGTTGTGGGCGCCGTAGTCGGCGATGCGCTTGGAGCAGGGGCAGAGGCTGGTCACCGGCACCGCGACCCGCACCCACAGCTCGGTGCGCCCGTGGTGGTGCTCGCCGATGAGGCTCGCGCGATAGTCCATCAGGCTCTCGACGCCGGACACCGGCGCCTTCTTCATGACGAAGAAGGGAAAGCTCATCTCGATGTGTCCGGTCTGCGCCTCGAGCCGCGCGGTGACCCCGGCGAGCATGTCGCGGAAAGACTCGACCGAGATCTCGCGCTCGGCGTGCAGCGCCTCGACGAAGCGCGACATGTGCGTGCCCTTGAAGTCGTGCGGCAGGCTCACGTACATGTTGAAGGTCGCGATCGTGTGCTGCTCGCCCGCCGACCGGTCCCTGACCCGCACCGGATGGCTGATGTCCTTGATGCCGACACGGTTGATCGGCAGCCGGCGTGTGTCGGCGCGTCCCTGCACGTCCTCGACCTCGGCGAGGGGCGTGCGGACGACCTTGATGGCGGCGGGAGGATTCATGCCTGTTGGGTGAAATCGCCTGCGGCGATTTCACCGGGCATCAGAGAATGACTTTCGCCGGGCATTCAGCTCCCCCCCGCGGAGCGCAGCCGCTCCTGACCGTGCAGCGCCCACCAGCGCTCGATGCTGGCGTGGAGCGAGCCGGCATCGAGCCCGGCGGCGGCGAGGCAGCTCTCGCGCGAGCCATGCTCGATGAAGCGGTCGGGAATCCCGAGCTGCAGCAAGGGGATCGGCATCGCTTCGGCGGCGAGCAGCTCGCCGACCGCCGAGCCCGCGCCGCCGAGCGTCGCGTTTTCCTCGAGGGTGACGAGCGCACGGTGCCGCGCGGCGAGGCTCAGCACCAGCTCCTCGTCGAGCGGCTTGACGAAGCGCATGTTGACGAGCGTGGCCTCGAGGGCTTCGGCGATCTGCTGTGCCGGCGTCACCAGCGCGCCAAAAGCCAGCAGCGCAAGTCCGCTCGTGCCTTCGCGGCGCAGCTGCGCCTTGCCGAGGGCGAGCGCAGTCATCTCGGCGGCCACCGCCACCCCGGGGCCGGCGCCGCGCGGGTAGCGCACGATGCTCGGTGAGTCGAGGGTGCTGGCCGTGTACAGCATCTGGCGGCACTCGTTCTCGTCGGCCGGCGCCATCACCACCATGTTGGGAATGCAGCGCACGAAGCTCAGGTCGTAGCTGCCCTGGTGGGTGGCGCCGTCGCTGCCGACCAGGCCCGCGCGGTCGAGCGCGAACACCACCGGCAGATTCTGCAACGCCACATCGTGGATCAGCTGATCGTAGGCGCGCTGCAGGAAAGTCGAATAGATCGCCACCACCGGTTTCAGGCCCTCCGCGGCGAGTCCGGCGGCGAAGGTCACGGCGTGCTGCTCGGCGATGGCGACGTCGAAATAGCGCTCGGGAAAGCGTCGCGAGAATTCGACCATGCCGGAGCCCTCGCGCATCGCCGGAGTGATGCCGATGATGCGCGGGTCGCGCTCCGCCATGTCGCACAGCCACTGGCCGAACACCTGCGAGTAGGTAGGCCCGCCGGCCTTCTCCTTGAAGATGGTGCCGCTCGCCGGATCGAACGGGCCCGGCCCATGCCACTTGATCGGATCGGCCTCGGCGGGCGCGTAGCCCTTGCCTTTGCGGGTGACGACGTGCAGCAGCTGCGGCCCGCGGAGCTTGCGCACGTTGCGCAGCGTCCTCACCAGCGCCCCGATGTCGTGACCGTCCATCGGGCCGATGTAATTGAAGCCCATTTCCTCGAACAGCGTGCCGGGCAGCACCATGCCCTTGAGGTGCTCCTCGGAACGGCGCGCCAGCTCCCACACCGTCGGCATCTGCCGCAGCACTTTCTTGCCGCCCTCGCGCAGATGCGCATAGACGCGGCCGGAGAGCACGCGCGCGAAATGGTTGGAGAGCGCGCCGACGTTCTCCGAGATCGACATGTCGTTGTCGTTGAGGATTACCAGCAGATTGGCCGGGAGAGAGCCGGCGTGATTCAGGGCCTCGAAGGCCATGCCCGCCGTCATCGCCCCGTCGCCGATCACGGCCACCACGCGCCGGTCATTGCCGGCGCGGGCAGCGGCGACCGCCATGCCGAGCGCGGCGCTGATCGAGGTGCTCGAGTGACCGACGCCGAAAGTGTCGTATTCGCTTTCGGCGCGCGAGGGGAACGGGGCGAGGCCGCCGTCCTGCTTGATGGTATGCAGCCGCTCGCGGCGACCGGTCAGAACCTTGTGCGGGTAGGCCTGGTGGCCGACGTCCCACAGCAGGCGGTCGTACGGGGTGTTGTACACGTAGTGCAGAGCGATGGTGAGCTCGACGGTGCCGAGGCCCGCGGCAAAGTGTCCGCCGCGTGTGCTGACGCTCTGGATGAGGAAGGCGCGCAGCTCCGCGGCGAGGGCCGGAAGCTTCGCGGCGGGCAGGCGGCGCAGGTCCGCCGGGCTCTGGATGCCGGTGAGCAGCGGGAAGTTGTCCGGCGGGGCGCTCATTGTGCCAAGAGTGTACACGGGGCGCGGCGCGGACCAGAAAGGCGGCCGCCGGGGGAATCGGACGCTGTCAACTGGTGCGGCTCACCACGTAGTGGGCGAGCTCGGCGAGCGCCTGCGCGCGCTTTCCCAGCGGCGCGAGCGCGGCGATCGCCGCATCGCACAGCTGGCGCGCGCGCTGGCGCGCAGCGGCCAGTCCGGCGGTGCTCGGATAGGTTGGCTTGCGCAGCGCCGCGTCGGCGCCGGTCGACTTGCCGAGCAGGGCCGGATCCCCCTCGACGTCGAGGATGTCGTCCTGAATCTGGAACGCGAGCCCTACCTCCGCACCGAAGCGCCCGAGTGCGGCGAGCTCAGGTCCCCCCGCGACGCCCGCCGCCAGCGCCCCGAGCAGCACGCTCCCCTGAATGAGGGCGCCGGTCTTGCGCCGGTGCATGTTCTCGACCGCGCTCACATCGAGCGTGCGGCCCACCGCCTCCAGGTCCACCGCCTGTCCGCCGGCCATGCCGCCGGTGCCGATGGCATGCGAGAGCACCCGGATCATCTCGAGGCGTACTTCAGGGGTGGTCGCATCGAGCGGCGCCTGCGCCAGCACGGCGAAGGCCAGCGCCTGCAGCGCATCGCCCACCAGGATCGCAGTCGCCTCGTCGAAAGCCCGATGGCAGGTCGGACGGCCGCGGCGCAGATCATCATCGTCCATGGCCGGCAGATCGTCGTGCACCAGGCTGTAGACGTGGATGAGCTCGACCGCCGCCGCCGGCGCATCCAGCACGCCAGGGGACGCGCCGAGCGACTCGCCCGTCAGGTAGACGAGGATCGGTCGCAGGCGCTTGCCGGCGCCGAGCACGCTGTAGCGCATCGCCTCGCGCAGCCGTTCGGTGCCGGCATCGGGGAGGCGCAGCGCATCGTCGAGAACCCGCTCGATGCGCGCCTGGCACTCGGCGATGCGCGCGGCGAAATCGGCAGCCGGTGCGGCGGCGGCGTTCAAGGACGCGCCCTTCACTCGGGGGGCGCGGGCGCGGCGGCCGTCTCGTCCGTGGTTTCCTCGAACGGCTCGATCTGCGGCTGTCCGTTGCGCTTCAGGAGTATCTCGACCTTCTGCTGCGCGGCCTGGAGCGAGGTCTGGCACTGACGGGTGAGGGCCACGCCGCGCTCGAAGGCCTTCAGCGCCTCATCGAGCGGCAGGTCGCCGCGCTCGAGGCGCTCGACCAGTCCTTCGAGCTCCGCGAGCGCCTGCTCGAAATCGGGTGTCTTGCTGTCGCGCGCCAAGCGGAGCGCCTCCTTACGTCATTCCCGGTCGCTTAAGGGCGGGCAACGTTATACAGCCCCGCCGCCGAGGGTCAACGTGCGTTCGCCGCGCGTTCTTGACGTCGCGCTCGGGGGGGCGATAGAGTCGCAACCCTTCGTTAGACCGAGTCTAAGTGAGGATTTATGAATCTCAAAGGCAGCAAGACCGAGAAGAACCTCAAGGACGCCTTCGCCGGTGAGTCGCAGGCTAATCGCCGCTACCTGTACTTCGCACAGAAGGCCGACGTCGAGGGCTTCAACGACGTGTCTGCCGTGTTCCGCTCGACGGCCGAGGGCGAGACCGGCCACGCGCATGGCCACCTCGAGTATCTCGAGGCGGTGGGCGACCCCGCGACCGGCCTGCCGATCGGGGAGACACGGCAGAACCTCAAGGCGGCCATCGCCGGCGAGACCCACGAGTACACCGACATGTACCCGGGTATGGCGAAGATCGCGCGCGAAGAGGGGTTTGCCGAGATCGCCGACTGGTTCGAGACGCTCGCCAAGGCCGAGCGCTCGCATGCCAATCGTTTCACCAAGGCGCTCGAAGGCATCTGAAGGCCCGCGGGTCAGGCTCCGCGAGGAGCCTTGACGCGCGCCCATGAGCGAGACGCCCACCTCGAAGGGCCCCCCTCAGGGCGCGCGCGAAGGAAGCCTCGAGGCCCCGACGCGCCATCCGCTCGAGTGGCGCGACCCGAAGTTCTACGACCACGGCGCGCTCGATGCCGAGCTCGAGCGCGTGTTCGACATCTGCCACGGCTGCCGGCGCTGCTTCAGCCTGTGCAATGCCTTTCCGACGCTCTTCGATGCCGTGGACGCAACCGCCAGCGGCGAGGTCGCCGCCGTCGGGAAGAAAGCCTACTGGGAGGTCGTGGAGCACTGTTACCTGTGCGACATGTGCTACATGACCAAGTGCCCGTATGTGCCGCCGCACCCCTGGAACGTCGACTTCCCGCACCTGATGCTGCGCGCCAAGGCGGTACGGGCGCGCGACGGTGAGCTGACGAGCAGCGAGCGCGTGCTCGCCGCCACCGACCTCATCGGCAGGCTCGCCGGGATTCCCGTGATCGTCGAGGTGGTGAACGCGGTCAACAGGTCGCGCGCGGGTCGCGCGCTCCTCGAGAAGACGCTCGGGGTCGACCGCACGGCGCCGATCCCGGAATATCACGCACGCACGGCGCGCCGGGCCCTGCGTGCGCTCGGCACGACCGCAAGTCGCGCAGCCGCCGCGGACACCGCGGCACCGCGCCCCACCGCCGAGACCACCGGGCGGGTGGCGCTCTTCACCACCTGCTATGGCAACCGCAACGCACCTGCGCTCGCTGAGGATCTGGCAGCCGTCTTCGCCCACAACGGCATCGAGGTGAGGCTCCTGCCGAGCGAGCGCTGCTGCGGCATGCCGCGACTCGAGCTCGGCGACCTCGAGGGAGTCGCGCGGCTCAAGGAGCACAACATCGCGCAGCTTCAGGAGGCCGTGGCGGCGGGCTTCGACATCGTGGCGCCGATCCCTTCCTGCGTGCTGATGTTCAAGCAGGAGCTGCCGCTCATGTTCCCGGACGATGCGGCGGTGCGCAGCGTCGCCGAGCACATGTTCGATCCCTTCGAGT
>DASQGK010000061.1:0-19265 GCA_035632655.1 Steroidobacteraceae bacterium | reverse complement strand
GGGGGCACGGCACCCTCGAGCTGAAACTGCGGCGCGAGTCCCGGAACATTGGGCAGCTCATTGCCGCTTGCGGCACCCGAGATCAGGAGACTCAGGGTGTTCGTGGCGCTGAGAGGGAAAGAGAAGAATCCGAACAGCTGTCCCTGGTGCGTGAAATCATGGGTCGGGATGGGAGCAGCCGTCGCGGGACTGAAGGCCGTGTTGCTCTGCTGGTAGAGCGCACTCACGTAGCTGCCGACTCCGCCGTGACAGCCGGCGTACTCGAAGCTCGGCTCGATCGTCTCGCGCTGCCCGAGGCGCAGGCTCAGCTCCCGGGAGGGCTCCTCCCCGCAGCCGTCGCGGGTCTCGATGTCGATGACGCCCCCCGTCGCATAGCTGTAACGGGAGGGCAGCACGCCATCGAGGAGATCGAGCCGCCTGATGAAGAGCGGATTGATCATCGAGAGGAAGGGCGGATTGGTGTTGATATCGAGCGGCATCAGCACGCCGTTGATCTGATACTGGAATTGCGGGCCTTCGGTATTGCGGATGTGGATCTGCTGGTTCTGGTCGAGCGACACGCCGGGCATTTGGGCGAGCACATCGGACAGTGGCGCCGTGCGTCCCTTAGGCGCCGCCGAGATGTCATCGCCACTCACGCCGTATTGATTGGCGCCCGTGGGGGAGGTGGCCGGGCCGGCGGCGGATGAAGCTTCGACGACGATGGTGCTCAGAGGCCCACCGCCCGCTGCCGCCTCCGCTTCGAGCACCGGGCCGGCGGCCGGGGTTTCTGCCCGCGCGGGGGAGGGAGCGAGGCAGGCGGCCATGAGCGCCGCCACAGGGAAGGCATAGATGATGCGGATGCGAACCATTCTCATTCGCATCATAAAGAGGGATCGGATCCGGGTCAACGATCCCCGGACCTGGAGACAGGGTATGCGGGGGCTCAGTGCCCGCGGGCGGCGCCTTCCCCGGAGGCGAGGGTCGCACCGGTGCCGCTCGCAGTACCGAGCGAGGCCGCACTCCATCCGCCGCCGAGTGCCTCGATCAGTGCGACGCTGGCCACCAGGCGGCTCTGGCGGATGTTGAGGAGGGTTTGCGCGTCGGCGAGCGCCACCGTCTGGGCCGTGATCACCGAGGTGTAGGCGACCGTGCCCGCTTTGTACTGGTTGAGGGTGAGCTGCACGGCGAGATTTGCCGACTGCACGGTCTGCTCCTCGACCTGCACCTGCTGCTCGAGAATGCGTAGCGTCGCCAGCTGGTCCTCGACCTGTTGAAAGGCGGTGAGAACGGTCTGGCGGTAATTGGCGACCGCGGCATCGTAGGCGGCACGCGTCTGACGCACCTGCGCCGGGCGCAGGCCGAAGTCGAGGAGGGTATCGGCGGCGTTGCCGCCAAAGGACCAGACATTGTTGGGTGCCTTGACGAGACCTGACGCGAGGGTGCTCGCATAGCCGAAGCTGCCACTCAGGGTCAGGTCCGGAAAGTAGGCGGCGATCGCGATCCCGATCTGGGCGTTGGCCGCCGCCATGCGGCGCTCGGCCGCAGCAATGTCCGGTCGCCGCTCGAGCAGGGTCGACGGCACGCCCGCAGGCACGACCGGCACCTCCGTGCCGAGAGTGGCGGGCGGAAGCACGAAGTCTGCCGGCGCCTTGCCGACCAGCACGGCGATCGCGTGCTCGAGTGTCGCGCGGGTCACGCCGATGGCGATCTGCTGCGATTGCGCGCCGTCGAGCTGCGTCTCCGCGGTGATCACGTCGGCCCTGGCAACCACGCCCACCTTGTACTGGTTGCGGGCGATCTCGAGCGAGCGCTTGTAGGCCTCGACCGTCTCATCGAGCAGGTGCTGCTGCTCTTCGGCGACGCGCAGCTCGATGTAGTCGGTAGCGAGGGTCGCCTGCGCCGAGAGGCGGGCGGCTGCGAGGTCGGCCTCGCTGGCGCGCGCGTTGGCGACATTGCTCTCGAGCGTACGGCGGATCTTGCCCCAGATGTCGATGTCCCAGGCGGCTGTGCCGGCGAGCTGGAACTGGTTCTTCGGATGTGGCTGGGCGGCAGTGGCCGCGCCGGCGCCGACATTGGCAGAGCCACCGGGCCCCCCGGAGCGCGTGGCGCTCGCGGTCGCTCCGATTGCGGGGAAGAAGCCGGCGCGCGCTTCGCTCACGAGCGCCATCGACTCGCGCCACGCGGCTTCGGACGCCTTGAGCGTCTGGTTCGATATGTCGATCTGCTTCTCGAGGTCATCGAGCGCGGCATCGCCGAACAGCGACCACCAGGGGGAGCCGCTCTCGACCTCACGCGGTGCGGCGGGCTTCCAGCCCTCCGCTTCCCTGAACTTCTGCGGCACGGGTGCGCCGGGGCGGTGGTAATTCGGGCCCACGGCGCAGCCGGCTGCGACGAGCACGGCCAGCACTGAAGCCGTGGCGGTGAGCAGCTGCAAACGCAGAACCGGTCTTTCAGGGATGTGTCGGTGCATGCTCACACCTGTGCTGTGGCCGGCGGCCCGGCCGTGGGTCTTGAAGTCTGTGGATACAAGAGCGCCCATTTGCGGTTGCACCACCTGCCGAACCGGTCCAAATAGAGGTACATCACCGGCGTCGTATAGAGCGTCAGGATCTGGCTCACGAAGAGCCCGCCGACGATCGAGATACCGAGTGGCTGGCGGGTTTCGGCTCCGTCGCCGCTGCCGAAGGCGAGCGGCAGCGCCCCCAGCATCGCCGCCATCGTGGTCATCATGATCGGGCGAAAGCGCAGGAGCGAGGCGGCGTAGATCGCATCGGCCGGCGAGCGCCCCTCGCGCTGCGCCTCGAGCGCGAAGTCGATCATCATGATGGCGTTCTTCTTCACGATGCCGATAAGAAGGATCACACCGATCAGCGCGATGATGCCGAACTCCTGACCGAAGAGCCGCAGCGCCAGTACCGCACCCGCTCCAGCCGAGGGCAGGGTCGACAGAATCGTGATCGGGTGGATGTAGCTCTCGTAGAGCACTCCCAGGACGATGTAAATGGTGGCCACGGCTGCCAGGATCAGGATCGGCTCGTTGCGGGTCGCCTCCTCGGCACTGCGCGCCGTACCCGCAAAGCTGCCGTGGATCGTCGCCGGCATGCCGATCTCATTGACCGCGCGGGTGATCGCCGCCGCGGCGGTGCCGGTCGAGATCCCCGGGGCAAGGTTGTACGAAATGGTCGTGGCGACGAAGGTGCCCTGGTGGTTGACGGCCAGCGGGGTATTGCCGGGGCTGTACCTGGCGATCGCGGCCAGCGGAACCATCGGCTCGGCCGCCACCGTGACCGCCGCGCCGGTCGATGCCGAACCGCGCCCGGTGTTGGCGAGGCTGTTGGTGGCGAGATTGCGTGCCGTGTCGGCGGCGATCGAGGCCGCGGTGTTGCCGGATGCGGTCTGCTTCGAGCTTACGGTGCCGGCCACCGCGTTGGTCGACTGCGAGCCGTTGATGGTGCCGCCGGTGGTGCTGATCCACAGATTGTTGAGCGTATCGGGGCTCTGCCAGAACCGCGGCTCAACTTCCATCACGACGTGGTACTGGTTGAGCGCCTTGTAGATGGTGGACACATCGCGCTGGCCGAAGGCGTCATACAGAGTGTTGTCGATGGTGGCGGGATTCAACTTCAGCCGCGAGGCGGTATCGCGGTCGATCGTGAGCTCGATCTCCTGGCCGTTCTGCTGCTGGTCCGAGTTCACGTCGGTGAGCGCCGGCTCGTGCGCCAGCGCCTCGCTGAGCTTCGGTGCCCACTTGTAGATCTCGGCGACGCTGTCGGCCTGGAGCGTGTACTGGTACTGGGCGTTGCTCTGGCGGCCGCCGACGCGGATGTCCTGCGAGGCCTGCAGGAAGAGACGCGCGCCGGCTACCTGATTGAGCTTCGGGCGAAGGCGCGCGATGACCTGATCGGCGGACAGCGAGCGCTCCGACTTCGGCTTGAGCGACACGAAGATGAAGCCGCTGTTGACCTGTCCGCCGCCCTGGGAGCCCCCGCCGGTGAAGCCGACCACCGTATCGACCGCCGGGTCCGCCTGCACGATGCCGATGAACTGCCGCAGCTTGATCTCCATCGACTGGAAGGAGATGGCCTGGTCGGCCTGGATGCCGCCGATCAGGCGGCCGGTGTCCTGCTGGGGGAAGAAGCCCTTGGGAATCTTGACGTACAGATAGACATTGAAGACGACGGTGGCGGCCAGCAGCACCATGACGACACCGCGATTGTCCAGCGCCCAGTGGAGCGAGCGGGCGTAGATGTCGCGCATGGCGCCGAACACGCGCTCGCTCCGGCGGAACAGCTTCCCCTGGGCCGCCGGATCCTGCTGCCGCAGAATCCGCGCGCACATCATGGGCGTGGTGGTGAGTGACACGACCAGCGACACCAGCACCGCAACCGAGAGGGTGATCGAGAACTCGCGGAACAGCCGCCCGACGATCCCGCCCATCATCAGAATCGGGATGAATACCGCGACCAGCGACAGGCTCATCGACAGCACCGTGAAACCGACCTCGCGCGCGCCCATGAGCGCCGCCTGCAGGCGCGGCACGCCCGCCTCCAGGTGCCGCGTGACATTCTCGAGCACCACGATCGCATCGTCCACGACGAAGCCGGTGGCGATGATGAGCGCCATGAGCGAGAGCGTGTCGAGCGAGTAGTCGAGCAGATACATCGCTCCGAAGGTGCCGAGCAGCGAGATGGGCACTGCCACCGCCGGCACCAGGGTCGCGCGTGGATTGCGCAGAAAGACGAACACCACGAGGATCACCAGCGAAATTGCGCCCAGCAGTGTCAGCTTGACGGCGCGTAGCGAGGCGCGGATGGTGGTGGTGCGGTCCATCGCGACCTTGATGTCGATGTCGGTGGGGATCGAGGCCTTGAGCGCGGGGATCATGCCCACGACCCGGTCGACCGTCTGGATGATGTTGGCGCCGGGCTGGCGATAGAGAATCACCAGCACGGCGGGCTGGCCGTTGGCGAGGCCCAGGTTGCGGACGTTCTCGACCGCATCGAGGACCTCGGCCACGTCGCCTAAGCGCACCGCGGCACCGTTGCGATAGGCGATCACGAGATTGCGGTATTCGGCCGCCTGGCTCGCCTGGTCGTTGGTATAAATCTGGTAGCGCTCTCCGCCGACGTCGATCGAGCCCTTGGGGGTGTTGGCATTGGCGGAGGCGAGCGCCGCGCGCACGTCCTCGAGGCCGATGCCGTACTTGAAGAGCGCGTTCGGGTTGAGCTCGACGCGCACCGCCGGCAGCGAGCTGCCGCCGACCTGCACCTGGCCGACGCCGCTCACCTGCGAGAGCTTCTGCGACATGATGGTCTGGGCAGCGTCGTAGACCTGGCCGGCGGTGAGGGTCTTCGAGGTCAGCGCCAGAATCAGCACCGGCGCATCCGCCGGATTCACCTTGTGGTAGGTCGGGTTGCTGCGCAGCGCGCTCGGCAGGTCGGCGCGCGCGGCGTTGATCGCCGCCTCGACATCGCGCGCCGCGCCGTCGATGTCGCGGTTCAGTCCGAACTGCAGCGTCACGTGCGTCGCGCCGGTGGAGCTCGAGGACGTCATCTCGCTCACGTCGGCGATCTGACCGAGATGCCGCTCGAGCGGCGTAGCCACGGTCGCCGCCATGACGTCCGGGCTCGCGCCCGCCATCGAGGCGTTCACCGAGATGGTGGGGAAGTCCACCTGCGGGAGCGGCGCGACCGGGAGCTTGAAATAGGCAATGGCGCCGGCGAGCGCAATGCCGATGCTGAGCAGCGTGGTCGCCACCGGGCGGCGAATGAAGGGCTCTGAGGGAATCATGGCACGGGCGGAGTCGCGGGACGACCCCAGGCCGCGATCCGGCGCTCGAAGCGATCGAAGTAGAGATAGATCACCGGCGTCGTGAAGAGCGTCAGCAGCTGCGACAGGATCAGCCCGCCGACGATGGTGATGCCGAGCGGGTGGCGCAGCTCAGAGCCCGTGCCGGTGCCGAGCATCAGCGGCAACGCGCCGAGGAGTGCCGCCATGGTGGTCATGAGGATCGGCCGGAAGCGCAGGAGCGAGGCGCGGTAGATCGCATCGTGCGCCGTCATGCCCTGCTCGCGTTCGGCGACCAGCGCGAAGTCGATCATCATGATGGCGTTCTTCTTCACGATGCCGATGAGCAGCACGATGCCGATGATGCCGATGACGCCGAGATCGCTGCGGGCGATCAGCAGCGCGAGCAGCGCGCCGACGCCGGCCGAGGGCAGCGTCGAGAGGATGGTGATCGGGTGGATGAAGCTCTCGTAGAGCACGCCGAGCACGATGTACACGGTCACGATCGCCGCGATGATGAGGAACAGCTCGTTGCCGAGCGTCGCCTGGAAGGCAAGCGCCGCGCCCTGGAAGCTCGTCATGACGCTCGCCGGCATCTGAATCGCGGTTTCCGCCCGGCGGATGGCGTCGACCGCATCGCCGAGCGCGGCTCCCTGCGCGAGGTTGAAGGACACCGTGGTCGAGGGGAACTGGCCGAGATGGTCGATCGACAGCGGCGCGCTGCGTGTCGACACCTTCACCAGCGCCGAGAGCGGCACTTGTCCGCCCACGGCCGTGGCCGATGGCACGTACAGCGTACCGAGCGCATCGAGCGAGGCCATGAGAGAGCTGTCGGCCTGCAGGATGACCCGGTACTGGTTCGACTGCGTGAAGATGGTCGAGACGATGCGCTGGCCGAAGGCGTCGTAGAGCGCATTGTCGATGGTCGCGGGCGTGATGCCGAAGCGGCCCGCGGTATCGCGGTCGATGGTCAGGTAGGCCGAGAGCCCCTGGTTCTCCTGGTCGCTGGCCACGTCCTCGATCTGCGGCAGCTGCTGCAGGCGCTCCACCAGCTTCGGTACCCAGGTGTTGAACTCCTCGGGGTTGGAGTCCTCGAGAACGAACTGGTATTGCGTGCGGCTGACGGCCGTGTCGATGGAGAGATCCTGCACCGGCTGCATGTAGATCGAGATGCCGGCGACCCCGGCGGTCTCGCGCTGCAGGCGGCGGATGATCTCGCTCGCGGAAGGCGCGCGGTCGTTGACCGGCTTGAGGTTGATGAGCATGCGGCCGCTGTTGAGCGTGATGTTGCTGCCATCGACCCCAATGAAGGACGAGAGACTCACCACGTCCGGGTCCTCGAGGACCGCCGCGGCCATGGCTGCCTGGCGCCGCGCCATCTCGCCGTAGGAGACCGACTGCGGCGCCTCCGTGATCGCCTGGATGACGCCCGTGTCCTGAACCGGGAAGAAGCCCTTGGGGATGAATACATAAAGGAGGATGGTCACCGCGAGGGTGCCGACGGCTACGCCCAGGGTGAGCGGCTGGCGCTCGAGCACCCAGCGCAGCGCCACCGCATAGCTGTCGATGAGTGCCTGGAATTTTTCGTTGGCCCAGCGCGCGATGGCGCTCTCGTCCTCGGGGCGGTGATGGTGCAGGAGCTTGGCGCACATCATCGGCACGAGGGTGAGCGACACCACCGCGGAGATGACGATGGTGACGCTGAGTGTAATGGCGAACTCGTGGAACAACCGTCCGACGACATCTCCCATGAAGAGCAGGGGGATCAGCACCGCGATCAGCGACACGGTGAGCGACACGATGGTGAAGCCGATCTCGCCAGAGCCTTTGAGCGCGGCCTCGAGCGGCGGCATCCCTTCCTCGATGTAGCGCGAGATGTTCTCGATCATCACGATCGCGTCGTCGACCACGAAGCCGGTGGCGATCGTGAGCGCCATCAGGGACAGGTTGTTGAGGCTGAAGCCGACCAGATACATGACGGCGAGCGTGCCGACCAGCGAGAGCGGGACCGACAGGCTCGGGATGACGGTGGCGGGGACGCTGCGCAGGAAGAGGAAGATCACCAGCACCACGAGAATCACGGCGAGCGACAGCTCGAACTCGACGTCGTGCACCGAGGCGCGGATGGTGGTGGTGCGATCGGTCAGGGTCGTGATCTCGGCCGCCGCCGGCATCGAATCCGACAGCGACGGCAGGAGCTTCTTGATCCGGTCGACGACCTGGATGACATTCGCGCCCGGCTGTCGCTGGATGTTGAGGATGACGCCCGGAGTGTTGTTGACCCAGCCCGCGAGGTAGGCGTTCTGGGCGCCGCTGGTCACCGCGGCGACGTCCGCGAGCCGCACCGGGTTGCCGTTCTTGTAGGCGACGATGATGCTCTCGTACTGCTCGGGGCTCTGGATCTGGTCGTTGGCGTTCAGCGCCCAGGAGCGCGCCGGTCCATCGAGCGTGCCCTTGGGCGAATTGACGTTGGCGTTGGCGATCGTGGTGCGCAGGTCATCGATGTTGAGTCCGTAGCCGGCGAGCGCGCGCACGTTGGCGATGATGCGCACCGCCGGCCGCTGTCCGCCGCTCACGCTCACGAGTCCCACGCCCTCGATCTGCGAGATCTTCTGGGCGAGGCGCGTATCGGCCAGATCCTCGAGCTGCGTCAGCGGCAGGGTCCTGGACGTGATCCCGAGCGTAAGGATCGGCGCATCCGCGGGATTGACCTTGGCGTAGATCGGGGGCGCGGGCAGATCGGCGGGCAGCAGGTTGCCCGCGGCGTTGATGGCGGCCTGCACTTCCTGCTCGGCGATATCGAGGCTGAGATTGAGGCTGAACTGCAGCGTGATGACCGAGGCACCGCCCGAGCTGGTCGAGGACATCTGGTTGAGCCCCGGCATCTGCCCGAACTGCACCTCGAGGGGAGCGGTGATGGAAGAAGTCATCACCTCGGGGCTCGCGCCCGGATAGAAGGTCTGCACCTGAATCGTCGGGTAGTCGACCTCCGGGAGCGCCGACAGCGGCAGGAAGCCGAAGGCCACCATCCCGGCGAGCAGGATCGCCACCATCAGAAGCGACGTGCCGACCGGCCGCAGGATGAAGATGCGGGACGGATTCATCGCGGGTCTCTTTGTGGAGCAGGAGCGGCGCCGGGCGTCATCCGCCGCCCGGGCCGCCCTGTGGCTGCTGACCGCCCTGCGGCCGCGGCCGCTGCCCCCCCTGACCCTTGCCGCCACGCGTGTGCGGTCCGGGGGTCGCGCCCGGCGCCGCAGCGCCCGCCACGCTCCCCGACGGTTGTCGCAGCAGTACCTTTGCGCCGTCCTTGAGCTTGTCGGCGCCGTCGACGACGACCGTCTCGCCCGGAGCGAGACCGCGGGTGATCGTCACGTTGGTGGGATCGCCGGGACCCAAGGTGACCTGACGCACGCTCACGGTCTGATCGGCGTTGATGACGTAGACGTAGGTGCCCGGCGCGCCCCGCTGCACCCCGGCCTGCGGAATGAGCGTCGCGCCATGGAGCGTGTCGAGGAGCAGCACCACGTTGACGAACTGCTGCGGGAAGAGGGCCTGGTCGGTGTTGGGAAAGATCGCCTTGAGGCGGATCGTTCCGGTGGTGGTGTCGATCTGGCTGTCGATCGACTGCAGCGTCCCGCTCGCCAGCAGGGTGGTGTTGGTACGGTCGTAGGCGCGCACCGGGAGCGTCGCGCCGGCGTGCAGCTGTTTCAGGAGCGGGGGGATGTCGTCCTCAGGGAGGGTAAATACGACCGTGATCGGCTCGAGCTGCGTCACCACCACGAGCCCATTGGGCTCGGACGGGGTCACATAGTTGCCGAGCGTGACCTGCTGCAGACCGACGCGGCCTGAGATCGGCGAGACGATGTGACAGTAGGCGAGGTTGAGTCTTGCCGCATCGATCTGGCCCTGGTCGGTCCTGACGTTGCCTTCGTCCTGCGCGACCAGGGCTTTCTGCGTGGCGAGCTGCTGCTCGGCGATGGAGTCCTGCGCGAAGAGTGTCTGATAGCGCTCGAGATCGACGCGCGCATTGGCGAGCAGCGCCTTGTCGCGGGCGAGGGCGCCTTGCGCCTGCTCGAGCGCCACCGCGTAGGGACGTGGGTCGATCTGGACCAGCGGGTCACCGGCCTTGACCGTCTGCCCCTCCTTGAATGCGATCTTGACGATCTGACCCGAGAGCTGGCTTTGCACGGTCACGGTGGCGAGCGGCGTGACGGTGCCGAGCCCGATGAGTGTAATCGGCATGTCGCCCGGGTGAGCCTGCGCGCCGACCACAGGCATCGGTCCTCCGCCGGCGAAGCGCCCGGCGGGGGGACGGGTTCCCGCCTTGGGCGTCAGGAGCCATGCGAGCAGCACGAAAGCCGCCAGCACCCCTGAGATGATCACCCAGCGGGGCGCGCTCCTGACCTTCCGCCAGGCACGGGCCGGCGCAGCGGAAGAGGGTGTAACACCGGGCGATGCGGGTCGATTGAAGTCGTTCATGCGGGGTCGCGATTCTAACGCCAGGGCCAAGGGGCTAAAAAAATGGGGTGGTGCGGGATTTCCCGGTCACCCGTTTCAGGAGGATGCGCCCAGCAGACCACAGCGCGCTGCGTGTTGCGGCAGCTGCGCAGTAAAGAAGTGCAAAGAATTCTGCGTTTGACGCCTCACCGGGCGTCCGCAGGCGGTATCGGTGTATCGTCGCGTGCCAGGGCCATGTTGGAACCCCCCGCCTCAGACCTCAAGCCGAACATCCTGATCGTGGACGACGATCGGGCGCTGTGCGCCATGCTGGCGGAGTACCTGGGGCCCGAGGGTTTCGTGATACGCACCGCCGAGACCGGCCCACAGGGCCTCGAGCAGCTGGCGCACGCCGCGGTGGATCTGGTCGTGCTGGATGTGATGTTGCCCGAGCTGTCGGGCTTCGAGGTGTTGCGCCGCATTCGCTCGGGCAGCCGTGTGCCCGTGATCATGCTGACCGCGCGGGGTGAGGAGGTGGATCGCGTGGTGGGGCTCGAGCTCGGGGCGGACGACTATTTGCCTAAGCCTTTCAGCCCGCGCGAGCTCGTGGCGCGCATCCGCGCCGTGCTGCGCCGCACGCCGCCGGAGGAGGCGGCCGAGACCTCAGTACTCAATTTCGGTCCCCTCGAGCTCGATCTGCGCGCGCGACGCGCGAGTGTCGCCGGGCACGATCTCGAGCTCACGGCGGCGGAGCTGCGCATACTCGAGCTGCTGGTGCGGGCCGATACGCGCACCGTAACCCGGGAAGACCTCATGCAGCAGGCGCTTGGCCGCCGTCTCCTGCCGACCGATCGCAGTCTCGACACGCACGTGAGCAACCTGCGCCGCAAGCTCGCCCGCCATACCGCGCAGGTCTCGGTGCAGAGCGTGCGCGGCGCGGGCTACGCGCTTACCGCCGAGCGCAGCGGTGCGGCCGCACCCTGAGGCTCAAGGATGCACTCTCTTTATTGGCGCATCTTTCTTGCCTTCTGGCTGGCGCTCGCCCTGATTCTGATCGGCACGGTCACGGTCGCGGTCAATGCCACGGCGCACCGCACCGAGCGACCCTGGGTGCAGCGCGGACAACTGTACGCACAGGCCGCTCGCGCCTTCGAGACCGGGGGCCCCGAGGCCCTGCGCCAGTGGCTGCGGTCTCTTCCCGCCGAGCCCTTCGGCCGTACCTTCGTGGTGGACCCGTCGGGGAAAGAGGTGCTCGAGCGGCGGCTGCCGCCCTACCTGAGCGGCGCGCCGGGGAGCGACGCCTCGCGCCGAGCCGCCAACGTCGGGCCCATCGCGCCCGTGGGAGGCGCGCTGGTGCTCGTCGGGGCCCAGGGCGCCACCTGGCACGTGGTGGTCGGGCCGGTGCGGGAGAATCCGCGCCTGTTCGGTGAGCTCGAGCAGCCCGGCGTGCCGCTGTCGATCTTAAGTCTCGCGCTGGTCGTGAGCGCGGCGCTCTGCTTCGTCCTCGCGCGGCAGCTGGCCGCACCCGTCGATCGACTGCGTCTCGCGACGCGACTGATGGCCGAAGGCGATCTCAATGTGCGCGTGCTCCCTGCCCTCAAGCAGCGCCAGGACGATCTCGGACTGCTCGCGGCGGACCTCGATACCATGGCGCAGCGGCTGCGCCATCAGCTCGAATCGAAGCAGCAGCTGCTGCGCGACGTGTCGCACGAGCTGCGCTCACCGCTCACACGGCTGCAGCTGGCTCTCTCTCTCGCCGAGCGCGAGAAGGGCGACGTCGAGCGCCATCTGACACGCATCGCTCTCGAGGCGGACCGCCTCGAGCAGCTGATCGCCCGCACGCTCCAGCTCGTGCGGCTCGAGCGCCCGTCGAGCGCTTTCGAGCATGTGCCGGTCGATGTCGGGGGCTTGCTCGCGGCCATCGCCGCCGACGTCGCCATCGAGGCGGATGCGCAGGGGTGCCGGGTCGATGTGCACTGCGACGACGGGCTCACTCTGCGTGGCGACCCGGAGCTGCTGCGCAGCGCCTTCGAGAATGTGATCCGCAATGCAGTCCGCTATAGCCCGTCCGGCGGGTTCGTCAGCATCAGCGCACGTCGCATGTCGGGCGCTGCGGCCGAGCGGGAGTCGGCCGAGGTCATCGTGCGCGACCACGGTCCGGGGGTGCCGGACAAGGACCTCAAGCTCATCTTCGAGCCGTTCTACCGGGTCGAAGCGGCGCGCGATCACCGCACCGGGGGCGGTGAGGGGCTCGGGCTCGCAATCGCGGCGCGCGCTGTGGGCCTGCACGGGGGGGCGATCGAGGCGCGCAACGCGCAGGGCGGAGGGCTGGCGGTTTCTATCACGCTGCCATTGGAAGGCGAGGGGCGAGCGTGGGCCGGCGGGGCGACTCCCCTGACTACAGCCCAGTCGGCACCCGGCTGAAACGGCTATAGTCCGGCGCGTGCCAAAAGCGCTCGCATCGTGGCGCCTCTTCTGGGTACTGGCGCTTGCGGAGACTGTGGCGATCTGTGCGGGCTTACCCGCGGCCGATCTGCATTCCAGGCGCGGCACGGATGTCATCATCATCCACTCGGTGCGCTGCGCACTGCCGCTGTTCGTCGTGGCCTTTACCGCTTCATCGCTCGCAAGGCTCTGGCCGAGCCGGGGCACGCGCTGGGTGCTTTCCAACCGGCGCTACTTCGGCGTGGCTTTCGCGTTCGGCATGGCGTGGCACTTAAGCTTCGTCGCCTACAGCATGCTGATGCTCGGCAGGCGCCTGGACAGGATGTCGCTCACGCTGGATCTCATCGGCCTCGCCTTTCTCATCGCCATGACTGTGACGTCCTTCCGCTGGGCCTCGCGGCACATGAGCGGCGCGACCTGGCGGCGTCTGCACAAGACCGGGGTGTATGTCATCTGGCTGCTCGCGACCTACCTTTACGAGGTCTTCGCGCGCGCGGGTCACGACATTCCTGACATCACGGCTCTGGGTGTCCTGCTGCTCGCCGGCGGGCTGCGCGCCGCGGCGTGGTGGACTCAGGTGCGGCCTTTAGCGGGGCAGCAGACCCAGCGTCTCTAGCACCTCGCGCATCGGGGCGAAGGTGAACTCCGATAGCACCCGCCGCAAGCGGGCCTCGCAGCGCGCGAGATTGGTGTAATGGCGAAAGCGCGAAAGGACGCTCACCCTGAAGCGCGGCTGCGCGGGATCCACCTCCCAGGGATGGAGATAAAAGGTGAAGGGGCGCCCATGTCGCTGGTTGATCTGTCTGAGTCCGGCCCGAGTGAGCCAATAGGGAAGAATGCGGAAGTAGCCTCCGCCGGAGACCGGCACCTGCACCCCGAAAAAGCTGGCCGCCGACATCGGGAACTCGACCAGCGTGCGTCCCGAGGGCGCCGTGACACGGCCCGGCTCAGGGGCTGCACCCGGCAGGCCGTAGCGATCGTGGCGGATAGGGAAGACAGAAGAGTCGTAGCGGAAGCCCGCATCGATCAGCGTGTCCAGCGCCCAGAGAGACTCGGGCGTCACCGAGAAGCTCGCGGCGCGATAGCCCAGCACGGGTGCGCCGAGGAGGTCTTCCAGCTGCCGCTTGGCGCGCAGCGTCTCCTCGCGAAACTCCCCGGGGGTCTGGCGGTAGATGAGCTGATGCGAGAAACCGTGACAGGCCACCTCGTGCCCGCCCGCCGCGATGCGACGCACCAGCTGGGGTGACCGCTCTGCCACCCAGCCGAGAACGAAGAAGGTAGCGCGCACTCCGCGCTCGGCGAGCACGCCGAGGATCCGCTCCGTGTTGGCTTCGACGCGGGATTCGCGGCTCTCCCAGCTGTCGCGCGGGATCGCCGGCGCAAGAGCCGCGACCTGGAAGTAATCCTCCACGTCAATCGTGAAGGCGTTGACTGTGGGCCTTGCCGGGGCCGCCGCGCTCAACCTTTGCCTCCGGCGGCGAGCCTGGCGAGCAGGGCGCGCGCCTCCTCGCCGATCTGGCCGTGGTCGGTGGCGTCGGCGACGGCCTGTAACTGTTGGCGTCCTTCCGCGAGCGCGCCGGTCTTCACGAGTGCCACGCCGAGGTGATAGCGGATTTCGTTATCGTCGGGAAGCCTGCCGTGGGCGTTGCGCAGCAGCGGCACTGCGGCTTCCGGATGCCCGCTCTGGATCAGCGCCCACGCGTAAGTATCGGCCACGGCGGGCAGACCGCTACCGAGGTCATAGGCGCGATGCGCCAGCTCGAGGCCGGCGCGGGCATCACCGCCTTCGACCTTGAGCCACGCGAGGTTGTTGAGGGCCAGCAGCTGCCCGGGTGCCTGGCTGAGGACTGTCTCGTACTCCCTGGCTGCGGCGGCCTGCTGTCCTTCCGCCTGCAGTTGCTGGGCGAGCGCCAGGCGCACGGCCACGTCGGACGGCGCTCGTTCCAGCCAATCGCGCAACGGAGCCTGCGGATCGGCCGTGTGCAGCGCCAGGCGTACCGCGAACATCTTTATCGCGAGCGGGCCGGCGGGGCGCAGAGCGTCGGCGGCGCTGAAGGCCTTCAGCGCATCGGCAAACCTGCCGGCGTGGGCCGCGACGTCCCCGCTCACCTCGAGCACCGTGGCCTGCGGTGCGCGCGTGTGCCGCAGCCGCTCGAGCAGCGCCTCGGGTGCGTGCAGATCCTGTTGCGCCAGCGAGCATGCGATCTCGGTCACGAGCGCCGGCCAGTATTCGGGGTCGGCCCGCAGGGCCGACTCGGCGCTGCCGCGTGCCTCGACCGGCCGGCCACCGACCAGATAGGCCCGGGCGAGGTCAGCCTGCACAGTGGCAGCCTTGGGAAATTGCCTGGCCAGGACCTCGAGCACCGTGGTCGCTTCCGTGACCCTTCCCTGCGCGAGAGCCAGAAGCGCGCCGATATGGCGCACCTCGGGATTCTCGGGCGCCAGCGCCCGAGCCTCCGCAATCGCGGCGGCGGACCCGGGAAGCTGCCCGGAGGCGAGATACAGCTGCGCCAGGAGCACTCGCGGCATGAGGGCGCGGGGTTCCAGGGCACGGACCTGCTCGAGCTCTGCGCCCGCGGCCGCAGTGTTTCCGCGCGACTGGTCGAGCTGTGCCATGGCGAGCAGCGCCGCGCTGTTCTTCGGATCGAGCTCGAGTGCGCGCCTGAGCGCATGCTCGGCGGCGGGCAGGTCCTGCTGTACGCGCTCGAGCCTTCCGAGATGAATCCATGGCTCCGGCGCCTTCGGGTCGAGCGCCGCGGCCTGGGCGAGCGTGGCGCGCGCACCGGCGACGTCCTGAAGGCCCAGCAGGGCGTCTGCGGCGATCAGCATGGCCGGCATGTCTTTCGGCCGCGCCTGTGCGAAGCGCAGCGCCTCGGCGTGCGCCTGTGCCGCATGCCCGGAGTCGGCGAGCGCCGCCAGCAGCAGCTGCTCGCGCCGATCGGCCAGCGCGTCCGGAACTTCGAGCTTCTCGAGGAGGGCAAGCGCGTCCGCGCTGCGATGGGCGGTCAGATATCCCGCGGCGAGTTCCAGTGAGCGGGTCTTGTCGGTCGGAGCAGCCCGCTCGCTGCGCTCGAGATATGCCACGGCGCCCGTGACATCGCCCTCGACGAGACTCGCGCGCCCGGCCAGCGACAGCAGCGTCGCATCGCCCGCAGCCCGCGGGTCGGTGGCGGTCTGCAGAGCCTGCCCGGCCTGCTGCTGCGCGAGCTGCGTTTCAGCGAGGAGTCTTCGGACCGGGAGGTTCCCGGGCTGCTCATTGAGCGCCTGCGCGAGATAGGTCGCGGCGCTATCGGTCTTCCCGGCGCGCGCGGCGATCAGGCCGAGCAGTGCATTGGCGGGCTCATCGTGCGGATCGCGGGCGAGCACCCTCTTCAGGGTGGCCTGGGCCTCGTCCAGGCGGCCGCTCTGCGCCTCGAGTCGTGCCTGCAGCAGCAGTGTCGGCTCAGCGTGCGGAGCGAGCTTCTGAAGCTCCTGCAGGTGCTGCTCGGCCGAAGCAAGATCGGGAATGCCGGACTCAGCATCCGCCAGCTGAGCGAGTGCGGCGATCGTGTCGGGACGATTGCCGGAGCGCTGCGCGAGCTCGAGCGCCCTGGCAAACTCGGCGCGCGCGTCGAGCTCCCTGTGGGTCGATGCGAACCAGCGGCCGCGTGCCAGACGCACCGCGAAGTCCTCCGGTCCGGCCGCGGCTGCCCGATCGAGCTCGGCCTGCGCCCCGGCGTTGTCTCCGAGGCGCATGAGCGCCTGCGCGAGTCCGAGATGTGCGCCCGGATCGTCGGGCGCCCGGGCGATCGCAGCAAGACAGGCGTCGCGCGCTTCAGGCACCCGCCCGAGCCCGAGCAGTGCCTGAGCGCGCAATACGAGCAGCGGCGCTTCTTCGCCACCGGCGGGACGGACTTTGTCGAGAGCGGCGAGTGCGTCCCGGTACCGGCCCTGACCCAAAATCGCCGCAGTCAGCCCGGGCAACACCGCGTCGGCGGTTGCACCGAGCTCGCGCGCCCTGGTGAACTGCGTCTCGGCGTCGCTGAGCTCGCCGGTGCGCTCGAGGCTGTCCGCCAGCTTGAGTCTGAAATCGACGTTGCCCGGCTCCTGGCGCACGAGATTGCGCAGGTCGACTGCCGCCGCCCGATAGTTCGCCGCGGCATAGTTCTTTTGCATCCGGGCGATGAGGTCCTGGCGGCTGGTGCAACCGGCGATCAGCACGATCAGGAGAACCCAGGCGAACGGCCCTGCGCCGTACGACCCTCGTCGCGCGATCTGCGCCGCGCGTTGCGTGTCCCCGGCCTCCATGGGGTAATTATCCATCGCGCGCGGTGTCCGATGCCACGCCGTCGCCCTGGCGGATACTGTAAAATCACGCGGAATGCGACAGGACGCATTGCGGGCCGCGGCGCGCACCGGCATGCTGCTTACTTCGGACAGGGCCGGCTCCCGGATAAAAGGCAAAAATTGCGGACGGCTATGGAAATCAATGCGAACCGCATCGGCCTGACTTTGCGCGACCTGGGATTGATGCTCGTGGCCTTGCTTGCGGCCGGATGCGCCACCGGCGGAGCGGTGCAGACCGAGACCGCCAGCGCGCCGTCCGGCGAGTATCACATCGGCCCCGGCGACCAGCTGAACGTGTTCGTATTCAATCAGCCGGACCTCAGCGTCAGCGTGCAGGTGCGGCCGGACGGCATGATCTCGACCCCGCTGGTGGAGAACATGATGGCGGTCGGAAAGACCCCGAGCCAGCTCGGCCGCGACGTGGAGAAGGTCCTGGCGGAGTACATCCGCACACCGCAGGTCAACATCATAGTCACCGGCTTCGTCGGCACCTATGCCGACCAGATCCGCGTGGTAGGGGAGGGGGTGGCGCAACCGCGCGCCCTGCCGTATCGCGACGGGATGCACCTGCTGGACGTCATGATCCAGATGGGCACGCCCGGACAGTTTGCGGCACTCAATCGCGGACGTATCCTGCGGAACGAGAACGGCAAGCAGACGGAGATCAGGGTGCGCATCGGCGACCTCATCAACAAGGGAGACACGCGGCAGAATCTGCCGATGCGGCCGGGTGACGTGGTCATTATTCCGCAGTCGAGGTTCTGAGCTGTGCGCGAGATAGTGGCGCAGCTGGTGGGCGAGGCGCACGGAGCCTGGCGGTTTCGCTGGTACGCCCTGGCCCTCGCCTGGATCGTCGCCCTCGGCGGCTGGTCCGTGGTGGTACTGATGCCACCGGTCTACGAGGGCAGAGCGCGCGTTTACGTCGACACCGATTCGGTCCTGAAGCCGCTGCTGAACGGCCTGACGGTGAACGCGGATACGGAGAACCGCGTCAACATGATGGCGCGGATGATCATGGCGCGACCCAATCTCGAGCGGGTCGCGCGCGAGACCGATCTGTCGGTAAGGGCCCATTCCCCCGAAGCGTTCGACGAGCTCGTGAACGGGCTGGCGCGCCGCGTGACCCTCGAGAGCGGCAACGGCGGGGCCCCGGTCGTCGGCGGCAACACCAACAATGTGTACGGGCTCAATGCCAACAATCTGTACACGCTGCGCGTCACCGACCCGGATCCGACGATGGCTCTGCGGATCGTGCAGCGGCTGCTCGACGCTTTCGTCGAGGACACGCTCGGAGTTAAGCGCGCCGACTCGGATCGCGCCCAGACGTTTCTGCAGACACAGATCCATGACTACGAGCAGAAACTGCGCACGGCCGAAGACCGCCTGGCGGATTTCAAGCAGCACAAGATGGGGCTGCTGCCCGGGCAGTCAGGGGATTACTACACGCGGCTGCAGACCGAGCAGAGCAAGCTCCAGGACCTTCAGGCGAAATACCGCCTGGCGCTCCAGACGCGCACCGAGCTCGCCAAGCAGCTCGAGGGCGAGGAGCCTACCTTCGGCCTGATGAGCGGTGGATCGGGCGGCGACACCGGCAATCCGCAGATCGACGAATTGCGCCACGAGCTCAGCCAGCTGCTGCTGACCTACACGGACAAGCACCCCAAGGTGATCGCGCTCAAAGCGACCATTGCGCAGCTCGAAGCGCAGGCTGCTGCGGGCCGCAAGGCGCGTTCCGGCTCGGGTGCGGCGCTGACCCGCTCTAACGCCGCGACCCTCGCTCTCGATGTGAACCCCGTGTACCAGAACCTGCGGCTCGAGCAGAGTCGTAACGAAGTGGCGCTCGCAGAGCTTCGACAGGAGGTCGCGGAGGAGGAGCACGTGGTGGGCGATCTGAAAGCGCGTGTGAACACCATTCCGCAGATCGAAGCGGAGCTGACCCAACTGACGCGTGACTACGAAGTGACCAAGGCGGAATACACCGCGCTGGTACAGCGGCTCGAGTCCGCACGCTTGTCCGATCAGGTCGACACGAGCACCAACCCGGTGAAGTTCCGCATCATCGAGCCGCCGACCAAGCCGCTCGCACCGGTGGGACCGAAGCGTCTGCTGCTGGCGAGCGCCACTTTGCTCGTGGCGCTGGCTATGGGCGCCGGGCTGGCCGTGGTGCTGAATCAGCTGAGGCCGATATTCCTGTCGCGGAGCCTGCTGGGTGCGGTGACCGGTCTGCCGGTGCTCGGCTCGGTCAGCTTCGTGCCCCAGGGCAGGCAGGATCGCGAGCCGCTGCTGGT
>DASQGK010000060.1:0-7261 GCA_035632655.1 Steroidobacteraceae bacterium | reverse complement strand
CGGCATCACCCGCGATGGGGAGGGTTGGCGGCTCGCGCAGGACCCGCGCACTTTTGCAGCCGCCGGAGCACCCTTCGCATCGCTCGCGGCGAGTGCTGCAGGACCGGTGTGGCTGGCACGCGGTGAGCGCGATCCGCTCGTGTCGGCCGAGGAACTGCGCCGGCACGGCAGCCGTAGTTGCGAGATCGCCGGCGCGGGCCACAACGCGCACGTCGAGCAGCCGGGCGCGATCGCCTCCCTCCTCGAGGAACTGATGGCGGGCTAAAGCCCGCCAGCCTCATCAGGCGTGCGAGGGCACCCGCTGCTCGCTCGTGGCCGCCGCCGCGGGCGGCTTCTCGCCCGCCTGCTCGGCCTCGATCAGCTTATCGAGCACGCGGCGGAAGTGCGCGAGCGGCGCGTCCGAGAGGATCCCGAGCATCTGGAAGCGCGGATCCTCGTCGAGTGTCTTCTGCTGCTGCTCGATGATCGCCTTGTCCTCCATGAAGCCCTCGATGAGGCTGTCGAGGAGGGATCTCGAGATGTTGCTGTCCTCACCCTCGAAGTTATTGAGGTAGTTCCAGAAGAAGTGCGTGGTGCGATCGGTCTCCGGAGTCATGTACTGGCAATTGCGGTACTCGCGCGTGCCCGGGACCGCGATGCCCTTCTCGGCGCCCTGCCCGGCCGGCGCGAACATCGTCTCCATGTAGAAGATGCCGGGGACCAGCATGTTCACGTGGTTGCGGCGGTCGACGCGCGCCTCCCGGTCGCGGATGACTTTCTTATGAAAGGGCGGCGACTCGCTGTTCATGTGCCAGCGCTCGACGCGAAAGCCACGCTCTTGCCTCTCGATCACCACGGGTTTGGTGACGTAGGCGTATTCCTCGGAGCCGCCCAGGGTATGGGTGTGCACGAAGGCGAGGTGCGCGAAGTCGCTCAGGTTGTCGACGATCAGGAGGTAGTTCGCGTCGTAGTGCAGGTAGGCCGGCAGCCCCTTCCACTTCGGATCGTGCAGCGGGGCGAACTCGGGGATGAGTGTGCGGTCGGCGCGCGCCGGGTCCCCCATCCAGATCCACACCAGGTGGCCGCTCTCGACGATCGGGTACTTACGCACCCGCAGCTTCGGCGGAATCATGTCCTGCCCCGGGATCTGCACGCACTTGCCGGTCTGGTCGTACTTGATACCGTGGTACATGCAGCGCACGGCATCGCCCTCGCGCCGCCCCTCCGAGAGCAGCGCGCCACGGTGCGGGCAGCGGTTGTTGAGCGCGATGACCTCGCCGCTGTCGCCGCGATAGAGCAGCACGTGCTCGTTGAGGAGCGTGCGGGCGAGGAGCTTGCCGTCGATCAGCTCGTAATCCCAGGCGGCGACATACCAGCAGTTCTTCAGAAACATGACAGCTCCCCGTTACGGCACGAACCCATGTGAGAGTCTATCGGGATGGCACCCCCGACAGACCGTCCGAAACACTCCTTATAATAGTGCAGCCGATCGAGTCCGGCAGCCCTTGGTAAGAGACTGAAATGGCAAGCGTTTACCAGAATGTCTCCGACCGCCCCCGCCGCAGCGCGGTACGCGGAACGGCCCTTCTCCTCGCGCTTCTCCTCGCCCGCAGCGCCTGGCCGGCGCAGGAGCCGTGGCAGACCCTGCCGCCGACCCCGCACCTCCCGCCGGCACTGCGCAGCGGTCATGCCGAGGTCGACGGCATCCGCATGTTCTACGCGGTCTTCGGGAAGGGGCAGCCGGTGCTGCTGCTGCACGGCGGACTCGCCAACTCGAACTACTGGGGCGATGTCATCCCGATCCTGGTGCGCCATCATTTCGAGGTGATCGTCGCCGACAGCCGCGGCCACGGCCGCAGCACCCGCAGCGCAGCGCCTTTCAGCTATGAGCTCATGGCCGCGGACACCCTCGCCCTGCTCGATCATCTGAAAATCCGCCGGGTGGACCTGGTCGGCTGGAGCGACGGCGGCATCATCGGGCTCGAGATCGCCCGCCGCCACCCCGAGCGGCTGCGGCGCCTGTTCGCCTACGGCGCCAACGCCGACCCCTCGGGCGCGCGCGAGGACATCGAGAGCAACCAGACCTTCGCACACTACCTCGAGCGCACGCGCGCGGAGTACCAGGCGCTCTCGGCCACGCCCGCCGACTACGACGCCTTCGTCGCGCAGATCCAGGCGATGTGGGCGCGGGAGCCCAATCTCACCGCGGCCGAGCTCGGCTCGATCCGCGTGCCGACCGCGATCGCCGACGGCACCCACGAGGAAGCCATCAAACGCGAGCACACCGAGTACATGGCCCGCACCATTTCCGGGGCGACGCTGATCATTCTTCCGGATGCGAGCCACTTCGGCGCGCTGCAGAACCCTCAGGAGTTCGCCGACGCGGTGCTCGGGTTCCTCCGCTAGCTGTGGAGTCTCAACAGGTTGTTCCTGTTGAGGCCGAGTCGATACAGGGGCGGTTGACCGGCAAGGCTCATATGGGGTCGATGCCAGTTGTAGCCGTGTAACCAGCTGGGCAGAGCATCGCGACGCTGGTTGGAGTTGGCATAGGCGCGAGCGTAGGCCCACTCTCTCAGGCTTGTCTGGATGAAGCGCTCTGCTTTGCCATTGGTACGGGGTGTGTAGGGGCGCGTGTAGTGGTGGGTGAGACCGAGGTACTTACAGGCCGCCGCGAACAGACGTCCGCGATAGGCCTTGGCGTTGTCGGTGTAGACGCCCCTGATGTGCACTCCGAGCCCTGCGTAGTAAGCCACCGCCGCACGCAGGAACGCGACGCAGCAGTCGGCGTCTTCATCGGGCAGGATCTGGGCGTAGGCCACCCTCGAGGCATCATCGATCGCCACGTGCAGATAATCCCAGCCGGCATCGTAGGTTCGATCACGGCGATCTCCCGTGATGCGATGTCCCACCTTGACAATCCGACCTAGCTTTTTCAGGTCCAGGTGCAGCAGTTCCCCAGGCTCAGCCCGCTCGTACCGGCGGTACACCGGGGCCGGCTCCAGTTTGCTCAGACGGTTCAGCCCTGCAGCCTTAGCGATCCGCGACACCGTTGAACGCGACAGCCCCAGCTGCGCGGCAATCATCGTCAACGTCAGCCGCTGTCGACGCAATGCCACGACCGCGCTCCTCAAAACCTCCGGAGTTGCAGTCGGACACTGATGGGGTCGTGAGCCCCGATCGTGCAGCCCCGGCCAACCCTGCTCCCGGTAGCGGCGCAGCCATTTGTTCGCTGTCTTAACCGATACCCCAAGTTCCGCGGCCACTTGGACCTTAGCTCGGCCGCTCATCACCCGCTCTACCAGCAACACTCGACAGGCAACCGTCAGCCTTGCATTCTGATGCACGTTCATTCGGGGCTCCCTTGACACTTTCGGCCTGGTAACCAAAAGCATCACCGGATGTCCCCGAATGGACAACCCTTCAACCAGGAATAACGTCCTGAGACTTCACAGCTAGCGGATCCGTTGCACGTGATGCAGGCGCCGGCTCTGTGTCCGCAGCAGGAACGAGCCGAGCACCCCGCGGCTGATCGTCACCGTGTCGCCGACTGCCAGCAGCGGATCGACTTCATCGAGCAGCCAGACAGCACCGCCTTCGAGAGTGACGGTCGGCTTACCGTCGAGAGTCTTGCCGAGCTCGGTGACGCGCACGGTCAGGGTCTGTGGCAGTGGAACCGGGGGCGCGGACGGGTGCTCGGCGGAATATGAGCCGAAGGACTTGGCGTCCGCCGGTGCCTGCGGTCTCGCCGCAGGAGTGGGCGGTGCAGCCGCGGCCGCAGCCGGTGCTGCCGGCGCCGGCGTCGGTGCGCCGGGACGTCCCACGAGACGGTCGTAGCAGGCGAGGCGCTGGGCCGCATCCTGGATCGCCCCGCAGGCGGCCAGGTCCTCCTGAGGTCCCGCGAACGCCCGGGAGGCGGCGACGGCGGCGAGTGCCGCGGCAACCGCTACGGTGAGGGTGGAATGTTTCATGCGGGGCCCTGATCCGGCAGGTTGTAGTAGTTCACGACGACCTCGGTAGCCGCTTTGACCATCTCGCGCTCGGCGGCGCTCAGGAACGGGTTCCAGATATCGAAGATCAGGATGGCCCGTGGGTCATCGGAAAGGTTCCAGGCCTCGTGCTCGATGGTGTCGTCGAAGACCCAGGCCTTGCCGGGAATCCACTCGCGCGTCCGGCTGCCGACACGAAAGCCGCACTTCCCGGGCACGACGAGCGGCAGGTGCACGATGGCGCGCGTATTGGTCACCCCGGTGTGCGGCGGAATGCGCGTGTTGGGCTCGAGGATCGAGAAGTAGGCGGTTGGCGCGCGTCTCCCGACCTCGACCCGCGGCACCTTCTTCAGCACCTCGACGGTGCGTGGGCAGCGCGCGATGTGCGCCGGCAGCGGCACGCTCTGGTTCCAGAGAAAGTAAGCGCTCCAGCGCCGCGATTTGTTGAGCTCCTTCCACTGATCAAGCGGTATCCCTTCCGGGTAGGCCACGTAAGGCTCGAGGCCCTCGCGATCGGAGATGAGAACCGACAGGAGCTCCTCGCGAATGGCTTCGGTCGCGGCCTCGACCGCGTCCAGCCAGGGAAAAGCCTCGCGGTCGAAGAACTCCACGTCCGGAATCTCGGGAAAGTACATGAAGGTCGGCTGCGACGAGAAGCGGTTGCGCTTGCCTATGAGCAGCTCGACGCAGCGGTCCATCCGCCGGTAGCTGCCGCCACCATGGTGGGCGCGAATGGCCGCGAGGCTCTCCTCGAGGGCGCCGGCGAGTGCCGCCTCGTCCTTCGCCACCACCTCGCGCGCATGGCGGAGGACCTCACTCACCGTCTCCGGCGGCGTCTCGCCAGGACGAATGGTGGCGAGCGCATTGCGGTAGACACGCGAGGCGCTGCGAACATCGCCGCGGTCCTCGATGAAGGTGCCTTTTTGCAGGAGGGACGCCAGGTGGCGCGGCTCGAGCGCCAGCGCCCGCTCGATCGCCTCGATCTCCTCCGGCGCATTGAGCGCGTGCAGGCTCGCGGCGAGGTTCGACCAGAGCGAGGGGGCCTTCGGGTCCGCCTGGGTCGCTCTTACGAACAGCTCGCGCGCACGCGCCGGCTCGCCTCGCTGCATCATGATGAGCCCGAGCTCGTTCAGCACGGCCGGGTGAGCCGGTGCCAGCTGCCCGACGCGCGCCAGCAGCTGCTCCGCCTCGGCGCGCCGGCCGGCGGCGCCCGCCGCCCGGTACGCCTGGATCATCCCCAGTACGGTGGCGTTATCGGCGGGCGTAGCATTGGCGTTGGTCAAAAGCATCCCCTGTGCGTTAATGCGCGCATCTCGAATTCTAGCGTGGCAGGTCCGCGCACGGAGAGATCATTGGCTGTGAGCGGTGCATTGGACATAGCGCTCATCCGGGTCGCGGCCCTGCTCGAGAGCGATCCGCCCGCGGCCGCGCGGGCCGCGCAGGAGCTCGTCAGAAAACACCCGGGGCACCCGGCGGCCGTGCTGCTTCTGGGCACCGCCCGGCGCCGCAGCGGCGACCCGCAGGCAGCCGCGGCTGCCTTCGCCGAGCTGGCCGCCTCACAGCCCGAATCGGCGTCCGTGCAACTCGAGCTCGCCCGCTCGCTGCTCGCGCTGCACCGCCCCACCGAAGCCTTCACCGCCTTGAGCCGCGCACTCGCGCTCGAGCCCGACCTCGCGGAGGGCTGGCGCGAGCTCTCGGGACTGCACGCGGCCCGACAGGAATGGCACGCCTGCGACTCGACGTACGCGCGCTTTGCGGAGCTGACGCACCAGGACGACCGACTCAGTGAGGCGGCCACGGCGATCGCCCAGGAGCGCCTCGAGCATGCCGCCGCCCTGCTGCGGCAGGAGATCGCGCGCCAGCCGCAGGATGTCGTAGCGCTGCGCCTGCTGGCGCAGGTCGCGGCGAAGCGCGAGGACTTCGTCGAGGCCGAGCGCCTGCTCGAGGAATGCCTGCGGCTCGAGCCGGGCTACAGCCGCGCGCGTTTCGACCTCGCGGAGATTCTGCTGACGCAGCAGAAGCCGGAACCGATGCTGCCGCTGCTCGAGCGGCTGCGGACGTTCGACCCGCGCGACGTGAATTACCGGACGCTCGAGGCCGCCGCCTACGGCATGCTCGGACGCAGCGAGCGCGCCGTATCGATCCTCGCGGAGGTGGTGCGCGAGTTCCCGGAGAATGCCTCGGGCTGGATGTTCTATGGACATGCGCTTCGGTACGCCGGGCGGACCGACCAGGCGATCGATGCCTATCGGCGCAGCCTGCATTTCCGACCTCAATTCGGCGAAGTCTGGTACAGCCTCGCCAACCTCAAGACCTTCCGCTTCACGCCCGCCGACGTGGCTGCGATGCGCGAACAGCTGACCCGCGCCGACCTCACTGCCGAGGACCGCTGGCATTTCGAGTTCGCTCTCGGCCAGGCGCTCGAGCACGCAGGCGACTTTCCCGGCTCCTTCGAGCATTACGCCCGCGGCAACGCCTTGCGGCGGTCGGTCATCCCTTATGACCCCGATCGCAACACGCAGCTGATCGCGCGCACGCGCGCGCTCTTCACGCGTGAGTTCTTCGAGGCGCGCAAGGGTTCCGGCTCGACATCCGCCGAGCCGATCTTCATCGTCGGAATGCCGCGTGCCGGCTCGACTCTCCTCGAGCAGGTCCTCGCGAGCCACTCGCAGGTCGAGGGTACGCGCGAGCTGCCCGACATGGCGGCCTTCGCGCGCGAGCTCGGCGCCTGGGACGACGAACCGGTCTATCCCGCCTCCGTGGCCAGCTTGAGCCGCGCGCAGCTCGCGGCGCTCGGCGAACGCTATCTGCGGCAGACGCGGCCGCATCGCCTGCTCGGACGCCCGCACTTCGTCGACAAGATGGGCAACAACTTCCTCGATATCGGTCTGATTCACCTGATCTTCCCCAACGCCCGCATCATCGACGCCCGGCGCGGGGCGCTGGCCTGCTGTTTCTCGAACTTCAAGCAGCATTTTCAGTCGGGTGTCTGGTTCTGCTACAGCCTCGAGGACTTGGGGCGTTACTACCGTGACTACGTCGGGCTGATGGCGCATTTCGATGCTGTCCTGCCCGGGCGCATTTACCGTGTCCAGTACGAGGATCTGGTCGCGGACTTCGAAAGCGGAGTGCGGCGGCTCCTCGAGCACTGTGGTCTGCCCTTCGAGGAGCAGTGCCTGCGCTTCCACGAGACGCGCCGGGTGGTGCAGACGGCGAGCTCCGAGCAGGTGCGCCGGCCGCTCTATTCCGATAGCGTGGACGAGTGGCGCAATTACGAGCCGTGGCTGGGTGCGCTC
>DASQGK010000059.1:0-4637 GCA_035632655.1 Steroidobacteraceae bacterium | reverse complement strand
TCCGGCGGCACCTTCTTGTTGAGCTTCACGTACTGCTCGAACTGCGAGATGGCCGAGCGCGACAGCACGTCCATCTCTTTCTCGTCGTAGGCCTCATCGTCGGGCAGCAGCGTCGCATCGCAGGCGTAGTACTCACCCGCGTGCAGCTTGTCGATGCGCGCGCGGTCGACGCCCTCGACCAGGACCTTGACGGTGCCGTCCGGGAGCTTGAGCAGCTGCAAAATGGTGGCGACGGTCGCGATGCGGTACAGGTCGTCGGCCTTGGGGTCGTCGATGTCGGCCTGTTTCTGCGCCACCAGCATGATGCGCTTGTCGGTGCGCATGGCGACGTCCAGCGCCTGGATCGACTTCTCGCGCCCGACGAACAGCGGAATCACCATGTGCGGGTACACCACCACGTCGCGCAGCGGCAGTACCGGCACGTTCTCGATCACGGTGGAGGCGGGAGTCGCAGGGGGAATGGGTTCGGACACGCTTTAGTCCTCGCTGGCCGATGGCTGCGCCGACCACGGTGCAGGCGCAGACCGCTATCGGCTCCTTATGACACTAGTTTAGCGGGAAATGGGAGCCAAACTGCGCGTTTCAAGAGTGACGCAGCTCACGGGGCGGGGAAGTTGCGGCGCAGCGCGCCGCCGGAGCCTAGTGGTGATTCGACCCCGAGGCGCGACGCGGCTCATCGACGCTCGCGAGACGCCCCTCATCGGACCCATAGACGATATAGGGCTTGGTCTGCCCGTCGATGACCGACTCGTCCACCACGATGCGCGATACGTTACGCATCGAGGGCAGCTCGTACATGGTATCGAGCAGCACCGTCTCGAGAATGGTGCGCAGGCCGCGGGCGCCGGTCTTCCTCTGCATGGCGCGGTGTGCCACCGCCTTCAGCGCCTCGTCGCGGAACTCGAGCTCCGCGCCTTCCATCTCGAACAGGCGCCGGTACTGCTTGGTGAGGGCGTTCTTCGGCTCGGTGAGGATCGAGATCAGCGCCCCCTCATCGAGCTCATCGAGCGTCGCCACCACCGGCAGGCGCCCGACGAACTCGGGGATCAGACCGTACTTGATCAGATCCTCGGGCTCGACGTCGTGGAACAGATCGCTCCCGTGCGGCCGCGCATTCACCCCGCGTACCTCGGAGGTGAAGCCGATGCCGCTGCGCTGGGTGCGATTGAGGATGATCTTCTCGAGTCCCGCGAACGCTCCGCCGCAGATGAACAGGATGTTGCTGGTGTCGACCTGCAGGAACTCCTGCTGCGGGTGCTTGCGGCCGCCCTGCGGGGGGACCGATGCGATCGTGCCCTCGATGAGCTTGAGCAGCGCCTGCTGCACGCCCTCGCCCGATACGTCGCGGGTGATCGAGGGGTTATCGGACTTGCGCGAGATCTTGTCGATCTCGTCGATGTAGACGATGCCGGTCTGCGCCTTCTCGACGTCGTAGTCGCACTTCTGCAGCAGCTTCTGGATGATGTTCTCGACGTCTTCGCCCACGTAGCCCGCCTCGGTCAGGGTCGTGGCATCGGCGATGGTGAAGGGCACGTTGAGGAGCCGCGCGAGCGTCTCCGCCAGCAGTGTCTTGCCGCAGCCGGTGGGGCCGATCAAGAGGATATTGCTCTTGGCGATCTCCACCTCGTCCTTGGAGCGCGCCGTTCCGCTACGGGTCTGGAGACGCTTGTAGTGGTTGTAGACGGCCACCGAGAGCACCTTCTTGGCGCGTTCCTGGCCGATCACGTACTCGTCGAGTACTTTCTTGATCTCGTGGGGCTTGGGGAGCTTGTCGCGGGCACGCTCGGCGCGATCCTCGAGCTCCTCGCGGATGATGTCGTTGCACAGCTCGACGCACTCGTCGCACACGAACACCGAAGGGCCGGCGATCAGCTTGCGAACCTCGTGCTGGCTCTTCCCGCAGAAGGAGCAGTACAGGAGCTTGCCGTCGTCGTGACGGCTGCGCGAGTCTTCAGTCATCGAATCGGCCTCACCTCTGGCGCCACTGGCCGTACCACGCCGGCACCGTTTTCTTATAGCAGGTGCGCCGCTGCGACGCAAAGCAGGCAGCGCACGCTAACTGCCTGTACGGCGGGGATTTGTATGACAGATTTCACTACTTTGTAAAACTCACCCGCCCCACGGGTGGGGAGCGCTCGGGCCGCCCCCTAGGCCGGCTTAACCGGACTCCCCCCGCCGGAGGTGCCCGGGAGCTCCTGGCGCTTCTCGAGGACCTTGTCGATCAGCCCGTAGCGCACGGCTTCCTGCCAGTCCATGAAGCGGTCCCGGTCCGTGTCCTGCTTGATGCGATCGACGCTCTGCCCGGTGTGCTTGGCGAGGATTTTGTTCAGCCGGTCACGCGTTTCGAGCATCTCGCGGGCATGGATCTCCATGTCCGCGGCCTGCCCCTGAAAGCCCCCCAAGGGCTGGTGGATCATGACGCGCGCATGCGGCAGGCAGTAGCGCTTGCCCTGCGTGCCCCCCGCCAGCAGCACCGCGCCCATGCTGGCCGCCTGGCCGATGCAGATGGTGCTGACGTCGGGCTTCACGAACTGCATGGTGTCGTAGATCGCCAGCCCCGAGGAGACGATGCCGCCCGGGGAGTTTATGTAGAGCGCAATGTCCTTATCGGGATTCTCCGACTCGAGAAACAGCATCTGCGCGACCACGATGTTCGCCATGTAGTCGTCGATCGCGCCGACGATGAACACCACCCGCTCCTTGAGAAGCCTCGAGTAGATGTCATAAGCCCGCTCGCCGCGTGCGGTCTGCTCGACGACGATGGGAACCAGGTTAAGTCCTCGTTCGTTCATGTGCTGCTCACTTCGCTTTCCGGTAGCTGCGGCGGCAAAGGCTCGGGCACGCTGTCGCGCGCCCCAAAACCGGTGAGCTCCGCGAAGCTCATCGGCCGATCGCTCACCCGCGCCTGGCTGATCGCCCAATCGACCACCTGGTCTTCGAGCACCGCGGACTCGATCTGGCGCATGGCGTCCGGGCTCTGCTGGTAGGCCCGCCGCGCCTCCTCCGGGTTCGGGTAGCTCGCCGACAGGTTATCCAGTCTCTCATTTAGGCGCTGCCGGTCCACTTTCAAGCCCTGCGCCTGAACGATCTGCCCCATCAGGAGCCCGAGCGCGACCCGCCGGCGCGCCGGATCGATGAAAGGCTCGCGCGGGGGCACCTGGCTCGCCTCGCGCACGCCCATGCGCCGTGCCGCCTCGATCTGCAGCTGCTGTACCTGCTCATCGACCAGCGCGCGTGGCAGCTCGAGCGGATTGTCGCGATAGAGCGCTTCCAGCACCTGGCTGCGCAGACGGTTACGGATGAGATCCGCAGCCTCCCGCTCCATGCTCTCGCGGACTTCCGCGCGCATCCTGTCCAAGCCGCCCTCCTCGACGCCGAACTCGCGAAAGAACGCCTCGTCGACGGTCGGAAGGGACCGCTCCTCCACTTTCTTTATAGTGAGGTGCAGCTCCGCCGTTCGGCCGGCGAGGCTCTTATTCGGGTGATTGGCCGGAAAGGCCGCGCTCACCGTGCGCTCCTCGCCGGCGCTGGCGCCCTTCAGGCCCTCCTCGAGCTCCGGCAGCGACTGGCGCGAGCCGAGGAGCACGCGCACATCGGTTGCATCGCTTCCCTCGAAGCCCTCGCCGTTGACCCGCGCCTGGTAGTCGAGGATCACGCGATCGCTGTCGCGGGCCGCGCGGCCCACCTCGGTGAACACCGGGCGCTGGCTGCGCATGTTCTCGATCATGGCATCGACATCCGCATCGCTGACGGTTGTCACCGGGCGCTCGATGCTGAGGGAATCGAGGGCCTTGACCGCGACTTCGGGCAGTACCTCGAAATGAGCGGCGTACTTGAGATCGCTCTCAGGTCCCACCGCGAGCGGCTCGATGCGCGGGCCGGCCGCGGGCTTCAGATTCTGTTGAGTCACGGCCTCGGCGAAGGAGCTGCGCATCAGGTCGCTCACGACCTCGGCGCGCACCTGCTCGCCGAACTGCTTGGTGATGACCGCGAGCGGCGCCTTGCCGGGCCGGAAGCCCTTGAGGCGCGCGGTGCGCGAGAGGCGCTTCAAGCGCTGCTGAATCTCGCTCGCGACCTCGGTGGCCGGGACCGCTACTTCGAGCCGCTTGCCTAGTCCGCCTGTGTCAGAGACCGTTACCTGCATCCTCAATCCTCAGAAGAATCCCCGTTTGGGCCGCCGCGGGGCGACCGCAGCGCGCAGGGAGTGGTGCGAAAGGAGAGACTCGAACTCTCACGGGTTTCCCCACTGGATCCTAAATCCAGCGCGTCTGCCAGTTCCGCCACTTTCGCCTCGGGTAGCGGGGCGTTTGTCATTATAGCCGGGCGTCTGAGGATGAGATGGTGGGCCGTGTAGGGATCTAAGTAACGATATATCTCGTTGTTTTTTGGTGCTTTTGTACACTTCGATCGTGAGTGTTACCCTTATAGTTACCCTCCCCGATGCACCGTTGCCAGACATTCAGCGGGAGAGGCATCCACATCGGCCACCAGGCTCATGATTCTCACCACTTCTTAATTTCGGAGAATCGGGCCTACGCGATCTCTATGAAGTCGAGACCATTCGCGGCGGAAGGTCCATAATTTTGCGAGCCAACCGTCCATATCTCTCCGGGCGCTGAAAGCCTGAACTTGATATC
>DASQGK010000058.1:0-11806 GCA_035632655.1 Steroidobacteraceae bacterium | reverse complement strand
CCCCGCTGGCGCGCGACGCAGATGACCGCCGCCGCCATGTCGTCGTTGCTGGCGAATATCGCGGTCGGCCGGCTGGCGCCCTGCAGCATGCGCTCGGCGCAGCTGAGACCGTCGCCGAAAACGAAATTTCCGGTCTGCACCCATTGCGGTTTGACCGGCGCCCCGCGCGCGCGCATCTCGTCGGTGAAGCCGAGGTAGCGCTGCTCGGTCGCGCCATGCTCGGCACGTCCGAGGATGAAACCGATGGCGCGGTGCCCGAGGTCGAGCAGGTGCGCCGTCATGCGCCGTGCGGCCGCCCGGTCGTCGATGCCGACCGAGGGCGCATCGGTCGGCTCGTTCTTCGGCGCGATGCGCACGGTCGGAATGGCCGATTCCGCGAGCTTGGCGAGGATCACGGGATGATCGCTGATCGGCGGCAGCAGGATGACCCCCTCGAGACGCAGCTGGCGCAGCAGCGTGCTCACCTGTCGCCCGACGTCCGGGCTGCCGCTGTCCCATGGCTCGACCATGAGGTGGAAGTCCGACTCGCGGCAGCGCTGCACGGCGCCCGCCTGAAATTCGCTCAGATAGTCGCCCGGCTTGTCGCAGAACAGGCCGATGAGGAATGAGCGGTCGCCGGCCAGGCCGCGCGCATTGAGATTGGGCCGGTAGTCGAGCTTCTCGATCGCCTTGAGGATCCTGTTGCGCGTGACCTCGCGCACGGCCGGCTCGTCGTTGAGGACCCGCGACACGGTCTTCGAGGACACCTGCGCGAGCTCGGCGACCTGCTCGATGGTGACCGAGGGAGGGCGGGATTCCTTCATGTCGATGCGGGCCTGCGCCTCAATCCGATGACAGCGATGACATAGTCTCTCACGGGCGGCTGAATTTCTGCAGTTCCGCCTGCCCGGCCCGGCGTGCCGCGATGCCGGGCGCGAGGCCGCCAGCGGTTGCCCCAGGCGCAGTGGCTGCGAAGGGACTGTCGCCGGCGAACCAGCCATCGTGCGGCTGTGCCTGCTGCACCTCGCGCGCGAGCTGACCGCGCAGCGTCTCGAGCGACGCGGCGAGCTGCGGGCCGGCGAAGTCGGCGAGCGGATCGTACGCGGCCGGCTCGATGCCGAGCCCGTCGAGAATGTAGAACCAGCTCAGGTCGGTGAATAACTCGGCGGCGCGCACGCGTATCCGTCCCGTTCCGCGATACAGCTCGATGCGCGCGCGCAGGCTGTCGGGAATACGCATCGAGCCGCAATAGCGCCAGAAGGCGCTGTCGCTTCGCTGCGTGAGGCAGTAGTGGAGAACGATGAAGTCACGGATCACCTCCACCTCCTCGATCACTCGCGCGTTGTAGTTGTCGATGTTGGCCTGGTCGAAGTGGCGGTCGGGGAAGTGCTCGAGGAGGTGATAGAGCCCGCTGCCGACGAGATGGATGCTGGTGGATTCCAGCGGCTCGAGAAAGCCCGAGGCGAGCCCCAGGGCGACGCAGTTGCGATTCCACAGGAGCCGGCGGCGCCCGGTCTGAAAGCGCAGAAAGCGCGGCTCCGCAAGGGGTGTGCCCACCGCGGTCCGCAGGTCCTCGAGCGCTTCGCTGTCGCTCAGATGCGCGCTCGCATAGACGTAGCCGTTGCCGGTGCGGTGTTGCAGCGGGATGCGCCAGTGCCAGCCGGCGGCGCGTGCGTGCGATTGCGTGTAGGGAGTGCGCGGCCCTGCCAGCGCGCTCGGCAGCGCGACCGCCCGGTCGCAGGGCAGCACGTCCTGCCAGCTCACATAGCCGGTCTCGAGGGTTTGCTCGATCAGGAGGCCGCGGAAGCCGCTGCAGTCGAGGAACAGATCGGCGCGCAGGCGGCTGCCGTCGGCGAATACCAGCTCATCCAGGAGCCCGCCCGTGGTCCGTGTCGCCGCGGTGACCGTGCGCTCGAGGCGGGTGACGCCCAGTCGTTCGGCATAGACACGCAGGTACCGCGCGACCAGCCCCGCATCGAAGTGCAGCGCGTAGCGCAGCCCTGCGGCCGGGCCCTGCGACTGCGGATCCGGGAAACGGAAGCGGTCTTCGTTTCCCAGAGCCGCACACAGGCTGAAGTCGTTGAAGCGCAGCGGCGCACCCGCAGCGCGGGCCCTGTGCCAGTAGTGATAGAACGGTCGCCGATTGAAGGAGCGCCCGAAGCTGCCGAAGGGGTGCCAGTAGTCGTGGCCCGGCGTCCGCCAGTCCCTGAAGCGGATGCCGAGCTTGAAGGTAGCCTGGGTTGCCTTGACGAAATCCGCCAGATCGATGCCGAGGAATCCCAGCAGATCGATGATCGGCGGGATGGTCGCCTCGCCCACCCCGATGGTGCCGATATCCGGCGACTCGACGACGGTGACGGCAGTGCCGCTGGCCGCGAGCACGCGCGCGAGCATGCTGGCGGCAAGCCAGCCTGCAGTGCCGCCCCCGACGATCGCGACGCTGCGAATGCGCCGCTCAGAGGAAGAATCGGACATGACGCAACCTCGCAGGGAGCCGTTGGACTGCGACCCGGCCGGCCGGACCGGCCGGAGATTCAGCGCCCGGGGCCGTGGAGGCGCCGGCACGACCCGCGTGACGGCGCTAATCCCCCCGGGCCCCCCGGCTCGAACCGCGGGGCAAGCCCTTACAGCTTGCCCTTGAATCCGAAGAACAGGCGCCGGCCGCTATCATCGTAGGTAAACGGCTCGTTCGGCCACTGCAGATAGGTGTGCTGCTTCTCGTCCGTCAGGTTCACGACCTGGAACAGCACTCCCCAGTGCGCATTGAAGTCATATTCGAGCTGCCCATCCAGCTGCCCGTATTTGGCCGCATAGATGGCGTAGGTCCTGGGATTGCCGTTGATGTCCTGGAAGGTGAAGAACGATCCCACCAGCGAGTTGTTGAGCGAGACGTCGCGCCAGGCGTAGGCGAGGCGCGCCGAGAAGCCGAGGTGCTCGTAGTAGGCGATGGCGTTGAAGGCGTTCTTCGGTACGCCGGGAATCGGCAGGTTGCTCTCGAATGATGTGATCTGCGTGGTGTCGGAGTTGGAGCGGGTGTAATTCGCCTGCACGCCGAAGCCGCTCTCCCACGCGTACTGGCCGATGAGCTCGACGCCGTAGATCTTGCCGCTGCCGCCGTTGACCAGCGTCTGTACGTTGGCGGTGGTGCCGCCTGCCGTAGTGCCGTCCGGGACCAGGGTGGCGACGTTGGCTGTCGTCACGAAGTTGTCCACCTGCTTGTAGAAGGCGGTGGCAGCGATCAGGCCGCTCGGCGCGAAGTAGTCTTCCCAGGAGAGGAAGAACTGCGAGGCTCTGAAGGGATCCAGCCTGGCATTGCCGGCGGTGCCGCCGTCGAACTTGAAGCACACCCCGCCGCCGGGGCAGTCCTGCGGGGCCGCGCGGGTAAAGTCATATGACAGGCCGCGGCCGATGTCATTCAGGTTCTGCGGCGACAGCACGCGCGCCGCCCCGACGCGCAGCTTCTGCTGATCGGTCATGTTCAGCACGAAGTTGAAGGTCGGCAGCACGTCGGTGTAGGAGCGGCTGCTCTCGAAGGGAACGTCGTTGGCGTTCACCCCGTTCCAGGAGGCGGTGCCGACGAAGGTCGAGCCGTTGGGATTGGTCTCACCGCCGTCGACGGTGATCTGGTTGTGCACCAGGCGCACGCCGAAGTTGGCGTGATAGACGTCATCGCCCGTGTCTCCCATGAGGAACGCGGCCGTGGTCTTGTTGGTCACGTCGTAGGAATTGAGCGCATCGACGAAGAAGGTCTCGGTCCCGTTGGGGACTCCTGCCTGCGTCCAGACGCTGTTGAGATAGGTGGCGGGGTTGGTCATCCCGCCGGTGTACGGGTTCTTGACGGTGATCGGGCCCGAGGCGAAGTTGTTGACGGTCAGCGCCAGGTTCGGATTGGTCTGCGGCGTGGAATAGGGGATGGTCGCGTAGCCCGGGTCGGAGAAGTAGATCCAGGTGCCGCTGCCGGGGCCGATGCAGCAGTTGCCGGCCGCGGTTCCCGCACCGACACCGCCGACGCCGTAGGGATCGATGCCGTTTTCCATGTAGCGGCCGTGCACGTAGTCGATCTCGCGCTGCTCGTAACGGACGCCGCCCGTCAGATCGAGGTTCGGGCCCGGCTTGAAGTAGAGGTTGCCCTTGATCGCGTAGTTCTTCTCGTCGACCTTGTTGGCCCACGCCCAGTTGGACTTGAAGAGCGTGTACGCCGGGTTCGACAGCACGTCGGTGTAGCCGTAGTTGTTGGGATAGCTCACCGTGGGCAGACCCGAGGTGCCACCGTTCGTATAGTTGAAGGCGTAGCCATGATTGCCGTTGGCGCAGCTGTTCGCGCCGTTGTTGCAGCCCGGGGCCGTCGGCTGGATCGAGGGATTGGCGCTGCCGAAGGCGCCGTAGAATCCATGTTCGACGTCGGCCTGGTCGGCCTCGTAGTTGCCGGTGGCCTTGGCGTAGAAGATACCGGCATCGCCATGCAGGCGCTCATTGCCTGCGAACGTGGTGTTGAACTGGAAATTGTGTGCGGTGGTGCTGTTCTGCTCGTAGAGGGTCGCCGTCTCGGCGCCGTTCGCCATCATGGTCGCCGACTGGATGACGCCGTTGGAGTCGATCGAATAGGGCTGCGACGGATCGATCCCCGGGAACGAGGCGGGCGCGCCGGGGGCGTTGGTCTCGCCCGAGCCGCCTGAGAACCACGCCTTGTTGGAATAGGTGATGCTGACTTCGCTCTCGTTGATGTAGAAATAGTTGAAGGTGCTCGCGACGCTGTCGTTCCAACGCCATTCGGCGCCCAGCGTCGCACCCTTGGTCTTGACCTGATCGAAAATGTCGCTGAAGTAGGCGAGCTGCGGATCGATGTAGGTCTGTCCGCCCGGCAGCGTGGTGTTGGTGCTGGCGATGGGACTGCCGACATAGGAGCCGTTGGTGGCGGTATTGGTCACCAGCCACTGATTGCGGTTCTGATCCTGGAACTCCTTGGTGTGCGTCTTGTCGTCCTCGTAGGAGGCGCTCGCCGTAATGGCGAAATCATCGCTGAATTTGAAGCCGCCAAAGAGCGTTGCCACGGGGGTCGGGCCGCCGTCCTGGCCCTGAGCCCTGGTGCCGCGGATGTTGCCGCCGAGGTTGAGCCCCATCGCCTGTGCGAGCGGCGAGCGGGTCTTGAGATCGATGATCCCGCCCAGACCGCCTTCACGATCCTGGGCGCTCGGGTTCTTGATGACGTCGATGCCGCCGATTTCCTCGCTCGGTATTCCCTCGAGCGAGGTGTACTGGATGTTGCCGGCCCCGCCCGAGGCCTCACCCGAGGAGTAGATCTCGCGCCCGGTGAGCAGCACCTCGCCGTTCAGGGTGACCAGGTTGTTGCTCAGGCCGTCGATCAGCACCTGGGTGCCCTTGCCGCCGAAGCGGTTGATGCTGACGCCCGGGAGGCGCTCGAGGGACTCGGCGACGTTCTGATCGGGCATCTTGCCGATGTCCTCCTCGACCACCGCTTCGATCGGCTTCACCGATTTGCGCTTCTCATCGAGCGCGCTCTGCACGGAGGCGCGATAGCCGGTGATGACGATTTCCTGCAGCTGATCGCCGCTCGCGGCGGCGGCGCCGCCCGCCGGCTGGTCTACCGAGGGCGCCTCGGCGCGCGCACTGGTCGCAGCGAGGCCGAAGAGGGCCTCTACAGACAGCGCTGTCATAACGGCCACACCATGAGCACGGGCGAGTTGACGCGCGCGCTTCTCCCGGCGATGAGACATGTGCTTCCCCCTCAGCTAAACACTGGATTTATAGGTTGCTGCGCTTCGCCCCGCATGTCGGAGAGGCGGCGTTTACAAAGGTACGCTCAGGCATCCCTGAATGTCAACGCTGTCATTTTGGCATCGCAACACCCGGATCGCAGCGGCGATCGTGCGCCGGGACGAAACGGATATCGGTGAGAGTGAGGCTCAGGCTGCCTGTGGCGCGCATCTCGAAGGGCCCGGCGACGCTCGCCAGCGCCTCGCCGGCACGCCTGAAGCAGGCGAGCGGCAACGACAGCGTGGCGGTGGTCCCGGGCGCGATCGACCTGAGGAGCTGCGTGACGTCCAGAGTCCCGGCGCCGTGGCCTCCGCAGCCGCTCTCCGCGGCTTGCGATCCGCTGGCGCAACGCAACCCCGCCACGACGCGCTCCGCTGCGATCGCCTCGACGCGGACGCGCGCCTCGATCACATCGCCCGCGCCGGCCGCCGCACGCAGATCGATCGGACGACCACCGATCCAGAACACGCCGGGTCCGCTACCGCTCCAGTGGACATTGAGATCTGCGCCCGCGAGCGCCACGGTCAGCGCGCCTCGCGGGCTCGCCTGGCTGGCGCCCGTCAGGCGCACCGTTGCGAGCTCGTCGGCGACGAAGGCGGACCAGGGTGCGGTCACGTGCCCCGACTGGAACAGTGTGTCCGCGCCGCCGCGATCTGCCGCCAGCTGCGGATCTTCCGACAGGCTGCCGACATTGCCGCCGTGCGCGTAGCTCAGGCCGTAGCCGCGCGCGAACAAAGCGCCGGATACCCGGTCGCCGCCGTCGTAGCGGACCGGCATGCCGGTTGCCGGCCAGGGGAAGCTCAGGCGCCCGGCAAAGTCGTAGCGCAGATGGCCGTCGCCGCCCGCGAGCAGCACGTCGGCGATGCCCTCCGCCTCGGTGCCGGGGAGCCACGCCGCGACGAAGGCATCCGAAGCGTTGATCTCGGGATTGACCCACAGAGGCCGGCCCGAGAGGAATACCGAGATCGTCGGTACGCCGCGCGCGCGCAGGCTCTTCAGCAGCGCCATGCTGCTCAGGTCCCGGGGGGCGAATGCCAGCGTCTCGCGATCGCCCTCGAACTCGGCATAGGGCGTCTCGCCGAATACGACGACGGCCGCATCGGGACGCGTGCTGAAGCTGCCGTCACGGCTGAGCGTGACGCTGCCGCCCGCGGCCGTCACGACGGCGCGCAGCGCCGCGTAGACCGACGTGCCGCCGGGAAAATCCGCGTTGCGGTTGTGATCACCCTGCCAGTCGATGGTCCAGCCCCCCGTCTGCCGGTCGATCCGGTCGGCGGCCTCTCCGGTGACCAGCAGGTGGGCCCGCGGCGAGAGCGGCAGCGTCCCACGCTCGTTCTTGAGGAGCACCAGCGACTCGCGCACTGCGCAGCGGGCAATTTCCCGGTGTTTTGCGCTCCCCAGCACCGTGAAGTTCCCCGCATCGGCGCGCTCGCGGGGCGCGCCGCGCGTGAACAGCCCGGCGAGCGCCTTGACGCGCAGGATGCGCCGCACGGCGTCATCGATGCGCTCTGCAGGGATCTCGCCCGCGCGCGCCTGTGCCAGCGTGTTGTCGTAGATTCGCCGCCAGCTGTCGGGCGCCATGAACATGTCCAGCCCGGCGCGAATGGCCTGCGGGCAGCTGAACTTGCTGCAGCCCGGTATTTCTTCGTGCGCGTTCCAGTCGCCGACGATGAAGCCTTCGAAGCCGAGCCGCTCCTTGAGTATCGTGGTGAGCAGATCGTGGTTGGCATGCATCTTGACGCCCTGCCAGCCGGAGAACGAGGCCATGACGATTTGCGCTCCGGCATCGATGGCGGGCGGATATCCGGCGGCGTGCACGCGTATCAGCGTCGCCTCGCTCGAGCGGTTATCGCCCTGGTCGCGGCCGTCGAAGGTGCCGCCATCGCCGAGGAAGTGCTTCACGGACGAGAGGGTATGACCCGGGGACATGAAAGCCCCGCGGCTGCGCTCTCCCTGGAGGCCGCGCACCATGGCGGCCGCGTAGGCGGCGACCAGCTGCGGATCGTCCGAATAGCTCTCGTAGGAGCGGCCCCAGCGCACGTCGCGCGCCACGGCAACCGTTGGCGCGAAGGTCCAGTCGATGCCGACCGCCGCCACTTCCTGCGCCGTGGCCTCACCAATGCGCTCGATGAGCGCGACGTCGTGAGTCGCCCCGAGACCGACGTTGTGGGGAAAGATGGTTGCACCGATGATCTTGGCGTTGCCGTGAACGGCGTCGATGCCGAAGAGCAGCGGAATGGGCGCGTGAGCGCTCGAGTCACCTTCGAGCTCCGCCCGATACAGCGCGTCGACCAGGTCGAGCCACGCCTGCGGGGTCGTGCGGACGTTGCCGTCCGGCGCAGACCCGCCCCCCGCGAGCACCGCACCGAGCTTGTAGGTGCGCAAGTCCCCGGGTTTCAGGGACGCGATGTCCGCCTGAATCATCTGCCCGACCTTCTCCTCGAGACTCATGCGCCCGAGCAGAGCATCGACGAAGGCATCGGTGTCGGGGTGCGCGGGGGTCGCGGCGCGCTGCGGCCACAGCGTCGGATGCACCGCGGTCCCGGCGGCCCAGGCGCCCGATCCGCTGCTGAGCAGCGCGCCGAGAGTCGCGAGCGCGCCGCAGCGCCATGCCCCTCGGCCGTGTGTCTTGTTCTTCGGCACCTGGCCCCCTAGACAGATTAGACGGTCAAAATGTCAGCGCTGTCAATTCTGCGCTTTCCGGCCCGCCGGGCGTGAGCGAAGATGCGCCGGGCGCGGGAATCCGCTCGGGCGGACGGGGGGCAGGTGGACGAAGCGATCGCGGCACTGCCGTCCGGATGGGACGCTGCGATCGTCGCGCTCTATATCCCGGCGCTGGTTCTCTTCGGCGCGCGGGCCTCGCGCCGGCAGCGCCATGCGGAGGATTACTTCCTCGCATCGCGCGCCTCCGGCTGGCCGGCGATCGGGCTCGCCCTCCTGGCGTCGAACATTTCCTCCACCGCGCTGGTCGGTCTCGCCGGGGCCGCCTTTGCCACCGGCATCTCCGTCTACGACTACGAGTGGTCGGCTGCGGTGGTGCTGGTGTTCTTCAGCGTGTTCCTGCTGCCCTTTCTCCTCAGCAGCCGCGTGTACACCATGCCGGAGTTTCTCGAGCGCCGCTACGATGGCCGCGCGCGGCTCTACTTTGCGCTGCTGACGCTCTTTCTCAACGTCACGGTCGATGCAGCCGCGGCTCTCTACAGCGGGTCGCTGGTGATCCGCGTGCTGTTTCCCGGCGCGCCGCTGTGGCTGATCATCGGCGCTCTGGCCGGCGGCGCCGGGCTCTACACCGTTCTCGGGGGCTTGCGCGCGGTCATCGTGACCGAGGTCGTTCAGGGAGTGCTGCTGTTCCTCGGTGCGGTGGTGATTGCGCTGGTTGCGTTCTCCCGCGCCGGCGGCTGGCATGCGGTCATGGCCTCGGTTCCGCCGGCGAAGCTCTCACTGATCCGTCCGCTGGACGATCCCGCCGTGCCCTGGCTGGGGCTGCTCCTCGGCATTCCGCTCCTCGGTTTCTATTACTGGTGCACCAATCAGTTCATCGTGCAGCGAGTGCTTTCCGCGCGCACGCTCGAGCACGGGCGCGGGGGAGCGCTGTTCGCGGGGCTCCTGAAGCTGCCGGTGCTCTTTTTCATGGTGCTGCCGGGAACCTGCGCGATCGTGCTCTTTCCGCACCTGACACGGCCCGACCTGGTATATCCATCGCTGGTCTTCGGCCTGCTGCCTGCCGGACTGATGGGCCTGGTCGCGGCCAGCCTGGCGGCAGCCACCATGGCCTCGGTCGCCTCGACCCTCAACTCCGCATCCGCGCTCATCACCATGGACATCGTCAGGCGCAGTGCGCCGGGTCTGCCCGACGGGCGCGTGGTGCGCATCGGGCGCCTCTCCACCGCCGCGCTGCTCCTGGTGGCGATGATCTGGGCGCCGCAGCTCGAGCACTTGCCCTCACTGTGGCAATACCTGCAGGCCATGCTCGCCTATGCGGCCCCGCCCATCATTGCGCTGTTCCTGGTGGGGCTCTTCTGGCGCGGCGCCACCGCCTCGGGCGCCGCAGTCACGCTGCTCGCGGGCACCGTCTGCGGGATCGGCCTGTTTCTCGCCAACATCGTGTTTCATTTGATTCACCTGCACTTCCTCTACGTCGCGCCACTGCTGGTGCTCATCGATGTGGCGATCCTCATCGGCGTGAGCCTGGTGAGCCGCCGCCAAGGCGCGCCGCCCGACGGCGTCATCTGGACGACGGCCTATTTTCGCGCCGAGACCGAGCGCTTGCGCGGCGTGCCCGCGTGGCGCAACTACCGCGTGCAGGCCGCCATGCTCCTGATCCTGACGGCCGGCGTGGTCATCGTGTTTCGCTGAGGCGCAGCCGCGTGACCTGGCGCGTCTGGCTGAGCTTCGCCGCTTTGTCGGTGATCTGGGGTATCCCGTACCTCTTCATCAAGCTTGCCGTGGCCGAGATTCCGCCGGTGGACGTCGCCTGGGGACGCCTGGTGCTCGGCGCCCTGATCCTGATTCCGGTCGCCTGGAAACGCGGATCGCTGCGGATCGCCGCCACACACTGGCGTGCGGTGTGCGCTTTCGCGCTCGCAGAGCTGGTCGTGCCGTTTCCCCTGATTTCGCTCGGCGAGCGTTGGATCAGCTCGTCCCTCACTGCAATCCTGATCGCCACCCTGCCATTCACGGTCATGCTGCTCGCCCCGCTCTTCGGGGTGCGCCGCCAGTTGTCGGCACTGCGGATCGCGGGGCTGGTGTGCGGCTTCACCGGCGTCGTCGTGCTGCTCGGCGTCGATCCGGTCGAGGGTCCTGCGGGGTGGGCGGGCGTGGGCTGCATGGTGGTATCCGTCTTCGGCTACGCGACGGGCTCCCTCATCGTGCAGCGCCATCTGCACGGCGTCGATGAGTTCGGCTCGGTCGCGCTCAGTCTCGCGGTCGCCGCGGTCCTGCTGCTGCCGCTCACTCTCGTGGCGCTTCCGGATCACCGGCCGTCGATGCTCGCCATCAACTCCGTCGTCGTCCTGGGCGTAGCCTGCACCGCGGCGGCTCTCTGGCTGTACTTCTACCTGGTGTCGAAGGTGGGCGCCGCACGCGCGACGGTGTTCACCTACGTCAATCCCGCGGTCGCCACTCTCCTCGGTGTCCTGGTGCTGCACGAGCCGCTCGGCGCGAGCCTGGTCGCCGGGCTCGCCCTCATCCTGCTCGGCTCCTGGATGGCCACGCGTCAGACCTGATGCGGGGCCGCCCGGCGGCTACCAGGGCAGCTCCTCCCCGTCGTAGTTGATGGCGTGCGTCGAATTTCCCGGCGTCAGCTTCTCGATCAGCCTGACTACTGCCGTCGCGCTCTGTAGCGGCGACTGCAGTCCCGCCGTCGGTGGCGCACCGCGGCGCCATTCGCGGTTCATCTCGGTATCGACAGGTCCGGGAGAGATCAGGGCCACCAGGATACCGCGCTGCCGTACATCGTTCTGCAGCAGGCGCATGCTCATGTTGGATGCGCTCTTGCTCATGCGATAGAAATAGTTGTCATGGGCCTCATCGACCGCCGCCAGTGAGCCCGCGCGGCTGGTCAGGGTCACGATCTTCTTCTGCCGGCTGGCGGCGACGCTGTCGAGAAAGGCCTGTGCCACGCGCAGCGGTGCGTAGGCGTTGACGAGCAGCACGCTCTCAAATGTCTTCTGATCGAAGCTTCCGAGCAGCTGCGCTTCGGGGCCGCCCAGTATCCCGGCATTGTTGATCAACAGGTCGATCGGCTGGCCGCGATATCTGGCTGCCAGCGCATCGAGGGCGGCGGTATCGGTGACATCCAGCCGATCGATAAAGACCGCCGGGTGCCTTGCAGACAGGGCCTTGAGGTCGTCCGCGTGCTCGGGATCGCGGCAGGTTGCGATCACGCGCCAGCCTTTGTCGGCCAGCACGGTCGACAGCGCGAGCCCGATGCCGCGATTCGCGCCGGTAACGAGCGCAACGGGCTGCGCCGGGGCGGCAGCCGCGCTCGCGGCCGCGGCCAGGAGTGTCAAGGCGAGCAGTACGTGCACCTTTGGGCTCATGGTCTCGCTCT
>DASQGK010000057.1:0-3808 GCA_035632655.1 Steroidobacteraceae bacterium | reverse complement strand
GCGATGAACGCCAGCGGCGAGCTCGGTAACCGGTCCGTTGCCATCGACGTGATGCGCGGCCTCACGCTCGCGCTGATGATCGTCGTGAATCTCCAGATCGGTGAGGGCAAGTCCTACACACAGCTGCTGCACGCGCAATGGGACGGTCTGACGCTGACCGACCTCGTCTTTCCGACCTTCATGTTCGTGGTCGGAACCTCGCTCAGCTTCACCCTGGAGAAGTACCAGCGCCTCGGGGATGCGACGCTGCTGCGCAAAGTCCTCACGCGTACCGCGCTGATCTTCCTCTGCGGCTACCTGCTCTACTGGTTTCCATTCTTCAGGATCGACGCCGGCGGACACCCCTACCTTGCCCCGATCTCACACACCCGGATCTTCGGCGTGCTGCAGAGAATTGCCCTCGGCTACGGTGCCGCCGCCCTCATCGTGCACTATGCCAGGCGCACGGGCGCGATCGTGTTCGCGGTTGGTGCGCTGTTGCTCTACTGGTGGCTGATGCATGCCTTCGGCGACTACTCCCTCGCCGGCAATGCGGAGATCAGGCTCGACAAGCTGGTACTCGGTGAGCGGCACATGTACCACGGCGAGGGCGTGGCCTTCGATCCGGAGGGGATCCTGAGCACCCTGCCCGCGATCGTGAATGTGCTCGCCGGCTATCTGGCCGGGCGTTTCGTTCGCGATCGCGGTACCAGCGGGCGCACCATCGCTGCGCTGCTCGTCGCGGGCGGTGTGTGTGTGCTGCTGGCTCTCTGGTGGGACACGGTCTTTCCGATCAACAAGAAGCTCTGGACCAGCTCCTATGTGTTGTGCACGGTGGGGATCGACCTCGGCGTCCTCGCGATCCTCGTCTGCCTGCTCCCCCAGGGGCAGCATCGAAGCTGGACCTACTTCTTCGAGGTGTTCGGCCGCAACACGCTGGTGATCTACCTCCTCAGCGAGACTGCGGAGAAGCTGCTGCACATGGCGCAAATCGGCCCGCAGAGTGTGCTCGATTGGGTATATGCATTCGGCTTCGCGTCCTGGGCGGGCGACAAGGCAGGCTCCTTGCTCTACTCGGTCGCGTACATGCTGTGCTGCTGGGCGGTCGCGTTTGCCATGGACCGCAAGCGCATCTACGTCAGGCTCTAGCCCCCGCGGCCGGCCTGCTGGGGCGGCGGACGGCGATACACGATCCTGCCGCCGACGATCGTGGTTTCAACTTTCACGTCACGAATCGCCTCGGGCCTGATGCTGAAAATGTCATCGCTGAGGAGCACCATGTCCGCCAGCTTGCCGGGCGTGATCGAGCCTTTTTCCTGTTCCTGAAACTCCGCGAAGGCGGATCCCAGCGTGTAGGCTTCGACGGCCTCCGCCAGGGTGATCTTCTGCTGCGGAATCCAGCCTTGCGGATTTCTTCCGTCGAGCGTTGCGCGCGTGACCGCCGCGTAGAGCCCGAGCAGCGGATCGAGCGGTGCCACGTCCCAATCGGTTCCAAAGGCGAGCGTGACGCCGTGGTCGAGAAGCGCGCGCCATGCGTAACTGCTGGTGGCGCGCTCATGGCCGATGCGCGCCTCGACCCAGCGCCCGTCGTCGATCGCATGGTAGGGCTGCATGGACGCAATCACATGAAGCCTGGCGAAACGCTCGAAATCCTTTGGCGCCAGATGCTGTGCATGCTCGATGGTCATGCGCTGATCGCGGTATCCGTGCGCTTGCTGGATGGCGGCGAACATGTCGAGGATCATCGATATCGCGCGGTCCCCGATCGCATGCACCCGCAACTGCAACCCGGCTGCGTCGGCCTGCATCAGCCGCTCCTCCATCGCCTCGGGTGGCTGCATCTCGTCGGAGAGAATGCCGCGATTGGACGGCTCGTCGCTGTAGGGCTCGAAGAGCGCGGCGGTGCGCGAGCCGATCGAGCCGTCGGCGAAGCCCTTCACGGCGCCCACGCGCAGGTACGAGGAGCCCCAGGCGCGGCGTAAGCCGATCCTGGCCTGATCCTGCCATCCGGCTTCGAGCGGCGCGCAGTAGATGCGCGTCGTCAGCTGCCCTTTCTCCAGGAGCTCCGCATACACCTCTATATCGCGGTAGTCGGCACTCATGTGCTGCACGCTCGTGACGCCGACCGACGCCGCATAGGCGAGCGCGCGGTTTGCAGCGGCCAGGCGCTGCGCGTGCGACATTGGCGGGATGGCGCGGAAGATCAGATTCTGCGCCGCATCCTTGAAAATCCCGGTGGGAGTGCCGGATGCGTCACGGACGATCACGCCCCCGGGGACGTCCGGGGTGCGGGATGAGATCCCGGCAAGCTTCATTGCGGCGGAGTTGGCCAGCCCCTGGTGACCGTCGTAGCGGGATACGAATGCCGGTATGTCGCGCGTGACGGCATCGATCAGCGCGGCGGCCGGCTCCTGCGGCGGGCTCCACTTGGTCTCGTCCCAGTCGCCGCCGAGAATCCATTCGCCCCTGGCGGTCCTGGCCGCCTGGCCCGCGATCCGGCGCCTGAACTCATCCGCCGAGGTGGCATCGTTCAACTGCACCTCGGCGAGTGCGGCTCCGCCATCGGTGAAGTGCACGTGCGAGTCATTGAAGCCCGGGAGCAACAACTCCCCGCGAGCGTCGATCACCCGGGTCTTGGGTCCCTGCCACGCATCGATCTCGGCCTTCGATCCCACCGCCACGATTCGTTCCCCGATCACCGCCACGGCTTGCGCCCGGGGGTGCCGGCGATCCACGGTGTAAATATTGGCGTGAGTCACGATCATGTCGGCCGCCGGCCGGGTCTGCGCCCAGGCCGACGCGGCACAGAGGAGCAGCAGGAGATACGCCAGGTGCCTCATTTTCTAAGCCGCCCGCCAGAACGTGATGATGAGGCCGCCGGCGATCACGAGCGAGCCGCCCAGGTAGACCGACACGTCGGGACGCGTGCGGAAGATGAGGAAACCGATGATCTGCCAGACGACGAAGAGCGTCGCGATATAAAGACCGACGATGCGCCAGAACGGGACCGGTGCGGTGTTGAGGAACGACCCATAGCCCAGCAGAAGCGCCGCGCCTCCCAGCAGCAACGCGACGCGAACGAGGCCGGCGTGGTCGTACATCGCCACGCGCACGAGCGCATCTCCACTCACCTCGAGCGTGGTGGCGATCAGGAGCAAGAGCGGGATGGGGAGGCTCCGCAGGGTTTGGAACATGGTGCTCCTTCTTCGGGTAACTTGTGCCGCACGCAAGCCTATCAAACGGGCTCCGGGGAAACGGCAGAACTCACGCCAGAGCCCGCTCGCCCGTGTCCCACGGAAAGTGCGCGCAAAGAAAAGGCCCCGCCGGGGTTCATTCCTCCGGCGGGGCCGAGTGAGCCGTCGTGTCAACGTTCGGGAAGCACGGCGGATTTTCAATCAGCGCAGCGGGTCCAGGCTCCCAGGGTGTCGAATCTCCAGGTACCCGAGTCCGTCACGTCGGCATCCTCGTTGTATTGGCGCACGACAATGACCGGCGACCCGCGCTCGCGCGAGAGAGCGAGCGACATCTCGCAGACGAAGAGCCACATGTGAGAGCCCTGCGCCCAGCACGCCCAGGTTTCTCCCTGGGCGGTTGCCCTCTCTACGACGCTGCGCAGACTCTGAGGTAGCTCGCGAGAATCGCGAACCTGATAGGAACTGGGCGGCAGGCTCGCTGTACGCGCAATATAGGCATCCAGCAGCCTCTCCACACGGGAGGGCTCCTGTATCCGGCGCAGCCTGAGCGTCTCCATGGAGGCGAACCTCCTCCCTAACGCTAACGGCTGCGATTGAACCCCCGCGGCCGCAGGCGATCTGCGAACTGGATCACA
>DASQGK010000056.1:0-26042 GCA_035632655.1 Steroidobacteraceae bacterium | reverse complement strand
CCCCCCCGCGACGACGCCCTGTCGCGCGCGCGCTTCGATTTCCGCTGGCAGGACCAGTTCAACCTCTCCCTCGACCCCGACACCGCCTGCGCCTTCCACGATGCGACGCTGCCGAAGGAGGGGCACAAGGTGGCGCATTTCTGCTCGATGTGCGGGCCGAAGTTCTGCTCCATGCGGATCTCGCACGAGGTGCGCGCCGAGGCCCGTGCGCAGGGCATGCGCGAGATGTCGGAGAAGTTCCGCGCCGGCGGCTCGGAGCTCTACGTGCCCGCCGCCCCGGAGGGCTGAGATGCGGGTCACGATCATCGGCGCCGGCGTCGCCGGCCTCGCCTGCGCGGTGGAGCTGGCCGAGCGCGGCGCGGCCGTCGAGGTGCTGGAGCGGGCCGCTGCGCTCGCCGGAGCCGGATGCTCCTGGTTCGCCGGTGGCATGCTCGCCCCCTGGTGTGAGCGCGAGAGCTCCGCCCCGCTGATCGCGCAGCTCGGTGCGGAGGGCCTTGCCTGGTGGCGCCGCCGATTCCCCGGGACCGTGATCAATGGCACCCTGGTCATCGCGCATGGCCGCGATGCGGGCGAGCTCGCGCAGTTCGCTCGCCGCACCGATCAGTTCGAGACCCTCGACGGCTCGGGCCTCGCCGCGCGCGAGCCCGAGCTCGCCGGCCGCTTCGCCCACGCACTCTACTTTGGCGCCGAGGGTCATCTCGATCCGCGTGCGGCGCTCGCTGCGCTCTACGATCTGGCCTGCGCGCGCGGCGTGGCGGTGCGCTTCGGCGTCGACGGCTACGCGGCGCCCCGCGCCGGTCGCGAGATCATCGACTGCACGGGCCTTGCGGCAAGGCGTGCTCTTGGCGATCTGCGCGGCGTGCGCGGGGAGATGCTGCTGGTGCGCGCCCCCGAGCTGTCACTGTCGCGTCCGGTGCGCCTGCTCCATCCACGGCTGCCGGTCTACGTCGTGCCGCGCGGCGAGGGCGTCTACATGATCGGCGCCACCATGATCGAGAGCGATGCGGCTACCGGCATCACTGCGCGCTCGCTCCTCGAGCTGCTGTCGGCGTGCTACGCGCTGCATCCCGCCTTCGGCGAGGCGCAGGTCCTGGAGATTGGCTCGGGAGTACGCGCCGCATTCACCGATAACCTGCCGCGGCTGCGCCGCCTCGCGGGCGTGCTCCACGTCAACGGCCTCTTCAGGCACGGCTTCCTGCTGGCGCCGGCGCTCGCGACCCGCGCCGCGCAGGTGGTGCTCGAGGGCGCGCACTTTGCGGAGGTAATGGATGAGGATCCTCGTCAACGGCGTCTGGCGTGAGACCGAGTCGCACGATCTCGCTGCGACACTCGCCGAGCTCGGCTACGGCGGCCGCATCGTCACCACGGCGGTCAACGGCGAGTTCGTCGCCGCGGACACTCGGCCGCGCACCGCGCTCACCGAAGGCGATCGCATCGAAGTCCTGGCGCCGATGCAGGGAGGCTGAATGCTGAAGCTCTACGGCGCCGAGCTCACTTCACGACTGCTGCTCGGGACCGCCCGCTATCCCTCGCCCGCGGTGCTGACCGATGCGGTGCGCGCGGCGCGCGCCGAGGTCGTCACCGTCTCCTTGCGCCGGGAGTCCGGCGGGGAGCGCTCGGGGCAGGGCTTCTGGTCTTTGATCCGCGCACTCGGTGTGCGCGTGCTGCCCAATACCGCCGGCTGCCACTCCGTAAAGGAAGCAGTGACCACGGCGCACATGGCGCGCGAGGTGTTCGCCACCCCCTGGATAAAGCTCGAGGTCATCGGCGAGGACGACACGCTGCAGCCGGATGTCTTCGGGCTCACGGAAGCCGCGCGCATCCTGTGCGCGGAGGGCTTCGAGGTATTTCCGTATACGACCGAGGACCTGGTGGTGGCCGAGCGGCTGCTCGCCGCGGGTTGCCGTGTGCTGATGCCCTGGGGGGCGCCGATCGGCTCGGGGCGCGGCCTCAACAACCTCTACGGTCTCACGGCACTGCGCGCGCACTTCCCCGCGGTGCCGCTCATCATCGATGCGGGACTTGGCGTGCCCTCGCACGCGGCCCAGGCCCTGGAGCTCGGCTTCGACGCGGTGCTCGTCAACACCGCCGTGGCGCAGGCCACCGATCCGGTGGCCATGGCGGGCGCGTTTGCGCAGGCCGTGGCGGCCGGCCACGCCGCGCGGCTCGCAGGGCCGATCGAGCCGCGCAACTTCGCCGAGCCCTCGACCCCGGTGATCGGCCAGGCATTTCTCGGATGAGGCTGGCGCGCGTCTATCCGATCGTCGAGAGCGCCGCCTGGATCGGACGGCTCTTGCCGCTCGGCGTCCGCCTGGTGCAGCTGCGCATCAAGGACCACACGCCGGAAACGGTGCGCGCCGAGGTGCGCCGGGCGCACGCGCTGTGCGCCGCCGCGGGCGCGCAACTGGTGGTCAACGACTACTGGGAAGTCGCCCTCGCCGAGGGCTGTGACTTCGTGCACCTCGGGCAGGGGGATCTCGCGGGCGCGGATCTCCGGGCTCTGCGCCGCGCCGGCGTGCGCCTCGGGATCAGCACGCACGATGAGGCCGAGCTCGAGCGCGCCTTGGGCGTCCGCCCGGACTATCTCGCCCTGGGGCCCATCTACCCGACGCTCCTCAAGGCGATGCCATGGCAGCCGCAGGGCCTGGAGCGCATCGGGCAGTGGAAGCGCCGCGCCGGTGACATCCCGCTGGTGGCCATCGGCGGCATCACACTCGAGCGGCTCGGCGGAGTGTTCGCGGCCGGCGCCGACGTCGCTGCCGTCGTGACCGACATCGTCCGCAACGATGATCCGGAGGCGCGCACACGGGCCTGGCTCGAAGCCGCCCGGTTGGAGGCCACAAACGAGGTGGCAAGGCGTCGCGCATGAGCGATCGGTACGCCCGACAGACGGTGCTGCCGGAGGTCGGACCCGACGGGCAGGCGCGCCTCGGGCGCGCCTCGGTGGTCGTGGTCGGAGCCGGCGGTCTCGGATGCGCGGTGCTGCCCTACCTGGCCGCGGCCGGAGTCGGTCGCCTGGACATCGTCGATCACGACATCGTCGAGGAATCCAACCTGCATCGCCAGCCGCTCTATCGCATGAGCGAGCTCGGGCAGCCGAAGGCGCTGGCGGCGCGCGTGGCGCTCGCGGGCCTGAATCCCGCCGTGGAGGTCCGGGCACACGTTGAGCGTCTCGACCCCCGGAATGCCGCATCCCTCGTCAGCCCGGCCGACGTCGTGATCGATGCAGCGGACAGCTTTGCGGTCACTTACGTGTTGAGCGATGCCTGCGAGAGTGCCGCCAGGCCTTTGGTGAGCGCCTCCGTGCTCGGTCTCTCCGGCTACCTCGGCGCCTTCTGCGGCGGCGGACCGGGCTATCGGGCGGTGTTCCCGGAGCTGCCACCGAGCGCGGGCTCGTGCGCCGACGCCGGCGTCCTGGGCACTGCAGTCGGGGTCATCGGCACGCTCCAGGCGCACTTCACGCTCGCGCTGCTCCTCGGCTGGGAGCCGTCGGTCCTCGGCCGACTGATTCACGTCGACTTCCGCTCGCTGTATGTCGGCGGCTTCTCCTTCTCCGCGGCACCTGCCGGCAGCGCACTCTGCCTGCCTTTCATCGCTCCGGCGCAGGTCTCAGCCTCCGACATCGTGATCGACCTGCGCGGGCTCGATGAGGCGCCGCGCTCGCCGTTTCCGACGGCGCTGCGACTCGGGGTCGAGGCGCTGGAGGTCGCCGGGCATCGCTTCCCGCCCGAGTCGCGCATCGTCCTCTGCTGCCGCAGCGGCGTGCGCGCCTGGCGGGCGGCGCGCGCGCTCGAGGCCCAGGGGCATCGCAATCTCGCGCTGATCGCGCTCGGCGCTTGAGCGCCGTGCTGGTCATCGCCGGCACCGACTCGAGCGGTGGGGCAGGACTCACCCGCGACGTCGCGACGCTGGCGCACTTCGGCACCGAAGCGTTGTGCGCGGTGACTGCGGTGACTGCGCAGACCGATGCCGCGGTCACGGCCGTCGAACGCCTCGCGCCCGAGCTGGTGCGCGCACAGATCGCGGCCGCGCTCGCCACCGCCCGCGTGCGCGCCGTGAAGATCGGCATGCTGGCCGACGCCGGCATCGTCGCTGCGGTGAGCGAGGCGCTCCCTTCCCGCGAGCAGGCGCCGCTGGTGCTCGATCCGGTGCTGGCGGCGAGCTCCGGCGGCGAGCTGCTCGATGCCGCGGGCCGCGCGGCGCTGCGGGTGCGGCTGTTGCCGCGCACCACGCTGTTGACGCCCAACGTCGGCGAGGCGGCCGCGCTCCTCGACGCGGCTCCGGCGACCGACGAAGCCGAGACGATCGCCCAGGGACGCGCACTGTGTGCGCTCGGAGCGCTGGCGGTGCTGGTGAAGGGGGGGCACGCACGCGGGCCGCTCGCCGTCGACTGGCTGGTTACGCGCGCGGGCGGTGTCGAGAGCTTCAGCGCACCGCGACTGCCGGTCGATCGCCGCGGCACCGGCTGCGCGCTCGCGAGCGCCATCGCCGCGGCACTCGCAGGCGGTGACGACCTTGCCGCCGCCTGCGACCGGGCCAAGAGATACGTCACGGAAGTATTGCGGCAGGAAGCCTGACGAGTTGCACCGCGTGCGTGCGTCGTCGGGCTGCGACACTCGCACAGCCTCGTGCGCGGGTGTGCCGCGATGAGCGCGTCAACCAACTTCCGGCTCGAGCGCTCTAGGGTGTCGACGGTGCGGTAATCGCCACCGGACGACGACAGAGGGAAATCCACATGCAGCGCATTATGTTGGGGCGCGCCCGCTGGAGCGCGCTGATGGTGAGTCTCGCCGCCTGTTTGAGCGGATGCGGGGGCGGCGGCTCCGCCGCCACCAACATGCCGCCGCCGCCGCAGAGCGCCAGCCTGCAGCTGCTGGTGAGCGATGCCGCCTCCGATGACTGGGCGACGATCGGTGTGCGGCTGCTGAGCGTTGCGCTCATTCCGCAGGGGGGCGGCGGCAAGGTCACCGTCTGGACGGCCGGCACACCCGCGCCGACGCTGAACCTGGTGCAACTCGACAACCTCGCCGACGTCATCGGCAGTGTCAGTGTCCCGGCCGACACCTACACGGGCGCCGTCATCACGGTGGCCGGCAACCCGGGCGATGTGGCGCTCACGGTCTCTTCGAACCCGGAAAGCGGCTTTCCGGCCGCGGCGGGTGCGACCATCCCCCCGGCCCAGATCGCGATCCAGGGCACGCAGGGGCCGGCCGGCAGCCTCACGGTGCCGATCACGCTCAGCTTCGACAGCCCGCTGGTCGTCTCGAGCAGCGGCCCGAACGTGCTCGACGTGGAGTTCGATTTGGCGCATCCCGCCTTCATCGTCGCGCACAATCCACCGGCCGCCGCCGGCGCGACGATCTGGGCCGTCAACTTCAAGGGCCCGGTGCGCCGGCACCACGTGGGCGACCTGCGCTGGCTGGTGCTGCGTCACAGCTACGGCAGCGTGCAGACGGTCGGCGGGACCTCGTTCACGATGGCACGGGACTTTCCCGTGGTTCCCGCGAGCAACCCCGAGGGCGAGGTCACGAGTCCGATTCAGCTGACCGTCAACCTCGACACGACCAACGGCACCATTCTCTACGATGCCGACAACCAGGACGCACGCACGGTGGTCAATGCGAGCTTCCCGAGCGCGCTTGCGGGCAAGTTCGTACGGGTCGCCGCCCGCTACCAGGAGGATGGCACGCTGACTGCGGTGCGCGTGTGGTATTCCGCCACCTTCGCCAGGGTGTGGCTGAGTCCGGAGGGCCACGTGCTGAGTGTCGATGACACGACGGGGGTGATGACGGTGGAGAATGAGGACGGCCTGCCTGTGCCGGTCACCATCGGCCCCGACACTCTCTTCTACTTCCGCGCCCCGCAGAACCCGGCGGCCGACACCGCCTCGATCGGGCAGGGCCCGGCCTTCCTCGCGAGCGGGCACATCGTGCGCGGCTTCAAGGTGCACGTGAGTCCGGTGGACGCCCTGGCCAACCCGATGGTCGCCGACAGCGTCGATATCGAGATGGCCAACTACAGCGGCACCATCTCCAATGCCGGAACCGCGGGCTTCACCTACACGCGCAATTTCCTGCGGGCGAGCGACGACTATACGGTGAGCCTCGACTACATCCCGGCCACCGCCCCGAACCGGGATCCGAGCGGCGATGCGATCATGGGATTCGACTGGTGGTACTTCACCTTTCCCACCCAGGCCGACACCGGCGCCGGCGCGGTCACCGACTTCGTCTCGGCGAGCGACGGCTCGGTCGATTTCGGCGGCACTTACGGAGCGGTCGCGGCCTGGGGCGCTTCGAGCGCACTGTGGTCGACGAGCGCGGCGGGCTGGCAGGTGCCGATGGCGATACTCGAGCCGACCCCGCTGCCGCTCGCACAGGTGGTCGACGGCATCACCGGCAGCTCCTTCACCATGTCCCTCATCGGCAATACCGGCGGGAACGCCGCGACCGTGGACTTCGATGCCACTGCGGGATCCGCGACGCTCGTCTACCAGGTGAACCGCAGCGGCGGCGTGGTGACGGTGACTCCGCTCGACATCAGCCAGGCGGGCGATTTCGCCGCCTTCACCAACAGCCTGGTCGCGGGGTCGCTGGTCAAGCTCTGGGGCGTACCGCAGCCGGCCGGAACGGCCGCGAGCGGTGCGCTCAAGGCCTACGTGATCGTCTACTACACAGGGACACTGCCGCTCGGCTGAGGAGCCCGGCGGGCCGCACCAAGGGCGCCGTCAGCGGACGGCGCCCGGCTTTTTCCGCGGCCGGGTATCATGCACCGATGACACCGACACATGGGCGCCAGGATGAGCTCGTGCGCATTGCGCGCCGAGCGATGCGCGAGCATGGGCTCGAACCGGATTTTCCGGCCCCGGCCCTGGCGCAGCTCGGGGACATCGTTGCGGCAGCGCCCGCGGCCGCGCTGCGCGATATGCGCCCGCTCCTGTGGTGCTCGATCGACAACGACGATTCGCGCGACCTCGACCAGCTCTCCGTAGCCGAGGCGCTTAGCGGTGGGGCGGTGCGTGTCTGGGTCGCCGTGGCCGACGTGGATGGAACCGTAGGCGCGAACTCGCCGATCGATGCGCATGCGAGCGCTAACACCACCAGCGTGTACACCGCAGCGCAGATCTTTCCCATGCTGCCGGAGCGCCTCTCGACCGACCTCACCTCACTCGCCGCCGGTGCGGAGCGCTCGAGCCTCGTGATCGAGCTGACGGTCACGGCGGAGGGTGCGGTGACCGCGCCCGATGTCTATCAGGCACGGGTGGTGAACCGCGCCAAGCTCGCCTACAACAGCGTCGCGGCCTGGCTCGATGGACGGGGGCCGATGCCGCCGCCGGTCGCGGCGGTCCGCGGCATGGATGAGCAGTTGCGGCTTCAGGATCGCGCCGCCCAGGCCCTGAAGCGCGTGCGCAAGGCGCAGGGAGCCCTGGGTCTCACGACGCTCGAGGCCCAGGCGGTCTACGAGGGCGGCCGGCTCATGGACCTGCGCCCCGACGAGGACAACCGCGCCAAGGAGCTCATCGAGTACTTCATGATCGCCGCCAACGGGGTGGTGGCCGAATACCTGGAAAAGCGCCACTCCCCCTCGCTGCGCCGCGTGCTGCGGGTCCCGGAGCGCTGGGGTCGTATCGTGCAGCTCGCCTCGAGTCTCGGAGCCTCGCTCCCGGCGGCGCCGGACTGCAAGGCGCTGAGCGACTTTCTCCTGCACTCCCAGCAAAGCGCTCCACAGCGCTTTCCCGACCTGTCGCTGGCAGTAGTCAAGCTCCTCGGGGCAGGGGAGTACGTGCTCAAGCGACCTGGTGAGCCCGCCGAGGGGCACTTCGGCCTCGCGCTCAGCGACTACACTCATGCCACCGCGCCCAACCGGCGCTTCCCCGATCTCATCACGCAGCGTCTGGTCAAGGCGGCGCTCGCCGGTAAGACCGCCCCCTATGACGATGCGACGCTGCGCGCCCTCGCGCAGCATTGCACCGAGCAGGAGGGAAACGCCGCGAAGGTGGAGCGCCAGGTGCGTAAGTCCGCCGCAGCCATGCTGCTCGAGCCCCGCGTAGGCGAGCAGTTCGACGCGCTCGTCACCGGCGTCAACACCGCCGGCACCTGGGTGCGTATCGTGCAGCCGCTCGCCGAGGGGCGGCTCGTCCGGGGCTTCGAGGGACTGGACGTCGGAGATGCAGTGCACGTGAGGCTCACGCATACCGACATCGAGCGCGGCTTCATCGATTTTGCGCGCGCCAGCTGATGCGCTGCGCGGGAGCCGCGGAGCCGACTCACGCCGTTTCCGGAGAGCGTCGTCGGAGCGATCTGACGCGCTCGCAGGCTATCGGCCGACGCTCGCTGCGCCCGCGGGTGCGGTTTCATATGGGAAGCGCGCCCGCGGATGGGTTGCGCGACGGGAGGTTTTCGTGAAGCTCACCCTGAGCATGATGCTGGTCGCGGCGGGGATCCTGCTTGTGCCGCTGTCGTTCGCGCAGACCCAAGCGCCGGACCCCACTCCGGCGGAGGATTCCCAGGCGCAGCCGCGCGCAGCGACGCAGTCGGTTGCCGCTGCCGACGGGCGCCTCGCGGGCATGATGCCGGCGGGCATGACGCAGGACGCGGTCTGCGCGGGGTTCAAGAGCCTCGGTGACTGCTCGGCGGCACTGCATATTTCCCGGAATCTGAACATCCCCTTCGCGGACTTGAGAGACCGCGTGGCGAGCGGACAGTCGCTCGCGGTGGCGGTGCACGCTCTCCAACCCTCGGCCGATACGGACAAGGAAGTGCACCGGGCTGAGGCGCAGGCTCGCGAGGACCTGAAACCGGGCGGCTAATACTCCACGTGCAGGCGCAGCGCGTAGAAGCGCACCGGGCCTCGGTCCTGATTGAAGCCCGGATTGCGGATGTACTGAAGGTCGGGCGTGAGCTGCACGCGCAGCGCGACGCCCCCGGGCGACCAGCTCCACTGCGCACGGTAGTAGGCCTCGAGGATGCGCTCGTGGGCGTAGCTCAGGCGCCCATCGCCCAGCAGGAAACCGGAGCCGCCGGCCGCGAGGTAGTCGCGGTGCACGTCCGAGAGACCTTCGACAGCCCCCGCCACACCGAGCCGGTCATCGGGTCGCTGCCAGTGCAGACCCGAGAGCTGGCCGCCGCCGCTCACCGCACGGTCGTCTTCCGTGAACGCGAAGTCCTCGGTGCGGCCGTCCTGCCGGCCGAGGCGCACGAACACTCCGGTGTTGCCGTCATCGGCGATGGGCTGCTCGGCGTTGAGTGCGAAGCCGCTCTTGTGCCGTCCCTGGCCGTCGGTCGCGATAATGTCCGGAACCGCTCCCGAGCTCGCCGCGATCGCCAGCGCCTCGGCGTAGTCGCCCATGCGCGCCGTGTTGCGGTAGGCGAGCAGCCGCACGATCGTGCCCGCGGCCAGCGGCCCGAGCGTCAGCTCCAGGTTCTGACCGCGCGCCCGCAATAGCGTCTCGAGAGTCTGGCCGTTGGCATACAGCGGCATGCGATACACGCCGTACTTCAGCGACCATGCCGGGCTCACATAGCCGAGCACGACCCCGTCGGTGTATCCGCGGGTGTTGGCGGCGAAATCCCAGGCCGTGTCGTTCCACAACGACCAGTTGAAGAACTGCGTGCGGGCCGAATTGGCATAGGTGTTGTGATCGAAGTCGTCCGAGGCCGCGAGCCGTCCCACCTTGATCTCCAGCCGTCGGGTCGCCTCGGTGCCCGGGATCTGATCCTGAGCGCGGGAGACCGCGGCCACCTCCGCGGAGAGCGGCAGCATGAGGCGCGCATACAGGCGCGCGATGTAGAACTCCTTTTTCAGACCGGGCGCGCCCTGACGGATGACATCGCCGTTGGTCGGCGCCCCAAGACCGGTCGCGGCGCTGACGCCCGCGCCCATGAATTTCTCGGCATCGAGGTACAGCTGCGCCCAGCTGCGCGGCGCCCAGCCTCCGTAGAAGCCGATGGTATGGGTCGCCTGCCGGTCGCCGTCCGGATTCAGACTGCGCAGGCCCTGGTAGGGCGAGTCGAGCGAGCTCTGCCACTGATCGATGAAGGTGTATTGCGCCGCGAGCAGCAGCGGTGCATCACTGGCCGGGCCAGGCGCGCCCGGCACGGACATTGCCGCGACGGGCTCGGCGGAGTACGCCGCGGCGCCGGCGAGCGTGAGCAGCAGCGCGCCAAGTCGCGCGAGTGGCGCGCAGGTGAGGGCGGTCACGGGCACTGTCTCTTCTCGCGGAACGTGCCCGGCGCGGGCGCGGCGCGGATTCTTCTTTACGCCGCACGCGGCTGTCAACATATATAGGATACCCCCCTACCATATACGGAGACGCCGGCCATGCTGCGCGCCGCAGCCGGCGACCTGGGTGTCTATCTGAGGTAGCGGGAGCGCTCCGGGCTCCAGTCCCCACCGAGCGCGCGCACCAGCAGCACCGTGGAGCTCAGGCGACGCACTTCGATGTCGACCGCGGCGAGACGCGCGGCGAGGGCGGCGTTTTCGGTGGAGACGACCTCCAGATAGGTGACCACGCCGGCTTTGTAACGGTAGTTGGCCTGATCGAGCGCGCCCTGCGTGGCAGTGACCGCAGCGGCCTGACTGACGCTTTCGAGCGAGAGCTCGCGCAGGGCCGCCAGGTTGTCCTCCACATCCTGATAGGCTGTCAGCACCGTGTTGCGGTAATTTGCCACCTGCTCCTCGTAAGCCGCGTGCGCTGCGGCGGACTGCGCCGCATGCAGCCCGGCATCGAAGACCGTCAGGACCGCCTGCGGGCCGATCGACCAGAAGCGGCTCGGCGCGGTCAGCCAGTTGCCGTTCTGTGTACTCGCGAAGCCGGCGCTCCCCGCCAGTGTGAACACCGGGAAGTAAGCGGCGCGTGCAACGCCGATGCCCGCGTTGGCGGCCGCCACGCGCCGCTCGGCCGCGGCCACATCCGGGCGGCGCTCGAGCAGCTGCGAGGGGAGTCCCGGATCGACTACCGGGAGCGCCAGGTCCGGCTCGAGCGGCCGGGCATCGAGATGGAAAGCGCTGGCCTCGACTCCCACCAGCACCGCGATCGCGTGCTCGGTTTGGGCACGCCGCAGGCGCGTGTCCTCGGCCTGCGTGCGCGCGTTTTCGAGCTGCGCCTCGGCCTCGTGCACGTCGGCGATTGCGGCGGCCCCGCCCTGGTAGAGGTTGCGCGTGAGCCCGAGCGCCCGGGCGTAGTCGGCCACGGCCCGGTCGAGGAGCTGCTGCTGCGCATCGAGGCCGCGAAGAGCGAAGTAGTCGGTCGCCAGCTCCGCGTGCACGCTCAGATCGAGGGAGCGGACATCGCCGGCGGTCGCCTGCTCGGTGGCCCGCGCGCCGGACACGGCGTTACGGATGCGGCCGAAGAGATCGATCTCGTAGGAGAGATCGCCACTTGCCACGAAAGTGTTGAATACGGGATCCCTGCCGGCCACGAACCCGGGCGCGTTGAGGGAGGCCCGCTGACGGGTGGCCGAAGCATTGGCCGTCAGGAGCGGAAACCAGGCCGCGCGCTCGATGCGCGTTTGCGCGCGCGCCTCTTCGAGACGCGCCAGAGCCGCTCTCAGGCTCTGGTTGGCGGCGCTGACCTGCGCCTCGAGGCGATCGAGCTCCTCGTCGTGGAACATCGTCCACCACGGACCCCGCGCGCCGTCATCCGCCGGCGCCGCCACTTTCCAGCCGTCGAGCTCCTTGTAGGCGGCGGCGGCGGGCTCGGTCGCCGGGCGGTGATAACGCGGAGCAAGCGAGCAGGCGGCGAGCGCGCCGCACGCCGCAGCAGCGACTCCCCGGGCGAGCCGCATCAGCCGTCTCCGCCGGCCGCGGCGCCCGCGGCATCCGCGGCAACGACGTGCACCTCCATGCCTTCGCTCAGGGAGTCGGGCGGATTGACGATCAGGGTAGCGTCGGGCTCGAGGCCCGAGAGCACCTCGATCTCGCGGCCGAAGTCTCGTCCCTGGGTAATGACCCGCAGGTGCGCATGACTCGTCTTGTCCACCGTCGCCACCAGCAGGCCCTGCGCCCGGAAGATCACCGCGTTGGCGGGCACCCGCAGCGTGGTGCTGGCACCCCGCAGTTCGAAGTGCACCTCGGCGTAAGAGCCGGGAAGCAGCTCGCCGCGCGCGTTGTCGATCTGCAGCTCCACCTGCAGGGTGCGCGAGCTGGCATCGAGCGCACGCGCGGTGGAGGCGACCTGCGCCTCGTAACGGGCACCAGGACGATCGGCGAATACCAGGCCCGCGGCGAGCCCCGGGCGAATCTGATCCGCATAGCTCTGCGGCACCGAGATGTAGATCCGCAGCCTGTGGGTATCCGCGACGCGGAACAGCGCAGTCCCCGGAGTCTGGCCGGCGTTGATCAGAGCGCCGACGTCGGTGTTGCGCTGAGTGACCACTCCATCGAAGGGAGCCAGCACGTGCTTGAAGCTCTCGAGATCCCTGAGGCGTGCGAGGTTCGCCGCCGCAGACTGGGCTGCGGCGGCCTTGGCCGCGGCGTCGCCGGCGCGCTCGTCGGCGTCCTGCTTGGAGACCGACTCGGTGGCGAGCAGCCCCTGCCAGCGCTCGTTGGTCGAGCGCGCCAGCTGCGCGTTGGCCTGCGCCGTGGCGAGATCGGCCTGCGCCTGACGCAACTGCTGATCGACCTCGGGCGTGTCGATCTCGGCGAGCACCTGGCCCTTCTTTACGCTGGTGCCGATGTCCGTGTACCACATGCGCAGATAGCCGCTGGTGCGGGCATAGATGGGCGCCTCGTAGAAGGCCTGCACGGTGCCCGGAAGTACCAGAAGATCGGAGCCGGGCCCGCGGCTCGGGTGAGTCGTCGCCACGGTGAAGATCGCGGCATCGGCAGCGGCCCGCTCGAGCGCAACGCGGGCATAGAGACGGCTGAGGATCCCCCACGCGGCCAGCACCACGGCCACGCCCACCGCAATCAGGACGTAGCGCCTGATGCGCGGATCGCGCTGATGGGAGGCGGGGGAGGTCTCAGGCATGGGAGGCTCCGGGGGCGCGCGCCGCGGCGACCCGTCCATGGATGAGTGTAAACACCGTCGGCACGAAAAACAGCGTCGCCACGGTTGCGAACACCAGGCCGCCGATCACCGCGCGACCGAGAGGAGCGTTCTGCTCGCCGCCCTCGCCAAGGCCGAGTGCCATGGGCACCATGCCGATGATCATCGCGAGCGCGGTCATCAGCACCGGTCGGAAGCGCGTCACGCCGGCCTGCAGCGCTGCGTGCCGCGCGTCATCGCCCGCATCCATCCGCTGCCGCGCAAAGCTCACCACCAGCACGCTGTTGGCCGTCGCCACCCCCATGCACATGATGGCGCCGGTGAGGGCCGGCACGCTCACCGGCGTGTGCGACAGAAACAGCATCCAGACGATGCCCGCGAGAGCCGCCGGCAGGGCAGTGATGATGATGACGGGGTCGAGCCACGACTGGAAATTGACGACGATGAGCAGGTAGACCAGCACCACCGCCCCCGCGAGCCCGATCAGCAGGCCCGCGAACGAGTCGGTCATGGTCTTCACCTGCCCGCGCACCGTCACCTTCGAGCCGCGCGGCAGGTCTTTCTGCGTGTCGGCGACCAGCTTGTCGATCTGGGCCGACAGGAAGCCGAGGTCGGCGCCCTGCAGCGAGCCGTAGATGTCGATGACCGGCGTTGCGTTGTAGTGGCTCACCACCGCAGGCCCCACGCTGCGATGAAAGCTCGCCAGGTTGGCGAGCATCTGGGCACCGCCGGCGCCGGCAGCGGGGCCGGTGATGGGCGTGGTGGCGAGATCGGGGAGCGAGGTCAGGCGGTACTGCGGCGTCTGCGCCGCCACGTTGTACTGAGTGCCGTTCTTCGGGTCGATCCAGAAGGACGGGGAGGTCTGGAAACTCCCCGAGAGCGAGACCAGCAGATTCGAGGCCACGTCCTGCTCGGTGAGACCGAGCAGCGCCGCCTTGTTGCGATCGACCACCACGTCGATCTGCGGATAGTCGAACGGCTGCTGGATGCGCAGGTCCACCGCCCCGGGAATGGCGCGCATCTTCGCCAACAGCTCGTTGGCGTACCTGCGGTTGGCATCGACGCTGAAGCCCGAGATCTGCACGTCGAGCGGAGCGGGCAGGCCGAAGTTCAGGATCTGGCTCACCATGTCGGCCGGCAGAAACGCGAAGGTGACGCCCGGGAACTGCTGCGGCAGCCGCGCGCGCAGCGTGCGCACGTACTCGACCGTGGGGCGATGGTCCGCCACCAGATTGACGAACACGTCGGCATCGCCGGGCCCCACCGGCGCGGATGTCGAGTAGGTGAGATTGATGCCGCTGTAGGGCACGCCGATGTTGTCGACCAGGCTCGCGATCTGCGCCTGCGGGATCACCTGGCGGATGCTGGCCTCGACGCGGTCGCAGAGCGCGGCCGTCTCGTCGATACGGATGCCGGTCGGACCGCGCAGGTGCAGGAGGATCTGGCCGGCATCGACGCTCGGAAAGAAATCCTGCCCGAGGCCCGGGAGCCAGGTGCCGAGGGGGAAGGCGAGGAGCGCCGTGGCAGCCATCGCTGCGAGGAAGGGCAGGGCAAAGCGCCGCCCGGCACCGAGCGCCCGGTCGAGCAGCGCCCGGTACTGCTCGCGCAGCCGCTCGAAGCGCGTGGCAAACCCCGACTGCAGCCGCGCCAGGAACCCCTGCGCCTCTGCCGCGCGCGGGTCGTGACGCTGCAGCCAGTACCTGGCGAGCGTCGGCACCAGGGTGCGCGACAGCAGGTAGGAGGCCAGCATCGCGAAGACCACCGCCTCGGCGAGCGGGATGAAGAGGAAGCGCGCGATCCCCACCAGCATGAACATCGGCACGAACACGATGCAGATCGCAAGGGTCGACACGAGCGCGGGCAGCGCGATCTCGTGGGCGCCGGTCAGGATCGCACCCTCGACCTCCATGCCCTGCTCGAGGTGCCAGTTGATGTTTTCGATGGTGACGGTGGCATCGTCCACCAGGATCCCCACCGCCAGCGCCAGTCCCCCGAGAGTCATGATGTTGATGGTTTCCCCGAGCGCCGACAGGCAGACGATCGAGGCGAGGATCGACAGCGGAATCGAGATCGCGATCATCAGCGTGCTGCGCCAGCTGCCGAGGAACAGCAGAATCATGAGCGCGGTGAGGGCGGCGGCGATCACCGCCTCGCGTACCACGCCCTCGATGGCGGCGCGCACGAACAGCGACTGATCGCCCACCAGGTCGATGTGGAAGTCCGGCGGCAGCGCTTTGCGAATGTCCGGCAGGCGCCCCTTGATGTTGCGGATGATGTCGAGGGTCGAGGCGGCGCCGGTCTTGAGCACGCTCATGAGCACGCCGCGGTGGCCGTCGCGGCGCACGATGTTGGTCTGCGGCGGGTATCCGTCGCGCACGTGCGCCACGTCGCGTACGTAGACGACGCTGCCGTTGCGGGTCGTCACGGGCAGATTGTTGAGCTCATCGATGGTCTGCGGGCTGGCATTCACCGCGACGAAATACTCGCGGTCGCCGATCTTCTGCGTGCCCGCCGGCAGGATCAGGTTCTGGGCGCCGATGGCGCTGGTGACGTCGTTCCCCGAGAGCCCCTGGGCGCGCAGCGCATCCGGATCGAGGTCCACCTGCACCTGCCGTTGCAGACCCCCGTAGGGGTAGGGCATCGAGGCGCCGTACACGGTCGCCAGTCCGGTGCGGATGATGTTGTTGCCGAGGTCGAAGAGATCGGCTTCCGAGAGGCTCGGGCTGGAGAGCGCCAGCTGCAGAATCGGCACCGAGGAGGCGTTATAGGCGAGTATGTAGGGCGGGGTGGTCCCCGGCGGAGCCTGGCGCAGCGCCACCTGCGAGACACTGGTGATCTGCGCGAACGACATCTCCTCCTTGGCGTGCGGCTGGAAGAAATACTTGACCACGCCCGTGCCGGACAGCGACTGTGACTCGGTGTGCTCGACGTCGTTGACCGTCGTCTGTGCGTTGCGCTCCGAGCCGAGAATCAGGCGCGTCGCCATCTCGTTCGGCGACAGGCCGCTATAGCGCCAGATCACCCCCACTACCGGGATGTCGATGTTGGGGAAGATGTCGGTAGGCGTGCGCGAGATCGCGAATACCCCGAGCAGAAGTATGGCGATCGCCAGGACGATGAAGGTGTAAGGGCGCCGCAGCGCCAGTCGGACGATCCACATCGGCCCGCCACACTACCTGAGGGCGGCTCGGCGGCACATCCCCCGGGAGCTTGAGGCCCATCGTGGCGGCCGCAGCGCCGGCCCGCGGGGCTCTTACAATCGGTTGCAGGCTCGTAACCCCTTGACGGCGCATGTGTCAGGGCGCCTCGCGAGCCAGGCGCAGCATGGCCGCAAGGCAGCGCTCGACATCCGCATCGGTGGTTGACCAGTTGCTGACGCTGATGCGCATGGCGGTACGGCCGTGCCACACGGTGCTGCCGCACCAGCAGGTACCGTCCTGCTGGATGGCGGCGACGACGCGCAGGGTACGGTCGGGGTCGCCGAAGGCCACTACCACCTGATTGAGCACCACCTCGTTCAGCACTTCGTGACCTGCCGCCGCGAGCCCCTCGGCAAAGCGCTGCGCCTGGCGGCAGTTGCGCTCGATGAGCTCGGCGACGCCTTCCCGGCCGAGGCAGCGGAGCGCTGCGTAGACGGGGATCGCCCGGCCGCGGCGTGACGCCTCGGGCACGAACTCATGCGGATCGCGCTGACGCGTGCTGGTAGCGAGATAAGGTGCCGACACGGCGGGCGCCGACAGCGACATGGCGTTGCGGTGCGCCGCCTCGTCCGCACAGAACACGATGCCGCAGTCGTAGGGAACGTTCAGCCATTTGTGGCCGTCCGTGGCGATCGAGTCGGCCGCGGCGATGCCTCGCACCAGATGCGCGCGCCGCGGTGCCGCCGCCGCCCACAGTCCGAAGGCGCCATCGACGTGCAACCAGCCGCCACGTCGGTGCGTCAGGGACGCGATCTCCTCGAGCGGATCGAAGGCACCGCTGTTCACGTTGCCCGCCTGTGCGCAGACGATGCACGGACCGCTGCCCGCTTGCAGCAGCGCCGCGAGCGCCTCCGCACACATGCGCCCCTGGGCATCGGCCGGTACCCGTGTCACGCGCGCGCCGCCGAGACCGAGCATTCGCAGCGCCACGAAGATCGTGTAGTGGGCCTCCTCCCCGGCGAGCACTTCGATCGGCGGCGCACCGAAGAGGCCCTGGGCCTCGACATCCCAGCCGGCGTTGCGCAGCAGGCGGTTGCGGGCGGCCGCGAGCGCGGTGAAGCTCGCCATCTGGCATCCGGTGACGAAGCCGACCGACATCGAGGCTGGGAGTCCTGCGAGCTCGCGCAACCAGCTGCCGGTCACTTCCTCGATCGCGGATACGAACGGCGAAAGTGCGTGCAGTCCCCCGTTCTGGTCCCAGGCCGACACCAGCCAGTCGGCCGCGAGTGCGGCCGGCGTGCTGCCCCCGACGACGAAGCCGAAGTAACGCGGCCCGGCGCTGGCCGTCGTGCCCAGCGCCCCGAGCCGTGCCAGCTCCGCGATGACCTCCGCGGCGTTCTCCCCGGCAACGGTGAGCGGCGCCGCGAGCGCTTCATGCAGCTGCGCCGGACTCAGGAGCCCTCTCACCGGCCGCTCGGCCAGGGACTCACGGTAAGCGGCAGCCAGCCGCGCTGTGTTCTCGAGCAGCTCGCGCGTCTCGTTTGCGCTCATCGATGCACCTGCTGCGGACCTGAAGTCACTGCGACAAAGGTATCCCGCGCCGCGGCGGGTGGGCTATGCACGGAGGCGGCGCCTGCGATCACACTGTATGACGCCCGGCCGGTACGCGGCCTTCCCGATCAGTGCGCTCGAGGCGGGCTGTCGGCGGCGGCGGACTCCGTCGCGGCTGCAGGAGCCCGCAGTGCGTCGTTCACCTCGGCCACGAGCTTCTCCACGCCCCCGGTGCTGTAGCCTTTGTGTTCTGCGGCGATCTTGCCGTCGCGGCCGATCAGGAACAGGTGTGGAAGGGAATCGATCCGATAGTGTCCGGAGATATAGCCGTAGCGATCCTCGATCAGGCTGACCTTCAGGGTGCGAAAGATGTTTACCAGCGCAGGGTAAGCCCGCTCCGGCGCCTGAAATGGGACGGCGTAGACCACCAGCCGATCCTTGGTCACCTGGCTCTGGAGGTTTTCGAGAACCGGCATTTCCGCGCGGCAGGGTGCACACCAGGCGGCCCAGAAGGTCAGAACCACGACTTTCCCGGTCTGCTCGCTCAGGCGAACAGGTTCGTGGGTCACCGCATTGCGGGACCTGAAATCCGGTGCGATCGCGCCCACCGCCGGTGCACCCATATCGGCCGCCTGCGCCGCGCAGATTCCGCAGAAGCAGAGGACCACGCTGCAGGCGAGCCGGCGGGGCAGGGGCTGCTCCTCCCGTCGCGGCACTGGCGAATCTCGCCTCGCTTCAGGCGTGGTAGTCGCTGGCGACGGTCTCGTCTGCGACCGGCTGCCGCCCGCGCAGCGCCTTGAAGACGAACGTCAGCACCACGGCGATCGCGAGATTCAGCAGCAGGGTGTAGAAAGCCGTGTAACCCGGCAGAGTCCACTCGCCGAGCTTGAGCGGGTAACCGGGTTTGAGCTCCTGGGAGATCGCCATGGCGGTGCCGGCGTAAGTCCCCACCGCCCAGCCGACAAGCAGCGCCCAGTCGTCGAACCAGCGCGTGTAGGCGCCGATCACCACGGTCGGCAGCGTCTGGATGATCCAGATGCCACCCAGCAGCTGCAGGTAGATCGCGAATTTCGTCGGCACGAACAGAATGAAGACCAGGGCGCCCGCCTTGACGATGAGCGACACCCACTTGGCGAGCTGCGCCTCCTGCTTGTCGGTCGGATTGCGATTGAAGAACTCGCGGTGGATGTTGCGCGTATAGAGGTTGGCGGCGGCGATCGACATGATCGCCGCCGGCACCAGCGCGCCGATGCCGATGGCGGCAAAGGCGACGCCGACGAACCACTCCGGGAAGCTGTGCAGGAAGAGCGCCGGCACGGCGTAGTTGTTGCCGAACTCCTTGAAGCCCGCCGCGAACTCCGGGAGCTTGTTGACCCCCGCGCCGAGGGCGAAGAAGCCGACCAGCGCCAGGAGTCCGAGCATGAAAGAGTAGCCCGGCAGGAGCGCCGCATTGCGACGCACGGTGCGCCCGCTGTTGGCACTCAGGATGGCGGTGAGTGAATGCGGATAGAGCAGCAGCGCGAGCGCCGACCCGAGCGCGAGCGTCGCGTAGGCTCCGTAGGCACCGGTGGTATGGGCGCCCGGTACCGCCAGCAGCAGCTTCTCGTGCGGGACGCCGGCGAAGACCTTGCTGAAGCCGCCGAGCTGCATCGGGATGGCGATCACGGCGGCGAATGCCGTGATATAGATGAGGATGTCCTTGACGATGGCGATCGAGGCGGGCGCGCGCAGGCCGCTCGAGTAGGTGAACGCCGCGAGGATCAGGAACGCGATGACGAGCGGCAGGTCGGCCGCGAGCCCGGTCCCGGACAGGCCGAGCCCGCCGAGCACCACCTGCAGTCCCACCAGCTGCAGCGCGATGTAGGGCATGGTCGCGACGATCCCGGTGATCGTGATCGCGAGCGCGAGCCAGCGATTGCCGTAGCGGCCGCGCACGAAGTCACCCGCCGTGATGTAGCCGTGCTTGTGGCACACGTGCCAGAGCCGCGGAAACACCAGGAACAGCAGCGGATACACCACGATGGTGTAGGGCACCGCGAAGAAGGCCACCGCTCCCGCACCGAAGGCGAGTGCCGGCACCGCGACGAAGGTGTAGGCGGTGTAGAGATCGCCGCCGACCAGGAACCAGGTGACCAGCGTGCCGAAACGCCGCCCGGCGAGGCCCCACTCGTGCAGCAGATCGAGATCGCCCTTGCGCCAGCGCGCGGCGACGAAGCCGAGCCAGGTGATGAAGCCGAACAGCAGCACGAAAATGATCAGTGCCACCCACTTCACGTCGTGCATGTCACACCCTCTGTGTCGTCTCGTTGGCGGGCGGGTCCGTCCGGGCGCCTATTTTTCCGTGATTGCGTAGATGATCGCGGTGAGCACGGCCGCGACCACGACGCACGCCAGCTGGTACCAGTAGAAGAAGGGCATCCCGATCACGGTCGGCTCGACCTTGTTGTAAAAGGGCGGCCAGAGCACCGCGACGAACTGGACGAGAAACAGCAGGTACCACCAGCTCCAGGTGCTGCGCTCGCCGCGCTCTTTGACGTCGTTCATTGCGCGCCTCTCCTCGGGTTGCGGTCTGCAGGCTAGCGGACGTGCCGATCCTTGGTCTCGGGCAGGAACAGGAAGCCGATCACGACGGTCATGAGCGAGATGATGATCGGATAGCGCAGCCCGTAGTACATGTTGCCGGTGAGCGCCACCAGTGCGAAGGATATGGCGGGCAGGAATCCGCCGAACCAGCCGTTGCCGATGTGATAGGGCAGCGACATCGAGGTGTAGCGGATCTTCGCGGGGAAGAGCTCCACCAGCCACGCGGCAATCGGTCCATAGACCATCGTCACGTAGACCACCAGGATCACCAGCAGCACCAGTACCATCAGGTAATTGATCTGTGCAGGGTCAGCCTTGGCGGGATAGCCGACCTCCTTCAGCCTGGCGCTCAGAGCCTTGTTGAAGGCGCCGCTCGCCTCCTTGAACGCGGGGGTGGCCATTCCCACACCCTCGACGGACTCGAGCTCCCCGGCGCCGATCTTGACGCGCGCCAGCGCTCCGGCGGGGGCCGCTTCGTTGGAATAGGGGACACCCGCCTTGGCAAGCGCCGCCTTGGCCACGTCGCACGATGTCACGAAGGTCTTCTTGCCCACCGGGTCGAACTGGAAGCTGCAGGCATTGGGATCGGCGACCACCGTCACGGGGGCCGATGCCACGGCGCTCTCGATCGCCGGGTTGGCGAAGTGAGTGATCCCCTGAAAGATCGGCACGTAGGTCACGGCGGCGAGCAGACAGCCGGCCAGGACGATTCCCTTGCGGCCGATGCGATCCGACAGCCACCCGAACAGAATGAAGCACGGTGTCCCGATCACGAGGGATGCGGCGATCAGGTAATTCGCGGTCTTCACATCGACCTTGAGGACCTGCTGCAGGAAGAAGAGGGCGTAGAACTGGCCCCCGTACCACACCACCGCCTGCCCGGCGGTTGCCCCGAGCAGCGCCAGAATCACGACCTTGAGGTTGTCCCAGCGGGCAAAGGACTCCGTCAGCGGCGCCTTGGACAGGGTGGCTTCCTCCTTCATCTCGAGGAACACCGGAGACTCATTGAGCTGCAGCCGGATGTACACCGACACCACCAGCAGGACGGCCGAAGCAAGGAACGGAATGCGCCATCCCCAGGTCTCGAACTCCGGGCCGAGCAGTGTGCGGGTGAAGAGAATCACCAGCAGGCTGAGGAACAGGCCGAGCGTCGCCGTGGTCTGGATCCAGCTCGTATAGAGACCGCGCCTGCCGAAGGGGGCGTGCTCGGCCACGTAGGTCGCGGCGCCGCCGTACTCGCCCCCGAGGGCGAGTCCCTGCAGCAGCCGCAGCGCGATGAGCAACACCGGCGCCAGCAGGCCGGCCGATGCGTAGCTCGGCAGCACCCCGATGAGGAAGGTGCCCATACCCATGATCACGATCGTGATCAGGAACGTGTACTTACGCCCTACCAGATCGCCGATGCGGCCGAACACCAGTGCGCCGAAGGGGCGGACGAAGAAGCCCGCGGCAAAGGCCAGCAGCGCGAAGATGAATCCGGTGGTCTCGTTCACGCCGGAAAAGAACTGCTTGGTCATGATCGCGGCGAGCGAGCCGTACAGATAGAAGTCGTACCACTCGAACACCGTTCCGAGGCTCGAGGCAAAGATGACGCGGCGATGCGCCTTATCGATCCCGGACTCGGCCGGCAGGTGCGGAAGGTTGGTGGCGACCACGGGGGCTCCTTGTGCTGGTTATGGACTCTTCGGGCGTCCAGTTATCGTTATTCGGACCGGAACCATGCAGCAAAGCGCCGGCAGTATTCCATACGTAGCTGCCGTCGCGGAAGTCTCCGGGGAAAAAGGGCGCTCGCCGGCCCGCCGCGGCTGCCCCGGGGGCCACCCCGGAGGCCGGCAAGCGGTGCCCGGGGCCGGCCCGGGCCGGCGCGTCAGCGGGTTCTTACGGGGTCAGCGGCGCGGTCGCCCGAGCGCCGCGAGTTTGCTGTGCGTACGGTCCGCCTCGTCCTCGGCCGCCGCGGGCTGATTGGCGAGCGACTGCCGCACCAGGGCGACGAACTTGTCCGCGCTCAGCGCCGGGCTGAAGAAGAAGCCCTGGTACTGATCGCAGCCGAGCTCGGCCAGCAGCGCCAGCTGCTCGGAGGATTCCACGCCCTCGGCGATCACCTTGAGGTGCAGGCTGTGGGCGAGCGAGATGATCGCGCGCACGATGGAGGCGTCCTCGGGGCGACGCGCCATCTCATCCACGAAGCAGCGGTCGATCTTCAGCTTGTCGATCGGGAAGCGGCGCAGGTAACTCATGCTCGAGTAGCCGGTGCCGAAATCGTCCACCGAGACCAGCACCCCCATGCTGCTGATCGCCTCGAGGATCAGAATCGACTCCTCGGCATCGCTCATCACCGCGCTCTCGGTGAGCTCGACCTCGAGCATCTGCGGATCGAGGCTCGCCGCATCGAGCGCCCGGCGGATCTGGTCCACCAGGTTGGTGAGGCGAAACTGCGAGGGCGCGAGATTGACGGCGACGCGCATGCGCGGCAAGCCGGCATCCTGCCAGGCCTTGGCCTGGCGGCAGGCCTCGTGCAGCACCCACTCTCCGATGTCATCGAGCAGGCCGCAGTCGTCCGCAATGCCGATGAAATCCGCCGGCGGCAGCAGTCCGCGCTCCGGATGGCGCCAGCGGATCAGCGCCTCGGCGCTGTTGATACGGCCGCTGGCAGTGTCGACCTTGGGCTGATAGTGCAGCTCGAACTGCCCGCCGCGCAGCGCCGCGTGCAGCTCGCTCTCGATGCGCACGCGGTCCTGGGTTCCGGCACTCATGCCCTCGGCGTAGCACTGCACGTTGTTGCGGCCGCGCTCCTTGGCGCAGTACATCGCCGCATCGGCATGCGCCAGCAGCGTGTCGACGGTGCGCCCGTCGCCCGGATAGAAGGCGACGCCGATGCTCGGGGTGATGTGCACATCGATCCCCAGCAGCCGCAGCGTCGGCTCCATCAGCTGGATGACGCGCCGCGCCACCGCCAGCGCCTCCGAGTGGGTGGTGGGGGGGCCGAGCAGGATCACGAACTCATCGCCCCCGAGGCGGGCGGTGGTGTCGACCGAGCGCACCGCGGTCTTGAGGCGCTGCGCCACTTCGCGCAGCAACTCGTCCCCGGCGCGGTGGCCGAGCGAGTCGTTGATCACCTTGAAGCGGTCGAGGTCGATCACCAGGACCGCAAACTCATGCGACTGGCGGTCCGCCTGGGCGATCGTCTGGGTGATGCGGTCATCGAGCAGCAGCCGGTTCGGCAGGCCCGTCAGCACGTCGTGAGAGGCGAGATGGCGCAGCTTGCGGTTAGCCGCCTCCAGCCCGCGCGTGCGGTCGTTCACCACCAGCTCGAGGCTCTCCACGTGCTGCTTGAGCGCGCGGGCATTGGCCCACTTGCGGCTGAGGGCACTGGCGCACTGCAGGATTTCGATCGGCTCGAAGGGCTTCTTGACGACGATGAGCTTGTCGGAGTGTCCGAGCCGCGACAGCAGCTCCAGCCAGTCGTAGTCGGTGTAGGCGCTGCACACCACCACCTGTACGTCCGGGTCGATGGCCCAGAGGTGCTGGATGGTCTCGAGCCCGTCCCAGCCCGGCGGCATGCGCATGTCGACGAAGGCGACCGAGTAGGGACGCCCCTCGGCGAGTGCCTGGCGGGCGCGCTCGACGCCGTCACGCCCCTGCATCGCGGAGTCGACATCGAAAGTCGGACGCTCGAAGGCGGGTTGCTCCTGGCCGAAGAGCGCCGCCTCCGCGGCCGACATCTTTCCGGCTTCCTGGCCCGCGAGGATCTTGCGGTAGTCGTCGTGGATCGACGGGTTGTCGTCGATCACCAGTATGCGGTGAGTGAGGACGTCGGCTTCGCCGCTCACGCAGGCTGCTCCGGCGAAGTCAGCGGCAACGAGAGCGTGAAGGTGGCGCCCATGCCGGGCCCGGGGCTTTCGGCGCGCAGCGTGCCACCGAGCTCGCGGGCGGCGAGGGCGCTGCTGTGCAGCCCGAAACCATGACCCTCGGCCCGCGTGGTAAAGCCGTAGCCGAAGATGCGCTCGAGGTTGTCGCGCGAGATACCGACCCCGGTGTCGATGACCGAGATCAGGATGGCCCCGCTGGCGGCGCGGACGCGCACCGTGACGCGCCGGTCCCCGTCACCCTTGGCCTCGGAGCAGGCGTACTTGGCGTTGCGGATGACGTTCACGAGGATCTGCAGAACCTTGTGCTTGTCGACGCGGATCGCCGGCACGTCCTCGAAGTCACGCACGATCGTCACGCCGTGGCGGCTGAAGGCGCCCTCGTTCATGCGCAGGCTGTCGTCGACCAGGCTGCGCACGTCGACCGTGTCGGTGATGCCGCCGAGCCGGGCGTAGCCCTGCTGCATCGCCACGATCTCCTTGATGTGCTCGACGTTGCTGCGCAGCGCGGTGAGCTCGGCGACCGCGGCGTCACGCTCGGCGAGCAGCTCGCCGGCGAGCTCGGTGAGGTAGGCGGGCAGGTGCTTGCCCTGCGGCCCGCTGACGAAGGCGGCAAGATCTGCCGCGTGATCGTGGAAGAGGGCGGCGACGCGCCCCAGTCCGGCGCACTTGGATCTCTTGATGCGCTCGGAGACCATGCTGGCGGAAACATTGACGCTGTTGAGCACATTACCGACGTTGTGCAGCACATTGGTGGCCACCTCGGCCATGCCCGCCTGGCGCGACGCCGTCATGAGCTGCTTGTGCACGCGCTCGAGCTCTTCCTCGGCCCGCCGCCGCTCGGTGATGTCCTGCTGGACCGCGAGCGCGCCGAGCGGCTGCCCCTCGGCCCCGAGCAGCCGCATGGAGGTCGCGAGCACGATGCGCACCGAGCCGTCGGGAAGCACCACGACGTACTCGACGTCCTTGCATGGCTCGCCGCGCAGCGCGCGCGCCAGCGGCCGGTCTTCACGGGGCGCGGGTGTCCTGCCGTCGGCCAGGAAAACCTGAGAGGAGACGGGGTAGGGGTTGCGCGGACCCGCCTCGCTCTGGGTGCCGATTCCGCACAGCTTCATGGCCTCGCGGTTGTAGTGCGTCAGCTGGCCGCGCACGTCGCAGGAGAGCAGTGCGATCGGCAGCTCGCCCACCACGGTCGCAAGCAGCGTCTGATTCTGCAGCAGCGCGGCGGCCATCTCCTTGCGCGCCGAGATGTCGCGCAGGAACTCGACCGCGCACTCCGGCTCAGGTCCCCCGCCGCTCACCAGTGAGGTGGTTACGCGAACCCACAGCGGGCCGCCGCTCTTGCGCATGTAGCGCTTCTCGGCGTCGAGGTGCGGGACCTCTCTGCGCCAGAGCCGCTCGAGGCTGGCACGGGTGGACTGGGCGTCCTCGCCATGGGTCAGGGTGGCGATGGACTCGCCGCGCAGCTCCTCGACCGTGTAGCCCAGCATCGCGCAGAAGGAGCGATTGGCATGGCGGAAACTGCCGTCGCGATTGGAGAAAGCGATGCCGATCGGGGCGTGCTCGACGGTGTTGCGGAACAGACTCTCGACCGGCCCGCGGTTGACCGGCACGCGGAAAAGGCCGGTGGCCTCGGTGTCATTCGGGGAGATCTGCGGTTCCGCCGGTTTCATGGGTATCTGCTGCCCCCGAGGTACGCACTGCCTCGACGCTGTGACACGCCGGGCATAGTGAAGCCCGCCACGCCAACGCGGCGAGTTAACAAAACGGCCGGAATTGCACCATGCGCGGCCCGCCGCGACAGCGAACTATGTCGCCATCGGCACTGCAGCATTTGTGAAGGCGTTCGCGCTTCGCAGGGTGCGCGACTTCGAAGGCGCATCCGGCGGCATGCGCAGCCAGCGGAGAAGGGAG
>DASQGK010000055.1:0-7143 GCA_035632655.1 Steroidobacteraceae bacterium | reverse complement strand
CTTGTCGTCGGACACGCCGACCTGGCCATCCACGTCGATCCCTTCGTAGTTCTTCTTCATGATGATGTTGACGGTGCCCGCGATCGCGTCCGCGCCGTAGATCGGCGCGCCGCCCACCGATATCGTCTCGACGCGATCGATGAGCTTGGTCGGCACGACGTTGAGATCGACCTGCTGCCCGGGCGGTGTCGCCCCGGCAAAGAGGCTCGCCGTGTTGGAGGAGACGAAGCGGCGGCCGTTGACCAGCACCAGGGTGCGCTGCGAACCGAGCGAATAGAGGTCGACGAAGCTCTGCGCAATGCCGAACGTTCCCTGAGTGTTGACGGCACTCGATGACTGAATGCCGAATCCCGGCACCTCACTCAGCGCCTGGCCGACGTCCGTGTAGCCGCGCTGGTCGAATTGTTCCGAGCCCACCACCACCGTCGGCTCGAGACGATCGAGCTCGGGCCGTGCGATACGCGATCCGGTGATGACGACTTCGGCCAGCTTCTCGTCCGCCTTGCCCGTACTCTGAGCAGCTTCCTGCCCGTACGCGGTAATCGCTGCAATCGGGAGTGACGCAATGACGATCGCCTTGCGCACCAACGCCTTCTTCACCGTCATATATGAGATCTCCCTGCCGTGTTGTATTTTTGGCTCGAGGCTCGAACGAAGTCGATAATAACCCTTAACAAATCGCCCGTGGTGTGTAAAGTGCCGGGAACACTCATGTTGCGCAACAGCAACGGGCGAGGCTCGCTCGCCAGGACCCAAGTGGAGGCCGCATGAATCGCAGAAGCTTCATCAGGACAGCCGCAGCGCTATCGATGGCGACGACGTCGGCCGAAAAACTCCTCGCCGCAGTCGGTCCCGACTTCGATCCGGTCGAGCAGTCCATCGCATCGCTCCAGCGGGCACTTGCGGGAGGCGCGGTCACGTCCGAGGCGCTGGTCGCGGCCTATCTCGCGCGCATAGCCCGGTTCGACCAGCACGGTCCCGAGTACCGCTCGCTGCTGGCCCTCAACCCTCAGGCTGTGTCTGCCGCGCGCGCCCTCGATGCCGAGCGTCGCGCCGGCCATCTGCGCGGGCCCCTGCACGGCATCCCCATCATTCTCAAAGACAACATCGAGTCGGCGGATCCGATGGCGACCACGGCCGGGTCGCTGGCGCTCGCGCGCTCGATGCGCCCGGCGGATGCTCCGCTCGTGGCGCGCCTGCGTGCCGCCGGCGCCATCGTGCTCGGCAAGGCGAACCTGAGCGAGTGGGCCAATTTCCGCTCCACCCGCTCCTCGAGCGGCTGGAGCGGGCTCGGTGGCCAGACCCGCAATGCCTACGCCCGCGACCGCAATCCATCCGGCTCGAGCGCCGGTTCCGCGGTCGCGGCGGCCGCGAGTTTCTGCGCCGCTGCCATCGGCACCGAGACCAATGGATCGATCCTCTCGCCCTCCTCGCTCAACGGGCTGGTGGGCCTCAAACCTACGGTCGGTCTCGTCAGCAGCAAGGGCGTGGTGCCGATCTCACCGCGCCAGGACACGGCCGGCCCCATGTGCCGCTCGGCCGCCGATGCGCTGCTCGTGGCGAGCGCGATCGCCGAACGCCCCCTCGGATTCGGCGCTCATGGGACGGACCTCGAGGCTTTCCGCCTCCATGGCGTGAAAATCGGCGCCATGCCGGTGCCGGGATCCGCCCATCCACACACCGCCCGCTGGTACGGCGATGCGCGCGCGGCCCTCGCGCACGAGGGAGCGGTGATCGTCGAGCTCAAATCCCCGGCGGCATTCGAGGACGGCCAGGATGCGGAGCTCGAGGCGCTGCTGTTCGAGTTCAAGGCGGCGATCAATGCCTATCTCGCCACGCTCGATCCCACCCGGGTCGAGTGCCGAACGCTGGCCGATCTGATCGCGTTCAACCAGGCACATGCGGATCAGGAGCTCATCGTTTTCGGCCAGGAGCTGTTCGAGATGGCCGAAAAGCACGGGCCCCTCACCGATCCGGCCTACCAGAAGGCGGTCGCAACCCTGCAACGCACCGCCGACACCGAGGGGCTTGCGACACTCTTCGGTCAGCAGGGTGTCGAGGTTCTCATGGCCCCGAGCAACGGGCCCGCCGAGCGTCTCGATGAGGTATGGGGCGATCGTCACGATACCGGCTTCGCGCAGATCGCCTCCGCTGCCGCTATCGCCGGCTATCCGAGCCTCGCCATGCCCGCGGGTACCTTGACCGGGCTTCCCGTAGCCATCACGCTGGTCGCAAATCGCAATCAGGACGGCCTGCTGCTGCAGGTCGCGAGAGCTTTCGAGCGCGCGACCGGTGCGCGGGTCCCTCCCCGCCTTGTCATCTGAGATCAGTGAAACTCCGAGGCTGCCATGAAGAATCCCACCGCCGCGGTACTCCTTGTCCTCGGCGCGAGCTTCTCCCTGCTCGCGCGCGCGGCTCCTTCCGGCCCTGACGAACGCCGGGCCACCGATCCGCACACCGTCACCTCCGCGAGCAACGCCGCCGCCCACGCGCTCTCGATCGACGACCTGTACTTCACGCGCTCGGTATCGGGCGCCTCATGGTCGCCCGATGGAAAGGAGATCGCCTTCACTACCGACCTCACCGGACGGCCGAACCTCTGGAAGGTCAAGGCGGCGGGCAGCTGGCCGCTGCAGCTGGTGCAGTCGAATCAGCGGCAATACGACGCTTCCTGGTCGCCGGACGGCAAGTGGATCGCCTACCAGCAGGACCTCGACGGCAATGAGCTGTGGGACGTGTACGCCGTCTCGAGTGACGGCGGCGAGCCGGTCAACCTGACCCGCACACCCGATGTACGGGAGGAATCACCACGCTGGTCACCGGACGGAAAGCTGATCGCCCTGAACATCAAAGACAAGAGCGCAACTTCCTACGATCTGGCGATACTGGATTTCGCCACCCGCCAGGTGAAGAAACTGACGCACGAGCAGGCCGCGAGCCATTCCTGGGCATCCGCGGCATGGAGCGCCGACGGGCGAACGCTGTACGCCACGCGCTTTGAGATCAGCTTCCAGGATTCCGATGTCTATGCGGTGGACGTCGCGACCGGGAAGCTGACCAACCTCACGCCGCACCAGGGCAAGGTGGTTACTTTTGCATCCGCCTTGTCGCCCGACGGCAAGACCCTGCTGGTCAGCTCCAACGAGCACGGCGGATTCGAGAATGTCGCGCTGCTCGACATCGCCACCCACAAGCTTCGCTGGGCGACCGACACGCAGTGGGAGGCATCCGCGGGTGACTTTTCCCCCGATGGGCACTCCTTCACCTACACGCTGAATGCGGACGGGGTGGTGGATGCCTACCTGGTCGACACCGCAACCCTGAAGGCAAAGAAGATTCCCGCCGGCGAGGGCGTCAACGGCTTTCCCGGACACCCGACCTCGTTCTCACCTTCGGGCGCGAAGCTGGTGCTGTCTCATGAGAGCTCCGTGCAGCCGGTGGACTTCTGGGTCTACGACATGGCAAGCGGACACACCGAGCGACTCACCCGCTCGGCGATCGCCAGCGTCGCCACCGCACCGATGCCCGCATCGCAGGTCGTTCATTACCCGAGCTTCGATGGCAAGCTGATCAGTGCGTTGCTCTGGGTTCCGGTCAACCTCAAACGCGATGGCTCCAACCCGGCGATCGTCCTGCCCCATGGCGGCCCTACCGGGCAGACCCAGGATCACTGGAGCCCGCTGGTCGCCGCGCTGGTCTCGCGCGGCTACGTTTGCATCGCGCCGAACGTGCGCGGCTCGACCGGCTACGGCCTTGCGTTTCAGAAGGCCAACTATCAGGACCTCGGCGGTGGAGACCTGCAGGATGAGGTCTATGCCTCGCGGTTCCTGCAGGCGACCGGCTACGTCAACGCGCGGAAGATCGGCATCACCGGCGGCTCGTACGGCGGCTTCATGACCCTCATGGCGATCGGCCGCACGCCGGATGAGTGGGCTGCGGGCGTCGAGCTCTTCGGCATCATCAACTGGATGACCATGCTGCAGCACGAGGACCCGCAGCTGCAGCAGTATGAGAAGTCACTCCTCGGGGACCCGGTGAAGGACCGCCGCGCCTATGACGCCGCCTCCCCGATCACCTATCTTCACAGCGTCAAGGCGCCGCTGCTCGTGCTGCAGGGGGACAACGACCCGCGGGTGCCACGGGAAGAAGCCGAGCAGGTCGTCGATATCCTGACGAAGGACGGCAAGACGGTCGCGGTCCACTACTACGCGAACGAAGGCCACGGATTTGCCAAGCGTGAGAACCGGATCGACGCGGCGCAGCGCACCGTGGAATGGTTCGACAAGTACCTGAAGGGCGCGCGCTGAGATAAATGGTGGAGCGGAAGGGGATCGAACCCTCGACCTTCGCATTGCGAACGCGACGCTCTCCCAGCTGAGCTACCGCCCCACCGCAAGGCGCGCGATTCTAGCATCGCGGGTCGCCGGGTCCAATTTGCCGCACCGGCCGCCCGCACCCGAGCTGCCGCCCTGGCGTAACCGTCCGCGCCCGATGCGGCTATGATGCGTTGATGCTGGCGATAGGCGGACGCGCACCCGAGTTCACCCTGCCCGATCAGGACGAGCGCAGCGTATCGCTGAGTACGCTGCTGCGAAATGGCCCTCTCATTCTCTATTTCTATCCGGCCGACTTCACTCCGGGCTGCACCCGCGAGGCATGTGCGCTGCGGGACCTGCACGGGGAGATTCTCCAGGCGGGGCTGGACATCGCCGGCGTCAGTCCTCAGTCACCGGAGAGTCACCGCAGGTTCCGGGAAAAACACCACCTGCCCTTTACGCTGCTCTCGGACGCCGACAAGTTCGTGATCCGCATGTACGACGTGCGCGGGCCGCTCGGGTTCGGAGTTCGCCGGGCCACCTACCTCATCGATCAGGCGCGCTACATACGCGGTGCCGTGCTGGCCGACTTCCGCATCGGCGAGCACGAGGAATTTGCACGCAAAGCGGCCGCCATGAGCACCGCGACCACCCGCACCCAGCGCCCGCCGCCGGGCTGATGCAGCGCTCCTCAGTACTTCAGCCGCAGCACGTGTGGGCGGCCGACGGTCGGCACGCTGACGATATATAAGAGATCCGGTTCCGAGGCGCTATCCGCAGCCGCTGCAGTCCCGGCCAGCTGTCGCAGCAATTGCTGCACGGCGGCGCCGCCCGCGACCACGAGCACCGCCGCCCCGTCGCGGTTGCGCAGCAGCCCCGCCGCCGTGGCGGCCGCCTCCTGGACGGCAAATACGCTCACCGTCAGATGCAGGCGCTCGGCCAGGGGTGCGGCGGTCTGCTGCGCCCGCCGTTCGCTGCTGACGTACAGCGCATCGAGCCGGCCCGGACCCCCACCGCCTGCGAACAACTGCGCGAGACGCTGCGCACGCTGCTCCCCTTCGGCCGAGATCGGCGGGTCGTCGATCGTTCCCGGGTCCTTCTCGCCCGTCGAGGCCAGCACCACGATGCTGCTCGTCGCGCCGCGCCAGGCGCTGTAGGCAATCCCTGCCACAATCAGCGCCGCCAGGAGTGTGAGCCACAGAGGCGCCAGGAACGGACGCCGATGACGGGTGATACCCGGCGGATTCATGACGCAATCATAGTGTGCGCGGAGCGCACACGGGTATTCTCGCCACCGTATCTGTAATCTTGACGCAGGGGGCCAGATGGCGTTCGGCGGACAGACCACGGTCATTCAGCGCATCCTCGAGCGCCGCGCCGATCGACCGGCCGAAGCACACGAGGGAACCACCGCGACCGTGGCGGTGATGCTGCGGGTGCTGCCGGCGCCCAAGGCGCTGCTGGTGCTGCATGATGCGGCCGTGCGGGCGCAACTGATGCGGCGCATCGCGCCCGACGTCTTCGAGGTCGAGTGCGTGGCCGAGGACGAGGAGGCACTGCGGCGCAGCGCCGCAGAGTATCGGCCGGTCGTCGTCACGGACAGTCTCGAGCTGATCCGCCAGTTGCGCTCACGCAAAACCGCGCGCGCGCCCTTCGTGCTCTATGTCGCCGAGCTCGACGAGGGCCCGGAGCGCGTAGCGGGTCTCACGGCCGGAGCCGACGAATGTGTCGGACGGCGTGCGCCGGAGCGCGAAATCGAGGCGCGCATCGCCGCGGCGCGCCGCATCGCCGAGCTCGAGGCGGTGCTGCGCATCACGCTCGAGGAGAACCGCAAGCTCTCCGCTACCGACGACCTCACGCGGGTCGCGAGCCGGCGCTTCTTCGGCAAGCATTTTCCGCGCGAGGTCGAGCGAGCCGCCCGCTACCAGCGCGCGCTGTCGCTCGTCCTGTGCGACATCGACTTCTTCAAGAACATCAACGACACCATGGGTCACGGATGCGGCGACGACATCCTGCGGCAGTTCGGCGCACGGCTGCAGGAAGCGCTGCGCCGCGGCGTCGACTGGGTGGCGCGTATCGGCGGCGAGGAATTCGCGGTCGTTCTTCCCGAGACCACCTACGACCATGGGCTCGAGGTCGCGCGCAAGCTGCGTGCGGCGGTGGCCTCCAAACCCTTCCCCCACGAAGGCAAGGACGTCGGGGTCACCGCGAGCTTTGGCCTCTGCGGGCTGGACTGTATGCCCGCCGGCGACCGCGAGCTCGCCGGCCGCATTCTGAAGATTGCCGACGCCGCTCTTTATCGCAGCAAGCAAACCGGACGCAATCGCGTCACCGCCACGCGCTACAACGGACCGGGCAGCTGAGCGCAGCGTCGTCGCCCGGCGACCGGCGTGGCGAAAACTCGCTCATCGCGATGCAAGCCCTTGCCAATGCTCGGCGTTTGCCGTTCACGGCGGTCTCTGTCCACATGGTTATGCACAAATTCTGTGGATAAGTGGCGCGGTGGCAAGGCCCTGGTGATTGTGTGAGACTGCCCGCCCTTTCGCGCTTCGCAGGCAGGAACATGAAAAAAAGCGGCGGCAGCGAATCGGTGAAATTGCCCGAAGAGCCCCTCGAACGCGCGCGGCTGCAGGCGGAAGTCGCCAAGCAGCGCGTCCGCATCGCCAAGAACGAGCTGAAGCGCGCCCGCAAGCGCCTGAAGGAAGCCAAGCGCGAAGCCAGGCGCGCCCGCAAGCAATCCGCAGCGGCACGCAAGGCGTGGAAGCGCGCGCGCCGCGCCCAAAAGGATGCCGCTCCCGAGTCGCAGCGTAAACCGAGCGCTGCGCCG
>DASQGK010000054.1:0-11244 GCA_035632655.1 Steroidobacteraceae bacterium | reverse complement strand
GACGCAGCGCTGTAACTGACGCTGCGGCCTCCTTGCTCCGGCGACCCCGCCTTATCGCTCAACTCTGTCGTTCGATTTCTGCGCTCTCGAATTCGAATCGTGCCTTGTCTCCTTCTTCCCTCCCCGCTCCCGTGACTCCGGTTTGGGCGCAGGTCGCCGCGGATAGCTCTGCTGCGGCGTAACAGGTCTCGTCGAGTATTTACAGGCGCTCCGGAAACGATGTGCGACTGGCGGGACTGGAGCGTTGTCCGCCGACCGTGCTCGCGATCGCCCTGCGCGTTCACCTCGAGGGGCTTTTGCACGCGCTGCTCGAGGGCAGGCTATGCACGCGAGAAGAAGTACGCGACTTCGTCAGGGAGCTGGAGCGCGATGCTTTGCAGTACGAGTCGGACTGAGATCGGGTGTCGAGGTCAGCTCCGGAGGATCGCCCTTAAGTCGATCGCTACATCCGGGAACGCAGTGGCTACCATCGAACCGGACTCTGGGAGCGATAAGACCTCTGTATATGCGCCGCCCCTGGGCTTGCGATGCAAGTGCACTTTCTGATCTTGCAGGTCGATGACCCACACCTCGGGGATCAGATGGCGGGCATAGAGCGGAATTTTTACCTGCAAGTCGTAGCGCAAGGAAGTCACACTGACCTCAATCAGCAGAAGAACGTCTTCAGCGTGCGGGTGCTCTCTGTCATAGAAGTCATGCCGCGGCCTGAGGACCGCAAGATCCGGTTGTGGCTCTGAGGAGTGGCCGAGCCGGATCGGCAACTGTCCGCTGAGGATGGCACGTGGTCCCAGTGCCACCGTGAGCAGGTGATTGAGACGCCTCAGCGCCCCTGCATGCCGGCTTCCGATCGGCGCCATGTCGACGATCACTCCATCGATCAGCTCGACGCGCTCATCCGGAGTCAGGACGCCGACTTCCGCCATGCGGTAGTACTGGTCCACGGTGATCCGGTGATAGGCGATCCGGTCTTCGTGCATGACGGCCTTCATAAAGGCTTCCTCGATCTGCATGAGTTTACCGCCCCGGATCCTGCAGGGCACAGGTTCTCATTGCATCTCGCGGCGGTCTGCCATGGAACGATGCGCGTTCGTGCAGAAACAGAGCCGCACCGCGCCCTCACCTTTCCACCTTGTCCCTTGGCCTGTCCGGCTTCGCATTCGAATCCTGTCTTGTCTCCTTCTTCCCTCCCTGTTCCCGTGATTCCGGTTTAGTCGCTGGCTGCCGCGGATAGCCCTGTGGCGGCGGGGCGAGTCTCGTCTGAGGGACGCGCTCGATGGGCTTCGGCCTGCTCTCCACCGGCATCGCCGGAGTCTCCGTGCGATAGACCTGCGGAGCCGGCGGATGAGCTTGCTCCGTCGAGTAGTTCTGCGGCGTAGCCCAGCCCGGGCGGTCGGTGCGCGGCGGAGGCGTCGGCGCCGGGGGCGGGCTGTTGGTGTATGTACGTGTCGTCGTGGTCACGGTGCCGCTCGCGGGCGGGAGCGACGGGCTCGCGAGCGTGCGGGCACGGTCACCGAGGCTCGGGTCGCGCTGCCGAGGGGCGGCTGGCATCCCTTTGGGGTTGATGAGGCGCACCTGCGCAGTCGGTGTGCCTGCCTCCAGGTGCGCGAGCTCCGAGGCTGCGAGCGCTCGCCCCCCGTTCGCCTGGATCGCGGCGAGCTGCTTTTCGAACGGTGCCGGCGCGCGCGGCGGGGGCGTGTGCGCGACCACCGGGCGTCTGACCATCATCGATGGCGGACTCCTCACTTTGGGCCCCGCTCCAGATCCCAGCACGCTCTGGCGGATCGGCGCGATGGCCGGCGCCGCGGCGCTGGCCGTGAATCCCGCAAGCGTCGCGGCGGTGACCGGCAGCGTATGGCCCGGCACGCGCTGCGCCGAGGTGAACACGCTCTGCGGCACGGTGGTGATCGCAGTCGTGCTGCTGTTGAGGTAGCGAATGTTGGTCGTGCGCTTGTGATAGACGTCGGTGATGGCGCTGGTATTGACCGTCGTGTTGGCAACGTTGACCTGGCGAAGGTAGCCCTCGCTCACCGAGTACGCAGGCGCGTACACCTCGTGAGGGCCGAGCGGCAGCCAGCCGACGTGTGCATCCGGAGCGCCGGGCCCCGCCCTGCCCGTCCACGCGACGAATGCCGGCGCATACACGGGCCTCACATGGCGCGGCCCCGGCACCCAGCACCAGACTCCGCTTACCTGAGCCCAGCGCCCGTAGTGAAACGGCGCGTAGCCCCACGGCGCCTCATCCACCCAGGTCCAGCCCCACGGCGCGATGAACACCCAGTGTCCGAAGCGATACGGAACCCACCCCACCGCCACCACGACCGGCATCCAGACGTAGCCGTACTCCGGGGTCTGCATCCAGCGGCCGTTGTCATCGAGCGCATCGCGCCCCGGCGTCTCGTCGGCCACGTACTGCGCGGACGGCGACTCCTGTTCCTGGCGGTCGCGTGTCGCCGACCAGGTGTCGAGATCATCCGGGGGACCGAGGTTCGCCGCGCTATAAGAGAGACTGGTGACGCCCGTGAAGGTCATCACCTGCTGCGTGCCGATCGGGATCGACTGGTCGGCGCCGATCGCGAGCGCCTGCCCTTCGCTCACCTTGACCGTGGTGGTGCCGCCGGCCTCATCGACCTCCACGCGGTAGACACCCGGCTGCTGCAGCGAGAGCGCAAGATTCGGGGTATCGATCTCGTAGCTGTCGCCAGCGGTTGCGCCCCATAAGCGCACGATGAGGACGCCGGCGGTGAGCTGCAGCTGCGCGAAGCGGTCGTCGAGATTGAGGAACGCGAACCCGGTCATGCCGCCGAGCCGGATGACCGAATCCCCGAGATCGAGCTCGGCCACCGCGTTCTGGTCCGTCCAGAGCCGATCGCCGGTGGTCAGCGGGCGATTGCGCTCGGCGGCGGTCCATTCATCGAGCCCGGCGGGCTCGAGCGATACCGCCCCCTCCACAACCCCGAGCCGCGCAGCGCGTCCTGGAGGGTCGGCTTCTTGCGCCGACGCAAGCCTCGACGCGCCGAGTGCCAGGAACGCCACGGCTCCAACAAAGCTGCATCTGAGGAACGTTCTCATCGAGTCAAGCATATCCTCAAGCATTGAATCGAGCCTGAACCGCCGGCACTGAAACGCGCGGGGGCGGTTCGCGACTGACAGCCGTTCCCGCCCTTTTCGCTCAGAGCGTGGCGGGCAGCCGCTCCGCCAGGAAATCGATGAAGGCGCGCACCGCGGGCAGCATGCCGCGGCGGGTCGGAAACACGACGTGCACGATGCCCTGGGGACTTCGCCACTCGGGCAGCACGCGCACCAAAGTCCCGCTCTTGAGATCCGCCCGCACCACGCTCTCGGGCAGTCGCGCGACACCCAAGCCGGCGAGCGCGGCCTCACGCAGCACCACGAAGTCGTGGCAGACGATGCGCGGCCGATGCTCGACCGAGACACTCTCCCCCGCCGGCCCGAGCAGCTCCCAGGGGCGCCGGTCGAACTCGCCGGCGTAGTCGAGCGTTGTGTGCTGCTTCAGGTCGTCAGGCACGGCGAGCGCGCGTGCGCCGCCGAGGTAGGCCGGGGCTGCGACCAGGAGCTCATCCGCCTCGCGAAAGGTGCGCATGATGAGCCCGTCCTCACCCGTCGGCTGCGTACGCACGCGCAGCGCCACATCGAAGCTCTCGGCGAGCACGTCCACGCGACGGTTGCTCACGTGCAGCTCGATGCGGATCGCGGGATAGAGCTCGAGAAAGGCCGGCAGGAGACCTGCGAGTGAGGACTGCGCCAGGGCCACGGGACAGCTCGCCCGCAGCGTGCCGCAGGGCCTGGCGCGCGCGAACTCGACGACATCGAGAGCCGCATCCGCCTCCGCGAGCATCGAGGTCGCATGCTTCAGGACTTCCTGACCGACCTCGGTCACGACGAAGCGCCGGGTCGAGCGATTGACGAGACGCACCCCGAGCCGCGTCTCGAGGGCTGCCACGTGTCGGGACAGGCGTGACTTGGGGATCCCGAGGGCTCGTGCGGCCTTCGCGAATCCGCCCTTATCCACGACCTGGGTGAAGTAGTAGAAGCCCTCCAGAGGCTGCACCCGGCGCTCCTATTAGCACTACTGATAGAACAATATGTTCCAATTCAGCTGAATACTCAACTATCGTTCCATGGATTAGGCTTTGTGCCAAGCCTGAAGGGCGAACGGGAGACCGCCATGAAGATCCTGCACATCGATTCGAGCATCTCAGGTAGTGGCTCGGCGAGCCGCGCGCTGACGCGCGAGATCGTCGCGCGCCTCAAGGTCACGTACCCGCAAGCTAAGGTCACCTATCTCGACCTCGCCGCCGAGGCGCTGCCGCACTTCTCCCTCGGAAGGTCCGAGCAGGCCGAAGCGAACGCGCTCGCGCTCGAGCAGTTCCTCGGGGCCGAGGTGCTGGTGATCGGCGCGCCCATCTATAACTTCTCGATCCCATCGCAGCTCAAGGCCTGGATCGATCGCATTACTGTCGCCGGCCGGACCTTCCGCTACGGCCCCAAGGGTCCTGAAGGGCTCGCTGGGGGCAAGCAGGTGATCGTGGCGCTGGCGCGAGGCGGTGTGAGCCGCCCGGATGAGCGCGGCGAATTCGGGGAGTCGTATCTCAAGTTCCTGTTCGGTTTTCTCGGCATCACGGACGTGCGCTTCGTGCGCGCCGAGGGGCTCGCGATCTCCCCGCAGCACCGGCAGGCGAGCCTCGAGGCCGCGCGCGCCGCCATTGGCGGCGTGGAATCGCTCGCCGCCTGAGGACAAAAGCGCGCACCCTTGAAAGGCGCCGCGACAGACCGATAGTAGTCAGATTACCTCTGGAGGAATTCACACCATGAGTGCCGAGCTCGCCACACGCGCCGTACGGCGCCTCGTACGGGGTATGCCGACGTCCGATGGTGCGGGCGTCAAGCTCACCCGCGTCATCGGGCAGCCGCAGCTTCCCGATCTCGATCCCTTTCTGATGCTCGATGAGTTCGGCACGGACAAGGCCGAAGACTACATCGCGGGCTTCCCGGATCACCCGCACCGCGGCTTCGAGACCGTCACGTACATGCTCGACGGGCGCATGCGCCATCGCGACAACCATGGGAATGAGGGCGTGCTGGTGCCGGGGAGCGTGCAGTGGATGACCGCGGGCCGCGGGCTCGTGCACTCGGAGATGCCCGAGCAGCAGGAAGGCCGCATGCGGGGATTTCAGCTGTGGCTGAACCTCCCGGCGCGCGAGAAGATGACGGCGCCGAAGTACCAGGAATTCGGCCCCGAGCGCATTCCGACCGCCACTCCCGCACCGGGAGTACGGATCAAAGTGATCGCCGGACGGGTCAAGGATGTGGTGGGCCCGATTCAGCAGCCGGCCACCGACCCCACCTACCTCGACCTCGCGCTCGAGCCCGGCGCGAGCTGGAGCGAGCCTTTACCCGAGGACTATTCAGCGTTCCTCTATGTCTTCGAAGGCTCGGTCCGCGTCGGTGAGGATGAGGCGGCGAAGGCGGTCGCCGCGCATGAGCTCGCAGTGCTCGGCACGGGCGCCGTGGTGCGCCTCGAGGGCGTCAGCGCGGGCGCCGACGGCAGGAGCGCGCGCGCGATCCTCGTGGCCGGGCGGCCGCTGCGCGAGCCCGTCGCGAAATACGGGCCGTTCGTGATGAATACCAACGCGGAGCTTCAGCAGGCCTTCATCGACTTCCAGACCGGGAAGTTCTGAGCGACAGCACGCGAAACCCATGGCGGGCGAAGATCTCGCCCGCGGTGTCGCTTAGGAAAAATTGCTCGACCGCCAACGCCTCGGGGCCCGCGCCCGAGGTCAGGGCCATGGGATAGATGATCGGCGGGTGGCTGTCGGGTGGAAAGACATCGACCACCCGCACGCGTTTCTCCGCCAGTGCATCCGTGCGATAGACGATCCCGAGCGTCGCCTCGCCGCGGGCCACGAACTCGAGCGCCGCGCGCACGTTCTCACAGCGCACCAGGTGCGGGGCGATCTCGTCCCAAACGCCGAGCCTTACCAAAGCCGCCTGCCCGTAGCGTCCGGCCGGCACTGCGTCCGGGTCCCCCATCGCGAGCCGGCCGTTGGCGAGCGCGCGGCTGAAGTCCACGTGAGGTACGAGCGTCAGCTGCACGGTGCTCGTGGCCGGCGCTATCAGCACCAGCCGGTTGCCGAGCAGATCGCGGCGGGTGCCGAGGCGCAGCAAGTGGCGCTGCTCGAGATAATCCATCCAGTCGGGATCGGCGGAGACGAAGAGGTCCGCGGGCGCGCCCTCCTCGATCTGCCGGGCGAGCACCGAGCTCGACGCGAAGGAGGTCCGCACCGCCACGTGTGCGCCCGCACTCGTGGGCGTCGCGCCGGCGCGCTCCGTGAACGCCCGCCCGATTTCCCCGACGGCGTCCGCGAGCGACACCGCGGCGAACACCAGCACGGTTGCGTCCCGGGCTTGCCCGTTCTGCACCGCCCGCGCGGCTGCCTCGGCTTGCGCCGCGTGCGCCGTGTTGCCCGCCATCACCGCCGCGAGCACCCAGACCGCAAGGCCTGCCAGGCCTTTGCCTCTCACTGAGTCGTTCCCCCGATTCCCACGTTCCGGACGCCGCACCGCGCAAGCCCTTCGCAGATCGGGCGCGGATTGAGTCACATTTTTGCTCTTCCACGTCGCCATCGGGCGACGTTCCCCCCGGGAAATGCCATCTGCACCCACCCACCTGTCCCGTCCACGGCACAATGGCCGCATGCACAGCACGCTGTCGCCTCATCGCGAAGGAGCTCCGTGCGCCCCGCGATTCAAGGCGGCCGCGCCGCTCCTTGTGCTGCTGCTCGTGCCGGCCGTGGCCGCCGCCCGCGCAGCGCCGGCTGCCGATGCGGCGGCGGTCGATACCCCCGCCACGGAAATGGCAACGGGCGGCTCCCTCGGTGCGCCCCCCCTTCCGGTCGGCGTCCCGCCGCCTGAGACGCCGGGCATCCCGACGGACCAGGAGCTCGAGGCCTCCGGGGCCATCGTCGGCGAAATCCTCATCGACAACCAGAATATCTTCAACCTGGAGGACCCGAAGGACAATATCGGGCTGTTTCGACTGGCCAACCGGCTGCATCCCAAGACACGCGCCTACGTCATCCGCGGGCAGCTGCTGTTCAAGAGCGGCGATCGCTACTCGCGGCGGCTGCTCGAAGAGACCGAGCGGATCCTGAGGTCCAACGGCTATTTCTACGATGCCTGGATCCGGCCGGTGAAGTACCAGGACGGCAAGGTCGACTTAAGGGTGACGACGCGCGACGTCTGGACCTTGAATCCCGGCTTCAACTACTCGCGCTCCGGCGGCACCAACTCGACCGGCGTGCAGCTCGAGGAGCTCAACCTCGCCGGCACCGGTACCAAGATCGCCGTGAGCCGCACCACCAATGTCGATCGCACGCAGTCGCTCCTGGCCGTATCCAACAGCCACGCCTTCAACACCTGGACCGTCGTCAACGCCGACTTCGCCAACAACAGCGACGGGCACCTGCACGACCTGCTCGTCAACCATCCGTTCTACGCGCTCGAGACGCGCAAGGCCTTCGGTATCGCCGCCAACGACGATGCCCAGACCGACTCCCTCTACGATCGCGGCGCGATCATCGATCAGTTTCACGACCAGCATAACCTGCTGCAGGTCTACGGCGGCTGGTCGCCCGGCCTGCATAACGGCCTGGTGCATCGCTTCAGCATCGGCACGACCTATGACGAGCACCAGTTCTCCGCATTGAGCACCTGGACCGGGCCGACGCTACTGCCGCAGGACCGGCGTTTCCTCTACCCGTGGGTCGAGTACGACGTGGTGACGGACGACTTCGTGCGTCTTTACAACCACGATCAGATCCTGCGTACCGAGGACTTCTACCTCGGGACCACCGCGAGCCTGCGCGTCGGCTGGGCCGACACCGCGATCGGATCGAGCCGCAGCGCCCTCATCTTTCAGGGCAGCGCCGGCCGCGGCTTTCAGAACGGCGGCACCTCGACGCTGCTGCTTGCCACCGACTTCAACGGGCGCATCCAGAACGGCACGCTCTATAACGGGCTGCTCGATGCCTCGGTCCGCTACTACGGCGAGCAGAGCTCGAAGTGGCTCTTCTATACGACGCTGCTCGGCACCAAGACCTGGAGGCCCGATCTCGACAACCAGGTGCTGCTCGGCGGCGACACGGGCCTGCGCGGCTATCCGCTGCGTTATCAGGACGGCACCGCGAAAGCGCTCTGGACGATCGAGCAGCGCTATTTCACGGACTGGTTCATCTTCCGGCTGTTTCGGGTGGGGGCTGCGATCTTCTTCGACGCGGGCCGCATCTGGGGCCAGCCGCCGCTCGCGCAGCCCTCGCTCGGGCTCCTCAAGGACGCAGGCTTTGGCCTGCGCTTCGGCAACGCCCGATCAGGCCTCGGCAACGTCATTCACGTGGACGTCGCATTCCCGTTCGAGACCGCCAGCGGCACCATCCGCCAGGCGCAGTTCCTCGTGACGACCCAGCAGAGCTTCTGAAGGCAGCGCTCAGCGCTTCGGGGGCATGGGGCCCGGCGGCTTCGGCGCGGTGCCGGGCAGCGCGCCCGCGGCTGGGGTCGAGGGCAGCTTCTGCGCGGTGCCTTGCGGTGCGCCCGGCGCAGCAGCCTGTCCGGGCCTCACCACAGGCCCTGCGGTCGGCCGCGCAGGTGCGCTCACCGTCCGTGCAGCCGGCGGCGCTGCCGCCGCTGGCTTATTCGGAACCACGGCCGCCTGCGGCGCCATCACATCGACCGAGAGAGTGAAGCTGCGCCGCTCGCTGTTCTGCAGCGCGCCCACATTGACGACCTGGCGGGTCACCTCTTCGCCGCGCTCGTTACGCACGGCGATCACGACGAAGTACTCCCACGGCGTCGAGTCCGGCGGGGGCTTGATCACGCCCTCGACGCGCAGTGCGGATGCAGCCGCCACCTGCCGCTTCGCCGCCGCCTGGTCGAAGCGCAGATGGTGCAGGCACCCCGGACAGATCGTCAGGCTCTCGAGAATCGTCGCCTTGCAATGCGGACAGGTGCGCGTCTTGCCAGCGCTCTCCGGGCGAGCGGCCACGCTCATGCGTTGCCGAAGCCCTTGTTGTCAGCCTTGGCGCGGCCCTCGCCCTCGTAGCCGAACTCCACCTGGCCGCGCATGCGCGAGCCCGCGGCCACGGTGAGCGATCCTGCCTTGACGTCGCCGTTGATGACGCCGGTCTCGAGGAGCTCGACGCGCTTGGCGTTTTCGATGTTGCCGATGAGCTCGCCGCCCACGCTCACGACGCTCGCCTTGACGTGGCCTTCGAGCCGCGCGCCCGAATCCAGGCTCACGTTGCCATCGACCTGCACGTCGCCCTTGAAGCGCCCGGCGATGCGCACGTGGCCGGAGCCGGCGATCTTGCCCTCGATGGTGAGATCGGAGGAGATGATCGATTCCTTCATTTCCTGGCGCGGCGCCGGTCGACGGGCCACCTCAGGGCTGATCGGTGCCACATTGGTCCTCTCGGGTTCGCGCGCGTGCTGCGGCGGCGTGGCCGCTACGCCCGGCGCAGCAGCAGGTCCAGTCGCAGTCCCCGGATTCGCATCTTTCCAAAGCGCCATAGGTAAGCCCCCTTAAGTGATTGAGCCGTGAAACTTACCCGCCCATCCGATGTGCGACCAGTGTCTCCGTGTGCAGACACCGTGACGTCAAGGTACAGTTCACGCCCGTCGGACCAAGCAAGCCCCATAAGAGTACCCCATTTGAGCCCGAAAACCGTTCATCTGATCGCCGCCGCCCGGCCGAATTTCATGAAGGTCGCGCCCCTCTACCACGCGCTGACCGGCGCGAGCTGGTGTGCGCCGCGCATCGTGCACACGGGGCAGCATTATGACGCGAACATGTCGGACGCCTTCTTCCGGGATCTGCGCCTGCCCGAGCCCGCTCACCACCTCGAGGTGGGCAGCGGCACGCACGCCGAGCAGCTGGGGCGCACCATGATCGCCTACGAGGCGGTGTGCAACGCCGGGCGGCCCGATGCGATCGTGGTCGTCGGCGATGTCAATGCGACCGCGGCCTGCGCGCTCGTCGGGGCGAAGCTCTGGATCCCCGTCGTGCACCTCGAGGCGGGCCTGCGCAGCCGCGACCGCCGCATGCCCGAGGAGATCAACCGCCTGGTGACCGATGCGATCGCCGATCTCTTGTGGACGCCCTCGAAGGATGCGGATGAGAACCTGATCGCCGAAGGGGTGCCGCGCGCCAGGATCGATTGCATCGGGAACATCATGATCGATTCCTTCGAGATGCTGCGCGCGCAGATCGAGACCGCCGGCACGCGCGCCCGCCTCGGGCTCGAGGGCTCGCCCTACGCCGTGGTGACGCTGCACCGGCCCTCGAACGTCGACGACCGCGCCAAGCTCACCGAGCTCGCCACGGCGTTGGTTGCCCTGTCGCACGAGCTCACGGTGGTCTTTGCCGTCCACCCGCGCACGCGCAAGCGCCTCGAGGAGTTCGCTCTCCTCGGCTCGATCACCGCCGCGCCGGCGATCCGCGTCACCGAGCCCCTGAGCTACATCGAGTTCATGAACCTGGTGCTCCGCTCCAGCATCGCCATCACCGATTCGGGCGGGGTGCAGGAGGAGACGACTTACCTTGGCATCCCGTGTGCGACGCTGCGCGAGAACACCGAGCGGCCCGTGACGATCACCGCGGTGACCAACCGCCTCATGAAACCAGCGGGGCTCGTGGCGGCGGCGCGGGAGGCGCTGACGGGCCGGTGGCCGAAGGGCAAGAGACCGGAGCTCTGGGACGGGCGCACCGCGGAGCGGGCGGCGCGGAGTCTGCGGGAGAAGATCTTCAGCGGCTGAGCGCCAGGAAAACTCGACCGACTTTCCGACAGCCTCAGTGCCTTGTTGGTCCTCGTAAGTGGGGGACGGAGGTCGGACAACCCTCCAAGAGAATGTTGTGATACTCCGAATCAGTTCCACTTACCCCCTTGCGCCCCCACTGCTACGATCCGCGTCGTTATGCAGCTCGACGCAACGGCCGCCATCATTCCTGCCAAAAAGCTGCGCCTGGAGAATCGGTGCTGCAAGAAGCAGACCTGGCAGCGATGCGATGAAGGTCCCGCTCGCCTGAGGCTCTCAGCCGTCTACTAGCTTCAGCACCTCGGCGGTCTTCTCGCGCATCAGCGGCTCGCTGGCGCGCGACTCGACATTGAGGCGCACCAGGGGCTCGGTATTCGAGCCGCGCAAATTGAAGCGCCAGTCGGGAAACTCCATGGA
>DASQGK010000053.1:0-37635 GCA_035632655.1 Steroidobacteraceae bacterium | reverse complement strand
CGGCGCCAGCATCCTGGCCACGCCCTCGCGACGCGAGTCAGCGGCGCCGTCGTAGCTGCCGTCGGGCAAGCGCACGATGCCCTGCAATCCCGAGTTCTCGGCCCGCCCCGCCTTCAACAGCACCCCGCGCTCGCGCAGCCCGGCGAGCACCTCGGGAGTGAGCTTGGAGAGCTCGCCGCTGAAGCTGTCGCCACGCGCGATCAGGTTCGGCAGCTCGATCGCCTGCTTGATGGTGAGGTGCCAGGCCAGGAGCCCGACCAGCGCCTTGGCGTTGTAGTCGGTGATCGCGGAGCCCCCGGGCGAGCCGAGCGCCGCGACGAAGTCGCCATCGCGATCGAGCACGATCACCGGCGCCATCGAGGAGCGCGGCCGCTTGCCGCCTCGCACGGCGTTTGCGACCGCCTGGCCTCCCGCATCCGTCGGGGTGAACGAGAAATCGGTGAGCTGGTTATTGAGCACGAAGCCGCCGACCGTACGGCCCGAGCCGAACACCGACTCGATGGTGGTCGTCATCGACACGACGTTGCCGTCACCGTCGACCACCACGAAGTGGCTGGTGCCGGAGGACTCCGTGGTCGCGTCGCGTCCGCGCGGCACGGCGATCTCCCCGGGGGGCGGCGCCGGACCCGCGTGGTCGCCGATCAGCTGCGCGCGCAGGCGCAGGTACGCCGGATCGAGCAGCCGCTCGATCGGCACCGAGACGAAATGCGGATCCGCGACGTAACGGTCGCGGTCGGCGTAGGCGAGACGGCTCGCCTGTGCGAGCAGGAACCAGGCCTGGGCATCGCCCGGGCCGCGGCTGGCGATGTCGGTGCGGTCGAGGATTCCGAGCAGCGCGAGCAGCGACACACCGCCCGCAGGCGGTGGCGGCGCGCACACCGTGTAACGTCGGAACGGCCGGCACAGCGGCTGATCCCATTCGGGGCGATAGCCCGCGAGGTCCTGCAGCGTCATCGTTCCGGGGAGCGGATCCTGGTGCGTGACCCTGACGATGCTGCGCGCGATCTCTCCCTCGTAGAGAGCCCGCGGGCCCTCCCTGGCGATGCGCTCCAGAGTCCTGGCGTACTCGGGATTGCGGAACAGGTCGTCCGCCTCGAGAGGCTCGCCGTCGGGCCGTGAGAAAAGGCTGCGTATCTCGCTGGTCGGAGGAAACGGCGAGCCTTCGCCGAGAAACGTCGCGAGCCGCTCCGGCACCCGGAAGCCCTGGCTGGCGGCGCGGATTGCCGGCTGGAAGAGCTCCTTCCAGTGCAGCACCCCGAGACGCGAGTGTGCCGCGTACAGCATGGCGATCACGCCCGGCACGCCGGTCGAGCGCCCGCTGCGCACTGCTTCGAGAAAGGGCAGCGGCTTGCCGTGCTCATCGAGGAACATGTCGGCCGTGGCGGCGGCCGGCGCCTTCTCGCGCCCATCGAGCGCGCTCACCTCGTGGGTGCGCGCGTCGTAGTACATGAGGAAGGCGCCCCCGGCGATCCCGGAGCTCTGCGGCTCGACCAGGCCCAGCATGGTCTGGACCGCCACCGCCGCATCGACCGCGCTCCCGCCCTTGCCGAGGATCTCGAGTCCCGCATCGACCGCGAGTGGATTGGCGGCGGCGACCCAGGCCTGTCCCCGAGGCCGATGTCGATGAAAGAGGCCCGGCTTCGGCACCGGCGGCGGAGGGGTTGCGGAGGGCAGTGCCTCGGGAGCACCGCTTGCCGGTGGGGAAGCCGCTGATGGGGCTGCGGCCTGCGGCGAGGACGGCGCTGCCTCCTGAGGCGCTGCGGGCGGTGCGACGGGCGGCGCGGGCTGCTCCTGGGCCGGCAGCCGCGCGCTCACGCTGCTCACAAGGGCGAGCAGGGTCACGGTGAGCAGCAGCAGTCCGCGCTTCAGCATCGCCGTTCCTTCACGCCGTGTGAAACCCGTGGGGGAGCGTCGCGTCCGCCGGCGCATCGTTCGCCTCCACCGCTGTGACTTTGCTGGCGGATGAGCCGATCCACAGCCAGCTGACGAACGTTTCCACCGTGTCGCGCTCGCCGCAGGCCAGCACCTCGACCCGCCCATCCGGCAGATTCCGGGCGTGCCCGCGGATGCCCAGCTCCTGCGCCCGGCGCGCCGCGGTCGCACGGTAGAACACCCCCTGGACGCGTCCGCTCACCACGCACCTCTTGCAAATCATGCCCAGCTTGCGTCCCCCGCCGCAGAATCCACAATAGTACTTGAGGGAGGCGCCATCCAACATGTCAGAGATACTGGTGCTCTATTATTCCCGCGACGGCGCCACCGCCGAGCTCGCCCGCCACGTCTGCCGGGGCGTGGAGGCGCAGCCGGGGGCCAGTGCGCGGCTGCGGACCGTGCCGCCGGTCAGCGCAGAGAGCGAGGCTGCACCGCGTCCGATTCCGCGCAGCGGTCCGCCCTATGCGACGCTCGATGACCTGCGCGAAACCGCCGGACTCGTGCTCGGGAGCCCGACGCGCTTCGGCAATATGGCGGCGCCGCTCAAGCACTTCCTCGACAGCACTTCGAGCCTGTGGCTGACCGGGGTGCTGGCCGGCAGGCCCGCCGGCGTTTTCACTTCCACACAGACGCTGCACGGCGGGCAGGAAACGACGCTGGTCTCGATGATGCTGCCGCTGCTGCATCACGGCATGTACCTGGTCGGCCTGCCTTACACCGAGCGGGCGCTCAACGAAACCACCAGCGGCGGGACACCTTACGGCGCCTCGCACTTCGGCCGCCCGGGCACCGGGCTCACCGAGGAGGAGCAGTCGCTGGCGCAGGCGCTCGGCCGGCGCGTCGCGCACCTTGCGGTGCAGCTCAGGGAGGCGGCCGCGTCACCGAGCGCAGCACGTCGCGGATGAAGGGCACCGTGAGGCGACGCTGTGCCGTGAGCGCTGCCTCATCGAGCGTGTCGAGCAACTGGTAGAGAAGGCGCATGTCGCGCGGATAGCGCCGGCGCAGCCACTGCCAGGTCTCCTCGGGAAGCTCGAGCCCGCGCAAGCGCGCGCGCAGCCCGAGCGCCTCCTGCTGTTCGCCCTCATCGAGCGGGCGCAGCTGGAATATCGCCCCCGCGCCGAGCCGCGAGCCGAGATCCGGCAGCGCCCAGCGCTGCAGCGCCGGAGGCGCGGCCGCCGCCGCCACCAGCGCGCCTCCCGCCTCCTCGGTCTCGCGCACGAGGCCGAACAGGCGCCGCTCCCAGGCGGGGTCGCCGGCCACCCGGTCGAGATCGTCGATGCACAGACACCCGAGCTCACCGAGGCCCTCGAGCATCCCGGGCCCGAGCGGTGCGAGCTGTGCGAGCGGCACGAAGCCGGCGCGCGTGCGCTCGCCGGCCGCCGCGCAGATCGCCTGCAGCAGGTGCGTCTTGCCGGAGCCGGGGGGCCCGCAGATCCAGGTCACACCGCGAGTCTCGCCGCGGGCGATCCCGCGCGCGTGCGCCACCACCTGCGGGTTGCGGGCGGGCAGGAAGCTGGCGAATACGGCGCGGTCCGGGAGCCGCACGCCGAGCGGCAGCTGCTGCATCTTCAAGTGGAGCGGATCGGAGTCCACGCGCGCCGCGTGAAGCTCACGATGTAGTGCAGTCCCGAGAGCACCGTGGTGATCAGCGTGAGCGCGACTCCGGCGGCGAGCATATCGTGCAGCGGCAGGTCGGGCATCGCCCCATTCAGCGTGACCAGCAGCACGTACAGCAGCTGCACCGCGGTGTTGATCTTGCTCAGCACGGTCGGCCGGCCGCGCAGCGGGCCGAACCACACGCGAAAGGTGAGCGCCCCGAGTCCGATCATGACGTCGCGCGCCACCACCGCTGCCGACAGCCACCAGGGAATGATCTCGAGCCACGCCAGCTCGACGAATACCGTGACCAGCAGCAGCTTGTCGGCGAGTGGATCGAGGATCTTGCCGAGCTCGGAGGTCCAGTTGAAGCGTTTGGCCAGATAGCCGTCGAGACCGTCGGAGACCGCCGCGGCGCCGAACAGCCACAGCGCCAGCTGGTACTCGCGCGCGGCCAGTGCCGCGGCGATCGGCCATATGAGCGCAATGCGGATCAGGCAGATGAGATTGGGAAGGTGGCGCACGAGGAAATAATGCGGTTGATCGCCGCGTACCTCAGCCCGGCGGCTGATAACGGTAGGTGAGCCCGGGGGAGCCGGGGGCCGTGCGCACCAGGCGGCTCGTGCCCGCAAGAGCGCGCTCGAGCGCCGTCGCGCCGCCCGCCAGCTCGACCTCGAAAGTCGCCGCTCCCGAGTCGATCTCGGCGACTTCGGCGCGCCGCACGCCCGGAATGCCCTGCAGCAAGCGCTCGACGTCGGCATATTGGGTGAGTCCCGTCACCCCCTCGACGCGCAGCCGCAGCGGGCCTTCGGCGAATGAGGTCGCACCCGGCGGCGGCGCCAGCAGGTCGACCGTGTGATCGATCCCCTCGCCCAGCGTTCCGGTCCAGCTCTGACTGGCAGCGCGCGTATAGAGCGTCCACTGCAGCTGGCCCGGCGCCACGGGCGCATCGCTCCGTCCCACCAGGACCTGATCGCCGCCGTAACGCTGCGCCGCCTGCAGCAGCGCATCGCCCCCGAGCGCGTTGCCGCCGCTATCGACCACCGCGAGCGGGATCACGCTGATCGGCAGACCGCGTGCGGTCGCCGTGCGCTCGAGCTCGGCGCGTGAGGCTTCCGCGTCGCTGCGACCCGGGGGCGGGTACAACACCACCAGAGTAAAGGGCCGCTGCCGGCTCCAGACGCTGCGCCCCGCCGCCTGGATCGCCTGGCCCACCGCAGCCGCATCGAATACCACCTGCGGCTCGCCTCGCGGACCTGAGACGTAGCTCTGGACGTAGCGGGCGGCATCGTTGACCAGGCTCGCGAACGCCGGATCGTCGGCGGATTCACGCCGTCCGGTGGCGCGCACCAGCGCCTCGCGCATGGCGTTCTGCACGGCAGTGGCCGACTGCTGCTCGGCGAGGTCGACTTCATAGACGTGCACCGGACGCAGTGCCCACGCCGGCAGCGGCCCGGCCGCACAGAGCACGAGGAAGCCTGCGAGCAGTCGGGGCCGGCGGGCGCGGCTTGATACGGGTAAGGGGCGCGGCATCGAAGCAAATGTACAATACCACGCAGTGCAGCGTGCACCCCGGGTGGTGAGGCCGCGCCTACCTTATGACCAAGCATCCTGGCATGACCTATCGCGATGCCGGCGTCGACATCGACGCGGGGGATGAGCTCGTCGAGCGGATCAAGCCGCTGGTGCGCCGCGCGCAGCGCCGCGAGGTCCTCGCGGGAATCGGCGGCTTCGGGGCCCTGGTGGAGCTGCCGGCGGGCTATCGCCATCCGGTGCTGGTCTCGGGCACCGACGGCGTCGGCACCAAGCTGCGCCTGGCGATCGACACGGGACGGCACGACACCATCGGCATCGATCTGGTGGCGATGTGCGCCAACGACGTGGTCGTGCAGGGAGCGGAACCGCTGTTCTTCCTCGACTACTACGCCACCGGGAAGCTGCGGGTCGCGGTCGCCGAAGCGGTGGTGCGCGGCATCGTCGAGGGCTGCGTGCAGGCCGGCGCGGCGCTGGTCGGGGGCGAGACCGCGGAGATGCCCGGCATGTACCACGGCGAGGACTACGACCTCGCGGGTTTCTGCGTCGGCGTGGTCGAGAAGGATGCGATCATCGACGGCACGCGCGTGGCTGCCGGCGATGCCATCATCGGGCTCGCCTCTTCCGGCCCGCATTCCAACGGCTACTCCCTCATTCGCCGGCTGGTGTCGGCCGCCGGAGCTACGCCCGAGACGCTGCTGGAAGGCCGTCCGCTCTATGACCGGCTGCTCGCCCCCACGCGCATCTACGTGAAGGCCCTGCTGGCGCTCATGCGTGCGCTGCCGGTGCACGGGCTGGCTCACATTACCGGCGGCGGTCTCACCGACAACATCCCGCGGACTCTCCCCGAAGGACTCGAGGCGGTGCTCGAGCGTGGCCGCTGGCCGCGCGATCCGGTGTTCGACTGGCTGCAGCAGGCCGGCCAGGTCGCAGCCGGCGAGATGTACCGCACCTTCAACTGCGGCATCGGCATGGCGATCGTAGTTCCCTCCGAGCACGCGGCGGCGGCGCTGGAGCTGCTCACAGCGAAGGGCGAGACGGCGCGCATCATCGGCGAAGTGCGCCGCGGCGGACGCGGCGTCCACATCGTCGAATGACGGCCGCCACGGAGCTCGAGCTCGCCATTCTCATCTCGGGGCGCGGCTCCAACATGACAGCGCTGGCCCGGGCCTGCCAGGCCGGCACCCTGCCCGCGCGCGTGGCGGTCGTCATCGCCGATCGCGAAGCAGCGGGCGGACTTGGCAGCGCGCGTGAGCTCGGCATTGCCACCGAGACCGTGGCGCCGGTACGCGACACGGTTGAATTCGAGCGCGCGCTCGAGGCGCTGATCGAGCGCTACCGTCCCGGCGCGCTCGCTCTGGCCGGCTTCATGCGGGTGCTGTCGGCCTCCTTCGTGGCCCGGTACCTGGGACGCATCTTCAACATCCACCCCTCGCTCCTGCCGAAATACCGCGGCCTCCACACCCACCGCCGCGTGCTCGAAGCGCACGAGACCGAGCACGGGGCCAGCGTGCACTTCGTGACACCGGAACTCGATGCGGGACCGGTGGTGCTGCAGTCGCGCGTACGAGTGCACGCCGGTGACACCGAGGCGAGCCTCGCCGCGCGGGTGCTGGCCACCGAGCACGTCATCTACCCGCGCGCGCTCGGCTGGTTCGCGGCGGGGCGGCTCGCCTGGCGCGACGGCGGCGCCTGGCTCGATGGCCGCCGGCTCGAGGCACCCGTCGTCGAGGACTTCTCATGAAACTCGCGTGGGCGGGTGCGCTCATTCCGGCGGCGCTTCTCATGGTCGGAATGAGCAGCGCGGCGGCGGCCGGTGAGCTGCGGCCTTACCAGGCGCGCTATCGTGGCATCTGGAACGGCATGACCGTCGCGGTCTCGGATCTGACCCTCGAGCACACGGGCGACACCTGGACTTTCAGCTCGAGCAGCTCGCCGCGCGGCATCGGCCGTCTGGCGTCGGGCGTGTTCCCGCCGCATCAGGTGAGCGTGGTGCGCGTAACCGGCTCGGGCGTGCAGCCACTCAGCTACACATCGGGCGGTGGACAGAGCGGTAGGGCCATCGATCTCAGGTACGACTGGGACGCTCTGCGGGTGACCGGCACGTACGAGGGAACGAAAGTCGATCAGCCGTTGACCCCGGACGTGCAGGACGAGGCATCGGTTCAGCTGGCCCTGACGGTAGAGCTGCTCGCGGGCCGCACCCCGAGCAGCTTCCGCATCATCGACGGCAATGGCACGCGGCTGTACCAGTTCTCCCGCGACGGCGAGGCAACCCTGCAGACGCGCCTCGGCAAGATCGCGACCGTGATCTACCAGTCGCACAAGGCGCACTCACCGCGCACCACGCGCTTCTGGTGCGCAAGTGACCGTGGCTACATCCCGATCAAGGTGGAGCAGACCAGGGGGAGCGATGACGTGCAGTGGACCATGGAGATCGAGAGCCTGACGCGATAGTGGACTGCGCAGCCGGCGCAAGCCGCGCCTTTCGCCGGCGACAACCGCAGTAATGTCTGCCGGAATCGCTTCCTGCGATTCCGGCCAATCAAGCTAGAGGCGCAGCGGCTTGAACTGCTTGGCGAGCTTCAGGTCCTGTCCCTGATAGTGGGAGCCGATTTCGCGGCCGTAGAGCGCCTGAGGTCGCTCGGCCATCCGCTCGTAGCGCAGCCAGCCGACCCGCTGGCCGTCTTCGAGAACGAAGGGCACCTCGTGCGAGCGCACTTCCAGCACGCCCCTGCTGCTGCCGGCCTTTCGGGTCAGCGGATCCCAGCCGAAACCCGGATCGAAAAATCCCGCGTAATGCACCCGGAACTCTCCGGCGCGTGTGTCGTACGGCAGCATCTCGGCCGCAAAATCAGGCGGCACCGCAATCGGTTCCTTGGTCATGAGGATGTAGAACTCATCCGGGTCCAGGACCAGCGAGGGCTTGCGGTGAAAGCGGATCGGCTCCCAGAAGTCGAGCGGGTCATAGTCGCGTCTGTCGAGGTCGATGCGCTTGGTGTGCTTCTTCGCGCGCCAGCCGATCAGACAGCCGTCTTCGCCCGAACCGACCAGGTCGATCGAGAAGGGCAGGTATCCCGTCCGGTCGGCTATTTCGGCCGTGGAGATCTGTCCCTCGCTCAGCAGCTGTCTCCAGTCCGTCGCCGTGATGGGCCTGGGCGCTTCGCCCCGGGTGCGGCGGAACCTGAGCTGATTCAGGCGCGTTCCGCTCCTCACGACGACGCTGAAGCTGCGCGGAGCAATCTCCAGGTACAGCTGGCCTTCGTAGCCTTCCCCGACCTGGTCGAACAGGGTGGCCTCGTCGGCAATGAGGCGTGTGAGGATGTCGAGGCGGCCGGTTGAGCTCTTGGGGTTGGCAAAGGCGGCCACCTCACTCCTCAGCCGGATCGACTCGAGCAGAGGAACGACGTACAGCCTGCCGCGCTCGAGAACCGCGCCTTTCCTCAGATCCATGCCGAAGTTCTGAAAATCGGCATCGAGCTCCGCCATCTTGTCGAGCACTTTCGTGCCCTTGCCGGGCAGAAAGCTGGCGTCGACCGGGTAGGCATAGTCTCCGAGCCGCAGGTCGATGCTGGCCGGCTGTACCTGATCCGGGAGAATGTCGGACAGGATTCCAACGGGGGCGATCTCCCCGTTCGCCACCATCCCGCTGATCTTCTGGCAGGGCAGGATGCCGGTGTACACCGACGAGCGAGTGGGCGTCTCGAGCAGCATCAGCTCTCTTCGATGACGATCCTGGGGAAGAGGCTGCTGCGGTCGCGCGCGCGGACCGCCAGGGCACCCGCGGTCCGGCGCGCCATCTCGAAGTAATAACGGGCGCGCGCCGACTCGGGCGCGGCGATGACGCTCGGCCGTCCGCCGTCGGCCTCCTCGCGGATATGGGCATCCAGCGGCAGCTCGCCGAGGAGTTTCACGCCGTACTGCCCGGCCATGCGCGCTCCGCCCCCGGCGCCGAAAATATGCTCGCTGTGCCCGCAGTTGCTGCAGACGTGGACGCTCATGTTCTCCACCACGCCGAGCACCGGCACGGCCACCTTCTCGAACATCTTCAGTCCCTTGCGGGCATCGGCGAGTGCGATGTCCTGCGGAGTGGTGACGATCACGGCACCCGCGACCGGCACGCGCTGGGCGAGCGTCAGCTGGATATCACCGGTGCCTGGCGGCATGTCCACCACCAGATAGTCGAGGGAGCCCCAATCGGTCTCGCTGAGCAGCTGCGTGAGCGCCTGGGTAACCATGGGGCCACGCCACACCATCGGCTGCTCCGCATCGATCAGAAATCCGATCGACATGGCGCTGACGCCGTGCGCCTGCAGCGGCTTCAGCTGTTTGCCATCGGACACCGGCCGCTGTCCGGCGAGCCCCAGCATGAGCGGCTGGCTCGGCCCATAGATGTCGGCGTCGAGGATCCCGACGCGTGCTCCCTGCACCGCCCAGGCGAGCGCCAGGTTCACGGCCACCGTGGACTTGCCGACACCCCCCTTCCCCGAGGCGACTGCGACGATGTTCCTGATATCGCCGAGCGGCTTGAGGGTCCGCTGCACCACGTGCGCTTTGATGTCGGCGCTCAGCTCGACGGCGAGCGGCGCTCCGATCCCGGCAGCGGCGAGCGCCCCGTTGAGGCCCTCCGTCAGCTCGTCCCGATAGCCGCCGACGGGGTAGCCGAGCACGATCCTGGCGGTATAGCCGGCCGCATCGCCGGCCAGCTCGCGCACCGCCTGTGCAGCGCCGAGCGTCTCCCCGAGGTACGGATCCAGGTAGGCGTCGAGCGCGGCGCGCACGGCACTGGCGGGGTCTTCGGGAGTCATGTCAGGTCCGGCGGGATATAAGTGGGCATTGTAGGGGCTGGAGGGGCGGCGCGCATGAAGGCGGCGCAAAGTCCCGCCGCAGCCGCCCTTTCCGGGGCACAGCAGGGGCTGTGGCATAATTACTCGCAGCGTCGCTCAAGCTCCCTTTTGGTTACATTCGCGTCCCAAGAAAAGCCAGAAAGCGGTCTGCGCACCGCAGGAGCGCCCTGCTGCCCTGGAATGGCTGAATGAGCTTTTTCACCAACCTGCGGGCCGATCGGCTCATCATGGAGATCCGCTCCTCGCCCGATGCGGCGAGCCCGGCCACGCAGAAGGCGGTCGCCAAGCTCAAGGAGGTCGGCCCCGGGGCCATCGAATCGATCTTCGGTGCGCTGCCCGACTCCGACAAGGGCGCGACCCTGGCGCTGGTCGAGGTACTCGCCTCGCTGGTGAATCAGAAGACCTTCCCGCAATTCGTCCGCGGCCTGATCGAAGGCAGCCCGCGCGTCATTTCTGGCATCGCCTGGGCGCTCACCAGCAACCGCAATTTCCCGGCGCACCTGCTGCTCGATGCCCTCAACACCCAGGGGGTATCGAAGTCGGCGCTGCTGGAAGTCATCGCGGCGCAGAAGTCGCGCTTCACGGTGCGCGAGCTCCTCACCGCAGCCTACGCGCAGGAGCCCAACGAGAAGGCCGCGTTGTTTCGCATCATCAACGAGATCGCCGACCGCGCCGCGGTACCCGAGCTCATCACCCGGCTGCAGGGCAAGGATGCGATCGCGCGGGTGCACATCATCAACACCCTGGCGCGCTTCAACATGCCGGAGGTGCAGAGCGCGCTCAACGGCCTGCTCAAGGATCCCAACAAGCTGATCCGCGGCGCGGTGCTGTCGGCGCTGCAGCGCATGGACGGCCCCATCGACATCGAGCGGGTATGTGCGATGCTGCGCGACCCCGAGATCGACGTGTTGAACCGCGCCGTCGACGTGGTGATCAAGGCCAACCACCCCGAAACGATCCGGCACCTGATCGCGGTACTGAAGGACGAGAACGAGAACGCGCGGCGTGCCGCCGTCGAGGTGCTCAACGAAGTCGGCGATGCCAAGTCGGTCAAGTACCTGCTGGAGGCGCTCAAGGACAGCGACTGGTGGGTGCGCAGCCGTGCCGCGGACGCCCTCGGCAAGATCGGCGGCCCGAAAGTCATCGACGCCGTGCTGCAGCTGGTGCGCGACAAGGACGAGGACATCCGCCGCGCCGCCATCGAGATCCTCAACCAGACCAAGGACGAGCGCGCCATCGACTCCCTCATCCAGGCGACGCGCGACAGCGACTGGTGGGTGAGCGAGCGCGCCGTGGACGCACTCGCCGAGATCGGCAGCAAGCGCGCCGTGCCGCGCCTGATGGAAATGCTCCACACCGGCAGTCACGGCAAGGCAACGCCGATCGTGGTGCGCGCACTCGGCCGGCTCGGCGATGCGAAGCTCGTGGATCAGCTCTTGCCGCTGGTGGCGCGTCCGGAGCGTGAGATCCGCATCGAGGCGATCCAGGCGCTTTCCAAGGTAGCGGACGAGTCTCAGGCCGACCACGTGCGCAAGGAGCTGCAGGCGCAGGCCGCATCCCCCGATCAGACGATTTCGCGACTCGCGGCGGCCGCGGTCACCGAGCTCGACAACCGCATCGCCGGCATTGCCACCCTGAGCGCCGGCGCAGCGCCCACGGCCGCGGGCGCTGCGGCGCCGACGATGCCGGCGGGTCCGGCACAGAGCGGAGTGCTTCCCCCGCAGGTATCCGCCCCCGAAGCCGCCCGCACCCAGGTGATCTCCGACCAGGCGCGGCGCCAGGCGGAAGCCGCCGCGCGACTCGACATCCAGACGCTCAAGCCCGGCGACATCATCGAGGGCCGCTACAAGTACATCGACCGCATCGGGCGCGGCGCCTTCGGCACCGTGCTGCTGATGGAGGATACGGTGGTCGACGAGCGGCTGATCCTCAAGTTCCTCAACCCCAACGTCTCGGGAGACGAGGAAGTGATGAAGCGCTTCGTGCACGAGCTGCGCTACTCGCGCAAGATCACGCACAAGAACGTCATCCGCATCTACGACTTCCTCTATATCCAGGGCAACTACGCCATCTCGATGGAGTACTTCCCTTCGCACACCCTCGGCAGCGAAGTCGTCAACGACAAGCCGGTCGAGCTCAAGCGCGCCGTCCAGTTCGGAATGGACATCTGCACCGGCATGACGGTCGCCCACCAGCAGGGCATCGTGCACCGCGACCTGAAGCCGGCGAACGTGCTCATCAATCAGGAAGGCCTGCTCAAGATCGTGGACTTCGGCGTCGCCGCCGCGCAGCGCGAGGGCGACACGCAGCTCACCAAGACCGGCTACGTCATCGGCTCGCCCAAGTACATGGCCCCCGAGCAGATCCTCGGCAAGAAGGTCGACGAGCGCGCCGACATCTATGCCCTGGGCGTCATGCTCTACGAGATGGTGACCGGAGTGCCGCCCTACTCCCGCGGCGATCACATGTCGGTCATGTACCAGCACGTCCAGGGCAAGGCCCGCAACCCGCAGGACCTCAATCCGAACCTGCCCCCGGGGCTGGCGGACCTGGTGATGAAAGCCATGGCCGTCGACAAGACCAAGCGCTTCCAGACCATGGAAGAGCTGAAGACCGCCCTGCAGCGTTTCCTCTAGCCGGGCCCGAACCGCACGTTGATAAGCGGTCAAAAGCCACGCCTTTTGCCCGCGGGCACCACATCACTGACGGGCTGGCCTGCGCGCGGCTCCGGAGGTGCAGCGCGCCAATAGACAAAGAGCGTGCGTTACGTCAAATTTCCGGCCACAAGCTGTTGATCCTGCAACCCGCTACCGGCTAAACAGACAGCCAAATCCTTCGGGGGAGCGATCGCTTGGCGCGCATAGATGCCTTCCTCAAGCTCGGCACGCAGCAGGGGTGCTCGGACGTGCACCTGGCGGTGGGTGTGCCGCCGATGCTGCGCATGCATGGCGACCTGCTGCCCATCAAGTTCCGCGATCTGCGCCCCGGGGAGCTCGAGGGCTACATCACAGAGATCCTCACGACCTCGCAGAATGAGCACTTCGCCAAGGGCAACGACCTCGACTTCAGCTATGTGTCCGCCGACGGCGGCCGCTTCCGCGTAAACGTCTACCGCAAGGACACCGGCGTCGGGGCGACGTTCCGGGCAATCCCCTCGAGCGTGCCGACGCTCGAGAGCCTGCAGCTGCCGCCCGTCGTCACCCGGCTGTGCGACTTCCATCAGGGCATGGTGCTGGTCACCGGTTCGACCGGAACCGGCAAGTCGACGACCCTCGCGGCGATGATCAATCACCTGAACACAACGCGGAAGCTCAACATCATCAGTCTCGAGGACCCGATCGAGTTCGTGCATCCGAGCAAGCAGAGCCAGGTCATCCAGCGCGAGCTCGGCACGCACATCCCGAGCTTCGCCGAGGGCGTGCGCGCGGCGATGCGCGAGGACCCGGATGTAATCCTGGTGGGCGAGCTGCGCGACGCCGAAACCATCCGCATGGCGATGACCGCCGCCGAGACCGGACACCTGGTGCTCGGTACGCTGCACACCACCGGCGCGGTGAAGACCATCGACCGCATCATCGACGCCCTCCCGGTCGAAGAGCGCGAACAGACCAAGAGCTTTCTCGCGCAGAGCCTGCTCGCAGTGGTGACGCAGGTGCTGGTCAAGACCGCCGACGGCCACGGCCGCAAGGCGATCTGCGAGATCCTCATGATGACCAAGGCCATCGCCAAGCTCATCCAGACGGAGCAGACGCACCAGGTCCCGAGCCAGCTGCAGATGGGGCGCGACCTCGGCATGCAGCTGCTCGATCAGGCGCTGCTCGCCGCCATCAACGCGCGCACCATCGATCCCGACGACGCCTACAACTACGCGAGCGAGAAGCGCAACTTCCAGAAATTCGTCACCGACACCTCCATGCTGCCGAAGATGGACAGCGCGCCACCGGTGACCTCCGGCTCGGCCGCCTGACGGAGCGCACGTGGCCCAGATCGATCCATACCTGAACGAGATCCTCGAGAAGCGCGGCTCGGACCTGCATTTCATCGCCGGCGACCCGCCGCGCATTCGCGTGTACGGAGATCTCACGCCCCTGAGAGCGGACAAGCTCAGCGCCGACTACGTCAAGACGGCGCTCTACGAGATCATGCCCAAGACCGCCGTCGAGCGCTTCGAGAAGAAGGACGGCGCCGACTTCGCCTACTCGCTCGAGGGCAAGGGGCGCTTTCGCGTCAACATCATGCGGCAGCTGAACGGCATGGGGGCGGTATTCCGGGCGATTCCGTCCAAGGCGCTGACGCTCGATGACCTGAAGCTCCCGGAGGCGGTGCGCCAGCTGTGCCGGGCCAACAGCGGGTTGATCCTCGTCACCGGCAAAACCGGGTCCGGCAAGTCGACCACGCTCGCCGCGATGATCGATGACATCAACCGCCGCGTCAGCGGCCACATCCTCACGGTCGAGGATCCGATCGAGTTCGTGCACGAGAGGAAGAACTGCCTCATCAGCCAGCGCGAGATCGGCGTCCACAGTCCGAGCTTCGCGGCCGCCGTCCACTCGGCGCTGCGCGAGGACCCGGATGTGGTGCTGGTCGGTGAGTTGCGCGACCTCGAGACCATGAGCATCGCGGTCACCGCGGCCGAGATGGGCATTCTGGTCATGGGGACGCTGCATACCAACGGCGCGGCGGCCACGGTCGACCGCATGGTGAACGTCTTCCCCTCCGACAAGCAGTCGCACGTGCGCACCATGCTCTCGACCTCGCTGCGCGGCGTGCTCTCGCAGCAGCTGCTGCAGCGGGCCGACAAGCAGGGCCGCGTCGCGGCGCTCGAGATCCTGGTCAACACGCCGGCCGCCGCCAACCTCATCCGCCAGGGCAAACTCGATCAGCTCGAGAACACCATGCAGGCCGGCGGCCAGTTCGGCATGCGCACCATGGACACCGCGATCCAACAGCTGCTCGATTCGCGGCAGATCACGGGCAAAGAGGCCTACAAGAAGGCCTTCAACAAGGCGAAGTTCGAGGAATTCAGGGAGGCCGGCTGACCTACCCTGGATGCAGGGTGTCCTTCCAGTCCCTCGGAGGCTCCGCAGGTAAGCCGAACGACTTGATCAACGCCAGCTCGACTTCTTCTTCCCGGTCGGTCTTTCGCGCCGCGTCAATGCGGACTGCCATGTCCCGGTCGGTTCTCCACCACCGAACGCGACTCGACATTGCCGTGAGGTAGTCGAGCCGTCGGCGCTTGGCGAGAAGAACTTCACGTTGTGGACTACCGGCCGGCCACCACCGCTCCTGCATACTGATCGCGAGACTCTGGGTGAGCACCGTACTGGACTGTTCCATGCGCACCGCCAGAGCCTCGCACGCCGCACGACGGCCCGGCAGATCCAGCTGTTCAGGCCGGCAAGCCTTGGCCATCGGCTGAAGGGGCGGGATGACCTGCGCGACAAGGGTGCCGATGGCGACAGAGCCTCGCGTGGCGAGACCCTGAGACGGACTCGCCACGGCCAGCGCGTCTACCATCATGACCTCCAGCTGATTCAGATAGAACGTCATTCTCGGGGCAGCGCCGATCCGGGCAACCGCGGCCGTGATGGCGACTTCCGACCCGGACGATTGCGCATGCTCCAGATCGGCGATCCAGACGAGCCCGTTATCCGGATCCAGCTCCTGCAGATGGGCCTCGATCTGCTCTCTGGCCTCACACCCGAGTCGCTCGCAGATCTGGAGCTGAACCCAGACAAGTTCCGCACGCCGCGGCGCAAGGGCCGCGGCCCGTGCGATCAATTCGAGAGGCCGCTGGCCGCTCAGGTCGCCCGGCCACGCAAGCAACGCGGCCGTCGCCAGGGTGGCCGGAGCCGGATGTGCGACGAGGACTTCCACCTCCCGAGTGCGCTCGGCCAGAACGGCATGTGCGTCTGTTCCGTCTTCTTTGGCGTGCGCACACCCGGCGAGCGCCAGCACGCAAAGCAGCGAAGTAGAAGCTGGCGATTTTCTTAACTGCACTTGGCCAGGTCCTCCGGCAACAAGCTATAGAGCGCCGCGGCGTATGCGACGCCGTGCATCACGAGTCTATTGCGCGCCACGGCCTCAAACTTCGCCCCGACCTTCTCGGCGACACGCCGACTCGAGGTGTTCGTCGGAATGCAGGCGATCTCAAGTCGGGTGAGGCCCAATGTGCCAAATGCATACCGGGAAACAAGCCGTACTGCCGCAGAGGCGACTCCCTGCCTGGTGCGCGAAGTGCGGACCCAGTAACCGACACTTGCGAGGCGGTTGGGCCTGGCGATGTGGTTGACAGCGACGCCACCGAGAAAAGCACCATCCGTCGCAGCAAGTATCGCGAATGGATAGTGGCTGCGGTCATCCCAGGCTGCGCCTGCAGCCCTGATGAAAGCTGCAGTCTCATCGCGGGAATAGCCGGCATGGCACCATGGCAGCCAGGGACTTATCTCCGGAATCGATTCCGTGACCGCTGCGTACATCGCGTCGCAGTCTTCGGGCCGGTGAGGCCGCAGTAAAACCGCTCCGTCGCTGAGCGAAAGCAACGATGTCCCCGAAATGACTGCTTTCCGGAATTGTATCTTCGAGGTCGACGTCACTGGAACTGCGCGCCCGCTGACGGATTGACCGGCGGGTTTCGACCCGTTGCTGCCGGTCGCCATGCCCGACAGCAGCCGTTCAGATCGCGAAAAGCGGACCCTCGCCGAACTACAAAATTAAGTGGATTTGCGTGAGGAAGTCGCCCCCGGCACCGGCAGGCCGACCTTGCGGCAGAACGCCGCGAAGCGAGGATCGTCCTTGTACCGCTGTAGGAAGGGGTCCCAGAGAAGGAAGCCAATGCCCGCATCGCGGTTGCTCCACGCCCGATCGAGCCACTCGAAGGTCTCCTTGGTATCGTTACGTAGAGCGTAGATCTCGGCGATCTGATAAGCAGCGACGTCGGCGTCCTTCTCGATCAGCGTTCGAAGCGCTGCGTCGGCCGCGCGCCGGTCAGCGCCTATCTGTCGCGCCGTGCCGAGCGTCGTGTCTAGCCACGGACCGGGAGGCTCCTTTTGCGCGGCGTCGAGTGCCCCGTCCACATTGCCGCGCTGGACCTCGATGAGCGTGAGCGCGGCGGGAGGCCACACCGCGTTGGGCTGCAGCTCAAGCGCTCTGTGTGCCGCCCGCTCGGCTTCGTCGAGGCGGTTGATCCCCCAGAGATAAAGGGCGAGCCAGTAGTACCAGTCGGCCCTCAGCGGCTCGGTCGCAAGTGCCTGCCGCGTAAGGTCGATCGCCGGCTCTAGCTCACCGAATACCGCAAGCTCTTTCCCGAGATCGAACTTCGCCTCGGCATCACTCGGTGCCAGAGCCATCGCGCGGCGAAACTCTGCTTCCGCCCCGTGCCAGTCGAAGTCAGCGGCCTGAAGCAGTCCGCCGCGAGCGCGGTGCGCGGCCGCAAGGTCTGGGGAGAGGGCGAGTGCGCGACCGGCCGCCTCGCGCGCCTTGGCGGACGCTTCCTGCGCCTCTGTACCCCCGAGGTAATAAATACTGAGAGTGGTCCAAGCTTCCGACAACCCGCTCCAAGCGAGCGCATAACGAGGATCGATCTGCGTCGCCTCGGTGTAGGACGCGATCGCCTTGCGAGTATCCCCTTCCGTTCCGCGGAGAGAATAGAACTGTCCCTGCAGCAGCGCGTTGTATGCCTCGAGACTGCCAGCCGGGGGCCGCTCGCTCTGCCCCGCCGCGTGCTCACCGAGCAGCAGCTTGGTGCGAAGCGCCCCCGCCACGGCATGCGTGATCTCATCCTGCAGTGCAAAGAGATCCTTGTAGCGGCGATCGTAGCGTTCGGACCACTGGGTGCTCCCGTCAGCGGTGTCGATAAGCTCGGCACTCACCCGCACCATCTCCCCCGACCGCCGCACGCTCCCCTCGAGCAGGTGCGCGACGCCGAGTTTCGCCCCAATGCTGCGGCTGTCCTCCTTCGAGTCGCGGAACTGGAACGCCGAGGTGCGCCCGATCACCTTGAGTCCAGGGAACTGCGAGAGCGCCGTGATCAGATCCTCCGAGATCCCGTCCGAGAAGTACTGCTGGCTCGCCTCCCCGCTCTCGTTCGCCAGGGGCAGCACCGCGACGGAGGCTGCGCCCGGCCCGCTGGGCTTTGATCTGTGCAGGCGCTCCAGACCGGTGTACCCAAGTGCCAGCAGAAGCGCCGCCGCAGCGATCCCTCCGAACAGCACGCCCGTTCGCCGGCGGGCGCGTGCCGGCGCAGGACTCGCGACAACGCCACTCCCGGAGCGAGTCGGGCCCGCTGCCGGCGAACTCTCAGGCACCAGCAGCCGCTTGACTCGCTCGACGAAGGCTGACGGTGTGTCGCCGCCGGGCAGGCGCGTCCACTGCACTTCCCGGAACCGCTCCGGCACGCGCTCATCATCATCACGTGTATCGTCGATCACGACCGGCAACAGAAAAGCCATTTCTGCATCCATGAGGTGAGAGCGATCAACCGCCAGCTTCCATTCAAGGCGGAAGTACCCCTCGCGGCGATGGTGCGTGGCGTGCGAGATAACCGGGATGAACAGCACGCAGGTCTTGATCTGCTTGCGGATCGACTGATCCCAGGCATCCCCGCCACGCAGCTCGCTTTGGTCGAACCAGACTTCGATGCCAGCAGCCCGGAGCGCAGCACAAATGTGTTGGGCGGCTTCCGCGTCTTGCGAGGCGTAGCTCAGGAATACGGCGCGTGGAGGCTCTGTCACGGGAATGGGACCCCAGTTTTTATTGGTTATTGCGACCGCCGCACGCGAGCGTCACTCACACCTGCTCAGTCATGTTACCCCGTGGATCTTGAAAGTTGCAGCTCGGGGAGTGAGCGGCCGCTATCGGGAAAGTCGAAATGGCACCGTGATCGGCTGGTTCTGGCCGTTAGCGACGGGCGGCCTGTCGGCCCTTCGTGGATCGCAGCACATCCCAAGCGGCCTCCGCGTTTGCAGGCAGGTGGCTCTCAAGCGCCGCAACAGCACGACGGATGTGCCTGGTCGCGCTTTTCGGAAGCGCTTCCATCGCGTCCTCCAGTGCGCCGGGGAATCGCTCGACGATGGGCTCAATGAGCGTCGCTGCCTGCCGCAGATCTTTCGCCGCCTTGGTCGTGGTCCCGGCCCTGAGCTGGGAGACCAGCAGTTTGTGGACCGCGAAGCGCTCAGGGACGGGCACGCGCACCATGACAACACCATGAGGGCTGAGCAGCGGCACCTCTTGCGAGCTTCCCAGCAGATAACGAAGGTATGGCAGTCCCGTCGCGTGCGCTTTCAGCTCAGGAACCGGAATCGTTCGGTAGCTCTCGTCCGAGGAGGGCACCAGCAGGTCGACCTTTAAGCGCGAGCCACCGCGCTCCGCGTAGGAGGTCGAGGGGGCTCGGCGATTCAGTGCGGGAACCTCAAAGAATTCGATTCCGGTCTCGCGAAGCATGCCGAGAAACGGGGGAACTCCTGAGAGGGCCAACTGCTCGGGGCGCGCAATGTCTACGTCCTCTGTCGCATACGCCACCGCTCTTACCCCCAACGCGTTCAGCAGCGCGCCAAAGGCGTGTGAGCCGATGAGAAGCGCGCCAGCCCGAAAAAGGCCGTGATTGTGCAGGCTGGCCACCGTGGAATAGGCCTTACGGTCGACGTTCGCGAATCCGGAGCGCACAAGCACCCTGACTCGGGCAATCGTTGCGTCGGCCACGGCAATTTTCTCGCGCAAGGCATCCACGTGCGCGGTTACACCAGCATCATCGACAGTCCCGAGGTAGGTCTCCTTTCGCCGGCCGACCCCGTCCAGATAGCGATGGACCCAGTACTCAGTGCCGTTATCGTTAGTTCGCCGCGCGAGACTCCCGGGCGTGCCGAGGAAGGCATCCCGCTGCGCCGCTGCGGTCTGCTCAAGCTCCGCAAAGAGCAATGTCAGCGCTTGTTCGTGCGGTGTGGTGAGCGTAGCCACTGCAATATATCCCACAGAAATTTACTTTGTGGGATATAATAGCGACTGGGAGCCATATCCCACAAGATGTATTTCCGTGGGATATATCACTGAAAGCGCGTGAGGGCCCGCTTGCTTTCGCGGGCAAGCCCACTCACGGCTCAAACATGCGCGCCACGGAGTGCCGCAACGACCGCTCTCGGGAAACCTGGCAGGCGCGAATAAACGTCTGCTTCTGGCCGGTCAGCGACCTCGACAGCCGCTGACCGGCCGATGCACTCACACCTCGGTTTGCTCGGCCATCTCCAAGGCGTCGTCAACCTCGATGCCGAGATATCGGACTGTGCTTTCGAGTTTGGTGTGCCCGAGTAGCAGCTGTACTGCCCGAAGGTTCTTGGTCCGACGGTAGATTAGGGATGCTTTGGTGCGACGCAGCGTATGCGTGCCATATGCGGCGGGATCAAGCCCAATCTCCCTTACCCAACCGCGGACGATCCGAGCGTATTGGCGCGTCGAGAGGTGTGGCCTTCCACGCAACCGACTGGGGAACAAGAAGGCCTCGGACCGAAGCCTGGCTTGGTCGATCCAAGAAGACACGGCATCTCGGGTCTGTTCTGTAATCTCGAACTGCACCGGCCGATGGGTCTTCTGCTGCATGACGATGGCCCGGCTTGCGACCCGGTCTCCATGCGTGACATCCCGGACGCGAAGTTTCACGAGGTCGCAGGACCTGAGCTTGCTGTCGACGGCGAGGTTGAACAGGGCGAGCTCACGAGTCCGCTCGGCGAGCTGTAGCCGAACGCGGATGGCCCAAATGTCCTTCAGGCGCAGGGGCGCCTTCTGGCCAACCAGCTTGCCCTTGTTCCAGGGTTCGCGGCGCTCGCGACCCTCGAGGTCTTGATCCATGACGCGTCTCCCAGTTGTGACAACCGGGAGAGTCTGCTGGCTTCCTCTATATCACTGGGTGATATACTATGCCAATGCGGCGAGTCTTTAAGACCAAGACCTTCAGGCGCTGGAGCCGCAGGGCTGGCATTAGCGATGAAGCGCTGTGTGCCGCGGTTGCGGAAATGATGCGAGGTCTGATCGACGCCGACTTAGGCGGGTCGGTATTCAAGAAGCGTGTTCCGGTGCCCGGGCGGGGTAAACGCGGCGGTGCTCGGACGATTATCGGAAGCAATCTTCAGGACCGCTGGTTCTTTCTCTACGGCTTCGAGAAGAAGGACCGCGAGACGATCGACGATCGAGAACTCGCAGGGTTGCAGAGCATCGCCGCTGCACTGCTCGCAATGGACCCGAAGCTACTTGATAAGGCCGTAGCAGAGGCTGAGCTTGAGGAGATTTGCCATGAAGAAAAGTCGTCTGCTGGATGAGATGCGTGAGACCGCTCGCGGCCTGGAGCGCATTGGGGCTCTGGATAAGCAGACCATGCGTGAATTTGACGTTCTGACACTGCCTCCAGTTCAGGAGCTCACGGCGAAGCAGATTCGAGCGATCCGGGCCCGCAGCCGGGTCAGTCAGGCAGTGTTCGCGGCCATGCTCAACACCAGCGTCTCAACGGTTCAGAAGTGGGAGATTGGCGAAAAGCGCCCGAGCGGGCCTTCGTTGAAGCTCCTGAACGTTATCCAGCGTAAGGGTATCGACGCAATCTCCTGACAGAACCTTCGCCTGCGGTCGCAAACCGACCCCAAGCAGCCAGTCGGCCTCCTCCAAAGCGGCCGCCCAGAACCGCGTAAGCAGACATCCAGATCTGAAGCTGAGTCCCGACAGCGATGGAGAGGGGCACCCGTGGCTCCCTCTCACTGCGTGACAGAGTATTCACAGACTTTGTGAGTCTGCCCGTCCTTGTGGAGGAAGACCGCCAGGGTGTCTGCGAGCCCTGGCTTTTCTGGGATGCTTGCTGCATTGGGAAACGTGTCAAAGTAATAAACGCCGTTGTATTCAAAGAAACTGAACTGAGAACCGATCATCTCCGGCGGCTTGCTGATCTGGCCCGCGGCCTTAGCAGATTGATCGCCAATGCCAACGCCGAACACCTTCATCGTCCTGTCGACATCGATCGCATCCCCCGCAGCCGTCAGGAAGAACGGAAGCTGGTTCATCCGAAGGGGCTCGGGAATGTTCGAGGGAACGGTCCCGCAGCTTCCGCTTGGCCCAACGTCCTCCCCGAACCAGACGATGAGATTGTCTTTGCCACCGTTGTTCTCGACATCAATGGGCGGTTCATACCGCCAGACTTTCAGAAAGCCCGCATTTAATGACGCGTCCACCCTTGCCAGAGTCGGCTGGGCAGGCCTAAAGGTACTGTTCGCGGCTTTCCATCGCTCTTCCTCGTGCTCCATCCAGTACTGGTCTGCTCGTGACATGAGCCCAAACACCCGGTTTTCGAGCGCGAGAACCTGTGTCGAGGAAAGGGGGTCACGCTGCAACTGCGCGAATCCTGGCACGACGTTATTCTCTGGTCGTCCGCAGTAGGGCGGGCGCTCGAAGTGCGTTGCGCGCAAACGCTTCAGGTAGGCGTCGCAGACCTCGGTCCCCTTACCTCGCGTCAATCGAAAGCGGAAGACCCCATCGCCAGAAGCTGTCTCTGCGGTCTGCGCTGCGACCCCGGCGCCAGCGCCAGATGCGTCGCCGCCTGTGCTAGGAGCACTCGGCGTAGCGAAACCGCAGACCAAACGAACCTTGCTGCTAATTGCCCCGTTCACGTCAAACTGTTCCCACCGCAGTGATTCGGCTGACGTCGAGTACACATCGGAAAGAACTTCATTCCCGCCGCCCATCTCGCCGGAGAAGTACCCGTCTCGGGCATCGGCCATCTTGCCTGCCTCACAGTCGAAGTATTCCAACACCTTGAGCGACCGGTACTCGATGTAGTCGTCGTCCCGGTTTCGGAAAGACCGTGGCTCGGTGTAGTTCATAAGAGTCCAGACGCTTCTCAGTCGGCCAACCTGGCGGAGACTCTCACGGTCGATGAAATCGGCGTAATACGTATGCCCATTGGCGAGGGGCAGGTTAACGACGTTCATGGGCACCCAATGAGAATTAGGGGCCAAGCGGACGAACTCATTGACCTCCGAGAGTCGCTTAGCATATTGCTCCTTCACGCATTCGACGGTGGCACAGCCGTTCCTCATCCGCAGCCAATTCCGCTGCTGATCTCTGACGAGGTTCTCGCCAGCGCCTGCCGAGCGGAGCAATTCCTGAAACGCCGAGGCCAATTTGGTGTCGAGATCAGAGACGTCCGCACTCGAGCAGATGAGCCGCTCGACTCGGGTGGCGGCCTTGCTGCAATCGAAGCTTGCAACAAATGTCGTCGGTGGATCGGCCATCACTGGCGAAGGGAGCGCGCACTGCAGCAGAAGTAAGAACAGTGCCGAAGGACCTAAGAGACGAGTGGGCAGCATTTCGCAGGTCAGCCCCATTTAAGTAGAGCGCGTCAGCTTAGAGACAATCACTGGTGCCTGACAACGATCAGGTAGGTCCTGATGCTCGCGTGAATGACCGGAATCCGGCATTTCGTGTTTGCTGAGCAAGCGACCGCTTTTGGCCGATCAGTGTCGGCTGAGGCATTTCTCGACGAATACACCAGCGCGTGGCGGTCGGCGCAAGCTCCCCTGGGCCTTCACCGAAAGCGTGGCCGGCGGCGCTTCTCGATCTAGGATGCAGCGGAGTCGGAAAGATCGGGTCGCGGTAGTGGCTGAATCGCCCGCGCCACTTTCTTCCCAATCCTCCGACTTGCAATTTCCAGATCATATTGCGCCTGCAGGTTTTGCCACAGCTGCGCGGTCGTTCCAAAGTACCGCGAGAAACGCAGCGCCATCTCCGCTGTTACGGCACGTCGGCGCCGGACAATCTCGTTGACTGTCGGAGCCGTGACACCAAGCTCTTTCGCGAGCTTGTACGAGCTGAGACTTAACGGCTGCATGAAGTCGTGCAGCAAGACATCACCCGGGTGCACCGGGCGCAATTTTTTCGTTGCCATAGTCCACTACTCTCCGTGGCTGGATTCAGTGGTAGTCGACGATCTCCACTTCGAATGCATCGCCGTCTTTCCACCCGAAGCAAACCCGCCATTGTTTGTTGATCCGGATGCTGTACTGTCCTTCACGATCACCCTTGAGGGCCTCGAGCTGGTTCGCCGGCGGAATCATTAGGTCGCGCAGATCCGCGGCACTATCCAGGTACTTCAGCTTCTCACGAGCCCGCTGCTGGATTCGGCCGTCAAGCCCCTTCACGAACTGCCCGGCGAACACCGCCTGAGTATCCTTGTCCTTGAAGGAGCGGATCACTTGAAGATCATAAATCTATGCGTTATTAACGTCAAGCGTTAAGCTTGGTGAGTATCGGGTCACAGTGGCGGCGGATTGCGCGGCTCCGGCTCGCGGTGTCCGCTTCGGAGAAACTTGAGTCGACGCCATGAATGACCGGAGATGGCCGTTCTCGGACATTGACTCTTCCAGGAAGCGGCCAGTTAGAATCGATAGCGGACATCCAAGCTAGAGTCAGGGAAGGATCTGTCGTGCGCAAACTCTTGCTCGTAACAGTGCTAGCGCTCTGCGCAGGCGTCGCCCAGGCCGACAACGGCATGCTCTATATCGGTGCCGGATTTACGAACGATAATCTGAGGGACATCGTCGCGCCCAACACGACCAACTCCAACCTCAACAGCACCAACCCGAGAGTGTGGGCCGGGGTGCGGCCGATCAGCGTATTCGCACTCGAGGCCAGTTACATTGACCTCGGCAGCGAGAATGTTACCGGGCCGATCCCCGCGACCCCCGTCTGTCCGCCCGGCGTCATCTGTGGCCCCGGCGGCCCCAACTCCACCCACCTCGACTACAAGGCGTTCGCTGCCTACGCAGTCGGCTACCTGCCAATCCCGGTTCCCTGGGTCGACGCCTTCGCTAAGGCGGGGGTCGTCCACTGGACTCTGAGCGGTAGCGCCCCGCCTGCGATCTCGCTGTCGGATAACTCCTCGCAATTCGCTTGGGGTGCTGGCGGCCAGGTGCATATGGGTAAATTCGGCGCACGGCTCGAGTACGAGACCTTCAGCATTCGCGGCACGAGCGGCGCCAAGCTCGTTTCGCTGAGTGTCTTTCTGAATCTTCTCTAAAACGCGGCGTGTCGCCCGCTGAGACGGAGTGGCCGCTCTATCCCAATAGCGGATGCCCATCAGGCAATTGATGCGCGTACCACGTCGCGAGCCGATGACGAATCGTCTTTTCACTGACTTGGTCTTCCGGCATCGGCGCGATCACCTTGTCATGCACGAGCAAGCGATACACGTACAGTGCCTTGGCGCTTGCCGAGTCGGTTGCCTCGAACTCGGCGGCCTTGCGGGCCTCGGCATAGCGAACGCCAGCGAGCAAGGCTGCTTTGAACAGCTCCGCTTCGTTCTTCAGCTTTTTCATTTCGCAGACCGGGCGAGCCACCGGTCGAGATGGCTCGCGAAGGCATTTCGGTCCGCCTGCGTGAGCGCTGGCGGACCTCCGCCGACCTGACCGCTCGCGCGCATGGTGTCCATGAAATCGCGCATGGTGAGTACGCCTCGTATGGTGTCCGCCGAGTAACGCTCGCCACGCGGATTCAGCGCTTCCGCGCCTTTTGCGATGACCGCCGCTGCGAGCGGAATATCCGCTGTGATGACGAGATCGCCGGGCGCCGCCCGCTTCACGATTTCCTGGTCTGCCACGTCGAAGCCGGCAGCCACCTGCAGCACGCGCAGACTAGGCACCCGCGGAATGGCGAGTGCCTGATTGGCGACCAGCGTCACGGAGAGACCGGTGCGGTCCGCGGCCCTGAAGAGGATCTCTTTGATGACGTTCGGACAGGCATCCGCGTCGACCCAGATGCTGGCAGTCGCCAAGCTCGCACCCCCCTCTCGATATGATATCGACACCACCATATACGCTCCCGCGCGCTCGTGCTGGTGGGTAATTGCCCGTGCCACTCCTGACCTGCTCTGCCTCAAACTCGGTCACCGCGGTGCGGCATATACCTCCTGTCCGTCGAGATAGGTCAAGTCAACGCGCGTTTCGTGCAGGGCGAACGGGTCGATCGCGAAGATGTCCCGATCGATCACGATGAAATCGGCGCGCTTGCCGTTCTCCAGGCTCCCCGTGAAGCGCTCCTGCTTAAGCGCGTAAGCTGCATTGACAGTGTAGGCATCGAGGATCGTCTGCAGCGGGATGCTCTGCTCCGGCAGGAGCGGCTCGCGACCACGCGCCTCGCTACGGGTTATGGCGTGCTCCATCGCCTCGAAGGCATCGAAACTGCTTACGCCCCAGTCGCTCCCGCCGGCGATCAATGCGCCCGCATCCAGAAGCGAGTGCGCCGGATAGAGGTGACGGGAACGCTCGGGACCGAGATAGGCGAGCGTGGCAGCGACGATGTAGGGGTCACGCTCGGCCCACAGGAGCTGGAAATTGGCGATCACGCCGAGTGCCTTGAAGCGTGGGAAGTCTTGCGGGTCGACGAGCTCCAGATGCGCGATCTGATCGCGGTCGTCGAGCGCTCCGTTGACCTGCCGGGAATAGGCGAAAGCATCGAGCGCAGAACGCACCGCACGATCGCCAATCGCGTGCACGTGCACCGTGAAGCCGGCGGCATCTGCCGCGGCGACGATGCGGTTCAAGTGGTCCTGAGGATAGTAGGTGGGACCGCGATTCTCAGTCGGGCGGCCGGCGGCATCCAGGTAGGGTTCCAGGAGTGCTGCCGTTTGCGAGGGGTACTCGATGACCCCGTCGGCGAAGATCTTGATCGCATCCGCGCGCAACCGCTCCGGATCGATAGCCCACCGCGTGCGGAATTTGATCGCCTCGCCGACCAGGGTCTCGGCCGACCGGTCGGTACGCTTCAAGCCGAAGCTGGCGCGCACGCGCATGCCGAGTCGATGCTCGTCATAGAGTCTCTTGTAGAGTTGCATGAGATGCTCATCGGCATCCGCATCCTGTACGGAAGTGATGCCGGTAGCGCGCATCGCACCGAGCGCCCGGTCGAGCAGTCCCGCCTCGAAGTCGAGGCTCGGCGCAGGTTTCGCGGCAAACACGATCTCGGCGGCCACATCGCGCAGCGTGCCGGTGGGGCGGCCGTTCGCATCGCGCTCGATATGCCCGCCGACGGGGTCCTGCGTGCGCGCATCGACGCCGGCCGCACGGAGCGCCGCCGAGTTGGCCCACGCGGTGTGCCCATCGCCGCTCTCCAGGAGAAGAGGTCGCCGCGCGAGCATCTCATCGAGGTCTTGTCGCGTGAGCGTCAGGGCGGACGCATTCACCATGACGACCTCGAACCATGGCGCGTGTCGGGGCGACTCCTCCTTCAAGCACTCGGCTACTCTTCGCTTGATATCCCCGGGTGACAGCAATTCATCGTGCATGCTGCACTTGTCGAGATCCTGTGCGCTTGCGGCCGGATGGACGTGCGCATCGATGATGCCCGGGAGCACGACCCGTCCGCGCAGGTCGACGGTGCGAGTGTGAGCCCCGATGAGGGGGCTTACCGACTCATCGGCTCCCACGGCGATGATCGTGTTGCCACGGACTGCGAGGGCCTGCGCAATGCTCCGGCTTGCATCCTGGGTATGGATCTTCCCATGCAGTAAGACGAGGTCGGCCGGTGCATCGGTTACGGCGGGGGCCGGGAGGGCACGTATCGATCCTGCAAGCAGAAAAGCAACCCCGAGCAGTGTCGGGTGAAACACGCGCTCATGCTTACCCCTCATGTCGTCGGTGCCCCTTAAAGCGATAGCAGGCGCGATTATGCGCGGGCTCGTGGCAGAAGTCTGTGCGCGTCAGGGAAATGACCGCTGTTGAGAAATCCGAGGTGTCATCGCGAGCGACTGCCTCTGGCCGTTTCCCGCCCTCTTTGGGAAGCGGCGGGAATAAGCACTTGCCTCACCGCGTTGGTGTCGTCTGCGCCCGCACGACCAACGTCGGCTTGCGCGCCTTCCTCGCATCGAATTTGAAGGTATACCGTCCCGGTGCGTCGAGCTGCATGAAGAAGTCTTCCCCTTCAAACTCCAAATTCTTCAGCTCATCGGGTTTTGTCACCAGCTCATCCGTGAATGCACCGAAACTGATCGTCTTCTCATCGTCGGAAAGGATGCGGAACTCATTCATCCCCTGCATCAGCGGAAGCGTGGCTTCAAATAATCCAGGCTCGTTCGAGCGCAGAGGAGTCATGGCCCTTCCGTCTTTCATGGTCAGCTGGATGTATATGGGAGTCTTCAGGAGCGTCGCGGCCGAAGGCGGCACCCTCAGAGCTCCCCGCAATGCGGGTATGTAAAGTGCGGCGAGCTTGTCGGCGAGCACATGCGGTCGCCCATGGGAACGGTTCATCAGCACGGTGATGGTCAATCGATCGTCCGGAAAATGAAGAATGTAGCTCGTAAAGCCTTGCCAGTCGCCGCGGTGTCGGACGGATCGCCGGCCGTCGAGGAAGGACAGCTCCCATCCGAACCCGTAGTCCCAGTGCTTGCCACTGTTCAAGGTGGCACGCGTCCACATGGCTTCCTTCATGGAAGGGGTGAGGACTTTGTCGCCATCGAGGACGACCGCCCATCGGGCCATGTCGCGCGCGGAAACGTAATAGCTCCCGTCCGCCGTACTGTTCATGGTCGGCGAGACCCACTCCTGGTTCGTCAACACACCGTCGTAGCGGTCGTAGCCGCTCGCGCGCCCCGGAACGATGTCGCGCTCGCTGATGATGCGCGCATCCATTCCGCTCGGGATGAACAGACGGTCGCGCAGTAGATCGCCGTAGAATCGGCCGCCCACCCTGGAGCAGATGATTCCCAGGATCTGGTAACCCAGATTGCTGTATGCCCACTTCTCACCCGGAGCGCTCGAGAGCGGCACCTTGTAAGCTGACGCGAGGAGCTCGTCCTCCGTGTAATCCTTCCGCAGATCGATGGCGGCATCCGTCGTGGCGAGCCCCGAGGTGTGGCTCAGAAGTTGCCGAATGGTGATGGAATGCCACGCGGGCGGTGCGTTCGGTAAATAAGTGGAGAGGGTGTCGTCGAGCTTCAACTTTCCATCATTGACGAGCAGCAGAACGAGAGTCGCGGTGAACTGTTTTCCCATCGATGCGGTCTGGAAGAAGGTGGTTGGAGTGACTTTGGCCTGAAGCTCGACGTTCGCGAGTCCATAGCCGGCGACCTTTACCGGCCGCCCATTCTTCACAACCGCAACCGCGATGCCGGGACTGTATTGGCGCTGCATTTCGGTCATCACGATCCGATCGACCGGATCGGCACCCGCTGACGCCAGACACAGGTGGGCCAGCAAGACCACCAAGGAGAAAGCTATGCTTGAGTCGGGGCGCACCGCCGCACTCTACTCCGCCTAACCGCAGGCGCGGAGTGATGAATTACTTCAGGCTGTGGAGCAGCTGCAATAGCACCGTCCGCGAATGACTGCTTTGTGGCGGTCGTTGAAGGTGGTGGAAGCCGACAGTCGCGCTGTGCCTGCGCCGTTAAAGCTGGATCACCAGCTTGCCGATGAAATTACCCGCTGCGAGATCTTTCAATGCTGCAGCGTAGTTCTCGAGTGAGTAAGTGCGGTCCACCAACGGATGAAGCCGGTGGGTCTCGAAGAATTTAGTCATGCGCAGGTAGTCGGATCGTGAGCCTGCGTACACGCCCTGGGCGCGCGCCACTTTAGTGATCAACTCCGAGGTCGGCAGTTCCGCCCCGTAGCCGCCGAGGCCCCCGACGAGCGAGAGGGTGCCCCCATAGGCGAGACTCTTCAGGGACTGCTCGATCGTGGACTTGCCGCCGATGTCGACCACCAGGTCCGCGCCGCGACCTCCAGTCAGCTCCAGCACCCGATCGCCCCAGGCGGGGACGCTCTTGTAGTTGATGCCGTCGTGCGCTCCCAGCGATCGCGCACGCTCGAGCTTCTCATCCGAGCTGCTCGTGACGATGACCCGCGCGCCGAAGGCGCTAGAGATTTGGAGCGCGAACGAGGAAATCCCACCCGTGCCCTCGACCAGTACGGTCCCGCCCCGGGGCACCAGGTTGTTGCCGACCGTGGCCATCCAGGCGGTGAGGGCTGCGGTGGGCAGAGTTGAGGCTTCCTCGTAGCTCATGCCCGCGGGCATGGGAGCAATGCCGGTATCCTCGATCAAGATGTAATCGCCCAGGACCCCATTGATCCCATACCCGTGGCCGCGGGACTGCTGTGCGGGACTCAGCGGTCCGTCAAGGTAGTCGGCGAAGTAGAGGCTCGTGACCCGAGCGCCGGTACGCACCGAGGTCACGTGCTTGCCAATAGCCACGACCTCGCCTGCGGCATCCGAGCAGACAATCTGCCCGGTCCGATCTTTCTTGTTGGTCCCCTTGTTGAGCGAGTCGAGTAACTCCAGCTCTCCGTGCTGGAGAGAGACGGCATGAACATGGAGGAGCACCTGATGATCACCGACCGAGGGTACGGCAACCTGCACGAGGCTCCAGCCATAGTGTCCGTCGGCATCCTTGGCGATGACGACCTGTCGTGTCGTCGACGGAATCGAGGTGCTCGCCGCCAGGGCGGGTGAGCCGGGCCAGGCTATGCTAGCGACCGCAAGGACTGAGGGAAGGCTGACGAGTCTGTGCATGATGGTGTTGTCCCCTGAACACTAAATAGCCAGCCGCAAGACGTCGGACCGCATCAGCAAGGTTCGTCATGTCTGCTATCGGAAATTCTACGCCAAGACTGCGAGCGCCCGCTTATGGCCGGTCAGCGACTCAATCGGCTAAGCTACCAAGGCGCGATTGGGTGCGCATTCCTCTAGAAACGCCAGCCTAATGGCCAACGGTGACGGGCACCGGAATCGATGAGCGCCTACCCCTTATCGGACAGGCGCCGCAATCGCGAGCAGTGCGGCCCGTTCATTTCCATCGGCGCGGAGCACGTCGACAAAACGGTCGTAGGCGAGAAGGGTATCGCAGCCAAACTTCGAGGCTTCCAGCGGAAAACTCCAGGGAAAACTCTTGGACACCGCGGCTCGCGCCCTTTTCGCCTCTGCGCTCAAGACGGCCCGCGTCTCCGGCGGAAATCCAAGCCGATCAGCAAGACTCGATGCCATTACCAAATCGATGAGCATGGATCCTTGCTTCGCCAAGGTAGCCGCAATCGCCGAGCACTCTTGCTTTCGCCGCGTTTGCTGGATCGCAGTGGCGGAGCACAGCGACATGATGGCGAATGGTGTCCCTACGGCAGGAATTGAGGTGACGTCAGCCCCGGCGACGGCTTTCTCGAGCGGCGCGCTGTCGCCAGGAAGCGCTCCCAGTGCCACGGCGCTCAACGTGCTCGAGTACCCGTCGATCCGTGGCGCAGTCGATGCCTTGGCGAGTGCTTCCTCAACTCTCTGTTGATCCCCGGCATGGTCGGCCTTGGCCGCGATCCAGAGCCAGGGCATCCCGTCATCCGGGTCGATGTCTGCCCATTGCTCCCATGACAGCCCTTGGCAGGGTCCAGACGCCATGTCGTTAGTGGCATCCCGGCATTGGCCAATTGCCAACGAGTAGATCGCAGGGTCACCGCTCTCGGTGGCCAGTAGCACCAGTTCGTTGTTGGCAGGCGTGTCCTTCGACGGCTCATTGCCAGGAACGCGCTCCTCTGGGGTGGTTATGTGAGGGTCTGGCTTCGTATCGATCAGCGCGAGCCCGATCGCCTGGCGCCTTGGGTCTTCGCTTGCAGCGAGTGCCTCCTTCCAGCGGCGGATCGCGCGCTGCGTCAGCCTCGCCATATGCTGATCGAGCGTCTCGTTGCCGGCCCGCATACGGTCCGGCCCCTTCACGCCACACAGGTCGTCTATGACTGGCGGCGCGGGCGTGGGCGCTGGGGAAGGCGGAACCCCTACATTCGCGTGAGCTTGCACCCTCGGTGGGTTCGCCTGAAGTGGTGCACTGCCCGGTTCGGTCCTGATGGCCAAGTGCTGTTGCGGGGCGCGCCTAACCAAAAAAATCACCGTGAGCAGGCAGGTCAATAGCACAATGGCGACTGCGATCCATCGCCACGTCCGCCCAGGTGTTCTCTCAGCCTTCACTCACGACCCGCCTCAAGCCATACGCGCCCAACGAACGAGCGTCGCGAGATTGGGCGGTTTGCCCTGCATGAGCAGGCCGATTTTCAATACCTTGGCGGCGAACCACACGGCGGCTGCGGCCGCAGCCAGTCCCGCCACGACGCTGAGACCCACCTGCCAGAGAGGAGGCGGCGTTGCCGAGGCGAGACGGGCAAGCATGGCGAAGCTGTTCATGGGCGGAATGAAACTGAGCGCGACACTGAGCGGAGCGTTCGGCGTGTTGCCGATGAACTGAGTGAGGACGTATGGGATCACGATCAGGAGCATCACCGGGCCCATCATCGACTGGGCATCCGCGATCTGGCTGACCGCGCCGCCGATCGCCAGCATCAGGCCTCCGTACATGAGATAGGCGAGCAGATAAAACACGATCAGATAGAAGACGAGCATGGGGTCGAGCACGCTCAGCATCGAAAATTGCGAGAGTGTAAGAACGCCGACCCCCACGTACATCGTCAGAATCACGAGTCCGACCCCGAGCTGCGCCAGGAGCTTCCCGGCCATGAGCTCGACCGGCGACACCGCGGCGAGCAGCACCTCGACGACGCGGCTCGACTTCTCCTCTATGGTCGAGGTCATCAGCAGCTGGCCAGCCGTGAAGACGCCAATGAAAAGCAGCAGCCCGCTGATAAATGGCAGCATGCGGCTCAGGCCGCGCCTCGCGGGCTGCTCGCCGGCCGCAGCCACGATCACCGCCTCAGGTCGTGCGACTTGCAGCGTCGCCGTCACCACGGCCTGGTCGATGCCGCTCGCCCGCAGGCGGCTCGTGATCAAGGCGCTGCGCACCCCTTCGTGAATCACGCCTTCGGTGGTCTCGTCGAGCCCACGGGAGACGTACAGGTCATAACCCCCGAACTCGGGCTTGCCCGCAGCACGAACCACCGCGTCGGGATGGATGACGACCAGGGCCAGATGGCGCGGCTCTGCCTTCGGCGGCTGGATGAGCCAGGACTTCTCCTGTTGTAGATCGGCGCTGCCCCGGCGCTCGATGAGCGTGAGGGTCGGCGGCGGCCCGCCGGCCCTGATTCCCGCTGTGCGCCGGCGCGCATCCGGTGTTGCGAGCGCGGCGAGTCTGCCGGGGCTGAGTGCGGTGCGCAGGTCCGGGAGCGCGCTCCCGCTCGCATCGATCACTGCGACCTCGCCCTGAGTCTGCGGACCGTGAGCGCCTACGAACCGCGGGATGAGCACCACGAGGAACAGGAGCAGCAGGGGCATCATCAGGAGGCCGACGAGAAAGCCCCGGCTGGTGACAGTGGCGAGGAAGTCGCGCTGTGCGACCAACACGACGCGGTTGCTCAAGGAGTCGCTCCCTCGATGCCGAGCCCCTGAAGGTGCGTCCGTAGTGCGGCATTGGACTCATCCGTGCTGGTGCGACCGGTCACCAGGCGGATGAATACGTCCTCGAGGCGCACGCGCGCCAGCTCGATGCGCGCCGGAGGGATGAGCGCCGCGATCGCGCGGATCGCGCTGCCGGGGTCGGTTCCCTCCGCGAGACGAACTTCCAGCGCGTCGTCCGCGGCCGCCCGCACGGACTCCACACCGCCCACGGTCCGGAGCACAGCCGGGTCTGTGTCCCGATTCAGCGGCTCGAGCCGGATCGTACGCACGTCGTAGCGGCGACGCAGTCCCGCGATCGGCTCGTCGAGCACCTTGCGCCCCTTGTGGATCATCACGACGTGCTGGCACAACTCCTCGGCATGCGCCATCACGTGCGTCGAGAAGATGATCGTGGCGCCACGCCGCTGCTCCTCGGCGATCAGCTCCTGCAGCAACCGGACGCTGAGTGGATCCAGTCCGCCGAACGGCTCATCCAGGATCAGCAACTCCGGTTGGTTGATGATCGCCGCCACGAACTGCACGCGCTGCAGCATCCCCTTCGAGAGCTCCTCGCACTTCTTGGTTGCGGCCTCGGCAAGTCCGAGCCGTCCCAGCAGTCCTCGCGCGCGCACCGCCACCTCGGCGCGCCGGCCGCCCTTGAGACGCCCGATGTAGGAAAGGAATTGGTCGACCCGCATCTTGCGGTACACGCCGCGCTCCTCGGGCAGGTAGCCGATGCGGTCCTTGGCTTCGAGCGCCGAAGCCTTCCCGAGAACTCGCAGGCTGCCGCAATCCGGGAACAGGATCGCCATGATCATGCGGATCGCCGTGGTCTTGCCGGCACCGCTCGGTCCGATCAGTCCGTAAGTGGCGGCGCGCGGGACTACCAGATCGAGGCCCTCGATCGCCAGAGTGCTGCCGAAGCTCTTCGTGACGCCGCAGATCTCGAGCGCCTTGTCCATCGACCCAGGTCCCCTGCGCAAACCCCGGAGTGCATCCTAGCCTGTCGTGTCAACGGCCGCCGGTCCTGAGCGCGAGCCGCCCCGCCGGCCGATCCGCGCCCGGCCCTCGAGAGGAGCGCGCGAGGCTGTAAACTACCGCGGATGACCCGTCGCATCTTCGTCACCACGGCGCTTCCTTACGCCAACGGCCCGTTCCATATCGGCCACATCATGGAGTACATCCAGGCGGACGTCTGGGTGCGCTTCCAGAGAATGCAGGGACATCAGCTGCACTTCGTGTGCGCCGACGATGCGCACGGCGCGCCGATCATGCTGAAGGCGGAGGCCGCCGGCATTACCCCGCAGCAGCTGGTGGCGCGCATCGCGGCGGACCGGCCCCGCTACCTCGAAGGCTTCCTCCTGAGCTTCGATCACTGGTACTCGACCGACTCGCCGGAGAATACCCGCCTGTCGCAGGACATTTACCTGCGCCTCAGGGAAGCGGGCCTCATATATAAGAAGGACGTCGAGCAGTTCTACCACCCGGTGAAGGGCATGTTCCTCGCCGACCGCTATATCAAGGGCGAGTGCCCGAACTGTCACTCGCCGGATCAGTTCGGGGATGCGTGCGAGGTGTGCAGCACGGTGTACGCGCCGACCGACCTCATCAACCCCTATTCCACCATCTCCGGCGCCAAGCCGGTGCTGAAGACCTCCGGGCATTTCTTCTTCCGCCTCTCCGACCGCAAGTGCGTCGCCTTTCTCGAGGAGTGGCTCGGCGAGCCCGGCCGGCTGCAGCCCCAGGTCGTCAACAAGGCCCGGGAATGGCTGTCGGGGAGCGGTGAGCTCGCGCTCGGCGACTGGGACATCTCGCGCGATGCGCCGTATTTCGGCATCCCGATCCCGGATGCGCCCGGAAAATACTTCTACGTATGGCTGGATGCGCCCATCGGCTATCTCGCTTCGCTCGAGAGCTACTTCGCGAGCGGCAAGGCGCGAGCCAAGGGCGAGACGCGCAGCTTCGTCGATTTCCTGGCATCTGCCGACACCGAACAGATCCACTTCATCGGCAAGGACATCATCTACTTCCACACGCTGTTCTGGCCGGCGATGCTGCATTTCGCCGGCCGCCCGTACAAGGCCCCGAACCACGTGTGGGTACACGGTTTCATCACCGTGTCCGGAGAAAAGATGTCGAAGTCGCGCGGCACCGGCATCAGCCCCCTGCGCTACCTCGAGGTCGGCATGAATCCCGAGTGGCTGCGCTATTACCTGGCAGCCAAGCTGAATGCCAACGTCGAAGATCTCGATTTCAATCCCGACGACTTCATGGCGCGGGTCAACAGCGACCTGGTCGGCAAGTACGTCAACATCGCGAGCCGCGCGGCGAGTTTCATCGTCCGCTACTTCGGCGGCGAGCTGCGCTACGGCGATGATCGGACCACGCTGAGCCAGACTGCCAACGCCACGGTCGCCGCCGTGCGCGATGCCTACGAGAACCGGGAGTTCGCCAGGGCCATGCGCGAATGCATGGCCTTCGCCGATTGGCTCAATCAATACTTCGACGCCGCCAAGCCCTGGCTGCTCGCGAAGGACCCCGCACAGTCCGCGCATCTGCAGGACGTCTGCTCCCGGTGCCTGTACGGCTTCAAGGTGCTCTCGGTGTTGCTCGCGCCCGTGCTTCCTGCGCTTGCCTCGCGTGTGGCCCGGGAGCTCTTCGGGCTGGACCGGGATTTCGCCTGGGACGACGCCGGCACGCTGCCGGCACGGGTCAATCGCTACCAGCATCTGATGACCCGCGTCGAAGCGAAGCAGCTCGATGCGCTGATCGAACCCCCAGCCCCCGCCACCGCGGACACAGTCATGCAAAACGCCAGCACACCGGCCCCGGCCGCCGCCACTGCCGCGAGCACGCCCGCGACGATCTCCATCGACGAGTTCAAGCGCATCGATCTGCGGGTGGCGCGCATCGTGAACGCTGAAGCCGTGCCGGGGGCAGACAAGCTTCTGAAGCTCACGCTCGACCTGGGAAGCGGGCAGCGCACCGTGTTTGCCGGCATCAAGTCGGCGTACGACCCGGCCACGCTCACAGGACGGCTCACGATCGTGGTCGCCAACCTCGCGCCTCGCAAGATGAAGTTCGGCGTCTCCGAAGGCATGGTGCTCGCCGCGAGCGGCGAGGGTGAAGGCCTCTACCTGCTCGCGCCGGACAGCGGCGCGGTGCCCGGCATGAAGGTCAGCTGACGGGCGGCCCTTCGCGACCATGGTGAGTGCCCAGGACATCGACGCCCTGCTGCCGCAAACGCAGTGCACGCGTTGCGGCTTTTCCGGCTGCCGGCCCTATGCCGATGCCATCGCCGCCGGCGCCGCCGAGATCAATCAGTGCCCACCGGGCGGCGCGGCGACCATCGGCGCGCTCTCGAAGCTGCTCGGGCGCTCCCCTCTCCCCCTCAATCCCGCCAACGGCGTCGAGGGACCCGAGCTGGTAGCGCAGATCGACGAGGAAGCCTGCATCGGCTGTGCCCGCTGCCTGCCCCCCTGCCCGGTCGATGCGATCGTGGGCGCCGCCCGGCAGATGCATACGGTGGTGCTGGCACTCTGTACCGGCTGCGAGCTGTGTGTGGCGCCCTGCCCGGTGGACTGCATCGCGATGGTGCCGCGTGCCACTGTCGCGGACTCACCGCCCGCCCCCGCACCGGCCGACAACCGCGCACGCTTCGCGGCGCACGAGGCGCGGCACACCCGGCAGGCCGCCGAGCGCGACGCCTTGCTGTCGGCCCGCAAGCAGGCCGCGGGGCACCCTTGAGGCGCGTGCTCCGCCCGTGATGCACGCCGCCACACGCCGGGCCATCTTCCGCCGCCTGCGGCAAGCCAATCCGGCGCCGACCACGGAGCTGCTGCACGATTCGCCTTTCGAGCTGCTGGTCGCCGTCATGCTCTCGGCGCACACCACCGACCGCAGCGTCAACGCCGCGACGCGCCAGCTGTTTCCGGTGGCCAACACTCCGGCGGCGATCGTCGCGCTCGGCGTCGAGGGCGTGAAGCCCTACATCCGTCCGGTCGGTCTCTACAACACCAAGTCCAGGAATCTCGTCGGCCTCGCGCAGGCGCTAATCGAGCGCCACGGGGGCGAAGTGCCCGCCGATCGGGCCGCGCTCGAAGCGCTCCCGGGAGTCGGACGCAAGACCGCGAGCATCATCCTCAACATGGTCTTCGGTCAGGCCGAAGTGGCGGTCGACACCCACATTTTCCGCGTCGCCAACCGCACCGGGCTGGCTCCGGGGCGTACGCCGCGCGAGGTCGAGGACGCCCTCGTCGCAGGCACGCCCGGGGAGTTCCTCAAGGACGCCCATCACTGGCTGATCCTTCACGGGCGCTATACGTGCATCGCCCGTGCGCCGCGGTGCCCGACCTGCATCATCCGCGATCTCTGCGAGTTCAAGCACAAAACCCGGGCGGCAGCCCCGCCG
>DASQGK010000052.1:0-8450 GCA_035632655.1 Steroidobacteraceae bacterium | reverse complement strand
GATCTGCGGCCCGAAGCGCTGCGCGAGCCAGCGCGCGCCCAGCTCCTCGTGGCGCGCGTCCGCCGTCCAGTCGGCGATGTCGTCGGGCACCGCTTCGAGCAGATGACCGACGTCGTGCAGCAGCGCGGCGATCACCAGCGGCTCGGGTGCGCTCTCGTTCCGTGCGAACCACGCGGCCTGCAGGGCGTGCTCGGTCATCGACACGCGCTCGCCGAAGTAGGCACCCGCGCCGCGGGCGCCGTAGAGCGCCAGCACTTCGCCGCTGACGCTCATGCGCCGCTCTCGAGCGTACGGCGCAGCACCCCGATCCCGCTGTAGACGCTGTCGCGCGTCAGATAGCAGCCCTGCAGGTGGCGCGCGTGTCTCGCCGAGGTGAAGGCGGTGCGGCCGTGGAGGGTGCGCTGGTTGTCGAAGACCACCAGCTCGCCGTCGGCGAGCTTGAGCTGCAGCTGAAAGCGCGCCTCACGCAGCAGTGCCGCGAAGCGCCGATAGGCGGCATAGAACTGCGCCGCGTCGGGCGCCGCGGGCGGCAGCGGTGCGACCGAGCGATTGTTGTAGTGCACGGCGGTCACCTCGCCGCGGCACGAGAGCTGAATCAGCGGCCGCTCCGCGTAGAGGTCGGCATCGCTCGAGCGATAGTGAAACGGCACCGCCGTCGTGCTGAGCAGCCGGAAGGCTTCCGGCGCGCTGTCACGCAGCCAGGCCGCGAGGGCCCAGCCGTCGGCGAACAGGCTTGCGCCTCCCTCGGGCGATGTGAGCAGCGCATGCAGTGCCTGAAAGCCCGGCACCGGCTCGCGATAGGGATTGTCGGTGTGCAGGCCGAGGCCGAGGTCCGAGTAGGCGAGATTCTCCGGCTGCGCTACCGAGCGCACATCGAACAGCTGGCCGTAATTGGTCTCCGCCACGCGGCCGATGGCGGCGACCGCGGCGAGAATGGCCGACTCCCGGCAGGGCACCCCAGTGAGGAATGCGAGCCCGTCCTGTGTCAGGCGTGTGAGCCAGTCGAGGCGGGCACGCGCATCGGCGTGCAGGGTGGTGAGATCGAGCCAGGCGAAGTCGCGGCGCGCATCGAGCCGCGCGCCCTCGAGCCACAGCCGCGGCTCGAGCTCCGGCCGCTGCGCGGCGCCGCCTGCGGCCTGCGCCGCCAGCCACTCGAGATCGAACTCGGCAGGCCGCGCTTCGCCTTCCCACTCGATGCGCACACGGCCGTCCTCGCGGTGCGCTGCACGGATGCGCGGCTGCGCGGGCAGGTCGGCGATGTCGACCAGGCGCTGGCCGCTGTGCGCATCGCGGTCCTCGCGCACGTTGTCGCGCAGCCACAGGCTGGCGAATTCGCTCGCGCCGCCGTCGCGCCAGCGGACAGTGAGCACCTCGGACGTGGCCGAGACCCGCTCCGCCACCCTAGCCATGAGACCTCGCAAGCGCCGGCGCGCGCAGGGCGGCGGCGCGGTTATTGAGCAGATGCAGATAGCCCGCGCTCAGGGCCGATGCGGCGCTCACCGCTGCCAGCGTCACGAACACGCCCCGCCAGCCGTAGGCGTCCGCGAGCCGTGCCATGCAGTAGCCGGCGAGCACGCCGCCGAGGTAGCCGATGCCGTCGATGATCCCCGAGGAGGCGGCGCTCGCCTGCTTGCCGCCGAAGTCGAGCGCGAAGGCGCCACCCAGGTAGGAATAAGGCCCGAGCAGCGCGAGCGCGACGATGGCGACCAGCGCCACGGCCAGCAGCGCGCCGGCATGGCCGGACGGCACCGCAGTGAAAGCGAGGAGCGCAACAGCCGTGGCACCGAGTCCGGCGAACATGATCAGCGAGCGCCCGCTGAGTCCCAGCCGGTCGCTCAGCCAGCCGGCGAGCAGCACCGAGACGATGCCCACCAGCGGAAAGATCGCACTGGTCGTGGCGGCATCGCCCATGCTGAGACTCAGGTAATCGTGCAGGTAGGTGGGCAGCCAGGTATTGAAGGTCTCGCGGATGATCGTCGAGCCGAAGGACAGCAGGCAGACCAGCAGGAATGCGGGACTGCGCAGCAGCGGCAGCAGCAGCGCGCCGACGCTCGCCGGCCGCGACTCATTCGCCGCGAAGAGGTTGAGTGGATTGGGCTCAGCTTCCGCAAAGCCTTCGGCGATGCGCGACTCGCGCAGCCACAGCAGGTTCGCGAGCAGCGCCGCGCCGGCGACGATCGCCGCGAACACGAACAGCGCCCGCCAGCCATAGCCGTGCGCGATGAGCAGTCCCATCTGGTGGCGTGCGGCGGCATCGCCCGCCAGGTAGGCGAGGCTCAGGATCCCGGCGATCAGTCCATAGGAGGAGTAGTTGAACCACTTCGAGGAGACCTTGATGAGCCCCGCCCAGCCGATCGACTGGGTGAGGCGATTTGCCACCCAGGCGAGCGTGAAGAGGGGCAGACCCGCACCGCTGGCGAACAACAGCGTGAAAGCCATGGCGCCGCCCACGCCGATGTAGAAGTTGGGGCGTCCGCCCCAGTAGTCACCGAGGCCCGTGAGGAACAGCTTGCCGATGGCGTAGGCGAGAATGCCGTAGGAGGTGATGGCGCCGATCTGGATGAGGGCCGCGCCGTGGCTCATCCCCCGCCGCGCCAGCTCGTCCGCCAGCAGCGGCGTTGCGACGGACAGGTCCGCGCGGCAGTAGTAACAGGCCGCGTAGCCGCAGAACAGCAGCACCAGGGTGCGGATCTGAGCCCGGGCGAGCGACCGGGAGGGAGTCGGCGTGACGGTCAAACAGGTCCTCGCGGTGCGTCGCGGAGGACCCGATACTAGCGGAGGCGAAGGTTTGGTTCACGCGGCGCGCCGCACGCACCCGGCACGCTGCCCTTCGTCTCGGCAGGTTCGATCAGCGGTGCCAGTAGCCGCCGTACCAGCCGCGTACCACCACCACGGGGCCGGGGGCCACGACGCCGACATAAGCGCGCGGCGGTCCGACCGGGGCTACCACGCAGCCGGAGAGGATCGCAGCGGCTGCGAGTGCAATCAGCAGTTTGACGATGCTACGCATGGTCGATCCTTTCCTCTTGCCTGTCAGTGAGAACGCAGCGGCGCCGCCGCGGCTGACACGGCGCAGCGCGCGGGCGTGCGTTCAGCGGCGGTTAAGGCGCGGAGGATCGGCGGCCGGAGGAGGGGATCTTCAGCAGCACTTCGCGCAGCACGGCCGCGTGGTTGATGCGCGTCTCGCGCGAGCCGTAGAGGAGCGTCACACGCTGCCGGTGCGCGCGCTCGCGCAGCGCCTCGAGAGCCTGGCGCTGCGAGCGCAGCTCGGCGCGGTAGCGCCGGCGAAACTCGCTCCAGCGTCCGGGGTCGTGCCCGAACCAGAGCCGCAGCTGCGTGCTCGGTGCGAGCTCGACCAGCCAGGCATCGAGCGCGGCCCGCTGCCGGCTGATGCCGCGCGGCCAGAGGCGGTCGATGAGGGCCCGGTAACCGTCGCCGGTCTCCGGCGCCTCGTAGATGCTCTTGATGCGCACCTCGCCGGCGCCGGTTGCGCCGGATTCGAGCTCGTGAAGATAACAGGCGGGAGAGCTGTACTCGCCCGTCCCGGAATCGGCTGCCGCGGTCGCGCCGGGCGCAGCCTTGCGGCGCGCGGGGCGCGCGGCGCGGGCCGTCCGGCGGCGCGGTCGAGCGGTGCGGCGTGCCCGTGTGGCCATGGCGGCATTCTCCCCCGATGATAGAGCGCGATCCAGCCGCCCGGCGGCAGGGTATGATTCCCTGTGACTATGAGATCGGTCCGCGAGCAGCTGCGCAGCAACGCCGTCGCTCTCATCAGCCTGGTGGTGGCGCTCAGCAGCCTCGGCTACAACACCTGGCGCAACGAGCACACCGAGCGCAACCGCAATGTGCGCACCGCGGCATTCGAGATGCTGATGCGCGCCGGTGACCTCGAGCGCGTCGCGTTCCTTGCGCAGTATGACCGTGATGCGCATGGCGGCAACCCCCGCTCGGGCTGGACCGACGTGCTGGCCATTCGCGACCTCGCGGCGCTGGTTCCGGCGCCGGTGCCGGGCAGGGCCGCCGCGCTCGAGAAGGCCTGGGCCGACAACTGGGAAGGCCTCGGCAAAGACGACGAGATCGCGGTCAACCGCATCGACGATGCCATCGGCGCGCTGCGTGAGGCGACGCTCACGACGCTGCGCGCGCTGCGCTGAAGGGAGCACCCATGATTACGCTCTATCACCGGCCCAACACGCGCGCGACGCGCTTCATCTTTCTTCTCGAGGAGCTCGAAGCTCCCTATATCCTCCGCCTCGTGACCACCCGCACCCGCGACGGCGGCGGCGCCGTCGATCCGGCGAACCCGCATCCGCACGGCAAGGTGCCGGTGATCTCCGACGACGGGGTCGTGGTATTCGAGTCGGCGGCGATCGCGCTCTATCTCACCGACAGGTTTCCGAAGAACGGTATCGGGCCTGCGAGCGGCGATCCCGCGCGCGGTGCCTACCTCAGCTGGCTCGCCTACTACGCCGGCGTATTCGAACCCGCGTTTGTCTCGAAGTTCATGGGCTGGGAGGTGCCGCGTGGCACGGCGGGCTGGGTGCCGCTGGAGGAGATGCTGCCGGCGGTGCTCGGGCGGCTCGCGCAGGCGCCGTATCTCACCGGCGAGCGCTTCTCGGCCGCCGACGTGCTCTACGCCACCAGCTTCGCGCTCTTTGCCGGCAGCCCGCTGCTTCCCAAGTCGCCGCTCATCGACGACTACGTCGGGCGCGTCACCGCGCGCCCGGCATTCGCCCGCGCGATGGCGAAGCAGAGCGGCTGACGTAACATAGGCGCATGGCCCAGACTCTGTATTGGTGCGAGATCGAGAGTCCCGTCGGCCGCCTGTTGCTCGCCGGCGATGGCCAGGCCCTGAGGCGCGTGCATTTCCAGGGCGGTCCCCATCCGCTGCGCCCCGCGCCGCAGTGGCGACGTGAGCCGGCGCGGTTCGTGGCCGTGACGCAGCAGCTCGCCGAATACTTCGCCGGCGAGCGCCGCGTGTTCAGCCTGCCGCTTGCGATGGAGGGGAGCGATTTTCAGCGGTCGGTCTGGCGGGCGCTGCTGGAGATTCCCTATGGCGAGACCCTCTCCTACGGGGAGCTCGCGCGCCGCACCGGGAGCGTGGCACGGGCGGTCGGAGCCGCGAACGGCGCCAATCCTCTTCCGGTCATCGTTCCTTGCCACCGCGTGATCGGCGCCGACGGCGCACTCACCGGCTTCGGCGGCGGGCTCGGCATCAAGCGCACGCTGCTCGAGCTCGAAGGCGCCGCCTGCGCGACGGATCTTTTCAGCCCGCGTCCCGATCGGGCGGCATGATCGGCATGAGCGGCATGAGGCTCTGGGCGCGCGTGGCGTTGAGCGGCCTGCTGGGGGGAGCGCTGGATCTCCTGTTTGCCTTCATCTTCTACGGTTACCAGGGCGCAGCCCCGCCGCTCATACTGCGCAGCATCGCGAGCGGCCTGCTCGGCCCCGAGGCCTTCGGCGCCGGGGCGTGGGTGCCGCCGCTCGGTGCCGCGCTGCATTTCTTCATCGCCGTGTGCGCGGCATTCGCCTTCTACCTCGCGAGCCGCTACCTCACGGTGCTGGTGCGGCATCCGCTGCCCTGCGGGGCGGTGTTCGGCGTGGCGATGTACGTGTTCATGCACTCGGTGGTGCTGCCGCTGTCACGCGTGCACCATCGGGTCATGCCGCTCGCCAACGTGATCGGCGAGCTGTTCTCGCATATATTTCTGTTCGGCATCGTGATCGCGCTCGGCGTGGCGCGCGCCGCCGGCGCCGCCACGAGGCGTACATAGATAAAGACCGCCAGGGGGAGGGGACATGACGAGACCGTGTGCCTGCCTGTTGATGGGCGCGCTGACGCTTGCCGCGGGGACATCGCTGGCGGCCGCAGATCCCGCCGCTTCGCAGCGCAGCTACATCGAGCATCCGTCCGCACCGCAGGGTGCGGCGCTGCCTTTCAGCGACGCGGTGCGCCTCGGTGACACGCTGTACGTGGCCGGCCATCTCGGCCTCGATCCTGCGACGGGCAACGCCGCCGAGAGCCCCGAGGCCGAGGCGCGCCTGGTGATGGACGCCGTGAAGAAGACGCTGGAGCGCGCCGGCTTCACGATGGATGACTTCGTGTCGGTCACCGTTTACTGCACCGATCTTTCCCTCTACGCGACTTTCAACGGCATCTACGCCGGCTACTTCCACGGTCACCATCCGGCGCGCGCCTTCATCGGCGTCAGCAAGCTCATCCGCGGCGCGCATTTCGAGGTGCAGGGGGTGGCGGTCAGGACCCCGCGCCCGTGAATCGCCGCGAGTTCTCCCGCGGTCTGGCCGGAGCGGCGACCGCTGCCGCCCTGAGTCCGCTCGCCGGCGCACAGGCACCCCCGTCACCCGCGCGCACGGAGCCGGCATCCGCCGCCGCGCGCGCACGCTCCCTGTACCATTCCGCGCTGATTCTGGACTGCAACTCCTCCCCGCCCGAGGGGCGCCTGCCGCTCCCGCAGGCCGACCTCGACGCCGTGCGCGGCAGCGGGATCGACGTCATCAAGTACTCCCTCGGCGGAATCAACGATGATCTTCCGACGACGGTCGCCGCGATCGGCCAGGTGCAGCGGCTCATCGAGACCCACCCCGCTTACTTTATGCAGGTGAGGGTGGCGGGCGATTTTGCGCGCGCCAGGGCGGACGGCAAGCTCGGCATCATTCTGTCCTTCGAGAGCGCCGAGATGCTTCAGGGGCGCCTCGAGTCGCTCGAGGTGTTCCGCAACCTCGGCGTGCGTGTCATGCAGTTGTCGTACAACCGCAAGTCGCCGTTCGCCGCCGGCGTCATGGAGCCCGAAGGCGGCGGCCTGACGCCGCTCGGCCGGCAGGCGGTCGCGGAGATGAACCGGCTGGGGATTGCGATCGATGTGAGTCACGCGAATGCCGCGACCACGGCAGACGTTCTCGACCTCTCCAACAAGCCTCCGCTCATGACGCACGCGGGCTGCGCGGCCATCCACCCGCATCCGCGCAACAAGACCGACGAGCAGCTGCGGGCTCTCGCCGATCGGGGCGGCGTGGTGGGCATCTTCGATCTGCCCTACCTGACGGCCTCGCCGAAGCAGCCCACGGTCGAGGACTACCTGGAGCACCTGGAGCATGCGCTCCGGGTGGCCGGCGAGAATCACGTCGGGATCGGCAGCGATACCGACATCCTGCCGATGGACCTGAGCGAGAAAGGCATGGCCGAGCTCAACAAGCAGCTCGAGCAGCGGCGCGTGGCGGGCCTCGCGGCTCCCGAAGAGGATCGCCCGCCTTACGTGGTGGGCCTCAATACCCCGCGGCGGATCGAGATCATCGTCGAGGGGCTGCTGAAGCGCGGCTATCCGCCGGCGGTCGTCGAAAAAGTGGCCGGCGCGAACTTCGCGCGGGTCCTCGCGGACATCTGGAGCACCTGAAGGCCTGCGAGGCGGCACGTGAGGGGCAGTCCGCCGGACCGCCCCTCACGCACCTCTGCCGCCGACTCAGTGATGCAGGAGGTTCAGCGTGTTGGCGGCGTCATCCACGTAATAGACGCCATGCAACGGGTCGAACACCAGTCCGAAGAGCGCGCCTGCGCCGGGCGGGCTGCCGCTCGAGTCGAGCTGTGCCGTCGCGACCTGATGTCCGGACGGCGTGATCTCGGTGATCAGACCGTCCCCGCCGTTGACGGTGAGGATCTCGCCGCCGGGTGTCACGGTGAGCCCGAGCGGCCCGTTGAGACTGCCGCCGGAGCTGAGCGTATGTCCGGTGCCGGCCGAAGCCCGCCGGGTGAGCGGGTGGTCGATGACCGCCACGCGGTTGTTGACCGTGTCCGCCACGTAGAGCAGCGCATCGTCCTCATCGCCCTGCTCGCCGGAGGCGCGCAGGCCGAGACCCGTCGGGCCGATGACGAGCGCCGCCGGATCGGTGTGCTCGGCGAAGCCGGACCCGATCACGGTGATCGACTCGAGCACCGGCATGGCGCTCGTCGACACCTTGAGATTGAGCCGCGTCACGGTGCCGCCGTTCACCACCGCGCCGCCTGCGGCGACCGTGCCGTTCAGCACGTTGGTGACGAACAGAGCCGCCTGGCTCCAGCCGTCCTGGGCGGTCATGTCCCAGGGGCCGTTGATGAGCGAGCCGAAGAAGGTCTCGACGGCGTTGCCCATGTTGTCGAGCACGATCAGACACCCCGCCTGCGCGGTGGCCGAGGTGCCGTCCGAGGTTGGCAGGCTCCCGACGACGACCCAACCGGACTCGAGCACCACCAGTGCGGTGGTCAATCCCACCCCACCGGGGCAGGAGCCCGGGAGGTTTCCGGCGCTCAAGGTCGCGAATACGCTCAGGGTGCCGTCCGGGGCCATTTGTACGATGGTGGTGCCGGTGCCCTGCTGGTTCTGCGAGTTGTTGAAATTACTGATCAGAATGTGGCCTGCCACCAGGTTGCCGGTGGAGCGCTTCACCTGTGCCATGCCGTA
>DASQGK010000051.1:0-8691 GCA_035632655.1 Steroidobacteraceae bacterium | reverse complement strand
CTGCTGGCTCGTACCCCGGATGATGCCGACCTCCTGCAATTACTCGGCGTGGCGCTGGCTCAACTCGAACGTCCTGCGGAAGGCGTCGCGCTGCTGGCGCGATCCCTGGAGCTGCAGCCGGACCGGGTCACGGTTCTGCTGAATCTCGCGCAAGCACTGCACGCACTCGGGCGGGAAGAAGAAGCTCTGCGCGCCTGCGATCGCGCGCTCTCCCTGGATCAGTCGCTCGCCGGCGGCTACCGTACGCGGGCTGCGGTGCTCAGGTCTCTCGGACGGGTCGATGAGGCGCTCGCGAACGCCGGCCAGGCCGTGCGTCTCGCGCTCCAGGATGGCGGGGCCCATGCCGATCTGGGAGCCGCGTTGGTCGTCGTCGGACGAGAGTTCGAGGCACTGCAGTGCTTTGAGCGCGCCATCGCCCTCGACCCGAACCTCGCCGCGGCCCATCACAACCTCGCGGTGCTTCTGTCGCGCCAGGGGCAGCATGAGCGCGCGTTGCAGAGCTTCGATCGTGCACTCGCTCTGCAACCTCACCAGCCAGCCCTGCACGCGCAGCGCGGCAACGCGTTGAAAGCCCTCGAGCGTCTTGCGGAAGCCGCGGAAAGCTACTCGCTCGCGCTCGCGCTCGAACCCGGCAATCGCGAGACGCTGCACAATCGCGCCGTCGTCTATGCGCTTCTCGGGCGACACGCCGAGGCGCTGCGGGACTACGATGCGCTGGCCGCGACCGGTAAGGAGAGCGGACCTGACCTGGTCGGTCGAGGCGCTGCGCTGGTTGCGCTGCGTCGTTATGGCGAGGCGCTCGCACCGCTCGAGCGCGCCACCGAGCTGCTGCCCGGGGAGGCAGAGGCGCACATTCAGCGCGGGGTGGCACTGCTGAATGTCGAGCGCCACGCCGAGGCTGTCGCGAGCTTCGAACGGGCACTCGCACTGCGGCCGGACGTTCCGGAAGTGTTGACCAACCGCGGCATTGCTCTGCAGGCGAGCGGACGGCTGTCCGAGGCGCTCGGGAGTTTCATTCGCTCCTCCGTACTGAACAGCACGGCCACGGCCCACACCAACATTGGCATCCTCCTCGGAATTCTCGGGCGTCATCGTGAGGCCGCGGCCAGCTTCGATCGCGCACTTGCGCTCGAACCGAACGACTCTGCCGCGAGATTCGCGCTGGCGTTCCTCTATCTTTCGCTGGGTGAATTCGCCCTGGGGTGGCCGCTTTACGAGGCGCGATTCGACATACCGGCATTCGGGAACCCGCGGCGTCGCTTCAACGTGCCGCGCTGGCAAGGCAGCGAGCCGCTGGCCGGAAGGACCTTGCTGGTTCACGCCGAGGGCGGGTTGGGTGATGTCATGCAGTTTTGCCGTTACCTGCCGTCACTCGCCGCGCAGGGCGCGACCGTCGTGTTCGAGGTGATGCCTGGGCTCAAGGCGCTGCTGCGTACACTTCAAGGCGCGGTGCAGATCATCGGCCGTGGCGAACCGCTGCCCGAGATTGATTATTACTCTCCTTTGCTGAGTCTTCCGTACGCCCTGAAGACTCGAATCGACAACATTCCGGCTCAGGTGCCGTACCTCGCCGCGGAGCCTGAGCGCGTCGCTCGATGGCAGGAGCGGTTGCGCACCTTGCCCGGACTGCGCGTAGGGCTCGCCTGGCAGGGTAACCCGAAGCCGGAGGAGTTGGTTTGGGCTCGCGGGCGCTCACTGCCACTTGCGGCCTTCGAGCCGCTGGCGCAGCTGCCGGGTCTCAGCCTGGTGTCGCTGCAGAAGGGGCCCGGATGCGAACAGTTGGCCCGGGTTCCCTTCAGCGAGCGCATTGTAGAGCTCGGCGCCGACTTCGATGCGGGGCCGGATGCATTTCTCGATACCGCGGCTGTCATGGCGAGTCTCGATCTGGTGGTGAGCAGCGACACCTCTATCGTGCACCTGGCCGGAGCTCTCGGCCGTCCGGTTTGGACAGCTCTCAGCGCCTCGCCCGAGTGGCGTTGGCTGCGCACGCGCAACGACAGTCCGTGGTATCCCACCATGCGCCTGTTCCGGCAGCCGAGCGACGGCGATTGGGGAGCGGTGGTCGCAGCCATGGTGCGGGCCGTCTCGCCCCTCATCAGGCAGCGACAAGGAAGCCTCTGACCGCGAGTCGCGCAGAGCTATCGCAAGCGTTTGACCCGAACTTTGCGACCCTTGTCGGCCGCCAGCCACAGAGAGCTCATCGCGCCGTGCTCGATATGGACGGCCTCACCGACCGCGAACTGGATGCCGGGTCTTACTTCGTCCGCAATCCATACCTGGCTGTTGTCGAGGGTGAAGATGTACTCGCCGCGCGGCGCCTGTGTCAGCTCGACGATCTTGCCGCTCAGCGTTTCATCCCTGGCCTTCGCCACGGCGACCGGGTCGCGCTGGCGCTTGACGTCGGCCGTCAGGCCGAAGCGGTCGGCCTCGATCTGCGGCAGGCTGGTGGCCACTGCGTCGAAGCAGGCGAGGCGCTGCGTCCGGTCGTGCTCCTTGGCACAGCGTCGGACCCCATCGTCCAGAGTCTCAGCCGAGAGAAGTGCCGGCAGGCAGCTTGCCGCGAGCGAAAGGAATGCGCGCCGGGCGAATGACTTGCTCAACGGGACCCCAATGCCGGTGCATCGGCACCATAGTACCGGCCGATGCCAATGGTGAGCGCTCTGACGAGATCGCGCTCGGCGGCGGTGAGCAGCGGGTTCCAGATGTCGAAAATGAGGATGATGCGGACCTGATCACTGTCGTTCCAGGCTTCGTGCTCGATGGTGTCGTCGAACACCCACGCCTTGCCCTTTTCCCAGGCACGAACATCCGCACCGACCCGGAACCGACAACCCTCCGGCACCACGAGAGGCAAGTGAACGATCGATCGTGTGTTGGTCGTGCCCGTATGCGGCGGGAGTCGGGTACGCGGCTTGAGCACGGAGAAGAAGGCCCCCGGCGCATAGTCAGGGATGTCACACAGGGGCAACTGAGACAGGACTGCCGCTGTGTTGGGACATCTCTGGAGGTGCTCGGGGATCGGCGCCGCATCGTGCCAGAGGGGGTAGACGCTCCAATCAAGCGAGTGATTGAGGGGTCCCCACTGGTCGATCGGTGTACCGGGCGGGAAGTCGACGTATGGTTTGAATCCGACACCATCCTCACGCAATGCAGCCAGGGCCTCCGCGGCAATCTCCTCGGTAGCGGCCTCGAGCACCTCGAGCCAGGGGAAGTCCTGGCGCGGAAAGAATTCGATCGCGGGCAGGTAGGGGAACAGAATCTGCTTCGGTTGGCTGTGGTAAACACGCCGCTTGCGCAAGTACAGGTCGCGACAGGCCTCGTAGCGCTGCTGGTCCGCGCCCGCACGCTGCGCGCGTATGGGCGCGGTTTCCTGCTCGAGAAAGGCAGCCAGCTCATGCCGGCTCGCGCCGACTACTTCCCGGGCATGCGCAAGTGCCGCCGCGGCCTGCGGTGGAGCGGGCGCGCCGGATTCCAGGGAGTCGAGCGCCGCTTCGTAGACCATTGCGGCGGTCTTGGGTTGTGCGAGGCGCTCCATGAGATCGGCCTTCTGCAGCAACGCCAGCACATAGCGCGGCTCGATTGCCAACGCCCTTTCCAGCGCCTGCGTCTCGCCCCTGCTGTCCGCCAGCGCGCGGCAGGCCTGCGCCAGATTGAGCCACAGGACTTTGGAGGCAGCGTCATGCGCGATCGCGCTCTCATACAGTTCCCGGGCGCGACGCGCCTCCCCGACCCGGAGCATGTGCCCGCCCGCTGCATTCAACACGATCGGCTGTTGCGGCGCGCGCGCCAAAGCCATTTCCACAAGCTTGGAAGCAGCCTCGCGCGACTGAGTCCCGGAGACCTGGTTGATGGCATCTGCCAGGGCGCGGGCCTCGGCTTCACTGATCGGGGTTGCGTTCAAGGCGCGGCGGCGGAGGTCGGTGAAGTGGGTGCCTGACGGCAAGTGTAGCGGCTACCTGGCGGTTACGCGGACTTTCAGTCAGGCGGATGCGACGCAGCTGCGTCCCCGGTCATGACGCGAAGCACGGCACGTGCTAGCGTCTGCGGCATGCATCTCGAGGCGCTCGAGGCTGGCCGGCTGCAACTCGCTCTGCGGGCCGGGGTTCTATTGGCTGCATCGCTGGCGAGCTTGAGCGGACCGGTGGCTGCGGAGCCTGCTGCGACCTCAGAAGACGCATCACTGTTCGCGGTGCCGACCACCTTTGACCATATCGGTCGGGTGGTCGTGCCAGCCATGATCAATGGGAAAGGCCCCTTTCGCTTCATCGTTGACACGGGGGCGACGCACTCGACCGTTTCGCCCGACCTGGTACGCGCGCTCGGTCTCAAGCCGACGGAGATCCCCTCGATCGTCCTGAACGGAATCACGGGTACCGCGCAGGTGAATGCGGTGACGCTCGACACGCTGCAGACGGGCGACCTGATCGTGGACGGAGTGGTCGCGGCGGTGGTCTCGGCACCGGTCATGGCCGGCGCTGACGGCATCTTCGGCGCGGCCGGGCTGACCGAAAAATGTCTGTCCGTCGATTTCGAACGCAATCGCGTCCGAGTCGCGCGCAGTGTCGAACCCGCATTGAGAAAAGATGCACTGAAGGTCCATGCGCTGCGCCTGACTCATGGGTTGATCACCGTGGACTCGCAGGTCGGCAGAGTCCCTACGCTGGCCGTGATCGACACCGGCTCCGAGCGCACACTCGGCAACCTGGCACTGCGTAATGCGCTCAAGTTGCGCAACCGAACCGGAGCCGTGGCTCTGGTCACATCCGTCTATGGCGCCACGGAACAGGTTGAACGCGGCGAGCTCTCGATCGCACCCACGATCTCCATCGATGCGATTCGAATCAACGAAGTGCAGGTCGTCTACGGCGACTTTCACATTTTCAAGGTATGGGGAATGGCTGACAGGCCCGCCCTGATCGTCGGCATGGACGTGTTGGGCACGGTCAGCGCTCTCGGGATCGATTTCAAGAATCAAGATCTCTATTTCACCAGCTCACGGGCCAACACCACGAAATTTGCTACGGCAGGTGAACTGGCAAGCACTCTCCAGAGGAAATAGCGGGCTGCGCGCACGCCAGTCCTAGTGCAGACCGTAGGCCGCCGCAACCAGCGCCCCGACCTGCTCGCCCATGTGGTTCCCCACCTCTGTCGAGCTGCGGTAGTGCACGCCGGCCCAGATGCGGGCCATTGACACCTCCTGCACCACAGCGTCCGTGCTTGTCCAGCGGCGGGTCACGCCGCGAGCGGTATTGCTCGTCGTGCTGAGCTCGAGGGCGGAAACGCCGCCGGCCTCGGCGCGCAATACGGTCGTGATGGCGGCTGCCAGCATGCAGTGCGCACAGGGGTATTCGGGCTGCATCGGCGTGGCAATCAGCGGTACCCAGTCGGCATCGCGTTCGGTCGCGGAGTTGTCATCGCGGTCGCCGTTGCGAATCGCGGTGATGGGCCGCCAGAAGAGATAATGGTACTTGGCCTCGAACACGGAGGTCTCGGTCTCGTTCATCGCGGCAGTCACTGCGGCGTAGAGCCGCGCATTGCGGGTCACTTCCCGGCCAGGGCCGCTCGCAACCGAGCGCGCGAGGCCGAGATGGACGTCCGGTAAGTTAGTGGCCCAGAACCTGGCAATCTCCGTCTGCTCCGGCGTGCGCACGGTACTGGTTACGGACCCGAGAGCCTTGATCTCGTTGTAGTCCCGTGCCCACCGCTCGCCCTTCAGCGCCGGTGGCGGTCCCGGTCGAAACTGTTCCGCGCTTTTCATGAACCACGGACGGTGCTGCCCAAGCGACCAGCCAGTCGGAATGGTCGTAGGGACGTAACGGCCCGGCGAGGTTACCGGCCGGTAGGGCTGAATGGATTCGAGGTCGTGGCCGTGTTTGGTGAGCACATCGGCCGCTGCACGCTCGCCCACGCCGATCCCCGTGGTGCGTGCCGCGCCGTCGGCGATCGCAGCGAGCGCTTGTGCATACGCCGCCTCGGTCTTTTCCTTCAGTGCGGGCGCCTCCCGCAACAGCACGACGCGGCTCGCGGCTGCCACCGCCGCTTCGATCGAGGCTCCCTGCGCCGATCCGAGCTTGACGCGATCGCTCGGGTAGCGCGCGGTGATGGCATTCACCGCCTCGTACACGGCACTCTGCGCGAGAGCCATGGTCCGAATGGTATTGGGACCCTCGTCCGCGATCTCCGTCGTCAAGTCGGCCCAGTCGGTGACGACGTCGGCGCGTGCGCCGAACGCGACCAGCAACAGGAGAATCGGGCAGAATCTGCGACCGCCTCTGTCCACGATGCCGCTCCTCGACACTAAGAGACCCGGCGCGCCCAGGTGGACTGACTGCGCGCGGGCGTCGTTTCGTAGCTTGCGCATTGTACACAAGCGGAGATGCCTTCCCGCCGCGCTGCGCTTGGCCGAATCTGCAGCGAAAGTGTCCCTTTTTGTCCGTTGCTTCGATGGCGCCAGCCGCAGCAACGTAGCGTGGACCTGCCCCCACTCTCCACCGACGCCGAAGCGACGTTGGGCGGCGACGAGCGGATGCCCGCGGCGATTGTGCCGCGCGACGCACCTGTCACAATCGACCCGGAAAGTGAACAGGGGCACGAACATGACGCCAGGAACTCGCCGGCGCATCTGCAGGCCGACACCGGGGTGAGAGACATATGGATGTCCCCCAGCAGCACCAGGGTCTGTTAGAGCGCAGCCAACGGGGCTGGGAGGGCCCCCGGGCCCGGCTGCGGGCCCTCATCGCGGAGGATGAGGTCGTGGCCCGCCGGCGTCTCCACGCCCTGTGCAGTCGCGAAGGCGACATCGAGGTGGTGGCATGCGTCGGCAGCGCGGCGGAGGCGGCCGAGCCAATCTTGAGTCGCAAGCCCAATCTTCTGTTTCTCGACGTCCAATTGCGCCGATCAACCGCCTTCGACCTGCTGCAAGCGCTGCCCTCTGACCCTGCACCATTGCTCGTGTTCACCACGGCCCACTCCGAATATGCGCTTCAGGCCTTCGAGGACGCGGCGGTCGATTACCTGGTCAAACCGTTCTCGGATGAGCGCTTTCGTGCCGCTTTGACTCGCGTGCGTGCGCGAGCGGAGGCCAGCCTGGCCGCGCTGGAATTACCGGAATTTCGGCGCGATGCAAAGCCGCGGCGGCATCTCATCGGCGAGAAGGATGGGCGCATTTACTTTCTGAGCCCTGCAAATATCGAGTCGGTAGTAGCGGCTCGCAACTGGGTATGCATGACTTCCGGCGGGGTGACTTACCTTGCCCGCCTCTCCATGAGAGAGTTGGAAGCCCGCCTGGGGGGCATGTCGTTCGTACGTATCCACAAGTCGTACATGATCAACCTGGAACACGTACGGTACATGGAGCGGCGCGCGCGTGGCGCCTTCGAGGTCACCATGCGGAGTGGCGCTTCCTTCCGCTCGAGCCCTATCTACAGATCGAGAATTCTGCTTCTCGGCGCGACGGCCTGACTGCGCCGGCTCACAGCGCAGTTCGTCGCGACCGCCGACTCACGGCGGACTGGCAAGCGCCCATGTTGCATGTTGAGTTGGAAGCGCCCGTCATTGCCTTGTCCCGATGGCCGCTGTCTGAGCTCTTTGGTCCCCGTCCTGGGCGCACTGGTCACATACAGCCTTTCGCCGCCTTGCCTTGATGTAGCCTGCGGCCGGATTCGCTGGTCGCGCGGGCCGCGCGAGTGATTGCGCGAGCTGCCGCGCCAAGGAGCTCGATCTTGCGACTGTTGGACCACGTCGCGCAGTGTGCCGCCCCATTTACCGTGCTGCGCGAGTCCGGTGAGATCGTTCGACTCGCAGGACCGAGCGACTACGCTCAACAGGTCGCCCGTTGCCCGCTCCGCTACGTGCTATCGGACGAGGTGCTGCGTGCCTGTATTGAATTGGCGTACTCCGAAGGCGCCGGCCTTGCGGCCTGTTTGGATCTCATACACTTTCCGGCTGAAGAAATGTGGGTGGAATGGAATGCCGCCGCTTTCCGCGAGCAGCTCGACCACATGCGACCGTCCTTCCCGAGTGCCGTGCGCGAAGACTGCCGTCTGCACGGGGTCCTCGTTTCCTCCGACGCGAGAGGCCGCTCGGGGCGGGTGCGGACTTTTTGGCTCACCGCGTCGGAGCCGGCACAACCCATGATGGCCGCGACCGAGACGTTCATTGACCTCAGCGGCGACGTACCTGTCGCTCCGCCGGAAACTCTCCTCGACGGCGGGTCAGTGGCGGTTCGAGACTCGCTCAACTCGCAGATTGACAGTCTGCTGCGCTGTGCGAGCTTCCGTTTGGACGATTCCTGGCAACGCTACTACGCGGCCGGGGCGCGTACGGCCGATGCTCGCGCGGAAGTGCTCGAGCGCTCATTGGGCACGGTCGCATTCATCACTCCAGTACTCGTTGCGCTATTTCTCCTGATTGGACTGCGCTCGGAGATCATCCAGGCTCCGATCTCGCGTGACCGTGTTAACGCCAAGCGACTGCGCTTGGGAAAGCGGCCGCTTCTTTCACACATCGAGGTTTCTTGTCCGGTGCTGGCCCTGGAAGCGCGCCGGGAAATCAGCGGGATGCCCGCCGCGCTGCGGACCGCGCCCCGCTTACATCATGTGCGCGGCCACATCGTCAGACGTGAAGACGCCGTCTATTGGCGTCGTGCACATTGGCGCGGCCACCTGCGCCTCGGGTCGGTCCAGAGCCGCA
>DASQGK010000050.1:0-47233 GCA_035632655.1 Steroidobacteraceae bacterium | reverse complement strand
GGAGGCGCGCGTGCAGGCCGCCCTCAATCACCCGAACGTCGCGCTGCTGTTCGACTACTTTGTCCATGACGGCGCACCGGTCGCGGTGATCGAGTTCATCGACGGCGAGAGTCTCGAGCAGCTGATCCGGCGGCGCGGGGCAGTCCCGGCGCACGAGGCCATCCCGATCTTCAGGCAGGCGTTGCGCGGGGTCGCGGCGGCGCATCGGGCCGGCATCGTCCATCGCGATCTCAAGCCGGGCAACCTGATGGTGGCCGCGGACGGCATCGTCAAGGTGATGGATTTCGGCATTGCCAAGCGCAAGGGCGTCACGGGCGCCACCAAGGTCAGCACCAGCATCGGGAGTCCGATGTACATGGCGCCCGAGCAGATTCTCGGTCGCTCTGTCGACGCTCGTACGGACATCTACGCCCTTGGCATTACGCTCTACGAGCTCCTGGCCGGACAGCGGCCGTTCAGCTCACGCGGCAAGGCCGAGTACCTGGTTCTCGATGCCCACGTGAACGATCTGCCTGAGCCGCCGACGGTGTATCGATACGGCATTCCGCAGACGATCGTGGACGCCGTGATGCGCTCGCTCGCGAAAGACCCCGACGCTCGCTTTCAGAGCGCCGAGGAATTCATGAGCGCGTTGCCGGACGTGCCGGCACCGACAGCGCCGCAGCGGGTATCGACCGGCACAGTGGTGATCGAGCGTTCGCCCCAGGTGCGCGTCGGCCCCACGGGCACCGTTGCGCTCAAGGACGCCCCGCGCCCGACGCAGGCCCCCGATCCTCCCGGGTCGATGACAATCGACTTCTCGGTGGGGACGGTCTGGGAACAGTTGCACCCACCCGCCCGGACCACGCGCTCCGCCGCGACGACCGCGACGACCGGGTCGGCCGTGGCATCCGGTGCCGCGGCCTCCTCCACAGAGCCTTCTGCCCCACAGGCGTTGTCTCAGCCCCCACGTTCCAGGCGATTCCTGCGAGTGGGCGGCCTGTCCGCGGCGGCGGTGTTCATGGTTGCGCTCGCCGTCGGAGCGCTGCTCCGCCACCAGAGTGGTGCCTCCATGGACACCGGCGGTCCGCCTCTTGCGAAGGCGCCGGAGCCGACACCGACGGAACCCGCGGTGCCGTCACCTGAACCGACAACGGCGCCATCCACCTCAGAGGTGGCTACACCCCCTGCCTCGCCTGCAACCGCCGCCGCGCCCCCGGCGTGGACGGCCACCGCCCGGCGTGACCTGTCGGGCACCTGGAGTGGTGCCTATGTCGATGCTTCGGGGAAGCAGTTGCTGCGCGTCGTCAGTCTGAGCATCAACCGCGTGTACGCTGACGGCGGCGTCGAAGGCAGCTTGCAGTACCAAGCGGCGTCAGGTGATGGCGAGTGCCAGCTCCACCCCCGCGGCAGCATCTGGTCGGCCGGGGCGCATCGGCTGCAGCTGAGTCCCGAGAGCTGCAGTCCCCACTATCCGCGCGAGCTCGGTGTGCCGCTGGATTTCGCCGGTGTGAATCCGCGCGCCAACATCCTCAAGGACGGCCGCATCGAAGCGCCGACCGGCGCTGTCATCACGGTCAGGCTGAGGCGAGTGAGCGGGGTCTAGCCGCCGGCCCTGGAGGCTAGAGCGTGCGATATCCGTCGGTCTCCTGACGAAGGTCCCTGAGGAAGTCCGCCAGTTGTCGCTGCAGAGCCGGCAATCGCTGCCGACCTGCGGGTGAGACCACCGCATCCGGCACCCGCGCGAGATTCTTCTCGAGCATGTTCACCGCCTTGGGGCCATCCGGGTCTCCACCGTTCGGGTCTACCAGGGCCATCACCCGGGCCACCCCAATCGCTCCCAACCAGTCCAGCGCATCGGCGTCGTGCAGATATATCGCTTCCGCCCCCACCGGCTTGCGATAGAACATGTGCGTGCGGATCGCATCCCTGACGGCGTCGATCTTCGCGGAGGGAAAGCCGGAGTTCCCGAGTACGGAATCCACCGCGCGCGCACCTGCGTCGGAATGGTCTATGCCCTCCTTCTCACGGTCCCAGGGAGCAAACGCTGCGATGTCGTGCAGGTAAGCAGCAGCGAAGAGCACATCATCGTCGAGGGTGACATGATCGGCAGCCGCCAACGCTTTCGCCAGCTCGTAGTCCCGCACCGAGTGCGAGTACCCCCAGGCCGGATGCCTGAAATGCTGAGCCGCGAACTCCCGCACGGTCTCGCGCCAGTCAGCATTGCCCGCGAAGGCCGTGGCAGAGCAGGTACCGACGATCGACAGTACCAGCAGAAAGGCAAACCGATGCATTCGAGACCTCCTGCAGCCGCCGCGGCGGCCCTGAAGTTGCCACCCAGTCATTTGTGAACCTCGCGCGTGAGGCGCACTACCCCGCCCGCATCCCGCGTGATGTGGATGTCCATGCGCTGGCCGCGGAAGCTGATGTTATGCAGGGTGAGTGACTTCCAGCCGGCGGGCAGCACCGGCGGGTAGGCCTCGACGAGCCCCGCCTCGCGGGTGCGCAGGCCGCTGAACCCGTAAATGAGGCTCTGCAGGTAGCCAGCGGAGCCCGTGAGGAAATACCCGGTGTTGTTGTTCGCGCCTTCGGTGCGCACATTGAAGGGAGGCTTGAGGGTGCCACCGTTGAGATTCGCCTCGAGCAGCGCCGTCGCCTCCTCGGTCCCGCCGATCGTGGTCGCGGCCACGATCGACGGCGCGATCCCCATGCTGCCCGAGCCGGCCCGGTCGAAGGGTGTGGGTCGCACCGCATAGTCGTAGTCGCCGCGCCGCAAGGCGGGACTCATGGGCAGATCGAGCGAAGGCAGGAACAGCAGCGGCACCGGGCCGCCGCCGAAGTCCTCGCTGCTGCCCATGATCGACGGATCGAACGGCAGGTGATGCGTGCCGCCAGCGGCGAGCGGCACGTACATCGCCCGCGCCGCCCTATCCCACACCGGATCGGGCTGCGCGCCGACCTCCCGGGCCGCCATGACTGCAATGGACAGCGCGCGGGCGGCCGACACGTTGGTGAAGGTGTCGTTCGGAATGCCGTTGTGCGATTCCGCGACCGAGTTGACGTGCTCGATCTCGTAGCGATGCGCGCGCGGATTGTAGGTCGAGCGGCTCGCCCAGAAACGCGCCACCTCGCGAATCACCGGCCAGCCGTGGGTGCGCAGCCAGTCGAGATCGTGGGTGGCGAGGTAGTACTGCCACTGCGCAATCGCCACATCCGCCGTCACGTGGATCTCGGTGTCTGCCAGCAGCACGGCCGAGTGCGGTGTCTGGTCGGTGCCGTTCTCCGGATCCGACTCCCAGGGATACATGGCGCCCTGGTAGCCGTGCGCCTGCGCACGCTGCTGCGCGGCTTCCAGGGTGCGGTAGCGGAAGTCCACCAGCGGCTGCGCTCGCTCGGGATGCAGCAGCAGCAAGGCGGGAAATATCCAGGTGTCGCTGTCCCAGAAAACGTGTGCGCTGTATTCCGGCGTGAGCGCATCCGGTCCGGGAGAGAGCGCGGTGCCGGCCGTCGAGCACGCCAGCAGGTAGTAGAGCTCCGAGTGGGTGACCTGCTGCGCATGCGCATCGCCCTCGATCAGGACGTCCGACTGCCATAGCTGAGCCCACGCCGCGCGCTGTTCCTCGAGCAGATGCGCGAATCCCCGCTTGCGCGCTTCGCGGGCGAGAGCCAGGTCCTCTGTCGCGTTGCCGCCCCAACCGGCTCGCGACAGGGCCACGAACTTGGTGAAGGCGTAGCTGTGACCATGCTCCACCCTGATGTTGACGTCGAGCGACAGGCGATAGGGGGTCTTGTGCAGCGTGACACTCTCGGCCGCCGTGCCCTCGGGGAGCGCTACCGCAGCGGCCATCGCCATCGTGAGACCTTTGACCGCCTGCGCGTCGAGCCACAAGGACAGGGTCGCGGGGTCGCCGTCCGCTGCATGAACGGCAGCGTACCCCGGATACCAGACCGCCTCACGATCGGGCGTGGCCGGCGGCTGCGCCTCGATCGGCAGATCGTTCGCCGCGATCACTTCCTCCTGCTCCGGGCCGGTCGTCCTGCCGAGCGGAAACCGCGGCGCATGCTCCGCCCACAGGATGAGCGGGAACGAGAGCTGCACGAGGCCGTCGTAGTCCGGCGTGATCGTGATGCGCGTGGCTGCAAGATGCGGTGCAGCCTCGCTCACCAGCGTCACGACCTCGACTGCGGTCGTGCGCCGGCGATCGAGAAAACGATAGCGCGTCGTCAGCGTCGCATCGTGCAGGTCGAGCGTCTGGCTGTACTCGCTGAAGCGCCGCTCGCCGAACGGCACACGGTTGAGCGAGGCAAACCCCTGCCCGGGCATTCCGGGGCTGAAATCGATCTGATTCCACGCGGGTACCCCGGCCGGTCGCGACATGTCATCGGGCGTGTAGTCCATGAACGCCGCCAGGTAGGTACGGGTCGCCTCCGTGCCGCGCGGTGCGGTGAGCGTCCCGACATAGCCGTTACCGAGATAGCCCGGGAAGTACCGCGGCAGGTCGTCGATTCCGGCACGCAGCAGGAAGCTCGGGTCGGTCGCTGCGCCCGCGCTCATGGCGCCGCTCAGCAGCAACAGGCACGCGATCGCTTTGCCGCCACGGTTCATGGTGTCTTCTCCGCGACCGGGGGAGGTCGCACGGCGAGGTACACCGTGCTCCAGAGCTGTGCCGCATTGGACTCGTCCGCATCGGCCGCCGCTGCGCCGAACGGTGCCACGTGATAGTGCCGTTCGCCGAAGGACCAGGACCAGAGCTCGGAGTTGCTCAGGCTGCGGGTCGCTCCAATCGCCCTCCACAGGGCGCGCTGCGCGCTGACGAGGCGGGCACGAACCTCGGGTGGCAGATCGTTGCGGGCCAGTTGCCGGGCGAGGCCGGCGGCGAACATCGCCTGCTGCCACGACCAGACGACCGTGCCGTGGTAGGCGTTGCGGTTGAGTCGCGTGCGCAGCTCCGGCGTGCTGTAGGCCGGGTTGGCCACCAGCAGTCCCACTTCAGTCATCAGCCCGGCGGGAAACGGGCGCATCGCTACGCTCACGGCGCGGTCCACCGCTGCCGGGTCTGGCTCTGCGAACAGGAGGGCAAATCCCTCGTCCGAGTGCATGACCTGCACCGGGGCTCCGGAAGCGCTGAGCGCCAGGGCATGAAACCGCAGATCCTGCGCGCCAAGCGATGCGAGGGCCGGCAACGCCGAGACGTGCTCCGCGGTAGCGTAGCTCCACAGCTCCGCGGCAGCCTCCTTGTTGGGAATGCTCACGTCGAACAGCGGCGCAGCGCGCTCGCGCCACACCCGCGCCATCGAGGCCGCGCGCGCCAGCAGGGCCCGATCCGGCGCCGGCGTGTAAGGGTCGAGGAGACCGCTGGCGCTCAGCTCAGCCGCGGCGCCCAGTGCCGCCGGCACCAGCACCGCATCGACATCGTAGGGATAGCGTCCCCCACCGAGTCCGCCCTCGCTGTCACGCCACTCGCCCACTGCAATACCGGGCTTCAGCCCGATCAGGTGCGTCGCCCCGGGATCGGCGGCGAAGGGCGCAGCGCTCTCGATCACGAGACGCAGATTCCTGACCAGGGCGGCGCCCCGCGTGAGGCGCTCCGCGCCTCCGGCCGGCGCGGCGAGAAATGCGGCCGCACGTGCGCGGCCGCGCTCATCGTGAAGCAGATACTCCGCCGTCACGGGCGCCAGGAGATAGTTGCCGTCGATCATCTTGTAGTCGTAGACGGGCGCCGCCGAGCGGGTACCGTCCAGCCTGAGATGATCGAGTACTGCCTGCTCGCCGATGTCTTCCTCGTGTGCGACCTCGCCCTGCGGTGACAGGCGCGCGAGGACGGAGCCGAGGCCCGCCTCGACCGCGGTCGCGCTCAGCGCCGGCAGCAGGAGACGCACCGACATGAGCGTGTCGCGTCCAAAATAAGTATCGAATCGCCAGGAGCCGGCGAGGAGCTTCTCGCGGTAGCTGAGGAAGGTGAGCGTGTTGCGCGCGGCCGCGTCGGGTGCCGCCGCCGGCGTCATGAGCTCCGCGCCCGCGAGCGGCGTGAGCGGAGTCTCTCCGGTGAGTGCGGTGATACGCAGGCCGATCGTGCCGTCGCCGCCGGCACGGATGCGGCCCGCATCGAGCTCACCGTGGATGACTTCCAGCTCGAGCCGGTAACCCGCAGCGCCATCCAGGCGGTCGCGGGACCACACCAGTTTGTGCGCATCGATGCCCGGTGGGACCGAGACGCCGGCCGGTAGGGCTCCGGTCTGCTGGTAGTCACGCAGCACGCGGATGCTCGAGAGCACGGCCTGGCGTGGCTCGAGCTCGCGCGCGGTGACGCTGACCGCCGCCACGATGCCGTAGAGCGCGCGACCCTCTTTGTCGGTGGCACGGACGGGCTCGGGTGGACCGGTGAGTGTCCAGCGCACGCCCTCGGAGCGCTTCGCGAACCACAGCCCGACGCCGCTGTTGCCGGCTGGAAAGGCGATCAGGACCCGCGGGTCGGTTCCGGAGCGCAGCAGCAGATGCGCAGCGACGTTGCCCTCGCGCACCAGGCGATTGAGGTTGAGGCCGTCTTCGACCTGGAAGTCGAGCCGCGGCGCGGGCGCCAGCTCGGCGGTCTGCGCCGCGTGCGGCATCGCGGGAGCGATCGCCAGAACCGCGGCAGCCGACCATGCGCTCAGGGCATTCACGGACCGTCCATCCTCCGACCAGCACGACCCCAGGGTGCGCGGCAATATACCTGAGCGGGCCTCGCGCCCGAAGCGGCGCGGCTTGCCGGCGGCCGGCATGCGCGCGAGCATGGCTGCCGATGTCATCAGGGAAACTATCGCGCCGCGATTTCGCACGGCTGTCCGCCGGCGCGCTCCTCTGCCGTGCTCCACAGCTGCGCGCGGCGGCCGCAGTGCAGCCGCTGCGGGAATTCGGCTACGGCGATGTGACGGTCGACAGCGCGCTGCATCGCGACCAGCTCGAGAGCACCCATGAGGTGCTGATGCACCTGAGCGAGGACAGCCTCCTCAAGCCCTTTCGGCAGATGGCCGGCCAGAGCGCGCCGGGCGCGGATCTCGGCGGCTGGTATAACTACGATCCGGGCTACGACTGGCACCGGGACGATGCGGGATTCGCACCCGGCGCCACTTTCGGCCAGTGGATTTCGGCTCTTGCCCGTTACCACGCAATCACGGGCTCACAGACCGCCAGGGCCAGAGTGCTGCGTCTCAACGAGCTGTACGCAGCCGCGATCTCCGGGAGCTTCTACGACCTCAACCGCTTTCCCGCCTACTGCTACGACAAGCTCGTCCTCGGACTGCTCGATTCCTCACGGCTCGCCGGCGACACGCGCGCGCTCGCGATCCTCGAGCGCACGACGGACGCCGCGCTCCCGCACCTGCCTCCCGCGGCGATCGATCGCGAGCTGCCCTGGCGCCCCGGGAAGGATCAGTCCTACCGGTGGGACGAGTCCTACACCATGCCGGAGAACCTGTTTCTCGCCTGGCGCTACGGCGCCGGCCGCCGTTACCGCGACCTCGCCGTGCGCTACCTGGACGATGCGACCTGGTTCGACCCGCTGTCGCGTGGCGAGAACGTGCTCGCGGGGAAGCACGCCTACAGCTATGTCAATTCGCTCTCCTCGGCGATGCAGGCCTACCTGACGCTCGGCAGCGAAAGGCACCTGCGCGCCGCCGACAATGCCTTCGCGATGCTCGCCGGGCAGAGCTTTCCGACGGGCGGCTGGGGACCCGACGAGAAGCTCACGGCGGCCGACGGGAACGAGCTCTATTCGAGCCTCACGACCACGCACAACAGCTTCGAGACACCGTGCGGCGCCTATGCGCACTTCAAGCTGGCCCGCTACCTGCTGCGCGTAACCCGCGACGCACGCTACGGCGACAGCATGGAGCGCGTCATGTTCAATACGGTGCTGGGAGCGCTTCCCCTGCAGGCGGACGGGCGCGCTTTCTACTATGCGGACTGCAACTTTTCGGGCAGCAAGGTCTACTCGAACCACCGCTTCCCCTGTTGCTCCGGCACCTTGCCCCAGGTCGCGGCCGACTACGGCATCAATAGCTACTTCCGCGACCTGCAGGGGATTTACGTCAATCTCTACCTGAGCTCGAGCGTGCGCTGGCTCGCGGGAGGCACACGTGCGACGCTCACGCAGACGGGCGACTACCCCTTTGCCGACAGCGTGGCCATGCGGCTCACTCTGTCCCGTCCCGAGCGGTTCACGCTCAATCTGCGAATCCCCGCGTGGGCGGATGCTGCCCGCATCGATATCAACGGCAAGCGCTGGTCGGGCCCCACCGACCCGGGGAGCTTCACGGCCCTGAGCCGCGAATGGCACGATGACGATCGCATCGACCTCATCCTGCCGCGCGCCCTGCGCCTCGAGCCTCTGGTCCGACGCCACCCGGACACGGTCGCATTGCTGTGCGGCCCGCTGGTACTGTTCCCGGTCAGAGCCGATGGAGAGCCGCCGCGTCCGCAGCGCGCGGAGCTCCTGGCCGCGCGGCAGCTCGCGCCGCGCCGCTGGGAAGCTCCGGTCGGGTCGACCCCGGTGACGCTGCTACCTTACGTGGCCATCGATCGGGAGAAATACACGACCGCAATGACACTGAGGGCCTGAGTCGACGGAACGCTTCGCGTGCCCTGCAGTCCAACGCTGCTGTACGCAGCAGCAGCGGTGCGGAGGTCAAGCACATGACGAGCTTGGATTTCCCGGACATCGGCCCCCTGGCGGGGCGCGTCGGGCCCGCGAGCCCGGCTGAGCTCCCCGCGAGCGACGACACGACCGGGGAGTGGAACACCGGCGCAGCGTGGTTCACGATGGACTCCGACGGCTCGGCCGCACACGATCCCACTCTGCTGGCCGAGGCGCTGGCGGAGATCGAAGCGCGGCGGGCGGCGCTCGAATGGCTGCTGCAAGCCGATCTCCTGAGGCTGTGCCTCGTCTGACGAAATCCCTGAGTTCAGTCCGCGACCAGCACTTGCGCCTTCAGCTTCGTGCCGCCGACGAGCGGCGTGTGCACGGAGCAGGCGGCGCTGTAGTCGACATTGCGAACCGCAAAGAGCGGCAGCACCTCCCGATCGATCTGCGCGATCAGCTCGCAGTCGCGCGCCGCGTCGAGGAGATCGCGGTCAGCCAGCAGATCGACTGACTTCCAGTGCGCCGCGGCGGTCTGCCCGCCGCCCGCTGCGCTCGCCGGCTGCAGAACCTGCATGACGACTCTCACACCGGGGGCCGTCTCAGGTGAGTTGGCTCCCACGCAGCCGTAGCCGGTCATCTTGAGGTCGGCGCGAGCGCCGAGCTTCAGCAGGAGGCCTCGCATCCTCTCCCGCAATCCGTCGCAGCTGTACTTGGTCGTGAACCCGACGTAGCGGAAGTTGAGCTCTTTCTGCACCCACGCCGCCGGCTCCTGCCCCGAGTCCGGAGCAGCCACTGCCAGGCTTGCCGGGACGCACGCAGCTGCCAGCACCAGCGCGGCCGCAGAGCGCGCCCTCCGCGCGCAGGCAACCGTTCTTCCGTTTCGCTGAAGCATGTGTACCTCCGTTGGACGATACTAAGGCCGGTAAGCGCGGCCATGCAGCAAACATTTCTCGCAATGCTCGCCTTCGGCCTGCTTTCGCTGGTCGCGGCGGCTCAGGGCGCAACTACCGACACGGCTGCGTTGTCGACGTCCGACACGGTGCTGGGCGTCGAGGCGGGCAGCGCAGCGCCGCGGGTCGTTTCGCTCAACGGCCGCGGCGGCTGGGGGTTGACGGGCCAGGCGGCGGAAGCTTTGCCCGACCACGTCGAAGCGGCCGGCGCGACACAGGCTCTCAGGTGGCAGCTGGATCGCGCAGCAAGCCACAGGGACGCGCGAGAGATCGCGCTCGTTTACCGCTGCGCGGAGCCGGCGCTGCGTCTCGTATGGCGCTGGCGCGCACGTGCGCCCTTCGGTCCCCTGGAGCACAGCATCGAAGTCCGCAATCTCGGCACGCAGACGCTCTGGCTGCCACTGCAGCCGAGCCTGACGTTCGACTGGGCCGTCGATCCGGCCGTGGCGCTGGAGCGGCTGTGGATCGAAAAGGGCGCCGACATACCATCGGCTGTGGGCACGCACCTCGATGCGCTGTCCGTCGGTGACCGCTGGTCGGGCACCTCGAGCACCTACGCGCGCCCGGTTGCCGGGCAGCCGCGCGAGATGATCCCGTGGCTCCTGGTCGATGAGCCGCAGGGGGCGCGACGCGGCTGGTACCTCGGCATCGAGTTCAGCGGACGCACGCGCATCACGCTCGCGCGCGACCGGTCGGCAGTGCGCGGAGACGCCGGACTCAACCCACTCCCGGGCCCCTACCGCACACGGCTCGATCCGGGCGCCACCTACGAGACTCCCACGATCTTCGTCGGCGCCTTCAGCGGCGGCCCGGAAGGTGCCGGCAACATTCTGCGCCGCTGGGTACGCCGGGTGCTCGGCCATGCGCAGACTCTCCGTGACCCCTCGTACCCTCTCATGGTGACCAACAGCTGGGGCAGCGGCATGGCGGTGGACGAGGGTCTCGCGCGACAGATGATCGAGGACGGCGCAGCGCTCGGCCTCGAGATGTTCCATCTCGATGCGGGCTGGTTTCGCGGCGTCGGAGACTGGCAGCCCGACCCGGAGCGTTTCCCCCACGGCCTCGCAAGCCTCGCCGACTTCGCGCACCGCCACCGGATGCGCTTCGGGCTGTGGGTGAGCTGGGCACAGGCGGGCGCCTCGACTCAGGCCGGGGCGCTCGACGTCAACGATCCCAGCATGCGCGACTGGCTCATCGCCGATCCGCCCGCGGGATGGAAGCACTCGGAGCCTTTCAAGGGCATCACCGTCGACCTGGGCGTGCCGGCGGCTTCGGCGTGGGCCGAACGCGAGCTCGAGCGGATCGTGACCGATTATCGCCTCGACATGCTCGAGCACGATGGTTACCTGGTGGCCCAGGGCAGCACCCGCTCCGACCACCCGGCCGCGCCGCCCGAGGCGGCAACGCTGCGGGTCTACGCGGACTCCGGTTATCTGTGGGTCGAGGGCTCGAACTCGACCGATGTCAGTGATCACGCCGCGCGGGGCTACTACGGGATCTACGAGCGACTGCGTGCACGGCATCCGCAGCTGCTGCTCGAGCTGTGCAACGACGGCGGCCGCATGGTGGACTTCGGCAGCGCCGCTCATGGCGATTATTTCTCCACCACCGACACCTACGATCCGCTTTCCAACCGCCGCGCCTTCTTCGATGCGAGCCATGTGCTGCCGCCGGCGATGCTGGAAAGCTACGTGGCGGAGTGGCCGGCGCCGCGGCCGGAGAACTTTCGCTACATGTTACGCAGCGGGATGCTCGGGTGGTTCTCGCTGATGCTCGACACACGCACCTGGACGGCGGCGCGGCGGGCCGATGCGCGCGCCCAGTTCGCCCTGTACCGTTCGGCACTGCGCCCACTGATACGCGACGCCGACCTCTACCACGTCGCCGACCGTCCCGACGGCGTGCATTGGGATGGCATCGAATACTTCTCCCCCCGCCGGCAGCGCGGCGTGCTCTACGCCTTTCGCGGCTCCGCAACCGATGAGCCCTCGCACCGGTTTCATCTCGCGGGTCTCGACCCCGCGAGCCGCTATACCCTGCGTTTCCACGATCGGGGTGTGAGCCGCGTGCTCACGGGTCGTGCGCTGATGGAACGCGGCGTTGACGTTCCGCTGGCGGTGCCGCTCTCCTCCGAGCTCGTCTTCTTCGCGCGCACGGAGTGACGCCGGAAGCGCGTTCCGGTCGCCCGCCGGGTTGTTGCACCGCAGCCTCAACAGCGCCCCGGGCGCTGCAAACACCGTGACAGCGCAGTCCTACAGGGGGATCACCGATGTTGTAAATTCGCGACACTCACTTGTCATCGCGAATTGTTCGCATTACATTCAAAGCGAGAAGCGCCGGGCCCGATCGCCGGCCCAGTCTTCAGGGAACGTCGCTCGCGAGGTTCTCGTTCGGGGTTTTCCAGCTTGCTTCACGCATTGGGAGGGGATTGTCCATGACAGTGAAAAGCAAAAAAGCACTCCACCGGAGTGCTCTCTTGATTGCGGGTGCTGCGCCTTTTCCGCGGCGGCCTCTGATAGGTGCCGCAGTGGCGGCAGTTCTCTACGGCACCGCCGGGAGCGCGGTCTACGCGGCGGACCAGGCGGCGGATCAGGGCGCGGCGGGTCCGACCGGACTGCAGGAGATCGTGGTCACCGCTACCGCTCAAGGGGTCAAGAAGCTCGACGCGAGCTACAACATCGTCTCGGCGAATCTGCAGGACATCGCGATGACGAACCCCCAGGCGGCGTCCGATATTTACAAGCTCTCGCCGGGCGTGTGGCCGGAAAATTCCGGCGGCCAGACCGGCGTCAACATCGACGTGGCCGGCTTTCCGAACGGCGGCGGCGATTCCCCCTACTTCACCACCATGATCCAGGGCTCGCCGGTCTACGGCTCTCCGTTCCTGTCCTTCATGGACAACAGCTCCTTCATCCGCATGGATGACACGGTAGAGCGCGTCGAGATCGTGCAGGGCGGCACCAGTGCGATCTTCGGCCCCGGGCAGGAAGGCGCGACCGCCAACTTCATCCTGCGCACCGGCAAGGACAAGAGCGAAGGGTCGATCGGCGTGACTTACGGATTCGAGGGACTGTATCGCACGGATCTGTTCCAGGGAGGCAAGATCGCCGACGGATGGTATGGCAGCGTCGGCGGCTTCTACCGAACCTCCAACGGCGTGCGCGATCCTCAATATCCGTCCGATATCGGCGGGCAGCTGACCGCCACGCTGAAGCACGATCTGAATAACGGGTCGGTCATGTTCTGGGCCAGAACCATGCACGATCACAACCAGTGGGTCGCCGACTTCCCGTACACCGTGCAGAACGGCAACGTCAGCACCTACCCGGGGTTCAATCAGCTCCACTCCACCTGGAACAGCTACCAGCTGCAGAACTTCCTGATACCGAATCCAGGCTGCGGCCAGACGCCCCACTGTTTCCAGAACGACAATATCAGCGATGGCCGTGGCGGAGACCTGAGCTTTGTCGGCTCAGAGCTCAAGATGTCACTCGGAAACGGCTGGTCCATCAGCAATAACTTCCTGTTCGACGGCGGGTATGTAAATACCCACGCGATGATCAACAACGGCAACCCGTCGACTCTCACCGACTTCATTGCAGGTCTGGGCGCCGTCGCCGCCGGCAATCCCAACGGGCTGACCGCTGCGGACGTACAGGCCATGTACCCGAGCGGTACGCCGGTCGATCCCAATCAGAGCGTCGAGGCGCTGCAGACGTGGACGGTGCTGAAGAAGCTCACCAGCATCACCGACGAATTCCGCGCGATCAAGGAGCTCTTCGACGGCAACAACCTGACGGCCGGTGTGTATGTAAACCACTACACCATGAACGATCAATGGTCGCTGGGCGCAAACGCACTGGTCAGTAATGTGCCGAACGCCGCGCCGATCATACTGACCGCCAACGTGGGTGGGGTCGCCTACCAGGTGAGCAGTCCGCAGGGCATTTACAATGCAAACGGGGGCTACCAGATCCTCCAGGACGGCAACGCCACTCAGGTCGCAGCCTACCTGTCCGACTCGTGGAAGATCGACCGCTGGCTGCTGGATGCCTCGGTCCGCCTTGCTCACATCAGCCTGAGCCAGGAGACGAGCAACCTGGCTCACACCAACCTGAATGGAGGGGCGCCGGGAACAGGAACGATTCTCTGGGACAACGACGTGGCGATGCCCGACGGGACCTACTCCCACGGCAGCGCCAACAATACGATGCCGACGTTCTCGGGGGGCGCCAACTACGAGTTCAACGACAACATGAGCGCCTACGGGCGCATCAACAACGGCCATTCCTTCGACGTCTTCGACGATGTCCGTTGCCAGAACTACGAGGGCGGAAACAGCTGCCCGAGCCACGTGCCGCAGTCGAGCGTCCAGAACTACGAGGCCGGGTTCAAGATTCAGAATAAATGGATGTATATCGACGTATCGGGTTACGACAAGGAGTTCAGCGGCCTGGCGTACACGCCTTCGGATATCAATGGCGTGCCGATCGGCCCGGCCACCACCTATGGATCGACCGCCCTGGGAGTGCGTGTCAACGGCAGCGTGAATCCCTTCGCGAACAGCGACAACCAGTACCTGAGCTCCTTCAGGATCGGGATCAATGCGATTGCCGAGCATGCGTACTACAAGGACTTCAAGGGCTGTTTCACGTACACCGATATCAACAACAACGTGATCTGCGGCACCATCAATGGCCAGCAGCTCGCCCGTCTGCCGAAGTCGAGGGTCTACCTGACGCCGCAGGACACGCAGGTGTTCAGCTGGGGCACGCTGACTGAACTGGTGTCTTACGAGCACATCGGCCAGCACTACCAGGACAACACGGGACTGCTGCCGCTGCACAGCTATTACGACATGGGCTTCGGCATCGACGCCAACATCGGAGAGAGCTGGGAGCTGCGGCTGCTGGGCTCGAACATCACCAACCAGATCGGTCTGACCGAGGGCAACGCCCGCTTCGGCGGCAACACGGTGCAGAACAACGTGGGCATGGGCCGTTCGATCCAGGGCCGCGAGGTCAACATGACCGTCAAGTACCGCTGGTAAGACGCTGCAAACCTCTCCCCCCACGGCAACGTGGGGGGAGATTTTTTTGTGCGCCCGACGCGCACGCCGAATAGCGGCGCTGCCTCAGGATTTGCCGCTGTCCGTGTCCGGGACGGCGTCGAAAGCCACCGTCAGGCGCGGCTGGTCGCTGTGAAACGGCAGCGTGCCGTGCCAGAAATAAGACGGGAAGAGCACCAGCAGACCGACCTCGGGGCGGACCGACAGCTCTGCGGGCAACGAGGGCGTCGTGAGCATGCCCGGCGCGCCAAAGCTCAGGATCCCCTCCTCCGTGTGCCCCGCTTCCATGCTGTCAGGCAGCTGGATGTAACAGGCGGACGAGATCCACCCCTTCGGGTGCACGTGGCTCGTGTGGTAGCCATCGCGGTGCAGCCGGACCGACCAGGCGCCGTTGAAGCGCGCCGGCCCGCGATTGCGCCGGCGCAGGGCATCGTCACCGTGACCGATATGGTCGCGGTAGCGCGCGATCGGCGCGGCAAAAGCCTTGAACAGCGCCTGAATGACGGGATCGCTGCTGCGCGAGAGATCCTGCGTGGTCTCGGTGCCCCGGCGCAGCGACTGGTATAGCAGGCGATGCCCGTGGGGGTTGTGCAGCGCCGTCAGGCGCGCGGCGAGCTCTGCGAGGAACGTGCCGAGGTCAGGCCAGCCCTCCGGCACGTCGAGCAGCGCCGACACAAGCATCCGGTCGTAGTCGCAAAACAACTCGTAGCGGGGGTCGTTCAACAACCGCAGGGAAGTCGTCTGCATGGCAATGAGGTATTGATCGTCGGGCGTCGCCTCGAGCAGCGTCGCGCACTCGGCGAGCGCCTTGCGCCCGTCCCCCAGACCCAGGTACCCGCCGCAGAGGAGCTTGCGCGCCGTATGGTTATTGGGCAGCGCGCGCAAGGCGCGCTCGGCGAGAGTCACCGTAGCCGCGGGGTCGAAGTCCATCGCCGCCAATCCGGCACGAATGAGGACGCTCGGGTGGGCATCCGGGCGTGCCGCACGCTGGGCGAGGCACGCAAAAGCCCCGCGCGCATCCCCTGCCCCCTGCAGCAAGGCCGCCTTGGTGCCACGCAGCGCGTCATCGTGCGGAAGCTTCTCGAGCGCCTGATCGAGGCAGCGTGTCGCCTCGACGATATCGCCGGTGCGCATCCAGACGAGCTCGGCCAGCCGGTCGTGGGCTTCGGCGCGGCGCGGATCGAGTCTCACGCACTCGCGCAACGCGACCTCGGCTTCGTCGAATCGTTCGAGGCTCAGCAGGCTGCGCGCGTGGCTGTAGTGCAGCGCCGCCGTCGGCCGGGTGCGCGCCAGGATCTGGCGTGCGAGCGCTTCGGCTTCCTGCGGCTGGCGGGCGGCATTCAGAGCGTCCGCCAGCGCATGGGCCGCGATGGCATTGTCGGGAGCCTGTGCCACAAGGCGACGGTAGTGGGCGACCGCCTCGTCCTCACGGCCGAGAGCTGAGTACGCCGCGACGTGCAGCGCCGCCAGGTCGGCGTCGGCCCTGGCGCTGTTGCACCAGGGTGTCGCAACCTCGAGCGCCAGCGCCGGCTGGCCGCTGTTGAGGTAGTGGCGGGCCAGCAGGAATGCTGCGCGGGGATAAGGCGGCGTGCCCTCGATCGCTCGCCGCAACAGGGGCACCGCTTCCACCGCGCGGCCCGAGAGGAGCAGGACTTCCGCGAGCGTGGCCAGGGTGGGCGGTGACAGGGGATCGACCTCGAGAGCGCGCCGCAGCAGGGACTCCGCCTGCGCGCTGTCGCCGAGAGCCTGCTTGGTCCCGGCAAGCAGCCGCAGCCCCTCCACGTAGCGCGGATTGGCGGCGACGAGAGCTTCGAGTTGCGCGTGTGCCGCGCGGTACTGGCCGGACTGCAGCAGGCCGCTGATGCGGCGCATGGACTCGGCCAGCTGTACCGACATGGAACGCCCGGGGCGCCGATCCGGTCAGCGCAGCTCGCGCAGGCGGATGTTGCGGACCGCGAGTGCGCCCGGGTGATCGCCCTGGATTCCGATGAGGCCGCTCGTCGCGAGTCCGTAGCCCGGGTACCTGGCGAACTTGCTCGCGGCGACGCGCTTCTTCCAGTCCTCGCTCCCCAGGTCGTACGCGACGACCTTTACTCCGTTCAGCCAGTGCTCGACGTGATGGCCGCGTACCAGCAGCCGCGTGCTGTTCCATTGATCGTACGGCTTCACCACGCCAGCGGGAGCACCGTAGAGCGCGTAGGCCGAGGCGGCGGCCGTGAGCCGGTCCTTGCCGTCCTCGGCGTTGGCGTCATCGAGCAACTGGTACTCGGGCGCACTCCAGTAGATGTGGTAGTACTCGCGCGTGCCCCGGTAGAAGATGCCGCTGTTGCCCGCCTTGCCGATCTTCCACTCGAGCTCGAGCTCGAAGTTGCCATAGTTCCGCGTGGTGATGAGATCGTCGACCGGCCCATCCTTCGAGAGCACCCCGCCGGCGAAGTGCCAGCCGGCCGGCAGCCCCGGCTCCTTCCAGCCGCGCCACTCCGGGGTCTGCCAGGCGCCTGCGGCCGGATCGGCCGCCATCGCCAGCACTGCCCCGACCGCGAGTGCCGCGAGCGCACACCCCATCCAGATTCTGTTCATGGTGATCCTCGACACTGTGCCTCACGGCAAGTTCAGTTTCCTGAGCACCTCGGGCGGCGCGCCTTCGAAGCGGGTGAGCGGTACATTGCCGATGTAGCCCACGTCCTTCCGACCGGCGGGACTCGAGTAGAAGGCGGCGGCCGTCAGGTCGCGATACAGCGCAAAGAAGCGCGCCGCCTCGCGCTTCCCGGCTTGCACACGCGCCGTGGTGCAGATCTCATCGCAGATGGCGGCCTGCCCCGCGGAGCCGAGCTCGGCAAACGGCTTGCCGGCGCGCCGGGCGCCTTCGGCGTCGAGCCAACTGAATCCCCCCAGCACGATCGGCCGGTCGCGCTGCTGGGCCGGGTACGGGGCACTCAGCCATTCGTCGATGAAGTCGACTACGCCCACCGCGGAGGCGCTCGGGGAATGCTCATCCGCCGGGATGATGAGGTCGGAGAGGACGGCCGCGAGCCGTCTTTGCGCGGCGCTCAGCGTGAGCGGCCAGAACTCCCCGCGCGTGTGGCCTGCAATCAGGTCGGGATCGGTCCCGTAGCCCTCGCCGCCGCTCGCTGCCGGCGGCGCCTCTGCGCCCGCGCCGGCGGCAGAACCGCGCCTCCAGGCAGGCAAAGTTGCGCTCGCGGCCAGCATCCATTTGATCGTGGTCCGGCGGTCCATCACAGCTCCCTGCGCCGCAGGCGCTCGAGGATGTGGTCCGCCGCGCGCCAGGCCACGGCCATGATCGTGAGCGTCGGGTTCTTGTCGGCATTCGAGGGGAATACCGCCCCGTCGCTGACGAAGAGATTGGGCACGTCCCACGTCTGGCACCACTGGTTGGTGACGGAGACCTTCGGATCGGCTCCCATGATCGCTCCGCCGACCTCGTGGATGATGAGGCCTCCCGGTGCGATCGCCCTGGCGCCGTCGGTCTCGATCCTGTTGGGCTTGCCGCCCATCGCCTCGATGATGTCGCCGAAGGTGCGCTGCATGTGCGCGGCCTGGCGCGTCTCGTGCTCGGACCACTTCCAGTGAAAGCGCAGCACCGGGATGCCGAACTTGTCCTTGAGGCCGCCCGGGTCGATCTCGCAGTACGAGTTCTCGTTGGGGATCATCTCGCCGCGCCCGCTGAAATATACGAAGGACCCGTAGTAGCGCCGCACGTCCTGCTTGAACTTCGCGCCGTAGTTGCCGCCGGTCAGCCATTCGAGGCCTGCGCCCGTGTCGGGCCCGGGCATGTGCTTGCCGCCGCCAAACTCGATGTGATAGCCGCGCGCGAAACCGAGCTTGCCGGCCAGTTGCTCGCGATAGAGCCACCAGGGCGTGTAGAGCTGATGACCGTCCGCGGCATCCTCATTCAGCGGCGGCAGGCTCTCGAGCATCGGCACCTGCCCGAAGACATCGCTGCCGACGGTGTCCATGATGTAGCGGCCCACCTTGCCGCTCGAGTTCGCGAGCCCGTCCGGAAATTTCGCGCTCCGGGAATTGAGCAGTATGCGCGCCGACTCGCAGGCGCTGGCGGCCAGCACCACGACACGAGCGCTGGCGTGCTCGTGGCTGCCCGTGGTGCGGTCCACGAAGCTCACGCCGCTTGCCTTGCCATCGGGTCCGAGGGTGACCTCGTACACCATCGCATCGGTCGTGATGTCGAGATTGCCGCTGGCGAGGGCCGGCGGCAGATGCACCGTGGTCGACTGATAGTTGGCGCGGATGGCGCAGCCGCGCCCGCAGGGCGTGGCCCACAGGCATGGACCGCGGCTGCGCATCGAGTCGGCCGTCAGCCTGCGCGCGGTCGCATTGCCGGGATAGAGCCGCGATGAGTTCGCCTGCGCATCCAGCGTTCGGGTCAGCACCGCACGATGACCGGGGATCGTGGGAACTCCGACGCGCCTGGCCCGCTGTGCGATCAGGTAGTCGCTCACGATCGGCTGCGGCGGTGGCAGCAGGCAGCCGGGCGAGGAGCTGGGCGTATTCTCGAGGCCTTCATTGCTGCCGTAGACGCCGATCAGCAGCTCGACCTTGTCGTAATACGGCGCCACATCCTCGTAACTGATCGGCCAGTCGAAGCCGAGGCCGTCGCGGGTCTTCGGCTTGAAGTCGTACGGGCCGTTGCGCAGCGAGATACGTCCCCAGTGGTTGGTGCGCCCGCCGAGCATCCGTGCGCGCCACCAGTCGAAGCGGCCGCCGTGTTCCTCGGTCATGCGCACGTAGGGCTCGCCCGGTACCTGCCAGCCTCCATCGATGGTCGCGTCGTAGAAGCCGAAGGGCTTCTGCGGCGTGCCGACGCCTCCCAGGGGCGCCATGTCGGGCGTCTGGAACATCGGCGTCTCGCTCTCGGGACGGTAGCGGCGCCCTGCTTCCAGCATCAGCACCCGCGCGCCCTCCATGCACAGGGTGTAGGCCGTCTGCCCGCCGGCCGCGCCGGACCCGACCACGATCACATCGTAGCTGCGCTGCTGGGTTCTGGGGGTTACGAAGGGCATGGCACCTCTGTCACTCGCTCACGACCTGAATGCCTCGCGGCCAACGCCCTGCACCGCTATCCCCAGGCTCGCCAGCACCTCATGCTGCAGGGCGTACATCGCCGCCGCGGCCTCGTCGATCGCACGCGTGAACGCGATCGAGGCGGCCAGGATCGGCTTGAGGCGCTCCCGGTCCTGGATGCGCGCCGGTGGATACTCGTGCTCCACGACCAGATAGGTCTTGTCGGGCTCGATGCTGAGGAGCTCGCGCGCCGCAAGCTGATGATCGAGCCAGTCCACCGACCGGTTCTGGAGATACGCCAGCGGGTCGTGTCGTGCAGTGCCCGGCAGCTCGTGCTGTGCGAACACCGTCTGCTTCTTCCAGGCATTGGCCTCTCGTGCCGGATCGGAGCTGGGCTCGCTCCCCTGCCAGTCTCCGCGTTGCATCGTCTGCCCGCCATAGCCCCAGGCGGCGATACCGCGCGAATCGATCACCTGGCCCTTGACGTGAAAGCCGCCGATCAGAAACCCGTAGCCGCTGTCCCTGAGGTACTGGAATACCGAGCGCGAGTCCTGGCCCATGAGGATGGCATGCGAGGGATCGTAGTGGATGCGAAACTGATCGCCCACCCCGTGCTTCTCGCAGATGCGGTGCAGCGCGATCCACGGGCCGGGCGCGTAGGCGATGTTGTTGTGCCAGAGGTCGCTGGTGTTCCAGCCCGGCATCGGACACTGCTCGACGCGGTAGGTGAGCCCGCGCGCCTTGGCTGCCTCGAGCAGCGGCACGAACACCTCCTCGAACATGACGAGGTTGGCGTCCATCGACAGGCGCGGGTTGCGTCCGACGAAGCCGGTGACCGCGTCGGTTCCTAGCAGCACCGCGGCATCGAACACGCGCAGCATCAGCGCGTGCTTCCTGGCCCGTGCCGCCTCATCCACGGCCAGCATGTTGTCGAAGTAGCCGAGATCCGAGAGCCCCACACGGTTCGCCTGCATGGCCCGCCCGATGCGCGCGGCGCGCGCCTTGTCGAACGGCCGGCGCAGATCCAGGGTATTGGCCACCGGATCGAGCATGGCGGCCGCGGGCCTGTCGCTCTCGGCGGGGTGGAGCGCCGCCGACAGCTCGATGTTCGGGCAGTCGAGCTCGCGCGCAAACCCGAGCCACTCCTCGATGGCGAGATCCGGGTCGGCGTCGCGCGCGCTGCGCGGCGTGAGCTCCTGCAGCGCCGCGGTGAGGACGCTGAGGCGCATGGGCCGCGGCCGGAACTCACTTCCCGGCATAGGCGATCCTCTCGTTGCGGAATGCGGCCGCGAACAGCAGGAATATCACCCCGGCAAATGCTGCCGGAAACAGCCAGATCGCTCGCCAGTCATGCGCCCCTGCCGCCGCGTGCGCGTCGACCGTCATGCCTGCGACCGAGAAACCGATGAGCATCCCCACCCCGTAGGTAGCGAGCGTGATCAGGCCCTGCGCCGCGGCCTTGTGCTCGGCCCCGGCCTTGGAATCGGTGTAGATCTGCCCGGAGACGAAGAAGAAGTCGTAGCAAACCCCGTGGAGCGCTATGCCGATGAGCAGCAGCCAGGCGAGGTCGCCCGCGTTGCCGAATGCGAACATCACATAGCGCACCGCCCATGCCAGCATACCGATCAGGAGCGTGAGCTTCATGCCGAAGGCCCGCAGGAAGAACGGGATCGCCAGCATGAACAGCACCTCGGACATCTGGCCGATGGTCTGCTTGCCCGTGGCGTTGGCGACCTCAATTTCGGTGAGGAACTGATTCGCGTTCTGGTAATAGAAGGCGAGCGGAATGCAGATCAGCACCGAGGCGCCGAAGAACACGGCAAAATTGCGCTCCCTGAGCAGAGTGAGTGCGTCGAAGCCGAGGAGCCGCCCGAGCCTGGCGGGCCCGGTGGCAGGCCGCGGCGGCGTCGGCGGCAGCGTGAAGCTGTAGACGCCGAGCACGAAGGAAGCGATCGAGCTCATCAGAAAGGTCCGGCGCAGCAGGCCCTGGCCGACACCGGAGTGCGAGTCCCAGGCGAACAGGTAGCTGATCACCAGACCCGCCACGATCCATCCGATCGTCCCCCACACGCGCACGCTGCCGAAGTGCCGCGCCGGCTCGTCCATCTGCCGGAACGAGACCGCATTCACCAGCGCCAGCGTCGGCATGTACAGCAGCATGTAACCGAGCAGCACGGGATAAAAAGCTCCGAACTCCGGCGTGCTGTACAGGACGTAGAGGAGAATGCCCCCGGCGATGTGCAGCATCCCGAGCAGCCGCTCGGCATTGAAGTAGCGGTCGGCAATCAGGCCGACGATGAAGGGCGCGACGATGGCCCCCCACGACTGCGTGGAATAAGCGAGTGCGGTCTGTCCGCCGCTGGCATGCAGGTTCGCCGCCAGGAAGCTCCCCATGGTGACGAACCAACCGCCCCAGATGAAGAACTCCAGGAACATCATCGCGCACAGACGCGTTCGGATCAGCGCCGTCACTCGAGTAGCGTACCATGTGGACCCCATGCTCACCTGCAGCCGCCGCCGCTTCCTGTCGCAGACTGCAAGTGCGGGGGCCGCCGCACTCCTCGCGCCGCTCCTGCCCGGCCGCGCCCGCTCGCTGCCGCTCGCGGGGCAAGCGGGAATCCAACTCTATGCGGTCAAGGACTCGCTGGCCGCCGATCCGGCGGCCACGCTGCGCCGGATCAGGAGCATAGGCTTTCGTGAGGTGGAGACCGCCGGATTCGCGGGACTCACCGCGAGCGCTTTCCGCCGGCTGCTCGATGACAGCGGGCTCGTGGCTCCGAGCGCCCATCTCGACTTCAGCGATCCCGCGGCGGCCTTCGAGCAGGCTCATGCGCTCGGCGCCCATTACGCCGCGAGCGGCAGCCTGCGCTCACTGATCGCCGGGCCGCACCAGGGCGGAATGACACCGGAGGAGGCGCACAGGACAGCCGAGCTCGCCAATCGCCTCGGCGAGCAGGCGCGGCGTGCCGGGCTCGGCTACGTCTACCACAATCACGACTTCGAGTTCGCCAGCCAGGGGACCGCCGTCGGTTATGACGTGCTGCTCGCCGAGACCGACCCGTCGCTGGTGCAGTTCGAGATCGACTGCGGCTGGATGGTGCTCGGCGGGCGCGATCCGCGCGACTACTTCGGGCACTACCCGCACCGCTTTCCGATGATTCACGTCAAGGATTTTCTGCCCGCCGCGGTCGGCGGTGCGGAGCATCCGGGTGCAGAGCTCGGGCACGGCATGATCGACTACCGGCCGATCTTCGCCGCGGCGGAAAAAGCCGGGCTGAAGCACTACTTCGCGGAGCAGGAGGGGCCGTTTACGCGCATGAGCCAGATCGAGGCGGCGCGTCAGGCCTTCGACTACCTGCGGCCCATCGGCTAGACGCTCATCCAGACCGACCCGGCGCGCGAGCTCGCCACCGCCTGCGCGATGAAGCGCAGGCCGCGCAGTCCTTCGTACACGCCCGGGTAGTCGCGCCGCGGCGCCTCGCCGGCGGCCACCCGGCGCACGTCGCTCATGAAGGCGCGATAAATGTTGGCGAACGCCTCGAGGTAGCCCTCCGGGTGCCCGGGCGGTATGCGCGTGGCGGCCTGCGCCGCGCCGCTCAGGTAACCGTGCCCGGTCCGCAGCAGCTCCCAGGGCCTGCCCGCGGGCTTATGGATGAGGGTGTTGGGCTCCTGCTGCTGCCATTCGAGCGCCGCGCGCGAGCCGTACACACGGAAAGCGAGGCGGTTCTCCTCGCCGCAGGCGATCTGCGAGCACACCAGCGTGCCTTTGGCGCCGTCTGCGAAGCGGATGAGCATGTTGGCATCGTCGTCCAGTCGCCGGCCGGGCACGAACGAGGTGAGATCGGCACACACCGCCTGGATCTGCTCGCCGGTCACGAACTCGAGCAGGTTCGCGGCGTGGCTGCCGATGTCGCCAACGCTGCCGCCGACCCCCGCACGCTGCGGATCGGTGCGCCAGCTCGCCTGCTTGTGGCCGCCACTCTCGAGCGGTTCCATCAGCCAGTCCTGCGTGTACTCGACCATCACCTTGCGGATCTCCCCGAGCTGCCCCGTGCGCACTCTCTCGCGCGCCTCGCGGACGGCCGGGTAACCGGTGTAATTGTGGCTGAGCGCAAACAGACTCCGTCCCGCCGCCACCAGCCGGGCGAGCTCCTCGCCCTCGGCAATGTCGAGAGCCAGCGGCTTGTCGCAGATGACGTGAATGCCGGCGGCCAGAAAGGCGCGCGCCACGGGCAGATGCAGATGGTTGGGAGTGGCGACGATGACGAAGTCGATGCCCTCGCGCTGCGCCGCTTCTGCGCGAGCCATCTCCTCATAAGAGGTATAGGCGCGCTCGAGGAACCAGGCAGCGGCGCTCTCGCGGGCGGTAAGCGGGTCGGAGGACAGGGCACCGGCCACCACTGCCGCCTGCCCATCGAGCTCGGCGGCGATGCGATGCACCGAGCCTATGAACGCTCCGCGCCCGCCGCCGACCATGCCGGCGCGCAGACGGCGTGCAGGCTGGGTGGCGGCGTTCGGGCTCATCTCTGCAAACCCTAGACGTTCGAGTCTGGGAAGGAGCTCTTGCGACGGGTCATGTAATCGTTGAGCGCCTCATCCACCGCCGGGTCGAGCGGCGGCGCCTCGTACTCGGCCAGCTGTTTCTTCCACAGGGCGTTGGCGCGCTGGATCATGTCCCTGGCGCCTTCGGCCTCCCACTGCTCGACACTGTTGTTATCGGCGAGCGGCGAGCGGTAGAACGCGGTCTGAAAGTTCGCCTGGGTGTGCGCACAGCCGAGGAAGTGCTTGCCCGGCCCGACCTCGCGGATCGCATCGAGCGCCTGGCCGTTCTCCGAAAGATCCACACCGGCGAGCAGCGTGTGCATCATTCCGGCCTGATCGGTATCCATGACGAACTTCTCGTAACCCATGGAGAGGCCGCCCTCGAGCCAGCCGGCGGTGTGCAGCACGAAGTTGACGCCCGCGAGGCAGGTGGGGATCAGAGTGTTGGCGGACTCGAACGCGGCCTGCGCGTCGGGGATCTTCGCGGCACACAGCGAGCCACCCGAGCGGAACGGCACTCCGAGCCGCCGCGCCAGCGCCGCCATCACGTACAGCACCAGCGCCGGCTCCGGGGTGCCGAAGGTCGGCGCGCCCGACTGCATCGACAGCGAGGAGGCAAAGCTTCCGAGGATCACCGGAGCGCCGGGATTGACCAGCTGCGCGAGCGCCATGCCGGCCAGGGATTCGGCCAGAGTCTGCGCCGCGGTCCCCGCCACCGTCACCGGCGACATGGCCCCGGCGAGTATGAAGGGGGTAACGACGGTCGCCTGGTTGGCGCGCGCATAGGTCTTGAGGGCGCCGAGCATGGTCGCATCCCAGGTGAGAGGCGAGTTGGCGTTGATGAGACTCACGATGCAGGTGCGCGGCCTGCCCGTCGCGGGGTCGATGAAGTTGTCACCGAACAGGATGCGCGTCATCTCGACGGTGTCGCTGGCGCGCTCCGGGTGGGTGACCGAGCCCATGTACGGCTTGTCGCTGTACTTCATGTGGGCATACACCATGTCGAAGTGCCGCTTGTTCACCGGCAGGTCGACCGGCTCGCAGATAGTGCCGCCGGAGTGATGCAGCGAGTTCGCAACGTACGCGAGCTTCACGAAGTTGCGGAAATCCTCGATGCGCGCGTAGCGCCGCCCCTCGTCGAGATTGCGGATGAAAGGCGAGCCGTAGGCGGGAGCGAAGACCGTGCGCTTGCCCCCGATCACCACGTTGCGCGCCGGGTTGCGTGCGTACTGGGTGAACTCCTGCGGCGCCGAGCGTCTGACGATCGCCCGGCACATGCCGCGCGGGAAGCGCACGCGCTCCCCGTCGACGTCCGCGCCCGCATCCTTCCACAGCTTGAGCGACTCGGCATCGTCGCGGAAGTCGATGCCGACCTCCTCGAGGATCGTATCGGCGTTGTGCTCGAGGAGCTCGAGCCCCTCGGTGGACAACACCTCGTAGTAAGGAATGTTGCGCGTGATGTAAGGAACGAAGGCGTGACTGCGCGCGGTGCGCGCCGCGATCTTGGCGTCGCGGCCGCTCGGGCGGCGTGCACGCGCCGGTTGATTCGCCTGGGGCTGCTGGTCCATGAGTCCTGTCCTGAGCGGTGCGTGCCGCTTACGGCCCTGCCCCATTATCGTCACGCTGCCCGGGGGCGGCTGGCCGGTTTGCGGCATCGGCTTCTCCGGCAGCGCCACCCCGCCCGCAGCTCAGTGGTCGGCGACCAGCGGCAGATCGATGAAGCTCGCCGCCCCACCGCTGTGGAACACTCGCTGGGTGGCCTTCCGATAATCCTCGGGCGCGGCGAAGAATATGTTCTCTACGAAGGTCTGCGGGTTGCGGTCGTAGAGAGGAAACCAGCTCGACTGCACCTGCACCATGACACGGTGCCCGGGCAGAAACACGTGATTCACCTGCGGCAGCGCGAAGCGGTACAGCTCGACCCTGCCGGCGGGAATGGGGCTCGGATGCTGCAGGCTCTCGCGGTAGCGGCCGCGGAAGATGTCCATCGCAATCGGCAGCTGATAGCCGCCCATCGGCGGATTCGATGCCACCTCATCGGGGTACACATCGATGAGCTTCACCACCCAGTCGCTGTCGGTACCGCTGGTCGCCGCAAAGAGATTCACCATGGGCGCGCCGCCTAGGTGCAGCGGCGCGGTCAGCGGCGCGGAGGTATAGGTGAGCACGTCGGGGCGGTCGACGACGGAGCGCTGATCGGTCTGTAACCAATGGTGCCACGCGCCGCGATCGGCAAACGACACCGGCCGCGGGATGTAGGGCACGGGCTTGGCCGGATCGGACACATACTCGTCGTAGGGTGCGCCGCCCTTCACCGGTGGGGCGGTAAAACTCAGCCCGAAGTGCGGCTGCAGATAGAGCGGCGCGGACTTCGACGCGCAGCCGGAGGGGCACGACAGCGGCCAGGCTGGCAAGCGGCGCCAGGCGTTGGTGCCGGTCTCGAACACCATGGCCGGTGGTATACCCGCCTGCGCCGCGCCGTCCTGCAGGTGCTCCGCAAGAAACCTCTCGATCACGTCGCGACGCGCCTGCAAAGCCGTGTCGCCGTCGAACCGGAGCGGCCCGAGCGTCGTGCCGTCGCCACCGATACCGCAATGCCGCCAGGGCCCGAGCACCATGAAGACGAGCCTGTTGTCCGGGTCCCTGGGCTTCAGCGCGGCATAGACGTGCACGCCGCCATAAATGTCCTCCTGGTCCCACAGGCTCGTCACCAGGAGCACCGGAACCTTGAGCGGCTGCGCCCCGAGAATCTGGTCGAGTGCCTGCGCACTCCAGAACTCGTCGTACGCCGGGTGCTCGGCGAGCTTGCGGAAGAATGGCAGCGCGTCGATGCCGAAATGCTGCGCGAACGCGCCGGCCGAGCCGAGACCGAGGAACAGCTGGTAGTCGTCGAACACGCCGCGCGGGATCTTCTGTCCCTCGCCGCGGCGCGTGGTCTGCTGGTAAATGTAGTCGAAATTCGTCTGGCGGAAGGCGCCGTTGTGAAACCAGTCATCCCCCTTCCAGCCATCGACCATCGGGCACTCGGGCACCACGGCCTTCAAGGCCGGGTGCGGATTGATGAGGCCCATCAGCACCGTGAAGCCGCCGTAGGAGCAGCCGATCATGCCCACCCTGCCATTCGACTCGGGTAGGTTCTTCACCAGCCAGTCGATGGTGTCCCAGGTGTCGGTGGAGTGGTCGACGGGCGAGTGGTTGAGCGGTCCGCGCAGGAAGCGCGTCATGACATAGTCGCCTTCCGAGCCGTACTTGCCGCGCACGTCCTGATAGACACGGATATACCCGTGGGAGACGAATAGCTCATCGGCGTCCGGCAAGGTATCGAGCATCCGCGGACTCGGCATGCGCTCCGCGGCCTTCGAGGCGTCGTACGGCGTGCGTGTCAGGACGATGGGTGCGCGCTTCGCCCCTTTTGGGACGACGATGACGGTGTGGAGTTTCACTCCGTCGCGCATCGCAATCATGACCTCGCGTTTCTCGTAGTCGAAAGCGGCGGTCGGAGCCGTGAACTCGGCGGGAATGTCGGGCTGCATGGCAGGGGTCGGCGCCGGGGCCGCCAGGGCGGTCAGGCAGACGAGCAACGCGGCAGCGGCACAGATGGCCATGCGCAGGAGAGTCATCGCCCTTTCATCCTTTCATTCACAGGTTGACCGTGCCGCGCCCGAGCTCGATCACATCCCCGCTCACCAGCACCGCCCGCTCCTCATCCACGCGCAGTCGCAGCGCCGAGGGACGCCCCGTATATTCCCCCTGCGAGATCTCGAACTCGCACGGCAGCGTTCGCCCGGTGGCGAGACACCAGCCGCCGAGGTTGGCGGTGGCCGAGCCCGTCGCTGGGTCCTCTAGCGCTGCGCGCCCCTGGGGAAAGAAGAACCGCGCCAGCAGGCCCGCGCCCGCGGCCGCGAATACGTAGACCTGGCTGAAACCGCCGGCGCTGCGCAGCGCACTGAGGAGGTCCGCGCGCACGTTTACCCGGCGCACCGCGGCCTCGCTCGCCAGCGGCACGATCAGCTGCTCGACACCGGCATCGACCCACAGCGGGCGCTCGCCGAGGTCGCGCTCCTCCAGCCCGAGCATCGCGGCGAGGGTGAGACGCGGCTCGCTGACCTCGCGCCACTTGGGTTGCATGGCCTGCAGCGTCCAGCGATCGCCGCTCGCGCGCACCGGCACCAGGCCCGCCGGCAGCTCGAGCGTCAGGCGATCGCCGCCCAATCCCAGCGCGCGGCATACGTGCGCCGTGCCAAGCGTCGGATGCCCGGCGAACGGCATCTCGTAGCGCGGGGTGAAAATGCGCACGGCGGCGCTCGCCCGCGCCGAGGGCAGGATGAAGCTGGTCTCGGACAGGTTGAACTGCAGCGCCAGCGCCTGCATCCTCTGCGCATCGAGTGCCTGCGCCCGCTCGAATACGCACAGTGGATTGCCGCTCAGCGGCGCACGACCCTGCGTGAACACGTTGACGATGCGATAGGAGAACTGAGCCATGGCCAGCGCGATTGTAGCCTTAGGTCTGCGCCGGTGAGCACCGAATTCCTGTTTCGCGATGATGCGTACCTGCGCAGCGCCACCGCCCGCGTGCTCGCGGCCGATGTGCACGGCGTTGAGCTCGATCGCACCGTCTTCTACCCGCTCGGTGGCGGACAGGCGGGCGACACCGGCACGCTGCTGCGCGAGAACGGCGCGCGTGTCGCGATTGCCGACACCCGCAAGGGCCCCGCGCCCGACCGCATCCTGCACCTGCCGGCAGCCGGAGCGACGCTCCCCGAGCCCGGCGAGACGGTCACGCTCGAGATCGACTGGCCACGGCGGCACCGGCTGATGCGCCTGCATACCGCCCTCCACCTGTTGTCGTGCGTGGTGGTCGCCCCCGTGACGGGTGGCAACATCGTACCCGACAAGGCCAGGCTGGACTTCGACATCGAGCTGGCGGCGCTCGACGCCGATCGCATCGCGAGCGAAACCAACCGGCTGATCGCGACCGGGGTTGCGACCGAGACTGCGTGGATCTCCGATGCCGAGCTCGACGCTCAGCCCGAGCTGGTCAAGACCATGAGCGTACAGCCGCCGCGCGGCCTGGGTTCCGTGCGGCTGCTCAGGATTCCCGGCATCGATCTGCAGCCCTGCGGCGGAACTCACGTCGCCAACATAGCCGAGATCGGCGCCATCCGCGTCCTGCGGATCCGCAGCGAAGGCCGGCGCAACCGGCGCGTCGAGATCGCCCTCGCCGATTCCGCTGCGACGGCGCCCTGAGAGATCCCTGCAGGCTGCGCCCGGCTCGTGGCATAGTGGCAGCGTCGCCAGACGGCGGCGTGCCGGGGGATCGATAAGTGAACGCAGTAACCGCCACGAACGCCACACCGGCGCGCGTGATTCTGATCTCGGCTGTCGCGGCGCTCGGCGGCTTCCTGTTCGGTTACGACACCGCGGTGATCAACGGTGCGGTCGATGCGGTGCGCGGCAACTTCGCGCTCGATGCGGCCCAGATCGGTATTGCGGTCTCGTGTGCACTGCTCGGCTCGGCGATCGGCGCCTGGTATGCCGGCTGGATCGCCGATCACTTCGGGCGGGTGCGCACCATGCAGGTGGCCGCCGTGCTGCTGGCGGTCAGTCCCCTCGGCGCCGGCCTCGCGCACAGTGTCTGGGCACTCATTCCCTGGCGGCTGATCGCCGGCATCGGTGTCGGCGTTGCCTCGGTCATTGCTCCCGCGTACATCGCGGAAGTTTCGCCGGCGCATGTGCGCGGCAGACTCGGATCCCTCCAGCAACTGGCGATAGTGCTGGGGATCTTCGTCGCCCTGGCCGCGGATGCCGTACTGGCCGGCGCCGCAGGCGGCGCTACCGCGCCGTACTGGCTGGGGCTCGCGGCGTGGCGCTGGATGTTCATAGTGGCGGCACTTCCGGCCGTGATTTACGGCGTGCTGGTGCTCGGGGTACCGGAATCGCCACGCTACCTGGTGGCGCGCGGCCAGTCGGGCCTGGCGGGCGACGTCCTGCGCCAGGTGCTCGGCGTCCTCGACAAAGAGGAGCTGCAGATCAAGCTGCGGGACATCGAGGTGAGCCTGCGCGCCGAGGAGCGTCCGCGGCTGCGCGATTTGCGCGGCCCGCGCGGCCTGCTGCCGGTGGTTTGGATCGGCATCGCACTGTCGGTATTCCAGCAGTTCGTCGGCATCAATGTGATCTTCTATTACTCGTCGACGCTGTGGCATTCGGTCGGGTTCAGCGAAGCCGACTCCTTCAAGATCACCGTCGCGACTTCGATCACCAACGTGCTGGTGACGCTGGTCGCCATCGCGCTGGTCGATCGCATCGGGCGCAAGCCGCTGCTGGCGGTCGGCTCGGCAGGCATGACGCTCACCCTGGCCGTAATGGCCTGGTGCTTCGCTCACGCCAGCGGCAGCGGCACTGCGGTGAGCCTCCCCTCGCCCTACGGGGCGATCGCGCTCGCCGCCGCGAATCTCTATGTAGTGTTCTTCGGCGTGAGCTGGGGACCGGTGGTGTGGGTACTGCTCGGGGAGATGTTCCCGAACCGCATCCGCGCAATCGGGCTGGCCGTGGCGGCGGCAGCGCAATGGCTCGCCAACTTCCTGATTACCGCGACCTTTCCTTATCTCGCGGAGATCAGTCTGACCTTCGCCTACGGCCTGTACGCACTGTTCGCAGCCCTGTCGCTCATCTTCGTGATCACCGCGGCACGCGAGACCAAGGGCATCGAGCTGGAAGCCATGACGAACTGATTTATTTTATTGGCGAAAATCGCAGGAAGCGATTTTCGCGGACATTACTCCGTCGGCCGCCGGCAAAGAGCGCGATCTTTGCCGGCTGCTCTTCGGGGAGCGATTTTCGCGGACATTACTCCGTCGGCCGCCGGCTACTGATAGCGGCTAAGCTCGATGCCGTTGCCGACCGGCAGCAGCACCGAGCTCATGTCGCGCGCCACGTGCACCGCGTGACGGTAGGCCTGGGCATGCGGCCGCGCACTCGCGGGCTCGAGCATGTTGTCGGCGACGACCAGCGCCCCCGGCGCCAGCTTCGGGTGCAGCAGCCCGAACACCGGCACATAGAGATTCTTCCAGAGGTCGATCAGCACCAGATCGAAGGGGCCGCTGAGGGTCGCGAGGCTCTCGAGCGCATCGCCCACCACGAAGTCGACGTAGTCGGCAAGCCCCGCGCGCGCCAGTTGCCCGGCCGCGTACTCGGTCTTGGCGGAGCGCAGCTCGAGGGAGGTTACCTTGCCGCCCACCGTCCGGGCCGCTTCGGCCAGCCAGACGGTCGAGTAGCCGAAGGAGCTGCCGACCTCGAGTATGCGGCGCGCGCAGGCTTCCTTCGCCAGCAGGTTGAGCAGACTCCCGGTGGCACGCCCGACCGGCAGCAGCATCTCGTCGATGCGCTGCTCCGCCTCCAGCGGGCTCATCTTGTCCCACAGCTCCTCTTCGCGCGCCGCGCGCGCCTCGTACTCCCCGAGGACCGCCTGGACTGCTGCGTCCAGCGACGGGAAATTCATGAGAAATACTCCTGCAGTGAGGCGACGCCGAGCCGCTTGGCCTCGAACAGGCTCTCGAGGTGCTCGCGCGAGTTGACCAGCCCGCGTGCGCGCAGCACCCCCTGCTCGTCGAGCAGCGCCGCAAACGGCAGCCGGCTCACCTGGTAGGCGAGCCCAAGGGCCGGCGACACCACGTAGGGAATCTGCTCGAGACCCTGCGCGCGCACGAACTCGCGCTGCTCGGCGAGGTCCCCGTCGCTGGCGAGGATCACATCCAGCCAGGCGCGCTCGTCCCTGCGACTCGACTTGAGCGCCGGCAGCAGCGTCTTGCACACCGGACAGGTGGGCGATACGAAAAGGAGCAGCGTGCTGCGGCCGTCGCTGCGGGCTGCGGCTATTTTGAGCGCCCGGCCGTCGAGAGCGGCGACTTCCAGCACCGGCGCAGGCTCGCCCACGGTGAGTCCGCGGCTGAGCATCAGCGCCCCCGCAGGAGCGATGCGCTCGTGCAGCACGCCGAGCTGCCGCGTGAGTGCCAGTACGACCCCCGCGAGCACCAGGACCAGGAGCCACAGCAGCGCGTTGGAGACGACGAGCGCGGTCACGGCGTGGTTCGCAGCGCCGCCGCGCGCCGCGCCGCGCTCCCGAGCAGGCGATCCAGGCTCGCATAGAGGAGCGCGGCAACCGCGATGCCGGCTGCAACCGTGAGCGCATCCGTCGGCAGCAGCGTGCGCGAGCTAAAGGGCACGAGCGCCACGGTCAGCAGGACGGCGAGCAGCAGATTGCGCACCACCATCCACGGCGCGATCGGCCGCGAGTCCTGTGCGCCGCCGCAGCCGCACGCGAGGTCGCGCCGCCCGCGGGCCAGATTCACGGCGATCGCAGCCGCGTAGCCGAGGAGCAGCGCCAGCCCGGCCAGCGCCGCTGCGGCCCGCGTCATCGCGCTGAGGAGACCGACGGCGAGCGCGAGCTCGAGCGCCGGCAGCGCTGCGGCGGCCGCGAAGCTGGCGCCCTCCGGCAGCAGGCGGTAGGCGCGCAGCGCCTCGCGGAAATGCGCGACATTGCGCAGCTTGTGGAGGGCCGCGCTCGCAAAGAGCAGCGCGAAGCACCCGACGAGTGTGAGGCCGATGGCCGGATCGAGCATGGGCACTATCCTAACGCAGATCCTCGATGCGCGGCCCCCTCATGGCGGCAGCTTACACCCGCGGCGGGTTAACATCCGCGCCCATGAACACCGCGCGCCTCGAGGCATTCACCGACGGCGTCGTCGCCATCATCATCACCATCATGGTGCTGGAGATCCGCGTGCCGCGGGGCGCCGATCTGGCCGCGCTCAGGGCCGACGCCCCGGTGCTGCTCGCCTACGTACTGAGTTACGTGAACGTCGGCATTTTCTGGAACAACCACCACCACATGCTGCACGCCACCGAGCGGGTGAACGGCCGCGTGCTGTGGGCGAATCTGGCGCTGCTGTTCTGGCTGTCGCTGATACCCTTCGTCATCCGCTGGATCGACGAGGCGGGATTCATGCCGGCGCCGGTGGCCGCGTACGGAGTGGTGCTGGCCTGCGCGGCCGTGTGCTACACGCTGCTGCAGGCGCAGCTCATCGCCGCCAACGGCCGCGGGTCGCGGCTCGCCGTGGCGCTCGGCCGAGACCTGAAAGGCAAGCTGTCGCTGGCGCTGTACCTGGCCGCGATCGTGCTCGCGTTCCTGCGGCCATGGCTTGCGATCGCCCTCTATGTCACCGTGGCTGTCATCTGGCTCGTGCCCGACAGACGCATCGAGTCGCTGGCTGGAAAATGAGCATCTCCCATGAACACTCCTCTTCTCGTAACGGCGGTGAGCGACGGGGCCCCCTACACCGTCGATCTCAGCGATCAGTCGGGGCATCACTGGCGCGCGGATGAGCCGCGGGAGGCGGGCGGCGCCGACGCCGGGCCGAACCCTCATCAGCTGCTGCTGTCGGCCCTCGGCGCCTGCACCTCGATCACGGTGCGCATGTATGCGGCCCGCAAGGGCTGGGCGCTCGAGAGCATCGGGGTAGCCCTCGAGTTCAATCCCGACGGTCCGCCGGCGGCGGGCGTCAGCCATATCCGCCGGCGCATCACGCTGCGCGGCGCACTGGATGCCGGGCAGCGCGAGCGCTTGCTCGACATCGCCAACCGCTGTCCGATCCACAGGGTGTTATCGGGCGAGATCCGCATAGAGAGCTCGCTGACATGAGCGGCCGCGGCCGCGCCCGCGGGCCGGGCGCTGCGCCCGAGCGGCTCGAGACTCGCAATGCCGAGATCGGGGGCGGCCTCAGCATCCGCCGCGCGCTTCCCAATCGCGCACGCCGCACGGTGGGTGCGTGGTGCTTCCTCGATCATGCGGGACCGATGGAGTTCGGAGCAGGCGGCGGCATGCACGTCGGACCGCATCCGCACATCGGGCTCCAGACCTTCACCTGGATGATCGAGGGAGAAGTCGTTCACCGCGACAGCCTCGGGAACGAGCAGCTCATCACTCCGGGACAGGTGAATCTCATGACGGCTGGCCGCGGGATCGCGCATGCGGAGGATTCGGCGCCCGGACGCGCCGGGCGCCTGCATGCGGCCCAACTGTGGATCGCCCTGCCCGAGAGAGAGCGGCGCCGGGCACCTGCCTTCCGCAACCATCCGCACCTGCCGCTCATCGAGCAGGGAGGCTTCGCCATGCGCGTGCTCGCCGGCAGCGCCCTGGGCGAGACCTCGCCGGCGGAGGTGTTCTCGCCCCTCCTCGGATTGGACCTGAGCTGTACCGCGGGCGCATCGATCACCCTGCCGCTCGCTGCATCGTTCGAGCACGCCGCGCTCGTCCTGAAAGGAACGGCACAGCTTGCCGGCGAGCCGCTCGCTCCCGGGACGCTGCTCTATTTCGGCCCGGGGCGCGGGGAGCTCGCGATCGAGTGCGCGGCGGCGGCGCGGATCCTCCTCATCGGCGGCACGCCCTTCGAAGAAGAGATCCTCGTTTGGTGGAACTTCGTGGCGCGCACGCCCGCCGAGATCCAGGCGGCGACGCGCGACTGGAACGAGGGGCGCTTCGGCGCCGTCAGCGGCAGTCCCGCGCCGCCGCTCGTTGCGCCGAGTGCGGTCGGGCTCAAGCTGAGAAATGAATCGCGATGAGATCGAAGAGCGCGGCGCCGGCGCCGCGCGCCTCGATGCTCAGCGGGTCATTTGTGCAGATGAGTGCATCGAGTGGCGCGAGTGCGATCGCGCCTTCACCGCTGTACACCGTGAGATCGGAGCGCGCCACGATAAGCCGCGTGCCCTCAGCGGACCGGAGCACCGTACGGGCGTCCGCGGCGCGACGCCCCAGCGTGGCGCTGCAGCGCCCGCGACGGCTCATGACATTGAGGTCCGTGACGGCGGAGCCGAGCGGCTGTGCGAACACCGGCACTTCTCCCGCAAAGCTCACCGCCGCACTCTCGCGCGAGAGCGTAAGAGGAGCCTGACCGTCGATGGAGAGCGACAGGCGTCCATCCAGTACCGCCATGCTGCGATCGATCAGCGGGAACAGGGAAAAGGGGCCGGCCACCGCGATCTCCGCGATGCTGACGCGCCAGTCGAAGTTCCCGATCGCGCTTCCGGGCGGCGATACCGCGACCTCGCGCGTGATACCGCCGCCATTCTTCCACGGGACCGCGGTCCGCTCGGCCGCGCGCAGCACCTGGACCGAGGCGCCCGCAGGCACGAGGCTTCAGCCTCCGTGGAGCTTCTGCTTCAGGTAAACGAAGCTCAACGCCCACATCTCGGCCGCCTGGCGATGATCGGCCGCGGCTGCGTGCCCGCCGTCGGTATTCTCGAAGAACAACACGTCGTGGCCCTGCTCCTCCATGCGCGCAGCCATCTTGCGCGCATGCACCGGAGTCACGCGATCGTCGCTGGTCGCGGTGACGAACAGGACCGGTGGATAGCGGCGGCCCTTCTTCACGTTCTGGTAGGGCGAGTACTTCATCAGCCAGGCACGGTCGGCAGGCCGCGCCGGGTCGCCATACTCGGCCTCCCAGGATGCGCCGGCGCCAATGTGCGTGTAGCGGATCATGTCGACCAGCGGTACCTGACAGACCACCGCACCGAAGAGGTCGGGACGCTCCACCATGTTGGCGCTCACCAGCAGCCCCCCGTTGGAGCCGCCCATGATGCCGAGCTGTCTTGCCGTGGTGATGCCACGTGTCACCAGATCCGCGGCGACCGCCTGGAAATCGTCGTAGGCCTTCTGGCGGTTCTGAAGGAGCGCGGCCTGATGCCACGCTGGCCCGTACTCGCCGCCGCCGCGGATGTTGGCGACCACGAACACGCCACCCCGCGTCAGCCACAGCATGCCGAAATTCGCCGAGTAGTTCGGCGTAAGTGAGATCTCGAACCCGCCGTATCCGTAGAGCACGGTCGGCGCGGGACCGGCGAGCCTGACTGAGCGCGTCACGAAATAAGGCACCTTGGTGCCGTCCTTCGAAGTCGCGAAGAACTGATCGGTCACCAGATCGGTGGCATCGAACCGGGCCGGGAGCGACTTGATCGGCGCCGGCGGGCCCTCGCCGCCCGTCGCATAGAGGGTGGTCGGCGTCGTGAAGTTCTCGAAGCGGAACTGCGCCTCGGGTCCCCACGCATTGGCGCTCACGATGTGAGTCGAGCCCCGCTGCGGCAGCGCCAGCGTGGTGTCGCTCCAGCTGCCTGCGGCCGTGGGACGAAACGCGTGGATGCTGCCGGTGACGTCGCGATAGATCGAGGCGTAGACCGCATCGCGCCCTGCGACCACCTGGTCGATGGCGCTGTGCGCATCCGGGGTGTAGAGCACCGCGACCGTGCCGGCGCCGGCTGCCTCGCCCGACGGGGGCACGCGGTACGCGATCAGCGACCCCTTGACGATGGATGCTCCGCCGGGTGGCGCCCAGTCGTCCCGCAGCGTGAAGAGCAGCTGACTGCCCTGCGCGCCCTTGAGGTCGGCGCCGAGCGGTAAGGGCAACTGGCGCGCCGAGCCATCCGCCAGCAGGTAGTACTCGGTGGTGAAGAAGCTGACATCACGCTGCACCAGTGCGATCGTGCCGGCGGGATCGTGAAAGACGACGCCCTGCGAACCGACATCGCTCTCCTTGCCCTCGTACACGGTATGCGCCTCGCTGAGCGGCGCGCCGCGCTTCCATAGCTTCACGATCCGCGGGTACCCGGAAGTCGTCATCGAGCCCGCGCCGAAGTCGGTGCCGAGAACCACCGTGTCCTCATCGAGCCAGGTGATGGAGGACTTGGCTTCGGCGAGCTCGAAACCACCTTTGACGAAACTGCGGCTGGCGAGATCGAACTCGCGCACCACGGCCGCATCGCCCCCGCCCCGCGACAGCGTGAGCAGGCAGCGTTTGAGCGATGGCGTGCAATCGGACCCCTTCCACACCCAGTTCTGGTGCTCGTCGGCGGCGAGCTTGTCGAGATCCAGCAGGATCTCCCATGCCGGCGCTGCCCTGGCGTAGTCGGCGATCGTGGTGCGCCGCCACAGCCCCTTGGGGTGCCCCGCGTCCTGCCAGAAGTTGAAGACGTATTGATGGTCGAGGTCGCCGTAAGGAATGCGGTCGGTCGCATCCAGCACCTTGAGAACAGCGTCGTAGTCCCTGCGGTAATCGGCATCGCCCTGGAGCACCGCGGTCGACTTCGCGTTCTGTGCCTTGACCCAGTCCAGGGCCTTCGCGCCATGGATGTCCTCGAGCCACAGATAGGCATCGGCGGCGGCCGGGTGAGAATTCTTATCCACGTTGGCTCCCGCAAGCGTGGCGGTGCCGATAAGCGCCGCCAGCGCTGCCGTCATCGTCTCCGAATGTCGCCGGTTCATGCAGTTCACCTCTGTTCACATTGTTGTGCGCGGGCCTCGGTCGGATACAGTGCCACGAGTCGCCGCGTTACCCCGTTGGTCCAGCCGAAGCCATCCTGCAACGGATACTCTCCGCCGCCGCCGCTGCGTTCGCTCACGACGTCGTACTTCTCCACCAGCTTGTGACTCTCGGTGTACACGCGCCGCACATTGTGCAGCCACCGGCAGGCGATGGATGCAGCCAGCGCCCGCTCGCCGTAGCGATTGAGGCCGGAAACGCCGATCCACTGCAAGGGCGCCCAGCCGTTGGGTGCGTCCCATTGCTCACCGGTGCTGAGCGGGGTGGTGACGATGCCGCCGGACTTGAGCAGCACCCGCCCGACGGCCGCGCCGACACCGCCAGCCTGGCGGCGCGAGGCACAACCGACGAACAGCGGATAGAGCGTCGCCGCCGACAGGCGTCTGAGACTCGCATGCGCCGTCCAGAGGTAATCGAAGTAGACCCCCGCGTCGCCATCCCACAGCCAGCGGTCGATGGCGGCGCGTCGCTGCGCGGCGCGCCGGCGGAACCCGGCAGCACAGGCACGATCGCCGCTGCGCTCGCAGCCGCTCGCAATCGCGGTCTCGAGTCCGTACAGCAGACTATTGAGGTCCACGGGAATGACATCCGTCGTATCGATGGTCGCCTTGGTGCGCGCATCGGCGAACCAGCGGGAGCTGAAGTCCCAGCCGCTCTCGGCAGCGGCGCGGATGTCGCGAAAGACCTCGGCCGGCGGGCGGCCACTCGCGCGGGCAAGCGCCACGTCGTCGCGGTAGGACTCATCGCGCGGCGTATCGCGATCGTCCCAGTAGCGGTTGAGAATCGACCCGTCCGGGAGTGCGACCGCGCGCCGATGCGCCTCACCCGCCCGCAGCTCCCCTGCCCCTTCCATCCAGAACTCGTATTCGCGCCTGAGCTGCGGCAGATAGCGCGCGTAGCCGGCCTGCGCACCGCCGGGTAGCAGACCCACCATGGCGAAGAAGAATGGCGGCTGCGAACGGCTCAGGTAGTAGGTGCGCGTGCCGTTCGGTACGTGGCCGTAGCTGTCGATGAGATGGGCGAAATCCTCCACCATGTCGGCGACCAGGTCCCCGCGCCCGCTCTCGAGGAGGCCGAGCATCGTGAAGTAGGAGTCCCAGTAATAGATCTCGCGAAAGCGGCCACCGGGAACCACATAGGGCTTCGGCAGCGGCAGGAGCGAGGACCAGCGGGGCGCGGTGGTGGTCGTGCGCGTCAGCTGTGGCCACAGCGCATCGATGTGCTCGACGAGCGTGGCCGGCGCGGAGCCTGCCACGACGGGCGCGGAAAGCCCGGGGAGCGAGAAGTGCGCATCGGTGAAGCGCCTGAGCGCCGCCGGAGAGTCCGGACGCGCCGCGTGATACTCGGCGAGAATGACCTCGGGCGCAGCGTCGGGCACCTCGTCGACGAAGGTCTTGCCGTCCGCATAGATGCCCGCCGTCTGCACGGCGACGAAGAGGTCGCCGAACAACTCCTGTGGCGGCTGTGGATAGTCCGCGGTTCCGGCAGCCAACAGGCCCGCCAGCGCGAAGGCTGCGCCCCGGCCGACTATGGCGTCTCCCACGACTCGGTAGGCATGTCGGTCGGCGGCGGGAGCGTCCGCAGGTAGGTGATCAGCGTCCACACGCCTTCCGGGCCGAGCGCGCCGCCGAAGGCGGGCATTCCCTTCGGTCGCCCGTAGTAAATGGAGCTGAAGATCTCCCCGTCAGCGCCGCCGTAGCGCCAGCGCCCGGCGCCGAGGTTGGGGCCCACGAAGCCACTGCCGTCGGTCCCGTGGCAGCCATCGCAGTTCATGGTGGTGAAGAGCAGCGCGCCGTTCCTGGCGACCGCGGCATCGCCTGCGTGCGGATTGCGCAGCACGCCGCCCGGGGGTACGGCGCCGCCGGCGGCAAGATGTGCCTCGTAGGCGATGGCGGGCGGGGTGGCGACGGCGCTCGCGGCCGGTGGAGCGCTGGTGCGCGCGCAGGAGGCGAGCGCCGCAAAGCCGAGGACCGTGAGTGCCCCGAGCGCGCCCCGGCGCGGGCCTCCAGCGCAGCTGCGCGCGCGTCGGCTCACAGACCGAAGATCCAGATGATGCCGCCCTGGCTGGTGTGGCGCGCGATGTCCTTCATGTAGTCCGCCGGCAGCCGGATGTCGCGCGGATCGTCGGAGCGAGTGTCGCCCGCCAGCAGCGCCCAGTCCCCGCCGATGCCGGCATACACCGCCACATACTGCTTGCCGTCGGGGCCGCGAAAGGAGATCGGGTTGCCAACGACGCCCGAGCCCACCTTGAACTTCGAGAGCTCAGCGCCCGTGCGGGCGTCGACCGCCTTGAACCAGCCATCGAGCGTCCCGTAGAAAGCTACATCGCCGGCCGTGACCAGCGCGCCGCTCCAGTTCGGATAGCGCTCCCTGTGCTCCCATACCTTGCGACCGCTCGCAGCATCCCAGGCGATGAACGACCCCATGTAGCCGCCGGTTCCCGCCTGATAGGGGCTGTTGACCCCCATGTAGGGCGTGCCGCGCAGGTAAGTGACGTGGCCGGCCTCGTAGTCCATGCACAGGTTGTTGGTCGAGGTGTAGAAAAGATGAGTGCGCGGCGAATATGCGGGCGGGGAGTTAGGACTGACGCCGCCCTCGAGGCACGGACAGATCCCCTTGACGTTGCCCTTCGATGCGCCGGTCTGCTTCGTCGGGTCCACCGCCGGTCGACCGGTTGCGAGATCGACCGAGCTCGCCCAGTTGACGTTGACGAAGGGGGCTGCGACCAGCACCTTGCCGCTGCTGCGGTCGAGGGTATAGGCGAAGCCGTTCTTGTCGAAGTGCACCAAGGCGTGCGCGGTCTTGCCGCCGATGCTGAGATCGGCAAGCACCATCGCGCCCGTGGCGTCGTAGTCCCAGCCGTCGTGGGGCGTGAACTGATACGCCCACATGAGCTCACCCGTGCCCGGCCGCCGGGCAAGCACGCTGGCGCTCCACTTGTTGTCACCGGGACGCTGCTCGGAGTTATAGGGGGCCGCGTTCCCGGTTCCGTAGTAGACGAGATCGAGCTGCGGATCGTAGGACAACCAGCCCCACACGGGGGCGCCACCGGTCTTCCAGCTGTCGCCGCCCCAGCTGTGTGCGCCTTCGTCCGCCGGCACGGCGTAGGCAGGCTTGAAGGTCTGCGCCTGAATCAGCATGTCGGCGTCGGGCCCCATGTTGTGTCCCGTCCACGCGAGGCGGCCGGTCCTGAGGTCGAGGCCCTTGAGCCATCCGAAGATGCCGAACTCGCCCCCGGACGCGCCGACGATGACCCGGTCGCCGACCACGAGCGGCGCCATCGTCACCGTCTCGCCGCTGCCCACGTCGGCAATCGCGGTCTTCCACAGCTCGCGCCCGGTATGCGCATCGACTGCGACGGTGTGGCCGTCGAGCAGGTTGTAGACGATCATGCCGTCGATGTAGAACGCGCCGCGATTCACGGCATCGCAGCAGGCGACGCCGAGCGCATTCGGACTCACGTCCGGGCGATACTTCCAGCGCAGCGGGTAGCCTTCCCTGGAAAGATCGAACGCGTACAGCACGTTCGGCCAGGGGGTGACGACGTACATGGTGTCGCCCACCACGAGCGGCTGGCCTTCGTGACCGGCGAGCACGCCGGTGGAGAAGGTCCACACCGGGCGCAACGAGCGGGCGTTCTGCCGGTTGATCCTGTCGAGGCCGCTGTAGCGCGTCGCCGAGTAGTTCTTGCCCGGCATGGTCCACTGGCCGTCCTCGGAGTCAGCCGGTGTGGCGGCGCAGGCGACGCTCGCCGGAATGACCGCGGCGGCGCAGGAGAGCAATATGGAAGCGACTGACCCCCGCGGCATGGGGAGATTATAGGTGATGCGTCTGATCCTGGTCGCGATCCTCGCGGGCGCCTCCGGCGCGCGGGCTGCCGAGGCCGCCGACTGGCAGCAGCGCGCCGCGGCGAGTCTCGCCGTCATCCATGGCACCGAGCAGCTGCCCGGCCTCCACCACCCGGTGCGCGTGCAGCGCGACTCCTGGGGAGTCGCCCACATCTATGCCCGCGATCAGCACGACCTTTTCTTTGCACAGGGTTTCGTCGCGGCCCAGGACCGGCTCTTTCAGATGGAGCTGTGGAAACGCGCCGGCCAGGGGCGGCTTGCGGAAATCCTCGGTCCCACGGCGGTAGCCCGCGACATCAGCGCGCGCCGTCTGCGCTACCGGGGGGACCTCGGTCGGGAATATGCGAGCTATGCTGCGGATGCGCGCGAGATCCTCGAGGCGTTCACCTCGGGCATCAACGCCTACATCGCCGCGCTCGCCCGGCCCGGCCAGCCGGGACTGCCCGTCGAATTCCGGCTGGCCGGTTTCGCACCCGAGCCGTGGAAGCCGCAGGACTGCCTCAACCGCCTCGCGGCCTACGGCATGATGGGAAACGCGACGGACGAGCTGCGCCATGCGCAGGCGGTGGCGCTGGTCGGCGCACGCGAGGCTTCCAGGCTCTTTCATTTCGACCCGGCGACGAACCTCGATCCCGCACCCGACGTGGATTTCTCCGGGCTGACCCCGGCGCTGCTCGACAGCATCGTGAGCAGCGACAAGCGCATTCCCTTTCCGGCCTCCTCCCGTGAGGAGAGCAACAACTGGACCGTCTCGGGGGCTCTCACCGCGAGCGGCAAGCCCCTGCTCGCGAACGATCCGCACCGGGTGATCGCGCTGCCCTCGCTCCGCTACATCGTGCACCTGGTGGCGCCGGGGTGGAACGTCATCGGGGCGGTGGAGCCCGCGTTACCCGGCGTGGCTGCGGGCCACAACGAGCACATTGCCTGGGGCTTCACCATCTTCGGCGTCGACCAGCAGGATCTCTATCTCGAGAAGCTCGGCGCCGCCGATCCACGCTGGTACTGGACCGGACGCGACTGGTCGCCGATGCGTGAGGAACACGAGACGATTCACGTGCGCGGCGCCCCGGATGTCCACGCGGTGCTGCATTTCACCCGCCACGGCCCGGTCATCTGGGAGGACGGGCGGCGAGCGCTCGCGCTGCGCTGGGCCGGGGCCGAGCCCGGCACCGCGGGCTACCTCGGCTCACTCAGCCTGGATCGGGCCCGCGACTGGCAGCAGTTCGAGCGCGCCATGCCGCGCTGGAAGGTGCCGCCCGAGAACATCGTCTACGCGGACCGCGACGGCAACATCGGCGAGCATTCGACCGGCCTCGTGCCGATTCGCAGGACCTTCAGCGGATTGCTGCCGGTGCCCGCGGGTCGCGGCTACGAATGGGCCGGTTTCATACCGAACACCGCACTGCCACACGCGTACAACCCGGCGGCCGGCTTCATTGCCACCGCCAACCAGCGGGTTACCCCAACCGGCTATCCCTACGCCGTGGGCTTCGAGTGGGCGCCGCCGGAGCGTTTCGATCGCATCCGCGAGGTGCTCGAAGCGGCGCGCACCGCGGGCCGCAAGCTCACCCTCTCCGACATGCAGGCGCTGCAGCTCGACGTCGTATCGCTCCCCGCCCGCCGCCTGCAGGGACTGCTGCGCGAGGCGCTCGGGTCCGCGGCTCCCGCGGCGCAAGGGCCCGCCGGGCTCATCTTGAACTGGGATTGCGCGTTGCGGGCGGAATCGCCGAATGCGGCACTCTACGAGATGTGGGCCGAAGAGCTGCGGCACGCCGTCACCCGCCGTGCTCTGCCGACGGCGGTCCGGAACGCCGTACCGACCTGGGGCCTGTCCGAGGCGGTAATGGCGCTTGCCGACCCGAAGGCGGAGGTCTTCGGCGCGACACCAGTCATCACGCGCGACGCCATGCTGCGCGATACGCTGCAATCGGCCTGGCAACAGCTCGTCGCCCGACAGGGCGCAGACCCGGCGCGCTGGTCCTGGGGCGCACTTCACCAGGCATTCTTCCGCCATGCGCTCGATGCCACCCCGGGAGCGGCCCCGCTACTGGATCGCGGACCGCTCGCCCGGCCCGGCGACGGCGATGTGGTGCAGTCGACTGCTTTCGACGAGCAGACCTTCGAGCAGACCTCCGGCGCGAGCTTCCGCGAGATCTTCGACCTCGCCGACTGGGACAACTCGCTCGCGATCAACGTACCCGGCCAGAGCGGCCAGCCGGGGGCCAGGCACTATGACGACCTGCTGCCGCTCTGGAGCGCGGGGGAGTACTTCCCGCTGAAGTTCTCGCGGGCTGCGGTGGATGCCGTGACCGCCGACGTGCTGATCCTGACGCCCTGACTCGCCGCGCCAGCCGCCGGCGTTTATAGTGCGCGGAAAAGAAGACCGCCCGAAGGGGAATCCATCATGAAAGTGGCCGGCAGAACCGCCGCAGCGGCTCTCACCTTGTGTGCGTGCGCGAGCCTTGCAGCCGTGGCGCACGCGCCGAGCGTGCGTGACCTCATCCGTCAGGTTCATCTGTCCGATCCGCAGCTCTCACCCGACGGCCGCACGGTCGCGCTCGTCGAGGGACGCGCCGACCTCGAGAGCGATGAGTTCCACTCGGAGATCATGCTCGTCGATGTGTCTGACGGGCGCATCCGGCCCCTGACCCGCGAGCGTCACCATGCGGGGTCGCCGCGCTGGTCACCGTCCGGAGACCGGCTCGCATTCATCGCGCCCGACTCCGCCAAGATCGGACAGATCTACGTGCTGCCGATGAGCGGCGGGGATGCACTGCAGCTCACGAAGGCCAGGGACGGAGTCTCGCAGTTCGCCTGGAGCCCCGACGGCGCCAACATCGCCTACGCAGTCGCCGATCCCAAGCCGGAGCTCAAAGGCGAGGAGAAGTTCCGCAACGCTTTCCGCGTCGGTAACGACGATTTCACGATCTCGGAGGCCGTCCGCCCCACCCACCTGTGGCTCATTTCCGCACAGGGTGGTGAGGCGAAGCGCCTGACGAGCGGCAGCTGGTCGCTCCCCTCGAGCCTCCCCCCGGGACCGCCCTCCTCGCCAATCATGTGGTCGAAGGACGGCAAGAGCATCGTCATCGTCCGGCAGGAGACTCCCTCCACGGGCGACCAGCTGCGCACACGTGTGCAGGTCCTGGACGTTGCGAGCGGCGCAATTCGCTCGCTCACCGGCGACACGACGCTCGAGGGATTTCCCAGGCTCTCGCCTGACGGTGCGAGAGTGGCGTACTGGCGCAACCGCGATGCGCATGCCTGGCAGTTTCAGGACGTATGGCTCGCGCCGTTCGCCGGCGGTGCCGGTCACGACCTCAGCAGCCGGCTCGAGGCCAATCTGTTCGGAACGTGGTGGCTGCCGGATGGCAAGTCGCTCCTCGTCGGCGGCAACACTGCGACGACGGTCGGCCTGTGGCGGCTCGGGCTCGACGGAGCCTCGAGCCGGATCGCGCTCGAGGGCGTGATGCCGAACAATGCCTACTGGCTGGATCTCGACGTTGGATCGCGCGGGGAAATCGTGTTCGTGGGCCAAACGAAGACCGACCCCTACGAGCTGTACCTGATCGCTCCCGAGGGCGGCCAGCCCAGGGTACTGACCCACGAGAACGCATCGCTCTCCGACCTGACGCTGGCACGCAGCGAGACCGTCAACTGGAAAGGGCCTGAGGGGCGCTCCCTCGACGGCGTGCTGACCTATCCGGCGGACTACCACGCAGGGCAGCGTTACCCGCTGGTTCTCCTGGTTCACGGCGGTCCCAACTCTGCCTCGCGCGAGCGCTTCAGTCTCCTGCCCCAGGTGCTGGCCACCCACGGCTGGTTCGTGTTCGAGCCCAACTACCGCGGCAGCGACAACAGCGGTAACGCCTTCTACGCCTCGATCTATCGCGACGCAGGCCAGGGACCCGGCGAGGACGTGATGTCTGGTGTCGATTACCTGAAGGCCCGCGGACTGGTCGATCCCGGCCGCATGGCCGTCAGCGGCTGGTCGTACGGCGGCTACATGACTACCTGGCTCGCCGGACACTACCCGGTGTGGAAGGCCGCGGTCGCAGGCGCGGCCGTCACCGACTGGATCGAGATGTACGACCTGTCCGACAGCAACATCACCGTCGCGGAAGGCACCGGCGCATCGCCGTACCTCGACAACGGACTGGAGATCAATCGCCGCCAGTCGCCCGCGAGCACAATGACGAAGATAAGGGCGCCCACCCTCATCATGTGCGACACCGGCGATTTTCGCGTGCCGATCACCCAGTCCTTCGGACTCTACCGGGCGCTCACGGACAATCACGTCACCACGGAGTTCTATGCCATCCCGAGCGGCGGGCATTTCCCGGGGGACCCCGTGAGGCAGATGGACGTCTATCAGCGCTGGGCCGACTGGCTGCAGCGATTCCTCTGACGTCGCTGCGCGAGTGACGACCTGCGGTCGTCTCCCACCTATTCGCCGCGCGCCTTGCTGCGGTTCGGTTTCAGTGCCCCCAGGGTTTCAGCCGCGACGATGCCTTCGGCGAACAAGCCCTAGCCCCGCAATCCCGATCCCGAGCAGTCCGAGTGCGCCCGGTTCCGGGACTGGCGTCAGGCTCTCGATTCTGAAGCCACCGAGCGAACCCGTGCCTTCCTCATCGAATTGATGGAGGCCGGTAGAGCTTGTCGGGTTCTCTTGGATAGTCAGCGGAATGTTGGTTTGTGGAAGCGTCGTAACTGCCGACGAGAACATGGTGCCAGAGCAGTCGTAGACGCTGAAGTAAAAACGGGATGTCCCGCCGGCACCCCTCACAGTCGGGTCAGCGTAGTCTGCAAAGAACAGAAGGGCATCGAACGGCCCCGTTTCGTCGGGGCAGGCGACAGTCCCGCGTACGTTATTTTCAAACACGACCGTCAATGCCTGACCTGTGAAGACCGAGCCGTCAGCGCGCTTGGCGAAGAAGAAATTACCCGCACCTTGGAAGGTGTACTCGGCAGACACGCTTCCGTTGGAATTGCTGTATGAGTCCAATATCGCAGTGCTCATGTCGTACTGGTAGAAGCCAGTCACGGCGCTGCCATCACCCGACTGCTCACCAGTGAAGGCTGTGTCGACTAAGGGGGTTGCCGATGCGCTAGAGCTGACGACACATAGGAGCAGCAGCGCCTTCGGTCCGGATCGAGTGACTTTCCCGCCGCTGACCGAAACCCGGTGAAAGTTGCTCGCGTTCATCACGGCACGCGAAAACCTGTAGTGGCACGACAGATACCATCTGAAGAGCCAGCAATTTGCATGCCGTGCCCTTGCGTCGCCATGAAATCAATGGCATGCAAGGAAAGATCCCGTCGGGGGAGATTCAATCCGTAAAACTCTTCGACGAAGGCGCGCGTTCATGACCCCTCGAACCGTCGCCCTGATCGGATTGACTCTCTCGTGTAGCATGACTCCAAGGCCGCTGGAGGGAAAACAATGAAAAGCAGCACGGGCGCGTGGCGTCGCATCTTTCCCCAGTCGCATGCCTCGGCGCGGTTCCTGGCTCCGGTATTTTCTGCTGCGGCGTCTTGCTGAGGTCCGCCAAGCCATCGCTGGCGAACCGCCTTCAGGATGAGCTGCGAGCTAGCGGCCGCGTTGCTGGAGGGCCGCCGGTAACGCCGTCCAAATAGCCCCCGCCCGGTAGTGCAGCCAGATTGCACGAAAAGCCTGTTTTTCTTGGCGGAGAGGGTGGGATTCGAACCCACGAGGCCCTTGCGGACCCTCCGGTTTTCAAGACCGGTGCAATCAACCGCTCTGCCACCTCTCCCACTCGTGGCGCGCGTGATTCTACCAGTCCGCTGTCCGGTTCAT
>DASQGK010000049.1:0-15489 GCA_035632655.1 Steroidobacteraceae bacterium | reverse complement strand
AGGAGGCCGTGGCGGCGGGCTTCGACATCGTGGCGCCGATCCCTTCCTGCGTGCTGATGTTCAAGCAGGAGCTGCCGCTCATGTTCCCGGACGATGCGGCGGTGCGCAGCGTCGCCGAGCACATGTTCGATCCCTTCGAGTACCTGATGCTGCGGCATCGGGCGGGACTCCTGCGCACCGACTTCAAGCGCTCCCTCGGCAAGGTGAGCTACCACGTGCCGTGCCACCTGCGCGTGCAGAATCTCGGCCTCAAGACGCGCGAGGCGCTGCTGCTCGTGCCGGGCACGACGGTGGAGGCGATCGAGCGCTGCTCCGGGCACGACGGCACTTACGGGGTGAAACAGCGCTACCGTGCAGCCTCGGTGAAGATCGGCCGCCCGGTGGTGCAGCGGGTCGAGAGCGCGCACGCCGATCACTATGCGAGCGACTGTCCCATGGCGGGGCGGCAGATCGAGAGCGGGCTCAAGGAGCCGCGCGAGCCCGAGCATCCGCTCAGCCTCCTGAAGCTCGCGTACGGCCTGTGAAGCTCGCCGCCGCCGATCTCATGCCCCTCGAGCAGTACGCGCGCGAGCGCGCGGCATTCCGCATGCGGGTGCTCGATCACAAGCGCAACCGGCAGCTCCAGGTCGGGCCCAATACCACCTGGTCCTTCGAGGACCGGCTGACCGTCCAGTACCAGGTGCAGGAGATGCTGCGGGTCGAGCGGATCTTCGAGCCTGAAGGGATCGCGCAAGAGCTCGCCGCCTACAACCCGCTGATCCCGGACGGCCGCAACTGGAAGGTGACGCTGCTCATCGAGTTCGCAGACCCCGAGGAGCGCCGCCGGCAGCTCGCGATGCTGCGCGGGATCGAGGGGCGCTGCTGGGTGCAGGCGGCAGGTCTGCCGCGGGTGTATGCAATCGCCGACGAGGATCTGCCGCGCGAGAACGAGGAGAAGACCTCCGCCGTGCACTTCCTGCGCTTCGACCTCCCGGCCGCCGCGATCGCGGCGCTGCGCGCCGGCAGCGCGCTCGGCGCCGGCGTCGATCACGAGCACTACCGCCACAGCGTCGAGCCGCTGCCGGCGGCGGTGCGTACCGCGCTGCTCGCCGACCTCGACTGAGGCCACGACGCTCCGCGCGCGGGCGCGCGCTTTGGTAAGATGCGCGCCGCGCGCGCAGCTGCGCCCGCGCACCGAAGGGATGCCGCAAACGGCCGGATGACTCAGTCCTACACCGCATCCGACATCGAGGTCCTCTCAGGCCTCGAGCCCGTCCGCCGCCGGCCGGGCATGTACACCCACACGCAGCGTCCCAACCACCTCGCGCACGAGGTCATCGACAACAGCGTCGACGAGGCGATCGCCGGCTACTGCAAGCAGATCGACGTCGTGCTCTACAAGGACGGGTCGCTGGAGGTGGCCGACGACGGCCGCGGCATGCCGGTCGACATCCACCCCAAGGAGAAAGTGAGCGGCGCGGAGCTGATTCTCACGCGCCTGCACGCCGGAGGTAAGTTCTCCGACAAGACCTACAAGTTCTCCGGGGGCCTGCACGGCGTCGGTGTGTCGGTGGTGAACGCGCTGTCGAAGCACCTCGAGTGCTGGATCAAGCGCGGCGGCAAGGAATACAACATCAGCTTCAAGGACGGGAAGATCGCCTCCAGGCTCGAAGAGACCGGCACGGTGGGGCAGCGCAATACCGGCACCACCATCCGTTTCTGGCCGGATCCGAAGTTCTTCGACTCCGACAAGTTCTCGGTGCCGCAGCTCAAGCACACGCTCAAGGCGAAGGCGGTGCTGTGCCCGGGACTCAAGGTGACGTTCCGGAACGAGGCAGCGGGGGAGAAGGACGAGTGGTTCTACACCGGCGATCTCGGCGCCTACCTGGTGGAGGAGCTGGAGAAGCTCGAGCGCATCCCGCCCGAGCCCATCACCGGCACGCGCTCGGGCGATGACAACACGGTCGACTATGCGCTGTGCTGGGCGCCGGATGCGGAAGTCTCGCTCGGCGAGAGTTACGTCAATCTGATTCCAACGCCCGAGGGCGGTACGCACGTCAATGGCCTGCGCGCCGGGGTCGCGCAGGCGGTGCGCGAGTTCTGCGAATTCCGCAACCTCGTGCCGCGCGGTATCAAGCTCACCCCCGAAGACGTCTGGGACAAGGCGAACTTCGTGCTGTCCATAAAGATCCGCGAGCCGCAGTTCGCGGGTCAGATGAAGGAGCGCCTGGGCACGCGCGATGCCGCCGCGCTGGTCGAGGGCGTCGCGCGCGACTCGCTGGCACTGTGGCTCAACCGCCATCCCGATGCGGGCGAGCGCATCGCCCAGTTCGCGATCGCCAACGCGCAGGAGCGCGCCCGCGCCGCGCAGCGCGTGGTGCGCAAGCGCATCGCGGGGGGGCCGGCGCTTCCCGGCAAGCTCGCCGACTGCGTGAGCCAGGAGCCCAAGCGCTGCGAGCTGTTCCTGGTCGAGGGCGACTCGGCGGGCGGCTCGGCCAAGCAGGCGCGCGACAAGGAGTTCCAGGCCATCATGCCGCTGCGCGGCAAGATCCTGAACACCTGGGAGGTGGATGCGGGGCAGCTGGCGGCGAGCGAGGAGGTGCACAACATCTCGATCGCGCTCGGGGTGGACCCGGGCTCGGCGGATCTGTCCTCGCTGCGCTATCACCGGGTCTGCATCCTCGCGGACGCCGACTCGGACGGGCAGCACATCGCAACGCTCCTGTGCGCGCTGTTCCTGCGGCATTTCCGCCCGCTGGTGACCCATGGCCACGTGCACGTGGCGATGCCGCCGCTCTACCGCATCGATGCCGGTAAACAGGTGCACTACGCGCTCGACGATGCCGAGCGCGACCAGCTGCTGAAGAAGATAGAAAAGGAGAGCCCGCGCACCCGGCCCGCCGTCACCCGCTTCAAAGGGCTGGGAGAGATGAACCCGAAGCAGCTGCGCGAGACGACCATCGATCCGCGTACCCGCCGCCTGGTGCAGCTCACCATCGACGGCAAGGACAAGGCCGATCAGCTCATGGACATGCTGCTCGCGAAGAAGCGCGCCGCCGACCGCCGCGAGTGGCTCGAAGAGAAGGGCAATCTCGCCGAGGTGCAGGTGTAAGCCATGGGGCCCGAGAACCAGGAGCTCAACTTCGAAGGGGTGGAACGGCAGCCGCTCGCCACCTTCACCGAGAAGGCCTACCTCGACTACTCGATGTACGTGATCCTCGACCGGGCGCTGCCGGCGCTCGGCGACGGGCTGAAGCCCGTGCAGCGGCGCATCGTCTACTCCATGAGCGAGCTCGGGCTGTCGTCGGTCGCCAAGCACAAGAAGGCGGCGCTGACGGTCGGCGACGTGCTCGGCAAGTTTCACCCGCATGGCGATACGGCCTGCTACGAGGCGATGGTGCTCATGGCGCAGCCCTTCGCCTATCGCTATCCGCTCGTCGACGGCCAGGGCAACTGGGGATCGCAGGACGACCCCAAGTCGTTCGCGGCCATGCGCTATACGGAGGCCAAGCTCACGCGCTATGCGGAAGTGCTGCTCGGCGAGCTCGCCGACGGCACCGTCGACTGGGTGCCGAACTACGACGGCTCGCGCGAGGAACCATCGATCCTGCCCGCGCGGCTGCCGAACCTGCTGCTGAACGGCACAACTGGCATTGCGGTCGGCATGGCGACCGACATTCCACCGCATAACCTCAAAGAGGTCGCCGCCGCCGCGGTGCACCTGCTCGAGGAGCCCGAAGCCACGACCGCGGCGCTGATGAAGCACGTCAAGGGGCCCGATCTCCCCACCGGGGCGGAGATCATCTCGCCGCGCGCCGATCTGAAGGAGTTCTACGACAAGGGTGTCGGCGCCTTCAAGGCGCGCGCCACCTGGGAGATCGAGGAGGGCAACGTCGTCATCACCGCCTTCCCTTACCAGGTCTCGCCGGCGCGCGTGCAGGAGCAGATCGCCGAGCAGATGCGCGCCAAGAAACTGCCGATGGTCGACGACCTGCGCGATGAGTCCGATCACGAGAACCCGACGCGTCTCGTGATCGTGCCGCGCTCCAACCGGGTGGACCTCACCGAAGTGATGAACCACCTGTTCGCCACCACCGACCTCGAGCGCAACTACCGGGTCAACCTCAACATCATCGCCCTCGACGGGCGCCCGAGAGTCATGGGGCTGAGGGAGATCCTCGGTGAGTGGCTCGAGTTCCGCACCCGCACCGTCACGCGCCGGCTCGAGCATCGACTCGAGAAGGTCTCGAGGCGGCTGCACATCCTCGACGGCTTGCTGATCGCCTTCCTCAATCTCGATGAGGTGATCCGCATCATCCGCCGGGAGGAGGAGCCGAAGCCGGTCCTGATGAAGCGCTTCAAGCTCTCCGACGAGCAGACCGAGGAGATCCTCAACACGCGACTGCGCCACCTGGCGAAGCTCGAGGAGATGAAGATCCGCGAGGAGCAGAAGACACTCGCGGCCGAGCGCGAGGAGATCGAGGCGCTGCTCAAATCCAGGGCGAAGCTGCGCAAACTCATCGCGACCGAGATCCGCGCCGACGCCGAGAAGTTCGGCGATGAGCGTCGCACCAAGATCATCGAGCGCGAGGCCGCACAGGCGATCGACGAGACGAGCCTGATTCCCAACGAGCCGGTGACGGTCGTGCTCTCGAGAGGCGGCTGGGTGCGCTCGGCCAAGGGGCACGAGGTCGAGGTGGCCACGCTCTCCTACAAGGGAGGCGATGCCTTCCAGTCGCTGGCGCGCGGACGCAGCCTGCAACCTGCGGTGTTCATCGACAGCACCGGGCGCACCTACACGCTGCCCGCGCACTCGCTCCCCTCGGCGCGTGGTTACGGCGAGCCGCTCTCGGGACGCCTCGATCCTCCCGATGGCGCCAAATTCGCCGGCGTCATGATCGGCGACCCGGAAGATCTCTGGCTGCTGGCGAGCGATGCCGGGTACGGCTTCACCGCACGCCTCAAGGATCTCCTCACCGACCGCCGTGCGGGCAAGACCGTGCTGTCGGTGCCCGAGAACGCGCAGGTGCTCGCGCCCGCGCCGGTGCCTGCGGCGGATTCGCTGGTGGCCGCGGTGAGCAGCGAGGGCAAGCTCCTCGCCTTCCCGGTGAGCGAGGTGCCGGAGATGCCGCGCGGCAAGGGCAACAAGCTCTACGACATTCCCGGCAAGAAGGCGCGCGCACGCACCGAGCTCATGACCGCGGTCGCCGTGGTCCCGCCGCAGGCGAGCCTGCTGCTCTGGTCCGGCGAGACGCAGAAGGTCATCGAGTGGCGCGACCTCAAGGATTACCTCGGGCAGCGCGCGCAGCGCGGCGCGGTCCTCAAGCGCGGCTGGCCGCGGCGTATCGAGCGGATGGAGGCGCGGCTGCCGGCAGCGGCAGGCTGATCAAATTGATCAGCGCCCGGCGCTCAGGACGACTTCCTCGGGCTGATGGACGAAATAGCCCTGGATGTACTGCACGCCGAGCTGCCAGAGCACCGCCATGGTGTTGGCGTCCTCGACACGCTCGCCGATGGTCTGGACCGAGCGCTTGGCCGCCGCATCCACCAGCGCGCGCACGCGCTGCTGCAGCTGGGGGTCCGCGGACAGGCCCTGAATCACCGCGCCGTCGATCTTGACGAAATCGAGCGGCATGCCTTCCAGCATGCCGAGACTGTCGCGCCCGCCGCCGAAGCTCTCGAGGGCGAAGCGGAAGCGCCGCTCGCGCACCGCCCCGGCGAGCGTCTTGACCTGGGTGAGGTAGGTGGCGGCGCTCTCTTCGGTCACCTGGAAGCACAGGTGCCGGGAGTCCGCGCGGCTCGAGCGCAGGTGATTGTCGAGCCAGTCGAGGAAGGTGTCGTCCTTCACCGTCTCGCGCGACAGCCGCACGAACAGGCACTCGGGCTTTTTCTGCGCGGCGAAGGAGAGCGAGGCGCCCACGACCCAGCGATCGATGTTCTTCATCAGGTCGTTACGGCTCGCGGCGGCCATGAACTCCGAGGGCAGCACTTCCTTGCCCTGGGTGTCGATCATGCGCACCAGCACGTCGAACATGCCGGGATCCTCGCCGCGCAGGCTCGCGATCGGCTGCTGCACCAGGCGGAAGCGGTTCTCCATGAGCGCCGCCTTGATGTGCTTCACCCACACTCTGTCGTAGGACATCACGCGGCTTTCGGTGTCCGCGTGATCCGAGGCGACGCTCTGATTTCCGCCCCGTCCGCTGCCTTTGCGGCATGCCTCGAGCGCATCGGCGACCACTGCATCGAGATCGGCGCGCCCCGGCGATACCGTCGAGAGGCCTATGGTGCAGGTCACCGACACCGCCTTGTCGCGCACCCGCATGACGTGCTTCTGCACGCGTGTCAGCAGCTGCTCGCTCCAGGCGTTGATGTCGTTCTCATTGCCGCGCTCGAGCAGCACGAGGAACAGGAGGCCGCCCATGCGCCCGATCAGCTCCTTCGGCCGCACCGTCTCGCGCAGCAGCCGCACGAACTCGCTCACCACCTCTTCGCATGCCGTCACGCCGAGCACCCGCTCGAGCGTGGCGAACTTGTCCACCTTGACCGCCGCCAGACAGCGCATGCCGCCGCTCGGGCGTGTGGCGAGGCGCGCCGCCAGCGCCTGCAGCAGCTCACGTCGCGGCAGGAGTCCATAGGTGTCCGCGGGAGTCGCCGCGGCGGGCTGGGCCTCGATCGCGCGCGGCTCGGCGCGCGGGGCCGAGGGCACCACCAGCCGCACGCACGGCTCGCCCTCGTGCTCGCCGAGGGCGAGTGCGATCTCCACCGGCAGGATGCTGCCGTCGGCCGGCAGCGCGTTGGCCCGCAGGGTGTGATCGCCGCTCCAGCGGCCCTGCAGACAGGCGGCCAGCGCGCCTCGCAGAGCCGCATGCGAGGACTCTTCGAACAGGTCCATGACGGGCTGGCCGGCGATGCCCTCCTCGATGCCGAGCAGCTCGTGCCACGCGGGATTGGCATCGACCACGATGCCTTCCTGGACCTGGAGGATTGCGTCGTTGGATCGCTCGAGCACCGTGTCGAGCTGACTGCGGGCGTCCTGCGCCGCCTGCAGCGCCGCATCGCGGGTGCGCCGGGCGCGAAATGTCTCGAGCTCGCGCATCATGACCGCCTGCAGCCGCGCCGGATGGGCGAGCGTCGCCAGGTCGCGGGCCCCGAGGCTGAGCGCGTGCGCAATCTGCGCCTCGTCGGCCTCGGCGGCGAGCGCGAGGATCGGCACGGTGGCGGCCAGCTGGTCGCGGATGGCGACGACGGCCTCGAGCTCCTGCTCGTCCGCCATGACGTGCACCAGCAGCTCCGGATTGATCTGGGTCAGCGCATCGCCGAGGTCGCGCAGCGCCGGGATCCAGGTGCAATGCGCCGGCTCACCCGCGCGCCGCAGTATGCCGTTGATGGCCTCAACGGGGTCGCGGCTGGCGCTGAGCACGATGAGCGGAACGGCGCTCGGCTCCATCAAGAACACTCCCTGGATGCGCTCGCAAGAGCCGCGGATTCTAGCACCAGGACTGCGCCCCCCCGGCGTGAGCGACCTCGCGGAAGAGGCAGTTGCCCCGGACGCGGCTGGCGGCCCTGAGCGCGTGCCGCTATCATACGCGGCCCTTTTTTGAGGGGGCGGCAACATCCTGCCGCCCCTGGAATCGCGGAAGCACTGCATGGCCAGCTACACCACCAGCGAGATCCGCTCGGGTCTCAAGGTTCTGCTCGATGGCGACCCCTACTCGGTCGTCGAGAACGAGTTCGTCAAGCCGGGCAAGGGCCAGGCCTTCAACCGCATCAAGGTGCGCAACCTGAAGACCGGCCGCACCATCGAGCGCACCTTCAAGTCCGGGGAGTCGCTCGAGGCCGCCGACGTGGTCGACATGGACATGCAGTACCTGTATCAGGACGGCGACTTCTGGCATTTCATGGTGCCGGAGAACTTCGAGCAGTACACCGCCGGCAAGTCGGCCGTAGGCGACAACGCCCAGTGGCTCAAGGACGGCGTGGTGTGCATCGTGACGCTGTGGAACAACGTGCCGCTGGTGGTGACACCGCCCCCGCACATCGAGCTGAAGATCGTCGAGACCGACCCGGGCCTGCGCGGCGATACCGCCACCGGGGGGCAGAAGCCGGCCAAGCTCGAGACCGGTGCGGTGGTGAAGGTGCCCCTGTTCATCAACGAGGGGGAAATCATCCGCATCGACACGCGTACCGGCGAGTACATCTCGCGCGGCAAGCAGTAAGCGTCCTCTAGGCGTGAGTCAGGCGCGCGGCGCGGCGCGCGCGCCATAGTCCGTCCGCCGCGTACAGCGCCAGCGCCGCCCAGACCAGGCAGAAGCCGGCCGCACGGGCCGAGGCGAAGCTCTCGTGATAGAGGAGCACGCCGCACGCGAGCTGCAGGCTGGGTGCGATGTACTGCAGTACCCCGACGGTCGAATAGGGCAGCAGCCGCGCCGAGTAGGCAAAGAGAAACAGCGGCACCGCGGTGACGATGCCGCTGCCGATGAGGAGCGCCGCGACCACCGGTCCGAAGCCGGTGAGAGCGCCCGAGCCGGAGGCCTCGGTGAAAGTGAGGAAGCCGGCGGCGAGTGGCAGCAGCAGCAGCGTCTCGGTCGCAAGTCCCGGCAGGGCCTCGACGCTGATCACCTTGCGCACGAACCCGTACAGCGAAAAGCTCAGGGCCAGTGCGAAAGCAATCCACGGGGGCCGCCCGGCGAGCAGCGTCAGATAGAGCACGGCCACCGCCGCGAGTGCGATCGCGGTCCACTGCAGAGGATTCGGCCGCTCGTGCAGCACCACGACGCCGAGCAGCACGTTCACCAGCGGATTGATGTAATAGCCGAGGCTCGTATCGACGATGTGCTGGTGCGCGACGCTCCAGACGTATATCAGCCAGTTGCAGCTGATGAGAGTCGCCGAGGTCGCAAGGCCTGCCACGAGGCGCGGCGTCCTGAGCGTCGTGCCGAGGGTCCCGAGCTCGCGCCGCACGAGCAGCCACGCGAGCAGCAGCACGCACGACCAGGTCACGCGATGCGCGATCACCTCGAGCGGGGGCACCGCAATCAGCGCATGCAGGTAGACCGGGAAAAGACCCCAGACGACGAAGGCGGCGGTCCCCGCGGCGAGACCCCGCGGCGAGAGCCGCGCCGCTGTCATTCCGCGGCGTCGCTTCCGGCGGCGGCGATGGCGGGCACGAGCCGCTGCGCGAGACGCTCCAGACCGCGCGCGTCCGCCGCATCGAAACGCCCGGGACGGGGGCTGTCGAGGTCGAGGACTCCGAGCAGGCGGCTGCCCGCAAGGAGCGGTACGACGATCTCGGAGCGCGACAGCGGATCGCAGACGATGTGTCCGGGGAAGGCGTGCACATCCTGGACGATGAGGGTCTCCCGGCGCTGCGCTGCCGTGCCGCACACGCCCGCGCCCATCGCGATGCGCACGCACGCGGGCCTCCCCTGGTAGGGTCCGACCACCAGCTCACCCTCTCTCAAAAAGTAATACCCCACCCAGTTGACCTCGGGCAGGGCAGCGAACAGGAGAGCGGCCGAGTTGGCCGCGTTGGCGATGGCGTCGCGCTCGCTGCCGATCAGCCCGGTGAGCTCACTCATCAGGCCGGAATAGGCGGCATCCTTGTCGCGAAAGTCGCGCTCCCTGGTCGTATAGCTCATGCAGTCTCCGTGACGCCAAAGGCCCGTCACGGTAACCGATGGCGGTCGCCGCCGTCACGCGCGCGCGGTGGGGAAGGGGAGCACCTCGTCGATGTGCGAGGCGCCGAGCGCCAGCATGAGCGTGCGGTCGAAGCCCAGCGCCACGCCCGCGCACTCGGGAATGCCCGCCGCGAGCGCCGCCAGCAGCCGCTCATCGGGCGGGGCCGCCGGCTGCCCCGCGCGGCGCCGCACGGCGGCGTCGCGCTCGAAGCGCGCACGCTGCTCGGCCGCCGACTGCAGCTCCTGAAAGCCATTGGCAAGCTCGACCCCGTCGCAGTAGAGCTCGAAACGCAGGGCGCTGCGCGGATCCTGCGGATCGAGCCGGGCGAGGGCCGCCTGGCTCGCCGGGTAGCCGTGGACGAAAGTCAGGGCGGCGCGCCCGAGCTTCGGCCCGACCGCACAGCCCATGAGGAAATCCAGCAGCGCATCGCGGCTGCCGTCCCCGGCCGCGCGCGCCTCGAGGCCGAGACGCGCGGCGCAGGTACGCAGCTCGCCGTCGGCGGCGCCGAACGGGTCGAGACCCAACTCGCGGACGAAGGCCTCGCGGTAGCTCAGCCGCTCGCTGCTGCGCACGGCCGCCGCCGGTCCGAGGAGCGCACGAGTGAGCGCTTCGACCTCATCCATCAGCGCCTCGAGCCGCCAGCCGATCCGGTACCACTCGATGAGCGTGAACTCGGCGTTGTGCAGGCGGCCGCGCTCGTCGGCCCGCACGACGTGACAGATCTGGTAGATGTCGCCGCAGCCGGCCGCGAGCAGCCGCTTCATGGCGTACTCGGGTGAGGTATGCAGGTAGAGGCGTGGCGCCTCCCGCGCCGCGCCGTGCGGCGCGGGAGCGAGCTCTACGGCGGCGCTGCCGATGTGCACGTCGCTCACCGGCGCATTGACGAGCACCGGCGTATCCACCTCGAGCACGCCGCGGGCGGCGAAGAACTCACGCGTGCGCGCGAGCAGCGCCGCGCGGGCGCGCAGCGCCGCGAGGGTGGCGCTCGGCCGCCAGTCCTCGCCGCTGGTCATGTGAGCCGGCCGGCGTCCAATGCGAGCTTCATACAAGACTCGCCAGCGCCTGGCCCACCCGCACCGGCACGCCGGCGGCGAACGAGGCCAGCCACTCGCTCCTCCCGGGCGGCAGCAGCAGGATGACGGTGGAGCCCATGTTGAAGCGGCCCATCTCGGCTCCCTTGTCCTGGCGCAGCGGCGCAGCGGTGAAATTCAGCGCCAGCTCGGCGCGGATCCGCGGGCTGCGCGGGGTGACGTCGCCGTGCCACAGCGTCGTCATGCTGCCGACGAACAGTGCTCCGACCATGATCAGCGCGAAGCTCAGGGTGCCTTCCGAGAAGATGCACACCACGCGCTCGTTGCGGGCAAAGAGACCGGACACCGCGCTCGCGGTCATGGCGTTCACACTGAAGAGCTGCCCGGGGACGTACCAGGCGGCCTGCAGCGAGCCGGCGAGCGGCATGTGCACACGGTGATAGTTGCTCGGGGCCAGATACAGGGTCGCGAAGGAACCGCCCCGAAACACCGGCGCCCAGGCCGGGGTCGCCTCATCGAGGAGCGATTCGAGCGTGTACGCGAGGCCCTTGGCCTGTACCAGCCATGAGCCATCGAGCCGCCCGATCTGACTCACCACGCCGTCGACGGGCGAGACCAGGGTAGCGGGGGAGGCATCCACCGGGCGCGCCCCAGGGCGCAGCGCGCGCGTGAAGAAGGCATTGAAGCTCTCGTACCTGCGCGGGTCCGGCTGCTCCGCCTCGCTCAGGTCGGGGCGGTAGTTGACGGCGAAGTTGTCGATCAGCGCGTTCTTGAGCCAGCTGGTGCGATTGCGGGCCAGCCAGTGTACGGCGCGCGACAGCAGGTGCTGCGGCAGCAGGTATTGCAGCGCGACCAGGAGCCGGGCGCCGCCGTCGGCGCTCACGTCGGATTCCAGGCGCGCCCGCGCGCCAGGAACGCGGCGATGCGGCGCAGGTCGGCGGTGAGCCCCGGCACTTCGAGCGGCGGCGTGAAGATCGCCGCAATCCCGCCGCGCGCGACCAGAAACAACACCGCCGAGTGATCCATGGTGTAGTCGCCGCCCGGAAGCTCGACGCGGCTCACCGCCACCCCGAAGTTGCGCGCCACACGCGCGATCTCCTCCGCGGTGCCGGTGGCGCCGTGAAACGTCGGGTCGAAGGCATGCACGTAGCGGCCGAGCACGGCGGGGGTGTCGCGCTGGGGATCGACGCTGACGAACAGCACCCGCAGGCCGGTGAGCGCGCGCTCGCGCCGCAGCTGCGCCAGCTTGAGGAGCGTCGTCGGACAGACGTCGGGACAGTGGGTGAAGCCGAAGTACACCAGGGTCGGTGCCGAGGTCAGCAGCGCGCGCGTGTAGGGCTGCCCGCTCTCATCGGTCAGGGCAAAGTCGGCCAGCGGCTTCGGCTGCGGCAGCCACGTGCCGCTTGCCAGTGTCGGCGTTTCCCTGTCAAGTTCGTGCGCCAGCCAGAACCCGGCCAGCGCGGCGCACGCGGCCGCGGGAATCAGGAGCCAGCGCAGTCGCATGATGCCCATGGGGGAATTATTTCATACCGCCGCCGGGAGCGCGGGTGCCCCGCGCTAGAGCGCGCCGCCGCACCCGCTCAGAGCCGCTGACGGTGGGCGCGCTCATCGCCCGCGGCGCGCGGCGCCTGCAGGACGCACGGGTGTTCTTCGGACACGGCACCGACAATGCGCGGGACGAGGCGGCCCACCTGACGCTGCACGCGCTGCGCCTGCCGCACTCAGGCGGCGCGGCACTCTATCGTCGGCGCGTCAGCACGCGGGGGCGCGCCCGGGCCGAGGCACTGCTCGCGCGGCGCATTGCCGAGCGCATTCCGGCCGCCTACCTGACCGGGGTCACCTGGTTCGCGGGCCTCGAGATGCGGGTCGATCCGCGCGTGTTGATTCCGCGCTCGCCGCTCGCCGAGCTGATCGAACGGCGCTTCGCGCCGTGGATCGACCCGCGGCGCGTGCGGCGCGTCCTCGACCTCGGTACCGGCTCAGGCTGCATCGCCATCGCCTGCGCACGCGCCCTGCCTCGGGCGCGCGTCGATGCGGTGGACATCTCCGCCGCGGCACTCAGCGTCGCCCGCGACAACGTGCGGCGGCACCGGCTGGGCAAGCGTGTGCGCCTGCGCAAGTCCGACCACTTCGCAGCGCTTCGCCACGCGAGCTACGATATCATCGTCGCCAATCCGCCTTACGTGGGAGCTCGTGAGCTCAAACAACTGCCGCCGGAGTACCGGCACGAGCCGCGTGTCGCGCTCGCGGCCGGCGCGCGCGGCTTGAGCTCCGTGGCGGTCATCCTGCGCCATGCGTACCGCCATCTGCGACCCGAGGGGCTGCTCATCGTCGAGGTCGGCAACACCGCCGGCGCCGTGCGGCGCGCCTTCCCGCGGCTGCCGTTCCTGTGGCTGCACTTCGAGCGTGGCGGCGGCGGGGTCTTCCTGCTGACGCGCGAGCAACTTCGGGCACGCTGACCCACATGTCCGGCAACAGCATCGGCAGGCTCTTCACCGTGACCACCTTTGGCGAAAGCCACGGGCCGGCGCTCGGGTGCATCGTCGACGGCTGTCCGCCGGGACTGCCGCTGAGCGAGGCCGACCTGCAGCAGGACGTGGATCGGCGTCGCAGCGGCACTTCGCACTTCGTCAGCCAGCGGCGCGAGGGCGACCAGGTGCGCATCCTCTCGGGCGTGTTCGAAGGACACACCACCGGCACGCCGATCGGGCTCCTCATCGAGAACACCGACGCACGGGCGCGCGACTACGAGAAGATCAAGGATCGCTTCCGGCCGGGGCACGCCGACTACACCTATCAGCAGAAGTACGGCATGCGCGATTACCGCGGCGGCGGGCGATCGAGCGCGCGCGAGACGGTGATGCGCACCGCCGCCGGCGCGATCGCGCGCCGCTATCTCGGCATGCGGCTCGGCGTGCGCATCTACGGTTACTTGAGTCAGGTGGGGCCGCTGATCCTCGAGCCGGTCGACCCCGCCTTCGCCTACCGGAATCCTTTCTTCTGTCCCGACCCGGCGCGCATCGCGGAGCTCGAAGAGCTGATCTGGAAAGTCCGCGAAGCGGGAGACTCACTCGGGGCGCGCGTCACGGTGGTGGCGAGCGGCGTGCCGCCCGGGCTCGGCGAGCCGGTGTTCGATCGACTCGACGCGGACATCGCCCACGCCCTCATGAGCATCAACGCGGTGAAGGCGGTCGAGCTCGGCGCGGGTGTGAGAGCCGCGGCCCAGCGCGGCAGCGAGCATCGCGATGAGCTCACGCCCGCGGGTTTTCTCAGCAACCATGCGGGCGGCGTGCTCGGTGGCATCTCCTCGGGCCAGGACATCGTCGCGCACGCGACACTCAAGCCCACCTCGAGCATCCAGCTGCCGGGGCGCACCATCGACGTGGCCGGCAATCCGGTCGAGATCGTGACGACCGGCCGACACGATCCCTGTGTCGGACTGCGCGCGACGCCGATCGCCGAGGCCATGCTCGCGATCGTGCTGATGGACCACTACCTCAGGCACCGCGCGCAGAACGCGGACGTGAAATCCCCGACCCCGGTGGTTCCCGGCACCCCGCGCGCCTGAACGGCTGGCGGCGGTCGCAGCCGCGCGCGGGCACAAGATGTGGCGCTGGTCACATTCCAGCCGGTGCGGCCGAGGCTTAGAACCGCGACACAGTTTATGTCTGGAGAATCCGTAAACATGGCTATTCCGAACGGGGGCTTAGCTCGAGGAACATGCTGGAAATGTGCGCCGAGAAGCCGCGGCCGAGCGCCGCGGGACACCTGAGGCTTTGGGTTGGAAGCCTATTTAAGTTATATTGCCGCCCAATTCGTGGTGGACTCGCAACTTGTGGTCCATCCGTTTGTTTTTACAAGATAATTCTCCCAATGACTCCTCTCGGGGTGTCGTGATGACCGCCAAACGCTCATGCCGGGCGCTGGCATTGCTGCTGGCTTTGCCGTCAGCCGCGTTTGCCCTCGGCCTCGGGGACGTTCGTCTCCAGTCGCCTCTCAATGCCCCGCTCCAGGCGGAGATCGAGGTCACCGACGTCGCGCCCGATGAGGTCAGCACGGTGCAGGTGCGGCTCGCGCCTCGCGAAGCCTTCTCCCAGCTCGGACTCGATTACCCGGCCTTTCTGACGAGTGTGCAGCTGCGCCTCGTGCAGGCGGGCGGCCATCAGCTGATCAAGGTCAAGTCGACTGAAGCCGTCACCGATCCGTTCATCACGCTGCTGATTCAGGTCAGCTGGTCTCACGGCCAGCTGATGCGCGAGTACACCATGCTGCTCGATCCGCCGGTGTATACGCCGGGTCAGCCGGCCGTGGCGAGCGCGCCCGTGAGCGCACCCACCACCCAGGCTGACACGCGCGCCGGAACGATCGCGCGTGCTGCAGAAGCTCCCGCCGCCCCCGCGGCGCCCGCCGTCCCCGCACCCGCCACCGAGGCGCCGGCGACCGCGGCCACCGAGACAGCTGCACCCGCCCCCTCGGCAACCGAGAGCGCAGCCCCGGCGGCGAGCGCCAATCCGGCACCGCCCCCCGCGACCGCGGCTGCCGCCGAGCCGGGCAATACGACACACCTGGTGCGCAAGGGCGAGACACTTTCGGAGATCGCGCGCGGCGTTTCAGGCGCGAGCACCACGACTGGGCGCACGCGCAGCTGGATGCTGGCGATCTATCAGGCGAACCCGCGCGCCTTCGACCAGAACATGAACGTGCTGCGCTCCGGCACGGTCCTGCGCATTCCCGAGGCCTCCCAGGCCGATGCGATTGCACCGAAGGACGCAGCTGCGGAGATCCGTCGCCAGTTCAGCGC